>NZ_CP180546.1:1931995-2575993 GCF_047778055.1 Neptuniibacter sp. QD34_54 | reverse complement strand
TTCCTGCTCCAAGGGCCCTTGCGGGGTTGATTGCGGTTAAGCAATATTAGTTATTTCTTTTTAATGACGAAACGTCATTTACTAAGGTTTAAAAAACGGTGCAAGCACCGCGTTTTTTAATTCATTGCAGTTTATTCAGAACTGCACATCAACTGCTTTTGCTGAAGCTGTTTAACTTCTTCAGCAAAAAGTTCGGTTTTAAAGCGCTGAATGCTCTCATGCCATTGATGGTCTTGGGTATAAGGCTTCCAATTCAGGCCATCCAGTAAAATATTTGAGTGATTAACTAGCTCTCTTTCTAGTTGCATTTCAGCTCTAACGTTACAGCGATCCAGGGTCTCATGAAGCAAGGCGATTGTACCGAAGCTCATTGACCATAAAGAAAACGCTACTTGAGCAGGGCATAGGTGTGGCTGTAACGATAAATCACCATTCGCAAGGCCTGAAGAGATCACCTCCAACATGCCGCCCAATAACTTGTTTTCTAGAATAAGGTGCTCTTCTTGACGCTTTTCGGTTGATTTTTCCCGAACTGACGGTGTCTTAGCAGAAAGAACCAACATAAATTCTGTAGGGTTTAGCTGTGAATGGAGCATATAGCCATACCCAACGGCGAGCATCTTCTCGCGACTACTGCCGTCATATTGAAAGGCGCGTTCGAATAGCGCTCCTAGTCGTCTAACACAGCGGTTACATAGACCGGTTAAGAGGTCTTCTTTACAGGTAAAATGGTTGTATACGGTGCCTTTAGAGTAAGGCAGCCTTGCTACTACTTTATCTATAGTGAGCCCTGCCACACCTAATTCACTGATGATCTGTATAGCAGCTTGCATAATTTCTTCTTCACGGGCTTCTAAATCGGCTTCGTGAATAACTTTGGGGCTCATATTCTTTTCTATTACCTATAAATGACGGTCCGTCAAAAATACTGTTTTTTACTCAACTGAGCAAGTGTGAAAATTGCAACAATCCGTTGCTATTAAGAAACAGTTTTGCAACAACGAATATCTATAAGTAATGACTATTAGTGATTCTAATAATCTTTAATATGCTAACTATCTTATTTAGTTTTTAATTATATTCCTTGTGGGCTTTATACAAGAGGGCTAGAGCTTGGTTGAATTCAGTTGGTTTGTTCAAAATAGGTGAAATATATTAATAAATCTTATTTTGTCACGAAGTTGCATTGTTCAGTGTCTACACTGCTTACTGTTAAAAATGATAGTCCTTATCTTTTTAACGCCTGTTCCCCGGTATGGAACCAGGGGGAGTTGATTCATAGATGAAGAAACTGTTGTTCAAACAGGAAAGGAGTGCTTGATATGAAAATACCAACCTACGTGCTTGCAGTAAAAAATGAAACTGAAGGTCAACTTCAGCTCGCTCCTCAAGGGGTAAAGGTTGCAGACATGCCGGTGTGTTTTTCGCAAGAATACGCTTCGCACCTTTTTAATTTCAGTGAATCTCGTGTTCAGTGCAAAGAGGGTGAGAGTGTTTTTCTTTTAAAGGGGGATGTGGATATTTCTGGCATAGCTCAGGAATCTGATTTCCCCGAAGCATTTAAAGCATTACTGAAAAATAATAACGACTTAGAGGATTGGACTGTGCTTCGGCAAAAGTCTGCTCTTTCTTCCGATTCACAAGAATATAAACGCAAAGTGCAAGAAGATCTCGCTCGAACACATATGTTGTTGAAAATAAACAAAACACTTATGTGATGAGCCGAAAAGACAAGGCCGCGATTATTCGCGGCCTTTTTCTATCTAAAATGTGTGGGGGATTAAATATCCGCTTCCGCTAACTTTAGATCTACAACGGATTTGAGCAGCTTAAACAATCGAATGGATGCGTCGATCTCTTCTTTACGGTTGGTCAAACTCTCGATGTTCAAACCTACAGGAATACCAAGCGGCATGACTGCTTCTAGAATCTGCTCTAAATTGTTACGGCAGATACGAATGGATTCTTGTAACGGGCTATGAGCATCCATGATACGGAAGCGGGTCGCTTCTGGTACTGATATCCCCAGCCATTCCATAAATTCCAGCGTCTTAGTACTGCCGCATGGTGTGAAGGTCAGAATGACACGCTTTGGTTTAACCCCATCTTCACGACACTTACGAGCGTAACTACTCAACATATCGATTGTTGCTTGCGCATCGTAAACTGCTTGAGAGATAAAGAACTCACAACCTTGCTCAGTTTTGCTAACTAAACGCTCGTGCTCATTACGTTTAGAGGCGTGACGTTCGGCAATTGTTACTCCGCCCAGTTGGAAATTTGCTGGGTGTTCTGCAAGGGCTGCGTAAGCATCATTAAGGCTTAGTTGGATATCTCCATCAGAAGATGGGCTTCCTACAAGAACAGTGTCACGAACACCATATTCGTTCCAAGCTTCATCTAACCAAGAGATAAAAGCTTCTTTATCACGCTGAGACACACTCTTGTATGTGATAACCGGCTTATCTGCTTTTTCACGGATTAGCTTAGAGTACGCTCGTGGATCTAGGGTGCGCATGAATGGAAACGGACGTGGCTTGTCGATACGGCTACTTTCATCCTGAATGTCATAAACAATCAGACCATCAAAATCGACATGTTGCAGACGTTCTAGCAGTTTGTCCGCAATGCCTTGTGCGGTTTCTTCTGCAGTGCCATCTTTAGGCGGTGTTGTACCAAATAGATATACACCACGGCGGTCGTCAGCAAACTTTGTTCTTAAATCCTGTTTCATTGTAGTTTTTCAATTTCTATCTAAGCTGTAATTGCTGGCTATTCTAACAATTAATATTATTCATGTGTTTAAGTTATAAGATGAAAGTTTTTTAGTTAAAGTTGAGTAAATTTAATAGGCTGCAGCAAAAGTTGGGAGTAGAGAGTTTGAGCCAACCAAGTTTTGATCTATCTGAAGCAAGTAAAGCGATTGAAAAATCAGGAGAGGGTATACCGCCATTGGATAAATGGAATCCGGATTTTTGCGGTGATATCGATATGCGCATTTGCCGCGATGGCAAGTGGTACTACCAAGGAACAATTATCGGTCGCCCGGCAATGGTTAAACTATTCTCCAGAGTATTGTGGTTAGAAGAAGGCAAGTATTTCTTGAAAACGCCGGTGGAGAAAGTTGGGATCGAAGTGGAGGATGCCCCCTTTCTGATGACCGAAGTCCAAGTAAAAGAGGGCGAAAATGGACCAGAGTATCAATTTATAAGTACTACTGGCGATAAAGTAGTTATTGGCAAGGGCCATTCGCTCTGGGTAGAAGAGTGTAGCGAAACCTCAGAACCCTCTCCTTATATTGATGTTCGTTTCGGAATGAAGGGTTTAATCCATCGTAATGTGTTTTATCAACTCGCCGAGCTCGCTGTAGAGCAAGAAATAGATGGAAAAGTGATGCTTGTCATTGAAAGTCAGGGAGAAACTTTCATATTGGGGGATGTCACCTAAATTTAAAATGAACGCTCAATTTTAAATGTAAGCTACTGAGAGTGGGGCTAAGATTAAGTCGTTATGGGGGGAGTATGAGTTCAGAACATCGTTTTTCTATTTTACTGGTGATTAAGCAGTCATCAGATTTAGAGTCACTTTGTAATATGGTGAAGCGTCACTTCCCGCGTTTCTATATTGCAAATACTGAGGAAGAAGCTCTCTCATTGATCGTAGAGCATAAAATCGATGTGCTATTGATGGGGCTGAATACCATTCAAGAGAACGAAATCTGCTACCTACATCTCTTAAGTGCTAAGAAAAATATCGAAAGGATTCTATTCAAGAAAATTGTTTTCTGTAGTCGGGAGGATCTTAAAGAAGCATTTTCTATCTGTAATAAGGATGTCTTTGACGACTACTTTATAGTCCGCCCACTTTACGACCCATATCATTTACTATTGAGGTTGCGGTTTATTCGACGTGCGCTTCATGACCAAAATAGCTTTGGCTCAGATAATTTTTCAGTCGAAAACCTTTGCGAGTATTTTGATCAGATTATTTCATGTAATGAAGACATATCGGATCTTAATGCTGAGAGCTATGACAAGCTTATGCACCTTGTTTCTTTCTCGATGGATAGAATGAAAGAGAAGATCATACAAGAGGGAGGTTTACATGAAGATCATCATGCTGATATGCGGAGTTTGTTCGATCAACATAAAGAGCAGCATATCCGTGAAGTTCAATTACAACAAACATCTGTAAAAGAAAGCCTTCAAGCTAAAGTTGACCGCGCAACTAATCTGACTAAACAGCAAAAAGAGACTTTGCAGGCCAGTGATACAGTTGTTTTTGATGATAGTAATATCTTGTTACTTGAAGATGAAAGTGAACAACGGGATCAAATTAAAGCGATCCTAGATTCAGGAGGTTACAAAGCTCAGGTATCAGGGTGCGCGAGTCATTCCCTGAAACTTCTACAGAGTTGGAAACCAGATATTGTTTTGTTGGACTTAACTCTTCCGGATATGAGTGCATTGTTTGTTATTGATAAGATCAAACAAGATCCTGATATGGCTCATACTCGCATTATGGTTTTAGCCAAACCGGGGGATACCCAGAATGCACAAGAAGCGATGAAACAGGGCGTGCATGAGGTGATTTTAAAGCCAATCGATCGCGATATGCTGCTTTATAAAATGGGGCATAACCTTCAAGCTTTGAAAGATCAAAGTAAGTAAGATTTAAGGGGGCGCGTAAGATCCGCGCTCCTCCTTGTTTTAAGGCCGCTATTTTCTACTAAGGTTCTTTCTGTTGGAGCTCTAAGTAATTCTTTATTCACTTTTCGCTGTGCGCCAGCCCGTCTAATTTCAAATAATCATCTATATTTTATTAAGCAACCCATTGAATAGCATACAGGATTGATATGCGAAACATTGTGTCTTTGATTTTTTGGCTGTTGGTAACACTTGGTACGGCACAGACGGCTGTGGCTGCTACTAAGATCATGTTGATTCACAGTTACCATCAAGAGATGAAGTGGGTGGAGGATCTCACAGCAGGTGTAAAACAAGAGTTAGGCGACGAATATCAGTTATCCATTCATCACATGGATACTAAACGTTTACCCAAAGGGATGTTTAAGTACAGTGCTGCAAGAGCTTTTATTGCTTTTGAGGAGCAAAAGCCTGATCTGGTTATCATCTGTGATGACAATGGTTTTGGCCTGTTAGGCGAGCAGATAGCAAAAACCACACCGGTAGTTTTTTGCGGTATTAACTCGGATATTCGTCGTGACTATCCTTGGGTTCTCAGTGCTAAGAATATTACTGGGGTAGTTGAGCGCCCGATGATTAAACGTTCAATTGTAGAATTTGCTCGAGCAACTCGTTTAAAGCTGAGACGGGTCCTGATTTTACTGGGCGATAGTTTAACCGCTGATGCGATCTATCAGTATGATCTCGGAGGCAAATCTAATTTTAGTATTGCTAAGAACATTCGGGCTGATGTTGTCAGAGTTTCGAGCGCAAATGCGTGGAAAGAACAAATTAAACTCAGCAAAAAGCAAGGGTATGATCTTATCCTGATAGCCGGTTATGCCGCCATGCATGAAGAAAACGGTGAATACGTAAGCTTTGATGATTTAAGCCGTTGGGTATCGACTAACTCACCTGTAATGACAATAACTGCTCATGAGCAAGCGATTGGAAAAGGAAAGGTAATGGCAGGGATGGTCGTCAGTGGTATTTTGATGGGCCAAGATGCGGCAAATCTAGCGAAACAATTACTAGCTTTACCTAAAGGCAGCGCACAAATTCCAATGCACTTTCAAAGCCAAGGGAAAATGATTTTAAGTCGTCACGAACTTAGGAACTGGGGGCTAAAGATAGATAACATCACTTCAAGATCCATCATCTTATTACCTTAAATTTAAATGAATGTTATTAAGTTCTTGCGGGAGTATTTCCTCTTCAGGAATTGTTGATGTAACCTGAAATACTAAATTCCTGCTATCTTATAGATACAGGTCCACGACATACGTACTGCTGTATTGATATATTCTTTCTAGGTGGCTTGGTACAGGGAGTATCTGTTGAGAAAAACGATTGTACGTACCCTATATTTAATCGCCGGATTTATCTGTGTGCTTCTCGGTTTGATCGGGGTTATTTTACCTTTACTACCAACAACGCCATTCCTTTTAGTAGCGGCATTTTGCTTTTCTAGAAGCTCTGAAAGGTTGCATCAGGCGTTGCTGCAAAATAAGTTGTTTGGAAAGATAATCCAAGATTGGGAAAAAGATGGCGTTATTCCTTTAAAAGCTAAATGGTTAGCAACGGTTATGATGTTAGCTATGGTTAGTTATCCACTGATTTTCAAAACCTTTCACTATGGCCTCAAATTAATTGTCGTTGCTACAATTGTCTTTGCCCTATGCTATATCTGGTCGCGTCCATCAGAACCGTTGTTAAAAGGCAATGAGGGATGAAATGAGTGTGGTCCGGTTTCTTCTTTTTTTATTATTTAGCAGCAATGTGTTAGCGGTTGAACAGCTGTCTTTTACAGAAGAGGAAAAGAAGTACCTCACATCTAAAGAACAGATAACGATGTGTATTGATCCAGATTGGTTACCTTTTGAAGCCATTAATGATCAAGGTAAACATGTGGGTTTGTCTGCTGACTTTATGACAGAGTATTCTCAAATGATGGGTATTCGAATTCAGCTTGTTCCGACAAAAAGCTGGAGTGAGTCTTTGCACAAAGCTAAGGCTAGAGAGTGCGATATCCTATCAATGCTAAACGAAAGTCCAGAACGTAGCGCCTATCTTAATTTTACCTCTCCTTATGTGACCGCTGCAGTTGCTCTAGTCAGTCGTACCGATGTTCTGTTTATTGATGGTTTACCTGCCTTGCAGGGTAAAGTTTTGGCTCTGCCAAAGAACTATATATATGAAGAACTTATTCGACGCGATTACCCTCTGATCAAAGTGGTGTATACGCAAACACAAAAGGAAGCAATTAAACTCGTTTCCACAGGTAAGGCCTATGCCTCCATTGGTACTCAAATCAGCATGCTAAGAGATATACAGGAGCTCGCAACTCATAATGTAAAAGTTGCAGGTTTTACTGAGTACAAAAGTGTTTTACGGGTTGGGGTTCGAAAAGATGATGCTTTGCTGTTAAGTATCTTTTCTAAAGCAGTTGATGGCTTATCCCCACAGAAAACTAACCAGATTTTGCAACGCTGGTATAGCGTGACTGTACAGAATAAATTTGATCAAACTTTATTGTGGCAGTTACTGGTCGTCTTTTTCCTTATATCTATGATCTTTTTTGTCCGCTTTAGGAGCATTAGGCAATTCAATCAGATCCTAAAGGAGAAGAATAAACAGTTAGAGCGTATTAGCCAGACAGATCACTTAACGGGTTTATATAACCGTTTAAAAACGGATGCCGCGATAAAAGCAGAAGTCGCCCGGGCAGAACGTTACGGCGGTAGCTTTTGCGTTATGCTTTTTGATATTGACCATTTCAAAGCGGTGAACGATAACTGTGGGCACCAAGTAGGGGATAAGGTACTTATCGAAGTCAGTAATTTGGTGAAAAGTAATATTCGAGAATCCGATATCCTAGGACGGTGGGGCGGTGAGGAGTTTATGCTTGTGACACCTGAAATGGATATTATCGGGGCCGAAAAGTTGGCTAATAAGCTTCGGGTATTAGTGCAAAATCACATTTTTCCTAGTCAAATTGATATCACGGTTAGCTTTGGTGTTGCGGAGTATAAAATGGGGGATAGCCCAGATGCGTTGCTCAATACAGCAGATAAAATGTTATATAAATCTAAAGAAGCTGGTCGAAACAGAGTCACGATTAGCTAGAAAAATCTCACAAATCACCTTTCACAAGGGAGGTGATATTTCGCTTCCTTTCCTCTTTACCATCAAAAAATCTATCTTTTTATTGTTTTTCAATGTGAAAGTTTCTCATTAAAAACTAGATAAAATTTTACTAAAAACACCTAAATACCCAGAAAACCAAGGAATTACTGAAGTTTAAGGTGCTTTTAAAACAATGTTCAAAAATTTATATACAAAATAGATAAAATTTTACTAAAAACGCGCTTTTAATAAGGTTAATTGGCACTAGGATTAAGGTAACTACAGTTACTGAGGCATATAGAGCGACAGTGATTGGTAACAGCAGTAATGATTAATCGAAAAATGTGCAGGTAAACGTTATGAGCACTATCAATAAAGGCTCTTCACCTAAATATAAGATCGCTATGCTTGATGAACAGGGCAGCTTAGCGGCTTGGAGTCGTGAGATAGAGGGGTCTGAATTTAATTGGGCGTTTGTTCGTTTAGATTCGAAAGAGAGCTTAATCGATCAATTGGAGCAACATAGATTCGACGCGGTTATTCTGCCTTGTTCGATGCGAGCAGTAGTCGATATAGAATTGATGGCTAATTTATCTCGCATTCAGCCGCACTCTGTTAGAGTTTTCCTTGGGGCAGAATTTTGGAATGCCGGTTTTAAAGCGAAAGCTGCTGAAATTGCACATCGTATTTATCCAAACAATGTTCCAATCCAAGAGGTTGCAGAAGAACTGGAGTACCAGATTAAGCTGGTTAAGCTGCTTAATCGTTCATCCTTGCAGACTTATGTTTCAACTGTTGGGTGTTTACCGTCGCCACCAAGTATGTATCGTCAATTGACCGAAGCGGTTAACTCAGATGTCGCGGATCTTAAAGAGATCAGTGAAATTATTGAGCAGGACCCATCGGTGGTTGCGCAAATCATGAAACAGGTGAATTCGGCATTCTTTGGTTTTAGTCGTCCAATTTCTGATCTGCGAGAAGCGATCTCTTTATTGGGCGTAAGAAACCTTAGAAGTATGGCATTGAGCAGCCAATTGAATAACCAGTTTAAAGAAGGGCAAGATTGGGATCAGTTCTCTTTTGAACAGATGGGCCAACGTTCTTTACTAGTAGCTCGCCTAGCACAAGCGTTATCGAGAAGAGCTGGAGCGAGCAAAGCAGTTCAGGATCAAGCCTTTTTGGCAGGTTTATTACATGATTTAGGTGTCATGATTATGGCTGCCCATGATCCGGCACAGTATAAAAAATTGATCAACTATGCCGTTAAAAAACAAAAGCCGATCTATTTAGTAGAAAAAGCCGCTTGTGGCTTCTTCCATGGTGAGGTTGCTGCTGCTTTATTGGCATTATGGAATTTACCGCCGCAGGTTGTTGAGGCCGTCATGTTGCATCATGTCCCTCATCTGTCTGCGGCTAAAGAATTCAGTCCGTTAACTGCAGTACATGTTGCGGACGCTATGCTTCCTTCGGTTGATGTAGCAGGAGAATGTGATCTGGCGAGTAGTTTATCGCTACGTTACCTAGATCAAGTGGGCGTTATGGATGAGGTCCCACAATGGCGCATAGTCGCTAATGAATACCGTGTTCGCATGGTATCCAACTTATAAAAAAGAGAGGATCTCTTATCGCTGGAAAGAGTGCCAGTCCTTACCGGGAACATACGTCGGGGTCTGTGAAAGGTAAGGTCTGGTTTTCTTTTATCTTCGTGGTGTAAACAGTAACGCCATAATCTTGCTACAATTCCTGCTTTCTATCTTCTACTGGCATCGCTGTGGCTAGAGCAAATAATTCATCCTCTAAAGCATCTACTCAAAAGAACAAACAAAAATCAGGTCTGCATCCGCGCAATCCGCATACAGCACCTTATGATATTCCTCGTTTGGTTAAAGCATTTCCTGAGTTAGCTGAATACACCTATGAAACGCCACGAGGTGAAACCTCTATTCGCTTTGCAGAACCTAAGGCGGTAAAACTACTCAATCAGGCGTTATTAAGCACTGAATACAATATTCAGTTTTGGGATTTCCCTGAAGGCTATCTCTGCCCGCCAATTCCAGGCCGCGCTGATTATCTTCACTATATTGCGGATCTACTGGCTGAATCTAATGGCGGGAAAGTGCCGGTTGGAGCGCAGGTGCAAGGTTTAGATGTAGGTACCGGAGCTAACTGCATCTATCCACTGATTGGCAGCCAGAGTTACGGTTGGAAGTTTGTTGGTAGTGATATCGATCCTGTTTCCATTGCCTGTGCTGAACAGATAGTCAAAGCGAATCCTGTTTTGAAAGGGAAGCTTAAGTGTCGACTACAACCATCCTCTCAGCAGGTATTCAAGCAGATCATTAAACCTTCTGATCGCTTTGCATTCACTATGTGTAATCCTCCGTTTCATGCTTCACTTCAAGAAGCGACAGCAGGGACTAGACGGAAGATTAGAAATTTAAATCGTGGCAAACAGACATCTTCCGGTAATGATCAAGTACTAAATTTTGCTGGGCAAGGAGCAGAATTGTGGTGCAAAGGAGGAGAGATAGCTTTTGTAAGGCAGATGATCAAAGAGAGTGCAGTCTTTGCTGAACAATCGCTCTGGTTTACCTGTTTGATATCTAAAAAAGATAACCTGCCCATGGTGTACCAAGCTTTAAAAAATGTAAAAGCTAAAAAAGTAATTACGATAGACATGTACCAAGGACAAAAGCTTACTCGGTTCGTTGCTTGGAGTTTTCACTCAAAACAAGTGCAATTGGATTGGCTTAGTCGGGCCTAGGTCAATATTTTGATCCATTATTGAGTATCGTTATCATTAATGAGCTATAGTTAGTTTCCAGTATGGAATCCAAATTGGATCCTAATGTTACATAAGGAAAAGTTAATGTCGGTTAAGTGTCTTGTTTCAGCTTTAGCGCTTAGTTTGAGCATTGCGATGCCTGTTAGTGCTGAAAATCACCACCAACAAGCGACTAAGTTCAAAGTACAGCAATTGACCGACAATATTTCGATGTTACGTGGTAAGGGCGGAAATATTGGGCTCTTAGCTGGTGAGCAGGGTTTATTGATGATCGATGATGATTATCGCTCTATGTCACCTGCATTGAAGAGGACTCTGCAAAAGTTTGGTGGCGAAGATAAGCTGACTTACATTATCAACACCCATTGGCATGGCGATCATACAGAGGGTAATCATCACTTTGGTCATCACGCGACTATTGTCGCGCATGATAATGTGCGTGAGCGGTTGCTTACCTCTCAAGAGGTTAAGCTCTTCAATATGAAAACCGAGCCTTATCCAGAACATGCGCTGCCGTCTATTACCTATCAACAAGCTCTGACGCTCTACATCAATGATGAAGAGGTCGAGTTACTTCACCTAGCTGGTGGCCATACCGATGGCGATTCTGTCGTCTTCTTCAAAAAGGCCAATGCAGTCCATATGGGTGACCTTTATTTCAATGGCTTTTTCCCCTTCGTAGATATCCAGAATGGCGGTAATGTTGCCCGCATGGCGGAGAATGTAGGTAAAGTACTCGAACTGATAGACGACAAAACCATTGTTATCCCAGGTCACGGTCCCGTATCAAATAAAGCTGAATTGATGATCTTCAAAATGATGCTGGAAGGCACGTTGGCCGAAGTGCAAGCGATGCAAGATAAAGGGATGAACTTGGGTCAGATGCAGTTAAAGGGTCTATCCCCTAAATGGCAAAGCTGGACTACCGGTTTTCTTTCAACAAGTGTTTGGATCGGCATTCTTCACAGCAGCCTTGAAAAATAAGCTTATTCATAACGCGCACTTTTTCTATCTCTAAGTTTTTTGCTTTCGAACCTTCGTTTAGGGGACGGCGTTTTTGATAGTGAACGCTGTCCTGTTTCTATGACCTCTTAAAAATCAGTAAGTAATGATGATATCTAAGGATAGGTTTATCGATTTTAATTGAGGTGTAATTCCAGAATAAACTCGAAAAACCTGAAATTATATCTACGCTTTGATTATGTGCTTAACAGCGATTACTCGCTGAGCCTGTGACATAAGAAGAGTGTGCCGATGTATAAATTGTTGTCGTTTCTGCGTGGTTTTTCGTTAAAAGCTCGCGTGCGTTGGGCGTTTTTTATTGTTCTAAGTATTGGTATTACGCTCTCTGCCTTTCTTTACTGGCACTATACAGAAAAAAATAGACTCCACGGTCAGGTGCAGCATTTAAGTAACAGCCTGCATGCGGTTGATGAGTTTAGATATAACCTTTCTCGGATCGAGTTAATCAGTGCAGAAATGTTGGTGTCCTATCCAATCGATCAGGACAGATACCTCGAAGCTTATACAGCACTTCAAGAAACCAAACAGATCTTTAACTTATCTATCGCGCCTTCACTCTCGGGTCGAGAAGGCCTATCCGAATTTAATAAGCTGCTGTTTCATCACTTTACGCTGTACAGTCAACAGTTAAGACACTTTCAGAGCCTCCTAGAGGAAGATCGCATTTCCGATGCCAAGCAGTTCTATGTGAAAGCACTGGGCGTGCAGGAATATCATAAGCAAGTAGATTCTGTTGCTGCCGAGTTTAGAAAGAAACTACTCGCTGTAAAGGGAGACCTTTTAAAGCAGGCGCAAGAGCAAGAGCAGCTCTTTAATACACAGTCAGCTTTACTCTTAATCTTTATTGCCATAGCCAGTTTCTTGATGATATCGGCCACACTAAAAGCAATGTTTCGGCCTATTGGTTTGGTTAAAAGGACGCTAATTTCACTAGCTGACAAAAAAACGGCCCAGCGAGAAATTTCAAAAGCAGGACAGCCTCAAGAGATTAAAGAGTTGCTTGAGGCGGCTACAGAGCTGCGAGATGAACTGTTACAAGTTGAAAACCAGCGCTGGATCAAAACTAATATTTCGGAGATCAGTGCTGAGCTCCAGCAGATAAGAACGACCAATGAGCTGGCTAAATCGTTTTTGCAGAAAATCGCACCGCTGATCCATCTGGGCCACGGCGTTTTCTATCTATTTAATGAGCAGGAGAAAGAACTAAAGCTGCTGGAGGGATACGCATTTAGAGAGCGTAAATTTCTTAAGCAGACTATTGCTGTTGGTGAGGGGTTGATTGGTCAGTGTGCTTTAGAGATGGCCCCTATAATTTTAACTGACCCACCAGAAGACTATATCAAGATCAGCTCGGGTGTCGGCGAAGCGAAGCCTAAGAATATTTCTGTTTTCCCTGTGATTCACAATAACAAACTGCTTGCGGTGGTTGAGCTCGCTAGCTTTGTTGAATTTGGCCAAACAGAACAAGCCTTTATCGAGGGTTTACTGCCTATATTGGCCATGAATTTAGAGATCATTGAAAGGAGTAATAAAACCCAGCTATTGCTTAATGAGAGCCGTGAGCAAGCTGAAAAAATGGAGCGCCAAGCAACATTGCTAGAAGAGCAAACTGCCGAGATGGAAGGGCAGCAGCGCGAGATTAAATCGGCAGAAAAACGAAGCCGCCTCATTCTCGAAGCAGTTAAAGACGGTATTGTTGGGTTAAATACTCAGGGGGAAATCACCTTTGCCAACCCCGCTGCTTATGACTATCTGGGCTTTACCGAGGACGAATTTTTAGGCCAAAACTTCCAAACACTCGTTCACTATGCAGATGAAAATGGCGAGCCTTACTCGGAAGATTCAAAAAGCATTTGTCATACGGCTGTGGATGGTGTTGCTCGTTCCAGTGAAGATGAGGTTTTGTGGCATAAAAAAGGTCATGCTTTGCCGATTGAATACACATCCACGCCCATTTTTAGCGACGATAAAATTATCGGCGCGGTGGTTGTTTATCGCGACATTACGGAAAGGAAACAGGCGCAAGATGCCCTTAATGAGGCCGCGGGTGAACAGAAAGCGATCCTCGAAACTGCAACCCGTGCGATTGTGTTACTGAAAGATCGCGTAGTACAACAAGCGAATAATAAATTATCTGAGCTCTTTGAACGTCCTATGGAAGACCTAATGGGGCACAGTACTTTGCAATGGTACCCCGATGAGGAAACGTTCAACTATATCGGTGAGTATGCCTACGGTGAGCTAGCCAAAGGCAAAGTGCATCAACAGGAAGTCCAGATGGTGAAAGCCGATGGTACGCTTTTCTGGTGCCATTTGAGTGGTAAAGTCCGTGATCTTGACGATCTCTCCAAAGGAACGGTTTGGATGCTGGAAGATATTACCGATCGTAAAGAAACCGAAGAGAAGGTGAATGCCTATTTCGAAAATTCTAGCGATGGTCTGCTAGTACTAAGCCCGAAAGAGGGCTTTATCCATGCTAACCGCCGTGCTGCAGATATTTTTGGCTTCGAAGATATCAATGAATTAATAAAATGCTCCCCAGAAATGTTATCCCCAGAGTACCAACCCGATGGATTGCTCTCCTCTCAAGAGATCGATCGTCATGTAGAGGTTGCGTTGGCAGGCACTGAGCCTCACCAGTTCGATTGGGTGCATAAAAACACTTCAGACGAGGAAGTGCCTTGTGAAGTCTCATTAGTGCCTATTAGCTTGAAGAATAAACCTGCTCTGATTGTCAGTCTTCGTGACATAGCCGAGCGTAAAGCGGCTGAACAGGAGATGCTAAAAGCGAAAGAGCTTGCTGAGGAGGCAACCCAGGCTAAGAGCGATTTCCTCGCCAATATGAGCCACGAAATCAGAACTCCGATGAATGCCATCATCGGTATGTCACATCTTGCTCTACAAACTGAGTTAAATACCAAACAAAGAAATTACATCGAGAAGGTCAATCGCGCAGGGGAAAATCTCTTAGGCATCATCAATGAAATCCTAGACTTCTCTAAAATTGAAGCAGGCAAGATGACACTCGAATCGACCGAGTTCTACCTTGATGATGTGATGGAAAACATAGCCAGCATTCTAGCCATGAAAGCGGAAGAGAAGGGCTTAGAACTGCTGTTTGATAGCCCTGCTAATATCCCTACCGCTTTGATTGGTGATCCACTGAAACTCGGACAAATTCTGACTAACCTTGCCAACAATGCTGTGAAGTTCACTGACGAGGGCGAGATTGTAATCAGTATCCATGTGGAAAAGATGGAGTCCAAGCACGTTACCCTCCATTGTGCGGTTAAAGATACCGGCATAGGCATGACCCTTGAGCAGAAAAGCAAAATGTTCCAGAGCTTCTCTCAAGCCGATACCTCAACCACCCGTAAATATGGCGGTACTGGATTAGGCCTAGTAATTTCCAAAAAGCTAGTCGAGCTGATGGAGGGTGAGATCTGGCTGGAAAGTGAAGTCGGCCAAGGCACGACGTTCCATTTCACGGCGCGTTTAGGCTTACAAAAAGATCCTATGCATCGCCGAATGTTCCACGCCGAAGAGTTGGATGGTGTAAGAGTACTGGTGGTGGATGATAATGCTGCTGCTCGCGACATTATCGCTAATCTTATTAACAGTTTTGGTATGCAGGCGGATACCGCTTCTGATGGCGATGAAGCGGAACAGATCATTGTCGAACACCAAGCTCCCGATAATCGTTATGACCTCTTATTAATCGATTGGCAAATGCCGCAAAAAGATGGTGTCACTACCCTTGAAGATTTAAGACGCAATGAGAACATCATCTGCCCACCGGCCATTATGGTAACCGGTTATAGCCGTGAGGATGCTATCGATGAAGCAAGCGAACGCGGGGTGGAGATAGAATCTGTTCTGACCAAACCTGTGACTGCCTCGTTCTTGCTTGAAGCCATAGGCACTTCGCTGAATAAAGGCACAGTGGTCGAAAATCACCGCTCTGCTGTGAAAGAAAAAGAACGTGTTGATCTAGCCGGGCTCTCAGTCTTGTTAGTTGAAGATAACGAGATGAATCAAGAGCTGGCTACAGAGCTATTAGAGCAAGCAAAAATCAGCGTAAAGGTTGCTAATAATGGTCAGGAAGCTGTTGATATCTTATCGATGGAAACAAATTTCGACATTGTATTGATGGATTGCCAGATGCCGGTGATGGATGGTTTTCAGGCAACCGAAAGAATACGGCAGATGGAGAAAGTGAAACACCTGCCAATTATTGCCATGACCGCCAATGCCTTAACAAGCGATAAAGAGCGAGTGCTGAATGCGGGCATGAATGATCATATTGGTAAGCCGATCAATATTGATCAGATGTATGCAACCATTGAGCGTTGGGCCTGTGTATCAAAATGTAATTCTCGTGTTATCGAGTCTGCTCCGGTTACCCAAGACTTAGACTTTCCAGTAATACCTCACGTTGATACAGCCAAGGGACTCTCCAGTATGCGGGGAAACCAAGAGCTCTATCTTAAAATGTTAAAAGGGTTTTATGAGCACCACCGAGATTTTGATGCTCAATTCACCGCAGCGATTGAAGATGAAGATCCTACCGCACCGATGCGCTGTGCCCACACTTTGAAAGGCGCTGCTGCAACCATTGGTGCCACAGAGTTGGAAGTTTTAGCAGAAGAGTTAGAAAGCTTATGCGCCGAAGCAAACTTTAAAGTGGCTGACATTCAAGGCGCTGTTAAAGACGTTGCTGAAGAGGCCGCGTTAGTCGTGGCAAATATAGAGGCATCAGGTCTTATAGCTACGGCTAGTTTGGCATCAGGTCAAAACTGTAATGCAGAAAAACTAATTGCATCTATCCCTAAATTACGAAATTACCTTTTAGAGAGTGATAGTGAAGCGCTTGAGGTTATAGAAGCCCTTGAGAGTGAGTTAGGCGGCAAGGCTTTAGAGATACTTGAGCCTGTTGCGAAGGCAATCAATGTGTTTGATTTTGATCTGGCATTAGAACGTCTTTCGGAGATGGAAGAGGCTATCAACAATCTCTAAATATTTAAGTGTTCGGCTGTAGTTAGTTCCGATTAAGGTTGTGTAGCTATACTGATTTTAACAACCTGCTAAAAAGACATATTTGCATAATCCAACGCTTTTTAAGCAATGATGGAGCACGTAAATGAGCAAGACGCAGTCTCAGTGGGTGGAAAAGCCTACTGTTCTTGTTGTTGATGATACGCCAGATAATCTGGCGCTTATGTCTGCGCTTTTAAAAGAGCACTACCGCGTTAAAGTTAGTAACTCCGGCGCCAAAGCACTAGATATAGTCAACTCGGCAACCCCGCCTGATCTAATCCTACTCGATATCATGATGCCCGAGATGGATGGATACGAAGTTTGTAAGCGCCTTAAAGAAGCTTCAAACACAGCAGATATCCCCATCATCTTTTTAACAGCTAAAACCGAAAGCCGCGATGAAACCAAAGGACTGGCATTAGGCGCGGTGGATTACCTAACGAAACCGGTTAATCCAGAGATCCTGATGGCAAGGGTGTCTAATCATCTGCAATTGAAAGCACAAAAGGATTTCTTAGCGGATAAAAATGAGTTCTTAGAAAAAGAGGTTCGCCGTCGTACCCAAGAAGTCACTATGGTGCAGGACGTTACCATTCTTATCCTTGCTTCATTAGCCGAAACAAGGGATTCCGATACCGGCAACCATATTCGTCGCACCCAATTTTATATCCGTGCCTTAGCTGAAAAGCTCAGATTCTTACCTAAATACAGCGAACTCTTAACCGATGCTTATATTGATGTGCTGTTCAAATCAGCGCCTTTACACGATATCGGCAAGGTCGGAATTCCAGATCACATTCTATTAAAGCCAGGCCCATTTGAGGACGACGAGTTTGAAATCATGAAAAGCCATACCACCCTAGGTAAAGAGGCGATTGAACATGCGGAAGCTCAGCTGGGTGTTGAGGTGGATTTCCTAAAGGTTGCTAAAGAGATTGCTTACTCTCATCAAGAAAAGTGGAATGGTTCTGGCTACCCTGAGGGCTTAAAAGGCGAAGATATTCCGCTTTCCGCAAGGTTAATGGCTATCGCTGATGTTTATGATGCCCTGATCTCAAAACGTGTTTATAAAAATGCCATGTCCCATGAGCAAGCGGTGGCGATCATAGAAGAGGGCAGAGGCAATCATTTTGATCCTGATTTGGTCGATTGCTTTATCGAAATACAGGGCGATCTGTTAGCCATAGCATTGCGCTTTGCCGACAGTGACGAAGGCGTCTTAAACGTTAATTCAGAATAGTTAGCATTAAGATACCAAGCGCTCTTCAAGCGCTGCAGAAGCACTTGTTATCTTAGGGAATATAAAAGAGTGCTTATCTAAAAGTGCTTTGCATGAAACCTTAGATGCTCTTCTATAAAGCTCGCAATAAAGTAATAGCTATGGTCGTAGCCATCGTGTAAACGCAGCTCCACAGGATTATTCACAGCCGCAGCTAATAGCGCTTCAGGTTTTAACTGCTCTTCCAAAAACTGATCCTTCTTACCTTGATCAATCAGCGTCGGCATAAAGTTATTAGTGTGCTTAAACAGCTCGCAGCTATCGTATTGTTTCCAAACCTCTACATCATCACCTAGGTAAGCGCCAAACGCCTTCTGACCCCAAGGGCAGTTGATCGGATTGGTAATCGGGCTGAACGCACTTACGGATGAGAAACGTTGCGGGTTGCGCAAAGCGATCATCAATGCGCCGTGTCCACCCATAGAGTGCCCGGAAATTGCTCGCTGTTCTGTGACGGGGAAGTTCGCCTCAATCAGGGCAGGTAACTCAGACACAATGTAATCATACATCTGATAGTGCTGCTGCCAAGGCGGCTGGGTGGCATTGACATAAAAGCCAGCGCCTATACCTAAATCATATTCGGGGTCATCTGCAACGCCATCACCACGAGGGCTGGTGTCGGGTGTAACAATGGCGATACCTAACTCGGCAGCGATACGCTGAGCACCGGCTTTCTGAATAAAGTTCTCATCGGTACAGGTAAGGCCAGATAGCCAATACAACACAGGTACCTTTTCTCCTGCCAGTGTTTGCGGTGGAAGAAAAATAGAGAATCGCATGCTGCAGTTTAAGCGGGTGGAATCATGCTGATACTGCTTCTGCCAACCACCAAAGCTTTTAAATTGAGCTAAATTTTCAATCTGCATTGAGTTTACTCACATCCACCCTGAATAGACTCAGGGCGGATTTCGGTTAGGGTTACTTATGACAATTACTTATCAAAATGAATAACGCTGCGAATGCTTTCGCCTTCGTGCATCAAGTCGAACGCTTTATTAATGTCCTCTAGTCCCATGGTGTGGGTGATAAAGTCAGATAGCTTAAACTCGCCTTGTAAGTAGCGTTCCACATAATCAGGAAGCTCAGAGCGGCCTTTAACGCCACCAAAGGCAGTACCGCGCCATACACGTCCAGTCACCAACTGGAATGGACGGGTAGAGATCTCCTGACCTGCACCTGCAACACCGATAATCACCGACTCGCCCCAACCTTTGTGGCAGCATTCAAGGGCAGAGCGCATCACATCGACATTACCGATACACTCGAACGAGTAATCAACGCCGCCATCGGTTAACTCTACAATGACATCCTGAATCGGCTTGTCGTAGTTTTTCGGGTTAATGCATTCGGTAGCGCCTAGCTGTTTAGCTAGATCAAACTTACTTTCGTTAATATCAATGGCGATGATGCGGCTCGCTTTCGCCATAGTGGCACCAATCACAGCAGACAGACCAATGCCGCCTAAGCCAAAGATAGCAACTGTTGCGCCTTCCTCTACCTTGGCGGTATTCATGACCGCTCCCATGCCGGTTGTTACGCCACAGCCTAATAGACAAACCTCTTCAAGCGGTGCCGCTTT
Source organism: Neptuniibacter sp. QD34_54 (assembly GCF_047778055.1). GTDB lineage: Bacteria > Pseudomonadota > Gammaproteobacteria > Pseudomonadales > Balneatricaceae > Neptuniibacter. Next base: position 2,556,479 of record NZ_CP180546.1, on the reverse strand, counting down.
GTTTACTTTCGCCAGTGATATTTCAGGCAACACAGTGTATTCAGAGAAAGTAGAACAACCCATATAGTGATAGATCGGCTGACCATCTTTATAAAAACGGGTGGTGCCATCTGGCATTAAGCCTTTGCCCTGTGTTTCTCTAATTTTTTGGCAGAGGTTGGTTTTTCCCGATTTGCAGAACTTACACTCGCCGCACTCAGGTGTGTATAGTGGAATTACGTGATCACCCACTTCGACACTGGTCACACCTTCGCCCACAGCTTCAACAATACCACCACCTTCATGACCTAAAATTGCAGGGAAGATGCCTTCTGGGTCTTCTCCAGAAAGGGTGAAGGCATCGGTATGGCAAACACCTGTCGCCACAATCTTGATAAGCACTTCACCTTTTTGTGGTGGCATTACGTCGACTTCTTCAATGGATAGAGGCTGATTAGGCCCCCAAGCGATGGCTGCTTTTGATTTAATCATGGCTCTACTCTTTATTTAGGACAGCGTTTTTAATCAATAGGGATCAATGTGCTAAACATTATAGTTTTTTCATAAATGGCTATAATCTAGCTAAATATGAAAATACTTTTACGAGGTTGTAACAATGTTTGGCTGGGAGGGAGTAACAGAATTTGTTGCTGTAGCAGAGACAGAAAGCTTCACCGCAGCGTCGCAACGCTTAGGTATCTCTACCGCACAAGTGAGTAGGCAGATCAGCGCATTAGAAAAGCGCCTCGCGACAAAACTGTTCTACCGCACAACCCGAAGGGTATCGGTTACGGAAGAGGGTAAGATCTACTACCAACACTGCCGCCAACTGCTAGATGGCTTAGACGAAGCAGAAAGAGCGCTCAGTCAGTTACAAAGTCGACCGCAAGGCAAACTAAAACTCACAGCCCCAACCACCTTTGGCGAAACCAAAATCATCCCATTGCTGAACGACTTTATGCTGCAGTACCCAGAGCTCGAAGTGGGATGCCATCTGACCAACCAGAAAGTGGCGCTGGTGGAAGAGGGCTATGACCTAGCGATCCGCTTAGGCAAGTTGGCAGACTCCAGCATGATCGCCAAAAGACTCGGAGCGCGGCAGCAATTTATCTGTGCCTCAAAAGACTACCTCAATGCCCACGGCCGCCCCGATTCTATCTCTGAGTTAGAACAGCACAACTGCCTACAAGGCACCTTGGATTACTGGCGCTTACTCGATGGAAGTCAAGAGAGGGAAGTGCGGATCAAAGGTAGCTTCCGCTGCAATAGCGGCTTAGCGCTATTAGATGCTGCTTTAAAAGGGCTAGGGATAGTACAACTGCCAGATTACTACGTTAAAGAGCATATCGAGCAAGGAAGGCTAGTGCCGCTGCTGGAGGGCTATCAACCGGAACCAGAAGGTATCTGGGCTCTGTATCCGCATAATCGGCACCTGTCTCCTAAGGTTCGGATGCTGGTGGAGTATTTGGGGGAGAGGATGGGTGGTTAGGGGTGGAGAGTGCAATATGCAAGGCCTGACTCTAGGGTTTTGTTAAGGTATTTAAAAAAAGCGCACTAAATAGAATTGTAGACAGAATCTATCTGAACTATCGTCAAAATCTTTGGGCCATAACCTGACAAATGCTGGTAGGATTCTGTTGTAAGGAATTTGAGTTCGGCAAAAATATAGATAAGGAATGATGACGTGCTTTCGAAGATTTGGTCTGACCGTATCAACGATTATTCGATTGAAATCGATCATGAAACTGACCTTTACCTACCAGTGAAGAAAATGAACTTGTTCATAGGTGGCAATAATTCTGGTAAAAGCAGGTTTATTAGGCAGTTGTTTGCTGAGCCTAGCCCCACCTTTAAGGGCGCATTCAAAATAAATCACGAATTTAGGGCGCTAGTGCCCGAGATAGTGACCTTTCTCGATCAGAGGCGTATTTCAGATGAGACCGGTGAAATGATCCGGTTGTTTACAGAACAGAACTTTATACCAATAGAGAACTATAGTGTATTTGCAAGTAGCTATATAAAGCTAATTAGTCGCGTTCTAGATGGAGATCCCCCTTTTAATTCAAGTGATAGGGACTTTTACTCCTCATTGCGTCGCCAGATCGGGAATGTAAGCGGTTTTAAAGATAGGTTGATAAAGTCTGTAGAGCTTGTTCAAAAATATTTGATGCCTCCACGCATATATATTCCGATACTAAGAGGCCTACGACCTGTTTCCAATAATGATTCTTACTATGACAGAACTTTTAAGGATTATTTTAAAGGAACATCGATAAAATCTGATCGTTTAAAAACTGGTTTTGATTTTTACAATTACCTAGTTTCGTCTTTGCTTGGGCAGCCAGAGCAACGTGATGCAGTTAGAAAATATGAATCACTTATTAGTGAACATTTTTTCGAGGGGCAATCAGTTACTTTAATACCTGAGCATCAAAAAGATACTGTCTCAGTTAAAATAGGGGGTGATCCTCAATTTCCTATTTACCAACTAGGAGATGGGTTACAACAAGTTCTAATTATTTCTTTTTACTCTTACATGGAAGAGTGCCACTCAATATTTTTTATTGAAGAGCTTGAGCATAGTTTGCATCCCGGTTTAATTAAGAGACTAACAAACTTTTTATTAAACTGTACTGAGCACCAGTATTTCATAACGACACACTCCAATCATTTACTTGATATAGCTGAGAGCAATGATGAGGTTACTGTTTACAGGGTCCAAAAAACCAAGAAAAGAAGCTTTTTTCTCAGTGAGTGTAGTAAGGATAGAGATCTTCTTATTGAACTAGGTGTTCACCCATCGTCAGTCTATCTTGCCAATTGCAGTATATGGGTTGAGGGTATAACGGATAGATTATACCTTCGTGAATTTATGAAAAAATTTATTAATAGCTCAGATGAAGAGGAAAGAAAGCTCCTCAACGCTTTCATGGAGAATTTGCATTATACCTTTATTGAATATCAAGGGAGTAATTTGGTTCACTGGTGTTTCAGTGATGATACAGATGGGGCTGATAATCGGGGGCTTAACGCTCTTAGGTCTAGTAGCAGTCCCCTGTTGATTGCTGATGGTGATATAGCAGATAAAGGGGATAGGGTTTCTCAATTGGCAGATGAACTTGGAGAACAGTTTATTCTTCTTGAATGTAAAGAAATCGAGAATCTATTAGGCGAGACTATTTTAAGGGAGACTGCGAAGAGAATTTATAACGGTAAGCGATCTAAGGTTGATGGGGAGATAGTAAAACTCGATATGATTAAGCAGGGGGATTATGAAAAATCACCTGTTGGTATCGGCGAATATTTAGATAGTTTATTAGGCAGACAAAACGTCTATGCGGCAGATTCAGGCACTATCAAAGACAAACTAAAGTTTTGTAGGACCGCTGTAGAGGTTATGTCTGGTCCTGATATTGAATGGGAGCTGACGGATCAACAAAACAAAATATGCGAAATTATTTTTAATCACATAAAAAAATGTAATTTATATTGATCCGTGATAAATGGGGTCAGAGTATTATTTTTTGAAAGTATACTATGACTCTATTTTTTTGGCGTTACTGATTATTAAGAGAAAGTTATGGAGGGACTCATTAAGTACGCAGAAAAGGCTTTTGAAATTCCGTCGATTGCCATTATGGCGATGCTGGCTTTTTTGGCTGTTCTTAAAATGGCTAAAAGATATTTTGATTCAAAAGTAGAGGAACGTAGCTCAAGAGTGAGATTTATCGTTGAGGAAATGAAAAACCTTGATATGAGCAATGCTTACCTTGTAGAACAGGTATTTAGTGAAAGATATAAAGTGCTTTTAAACTATAAAGAAATTCTCTATTTTCTCCGAACCTCCAGGCCATCGCTAAATTTATATCTCTACCAATCCACATCGGTATATTTCCTATTTAATAATACTGGTTTTAAACTGTCATTAGATAGCAAGCGAACGCCTGATTATTTGAGGCGTAAAGGTTTATTATTAGGTTTTGGCTACTATGTATTTTCTGTGCCAGCCATGATTTTTGCACAGGCTATGCCGGAGTTGTATATAAAAAATATTAGTGGGTTTGTATTATTTTATTTTGTAATTATCTTTTTATCTTTTCTTGCAGTTATGTGTGTGCATGCCCAATTAAAAACTGAAAATGCTCGTAAATTAATATCTAGTATCGAGCATGATAATTCATGAAAGGTTCAAATGCGTTTCGACTAAGAAAGGGAAATACGAATTTAAGCTGGCTTACGTTGCGGTAGCGGATTTTACCTATTCGAAACGGACTTAAAAGGTTTAAAGTTTATGTTATTACCGGATTGCAACGTAGGTTAGCAACTACGGGGTCAGAGTCTAATTTATTGAGAATCATCATTCTTAACAAATAGTTCAATGAAGGGCGAGTTTTGCACGTTAATTATCTGAATGTTATCTGTTTCTTAGTTCCCACTAACAATTGTCTGGCTTGCTGTTTTTATTTCAATAGGGAGACACTATGACGCTTATCAGGCGTATCACTTTATTTATCACCATATTTGCTTTACACACTTCTATTGCTGCACAAGATTACTCCGATAGGGATGCGGAGAACCCGATAGCGGCAGGTTCAAGCTTATGGACTGAAGAGCTTACCTGGATTGAAGTGCGGGATGCACTCGATAATGGCGTGACGACCGTAATTATTGCCACTGGTGGGGTGGAACAAAATGGACCATTTCTTGTAACTGGAAAGCATAATTACGTTCTGCGGACTGTATTGCCGTATATCGCTAGTGAGATCGGGAATGCCTTAATCGCTCCAATCGTAAAATTTGTTCCAGAAGGCAATATTGAACAAAAGTCTGGTCATATGGCTTATCCGGGTACCATCAGTGTTGAACAATCAACATTTGAAGCGCTATTAACTGATATCTGTCGAAGTTATGCTGCTCATGGTTTTAAGGATATTATATTGTTGGGCGATAGTGGTGATAACCAGCCAGGAATGAGAAATGTAGCTAATTCTTTGAATGAGCAGTGGGAGAACGAAGAAGCCCGAATTCATTTCTTAAGAGATTTTTACTCGGAAGATAAGTGGAGTTATGATTTTTTGAAATCTAAAGGGATTGTGCAAATTGATCGTAACCCTCCAGCAGGAAAAGCTCCAGATCGAAGAGCTGATAGGCGTAATGGAATGCATGACGACATTTATTATCAAGCCCAAGTAGCAGTTCAAGACCCGGAATTAATCCGTACTAAACAGCGCTTGAATGCAGGCTTGTTTTCGTTACATGGAGTTGATCTCGATCCAGTCAGCAAAACCGTAGAATTGGGTAAAAGCCTTGCAAAATACCGTGCAGAAATTACCGCGAAGGCATTTAAAAAATCTTTAGAAGAATTGCGAGATTCCAATTGAATTTAAAGTTTCTGCTTACCAAAAAAATGCCGCATCAGATGCGGCATTTTTAGTTTTAGACTAGATCGCTAATCACTCAGCGTAATCTTCAACCGGAATACACGAACAGAACAGGTTACGGTCGCCGTATACGTTGTCGATACGGTTAACCGTTGGCCAGATCTTGCTGTCTTTCAGATGATCAGCTGGGAAGGCTGCTGTTTCAAGCGAGTAAGGACGGTTCCACTCTGAATCGATAATGTCTGCCATGGTGTGTGGTGCATTACGCAGTGGGTTGTTTTCTCCGTCGATCTCGTTTGCTTCAACCTGACGAATCTCTTCGCGGATGGTGCTCATCGCTTCGATAAAGCGATCTAGCTCAGCTTTAGATTCAGATTCCGTTGGCTCAATCATCAATGTGCCTGCTACAGGGAAGGACATTGTTGGAGCGTGGAAGCCAAAGTCCATTAAACGCTTAGCTACGTCTTCTTCTGTGATGCCAGATGCTTCTTTAAGTGGACGCATGTCGATGATGCACTCGTGTGCAACACGGCCGTTACGACCAGAGTAAAGAACAGGGAAGTCTTCGCCCAGTTTCTTCGCTAGGTAGTTAGCGTTTAGGATCGCATTCTCAGTAGCCGCGCGTAGACCTGTGCCACCCATAAGAGCAATGTAAACCCAAGAGATCGGTAGGATAGATGCGCTACCCCAAGGTGCAGCAGATACAGCGCCGTTCTCAGCTTTAGGGCCTTCGATCTGTTGTACTGGATGGTTAGCCACAAATGGTGCTAAGTGTGCTTTAACACCGATAGGGCCCATGCCTGGACCACCGCCACCGTGAGGAATACAGAAGGTTTTGTGCAGGTTCATGTGCGATACGTCTGCACCGATCTCTGCAGGTTGGCTGATTGCTACCTGAGCATTCAGGTTAGCGCCGTCCATGTAAACCTGACCACCGTTGTCGTGAACGATCTGGCAGATCTCACGGATATCTTCCTCATATACACCGTGTGTAGATGGGTAGGTGATCATTAGGCAAGATAGGTCATCTTTATGCTGTTCTGCTTTAGCGCGCAGGTCAGCTACATCTACGTTACCGTTTTCATCACATGCGGTGAGTACCACTTTCATATCAGCCAGTGCTGCTGATGCTGGGTTAGTACCGTGTGCAGATGTTGGGATTAGGCAGATGTTACGATGCGCTTCGCCGTTGGACTGGTGGTAGTTACGGATCGCCAATAGGCCCGCGTACTCACCTTGTGCGCCAGAGTTTGGCTGCATGCAGATCGCATCAAAGCCAGTGATCTCTTTTAGCTGATCTTCTAGCTCAGTGATTAGCTGTTTGTAACCTTGTGCTTGATCGATTGGTGCGAACGGGTGGATCTGACCAAATTCAGGCCATGTCACAGGGATCATCTCAGCAGTAGCGTTTAGCTTCATCGTACAAGAGCCAAGCGCGATCATGCTGTGAGCAAGGGAGATATCTTTGTTTTCCAGCTTCTTCAGGTAGCGAAGCATCTCTGTTTCGCTGTGGTAGCTGTTGAATACTGGGTGCTGAAGAATCTCAGATTCACGAACTAGTGCAGCATCAAATGATGTTTCACCAGACGCGGAGATCTCTGCATCGATGCTGTCTAGGTCTAGACCGTGACCTGCACCTAGGATGCAATCCCAAAGGGTGTTGATGATGTCGCGGTTAGTGCACTCATCACATGTCATACCCAGCTTGTTATCGCTGATCTTACGTAGGTTGATACCAGCATCTAGTGCTGCTTGGTAAACCTCTTCAGCGTTATCTAGCTGAATAGATAGAGTATCGAACCAGCTGTTGTTCAGTAGCTGAACGCCTTTCGCTTGTAGGCCTTTCGCAAGAATCGTTGTTAGACGGTTGATGCGGCTAGCGATTGTTTTTAGACCTTGTGGGCCGTGGTAAACCGCGTAGAAGCCTGCCATGTTGGCAAGTAGAACCTGAGCAGTACAGATGTTAGATGTCGCTTTCTCACGACGGATATGCTGCTCACGTGTTTGCATCGCCATACGCAGTGCTTTGTTACCGCGTGTATCAACAGAAACACCAATGATACGGCCAGGAACAGAACGCTTGTAGGCATCACGTGTTGCGAAGAATGCCGCGTGTGGACCACCGTAACCCATTGGTACACCAAAACGCTGAGCAGAACCGAATACAACGTCTGCACCTAGCTCGCCTGGTGATTTCAGCATGATCAAGCTCATGATGTCTGCAGCTGCACAGAATAGCGCTTTTTTGCTGTGAACTTTTTCGATTAGCTCAGCGTAGTCATTTACATCACCGTAAGTACCTGGGTACTGAACTAGTACACCGAATACTTCGTGTTGATCGATCAACTCGCTTACGTCACCGACGATTACTTCGTAACCTAGAGGTTCAGCACGTGTTTGAATAACGCTGATGCTCTGCGGGTGAACATTGCTATCGATTAGGAATGTGTTCGCTTTCTTCGCTTTAGACATACGCTTACATAGCGTCATCGCTTCAGCGGCAGCAGTTGCTTCATCTAGTAGGGAAGCGTTGGCAAGGTCTAGGCCTGTTAGGTCTAGCACCATTGTTTGGAAGTTAAGGATCGCTTCCAAGCGGCCTTGAGAAACTTCTGGTTGGTACGGCGTGTATGCAGTGTACCAACCTGGATTTTCCAAAACGTTACGTAGGATAACGTTTGGCACGATCGTGTCGGTATAACCCATACCGATCATCGATGTGTTTACTTTGTTCTTTTGCGCAACAGATTTTAGGTACGCTAGTACCTCATCTTCAGAGCGGCTTTCTGGTAGGCCAATCGGTGACTTGAGCTGGATAGACTCAGGTACGGTTTGGCTGATCAACTGATCCATATCAGTTACATCAAGCTCGGCAAGCATCGCTTGTTGCTCGGCTGCGGAAGGTCCAATGTGACGCGCTATAAAGGCATCTTTTTGCTCCAAAACGGAAAGCGGAGCCTGATTCTGTGTCGGCATTTTTAACTTACCTGTGATCAGTTGATTATGGTGTGCTCAAAAAGTGGCTAATGATACCCGTTTTTTGCTCATTTTGTGATAGAAAATAAACAAAAGTTTATTTTAGGAAACTGTGTTTTCTTATCGGAGTGTTTCTTTCAAGGGAATAGAGGAGGCATTTTTTCGGGCGTTGAGCGGATTACTTATGGGCGCTATTGAGCAATAACGCCCATAAGTAATGTGTTAACAATTCTATTCTGAACAATTTGTCGGAGTTTCTTTATCCCAACGTAATTGTTCTTCAGTGTGTGGAGGTGTGATGAGTTTTAACTTTTTGCTTTCTAACCAATGCTGTACTTCACTGCTGTCGCTTGGATAGTGCCCATCTTTACAGTGACTTAGATTTTGTAAACCTACCCATGTGTTCCGACCACTGTATTTGGCCGCATATAGAGCAATGTCAGATAGTTTTAACATGCTTTTCCAAACTTGGGTGTTTGCTTGGGGTGTATATATATGGATAGAGAAAAAACCGATTGAGCAACTGAGGTTAAATTTCTGTTGGTTACCAAATTCAAATTTTTCGATGCCTTGGCGTATCCTTTCAGCAAGTTTTTTGGCACTGGTTCCATCTAGTTGATAACAGATCACTGTAAATTCTTCACCGCCACTGCGCACCAGAATGTCTTGGTCACGGCAGAACGATTTTAACTGTGAAGAAAATTGCTGAAGTGTCACGTCCCCAATATCGTGGCCGTAGTTATCATTAACCTGTTTAAAGAAGTCCAAATCTAATGTGAAAAAAGTCCAGTCTGCAGGTGGTTTCTTGTTGGCTTCAGAGCTTAGAAAGGCTGACAGAAAACGCGGATTTTTGAGCGTTGTTAATGCATCTGTATAGCTACTATCTTGCAGTTGGTCTCGTTCCTGTGTCAATTCACCAAAGTGCTGTGAAAGCTCTTTTGCCATAGCAATAAATGTGGTGGATAGTTGTCCTAATTCATCATTGCTTTCTAAGGCTGTGAAAGGCTGTTTTTCGCCTTTGTATTTGAAACGATCTGCTTGTTGCTGGAGTTGGACAATTGGGTTAATCAGTACTTTTCTCAGGATAATGTAAGTAATCAAACAGGCGATGCTGCTGAGTATTAACGCTGTGAATAGTGAATAGCGAACAGCACTAATTGCTTGCTGATAAAAAGGGCGAGGCTGATCAATATCTAATTGAATGACAGTATCGCTGCTGTTCATCAGTTGGATATAGCCTCTAGAATGTGATTGCTTTGGCGAAATAAATTCTACCGATGGTGTAAGCGTACTTTTAGTGGCCATACTGATAGAAATATCTACTTGTAACTCTTCACTAAGCTCTTGCACTAAGGAGTCATTTAGTAGTTTAGCGAAGATTAGGTAGCCACGAGGAGGGCCTTGTTTTCGGGTGGTCAAAATAGGTTGCCTAGCAAGCAACAATGGTCCAATCTCCGTCTCAAAGATTCCCTGCTTATCGTCACCTATATATTGCAAAGCCGGGTGGTTATTACTCCACTCGCTACCTTGTAGAAGTTGTAAACTCTCGGGGTCACCAATGTTGTCATTAGCTAGTTTGTTTAAGATTTTATTTTCTTTATTGATAAGGATCAGTAGGTCTAAACGTAGATCCTCTAGTGTCTCTGGAACTAAGTTGGCGGTTTCAAACGCTTTGTAAGGTTGATCTGAATATTGATAGGTATCATCCCAAGCTGCCCAGTCTGTCGACATGCTGTTTAGGTAATCAAGCTCATTCTTAATACCATTTTGAATGCGTTTTATATCTGTTAAATGATATTGCGTTTCCACATTACGTATTTCAGGAAGGGCAAAAAAGTAGATAGTGAGAGCTACCCCTCCCATAAGAATTGTGAAAAAAAGTACTTCGATAGCGATAAGTTTTTGTGAAAGCTGCATCTTTTTTTCCTTACTTAATGCTCATGTATTGGCATTGAGGAAACATCAACTACTATTGTAGGTAAGACTTTGTTTTTTTTCCTGATGTAGATCAGTAGGTTAGTTTCATTGTAGGGAAAGGTATGCCAGCGGTAGAGAAGTTAATTAGTCTGCACAAATCTTTACTAGTGCTGAGTCATGGGGAAGGCTTTATTGATTATCCTCGGATATCGAAGCTAAAACGCATAATTCAGTCCTGCGCAGAACAGTTGAATGTTTCTCGGGTCAGCGTCTGGAAATTAGATACTGATGCTCAGCGCATCGTCTGCGAGGTTTTGTATCTGCATGAAACTGATCAGTATTACCAAGGTGCAGCTCTTTACCAGACTGATTTTCCTAGCTACTTTCGAGCCATAGGTGAAGATCGCTTAATTAATGCAGATAATGCGATTTCGGACCCGCGTACTAAAGAATTCGCCGATTCTTACCTGATCCCCAATGAAATATGTTCGATGTTGGATGCTCCGATTTTTTCCTCAGGAAAGCTACAGGGGGTGATCTGCCTTGAACAGGTTGGTGAACAGCGCGTTTGGGATATGCCCGAGATGTCTTATGTTGCTTCACTGGCTGATCATATCTCGATGATTAATGAGCACGAGTTGTGGCTAAGAGATCGAGAGCAACTGGAGTTTTTGGAGCAGTACGATCCACTTACCGGCTTAGAAAAGCGTAACCAGTTTCAAAAGCGATTGGACTTTAATCAGCAAGAGGCAGGAAATAGTGAAAATCCCAGTGCGCTTTTGTTGATTGGACTTGATTCCTTTGCCTCTATCAATGATCAATACGGTCATACGGTGGCTGATCATTTGTTGGTGGCTTTTGCGCGTCGCTTAGAGAAATTAACTCGACAAATAGATTGCCGTTTAGCGCGTGTAGGCGGGGATACCTTTGGGATATGGATTCCTAATCTTGAAGATACAGAGCAACTCAACTCGCTTACTCATGAGTTAAAACTGACAAGTCGTACACCGCTGAAAATCTGCAATGAAGAGTTCGTCAATGTCAGTAGCAGCACTGGGGTGGTTATCTACCCGATAGAGGGAGAACCGGTTACTAGTCCGATGCGTTGTGCTGAACTTGCCATGCGGCGAGCCAAAGAGAGTACACGTGGTGGCGTACAGTATTTCGCAAAAGATTGGTTGGTACAGCTGCAAAGTAAGCGCACTTTCGAACATGATTTAGTTGAAGCGATCGAACACTCCCAACTTGTACCTTTCTACCAGCCTATATTCTGTGCTGAACAAGAAAGCATTGTGGGTTTAGAGGCGTTAGTGCGCTGGCCTCACCCCGATAAAGGATATATCTCGCCTGCTGAATTCCTACCAACCGCTCGAAAGCTCGGTTTGATGGAACGCTTGGGCAGCTTAATGTTGAAAAAAGCTTGTGAAGATCTGGTGACATTTGAGCAGCAGGGTAAATCGGTCGATTGGGTTTCGGTGAACATTGCCTCCGAGCAGTTACATAACTCGGCGCTTTCTGAAGAGATAGCGTCTTTACTGCAGGAGCACGATCTATCTGCATGCAAAATCGAATTGGAAATTGTTGAGGAATTGATAGGTCAAAACTCTGCTTTTGTCCGTTCTCAACTAGAGGCCCTGTCTAGCCTTGGTGTACGCATGGCGATTGATGATTTTGGTACCGGCTACTCCTCGCTATCGCGCTTAAAGCATATGCCGGTTACTAAATTAAAAATTGATAAGTCGTTTGTTGATGGCTTACCGGATGCCGATAACGATCGTTGCATAGCTAACTCGATTGTGGGTTTGGCTAAAGGCCTGCAGATGGAATTAGTTGCGGAAGGGGTGGAGTTACTCGAACAGGCTGACTATCTCAAACAGATGGGTTGTGAATATCTTCAGGGGTATTACTTCGCTAAGCCGATGTCGAAAGATGAGATTTTGAAGCTGCTGTAGATTTGTTTTGGACAAGGTCAATGAATAAAAAGGCTCCTAGTGGAGCCTTTTTACTTGTTTAGAGACTGTAAGAGTAACTTAAGCTGAGCGAGCCAAAGGAATGACCGTCGGGCTGGCCTTTAAACTCTTTGCTGCGATGTACTTTGGCAAACGATAGTTTCCAACCTTTATATAGAGCCGCGATACCTACTGCGGCTTCGCCAACTAAAGGTTCTTTATCAACCGAATGACTGCTTCGAAAGGTATTGCCATCAAGAAAGATATCTCTTAATACCCAGCGTCCATCCATCGATGCAAATGCGTGAACACCTAAATTGTTGTCACGGCTACCGCGCTGGTAGCGTCCATCTCCCAAACCAGGCGCGCTATTATCGCCACCGCTACGTAGTGCTGATGTGCCAAAGTCTTGGGGTAGATTCCAACCAACACGTACCTCTGCGCCAGCATTTAGATAAGTCGCAACATTACCGAGGCTACCGCCGCCATGAAGGATCGTATCGTATTCAAATAGTGGAGAGATCGGACCTTCTAAGAAGCGATATTTATGTTCGTAAACCAGTTGAATGCCGGGTTCATTTTTAAGCTGATTATCCCAGCCATTAAACTTTTTAAACCCTCGCAGATCATGAATAAAGTCTTGAGCTTCTTCTCCTAAAGCCCATGGGCCGACAATACCGATATTTAGCTCTGCTGTATTCATAGAGCGGCGGGTACGGCTATGGTAAGACAGCCCACCATATAGCCATGCAGCGTAGGGGCGATCATTGGGAGCGAGGGTAAAGCGTTCGAGATCTTCAGGGGTGTAGATCTGTTGTCCTAAGCTCACTACAACATTACGTTGAATCGGCTCGCCAGTTGGATTGGGTGGATCGAACCTTGGTAAATAAGGCGCAACTTTGCCTACCCACTCAGGTAGGTTGGGATCGTTCAGATGATTACTTACATTGGGGGATACCCAAGAAGCCTTAATGCCGTTGGTGTAGTTTTGGTCTGTTTCGGAAAACAGATCATTTTCAAAATAAAGATTGAGCGTCCATGGATTAGACTCATTAACGTCATTGGCTAAAGAGGCGATGGTGTCAGCTGATGCGGTGCCTGTACTGAGAAGGGTAGCGGTTAACACTGCAATCAGTTTTGGGCTGTGGGCAGACATTCGAACGTCCCTTTCTTTCTTGCGAGTGGTATTTGGATAAAATTAGCCGAAGGGAAATGTCCCCTCGGCTAAATCTTGAAAACTACTTCTTACGCCACTTGCCGTTTTGTAGCTGGATAAATTGTCCAGCAGGTGTGCGGTCCTGAAGGCGTTGACCCATACGTAGTTCAAATACGGTACGCTCGACACCTGCTTTTTTAGATCCTTTGTCATAAGCTGCGCGGCGCTTTTTATTAATGCCAGCAACCAAAGATTTTAGATCTGCAGTTGGCTTTGAGGTCACTATGCCTAGATAGCCGTTGGTACGCTCACCGATTAGACCTTGAGCTTTGGCATCGTCTTTAGATATAGCCCAAGCTGGTGTTGCAATGATTGATAGCGCTAGGGCTATCATGCTGAATAGCGTTCGAAACTGTTTCATCATCATACCCCTTTAAAAAATATCGCTGTTTTCTGTGAGCAGTTCATCAATTTCCCTATCAACCTTGACCAGAATCTCGTGCTCAATTTTAACATTGAGGTTAATGGTAATAGGTTCGCTAGGTACCGCGACTTCCACGCGGGGTGAACAACCGCTCACACCAGCCAACGCAATTGCTAACGCAAAAGGTGGGAGTAAATGGGTTAATTTCATGGTTGTTCCTCAAATTTGGTTTCAATCTGCGTTAACGGTAACGCTTCTCGATTGTCTTCGTCAATTTATCTGCAAACTGTAATGTTTTGATTAACTTAGGAATATTCTCTTCCACATTAATCGTGAAATCTACCGGGTGGCCATTTTGCCAATCTGGATTGCTACCCTTTAAGCGAGTTTCTAATAAGGCTGTACCATCCTCTGAATAGTTAAGCCCTATATCCAGCTCTTCATAATGAAAATTCTGAAGTGCTTCAATCGCCATCTTTAAGCCAACATTGGCCGCTGCATAGGCTTGTACTGCTGGGGTCGGCTCAAACAAAATTTTGCCTCCAGGAGCTAAGCCTTTGATAACACCATCTGTAATGGTGAAAGCGTTATCTTTGTAAGCTAGAGGGAAACTTCCCCCTAATTTACCTTCACCGGATAACCCTTGCTGCCTTTCCAAAGCCATCACCGCGCCAAGGTCGATATTGTCCACCTTAACCTGACTGGTGATATCGGGCTTGCTTGGATTGAACTCGAAATCTGAGAGGCTAATTAAACCCTCAAAAAGTTCAGCCTGCATACCCTTCAGTTTAAGCAGGTCACCGCTTTTTCGCTGCTGGTACTGATAACTTGTTTGCACATTTTTGATTTCAACTCCTGTTGTAACCCGACCCAGCTTAATGCTGCCTGTATCGCGTAACTTACCTGAGGTGGAAAGTCGGGAGGTTGAATCTAAATTGAGCCCTTCAATTAAGGTTTCATCCCAGCTTATATTTGCTGCTCTGATACTGTTGTTAAATTGTGCTGAGAACTTGCCGTTGTTTAAGGTGCCGCTGCCTTTGTGGAATAGGGTGCCTTTAAGCACGCTCAGCTCTTTCGGAATAGGAGCGTAGGCTTCTAGTGTGCGATCAATCCCTTTGAGGCTGATAGGTTGTACGGACCAATTTAGCTTAGTGTTGCCGTTACTTAATGTGGTATTTGCACGACCTTTTAGATCTAGCTTTATAGGAGCGTTGCTGAATACCTGATAGCGATTGCTTAACTGATCTTTATCCCATGTGAATTTAGAACTCAGTTTCAATTGTGGGAATTTGGCTTCCCCTTGGCTCAGGTTTAGCTGAGGAATAGCAATTGAACCTGAGATTTTCTCTTTAGCCAGATCAATGGAGTCGAGGCTTAGTTTAGAACGTATTGGTGAAACATTTATTCCCTCTAGCGCAATCGCACCGGCTTCAATATCTAAATGTAGAGGTGATACATCTGGTATCAAAGTACCATCTAAAAGCAGTTGGCCTATATTGGCTTTGATCGCGAGTGGCTTTTGTAAGGTCGCTTTCAGGTTTTGTATCGGTTCTTTTAAGCTCGGGTGCTTTAGCTCGGGGACTTGTATATTGGTGTCGGAGTTAAGCGTGATCTCAGCTTCTTTTAGTGAAAATTTAAGCGCACCTTCTAATTCGGCAGAGGCTTTTTCTAGAGACGGAATTGGGTTAAACGCGGTTATCTTGCCCTTACCGGTTTGATCGATCTGGATACTTTTTAACAGTTCATCTGGCGAGAAACGGGTTTGTAGCGGGAAGTGAATTTTTCCCTGAAGTTTGACCGTGCCTTCTAGCTTAGGAATCGGTAGGTTGTGCAATTCGAGTTTTTGTCGCCAGCTCTGTAAACCCGCCAGTTGGATCTCTTGCGCGGATGTTAAGGTCAGTTTGTCATCAAACGAGAGATCGCCTGCAATATTAAAGAACGGCTCCTCATCCTCTAACAACCGAAACGTAAATTGATTTTGCTTGTTCAGATTCAGGTCGCCCCAACCAAAATCCTTCTCGTCTCTTAAGGCTTTAACGCGGCTATACAGTTTGTCGTCTTCAAACAGTAGTGCGCCGATAAACTGCCAATCGCTCTGGTTTTCTGGGTAATCCAATTGAAGAGTGACTTGTCCAATCCGAATGGCATCAATGGGGATCTGATAAAACCAAACCGAGGGTAGGGCTTGGCTTAGATCTACCATTTCATTATTACTCTCACTGCTTTGTTCGGTGGTGTAGGTGATTTTTATATCTGAGCGCGGCATTGATAGAAGTTTGAGGCGCTGTTCTTGCCAGAGAGTGTAAGGGTTAAATTGCAGTGTTATATCGCTGGATTGATAACTGATGATCTGAGTAGGGGTGTGCTTTTCTAGTTTTACATTAGCGATATGCAGCTCGTTCCAGCTAGGTGTTTGCATATCCAGTTCAACAGCGGAGAAGTCATTTTGCTCCAACCAATATTGCAGGCTTTTATGTGCAATAACTGGGGAGAAAAAGTATGCGGCTAAAGGCAGGGCTATTACAAAAGTAAAAGTTAAAAGGAGGCACGCCCATAGTATTTTATGACCTCTGCGCATACTGCCTCCCTTAAACGTACACTTAAACGTAAAACAGTGCTGTTAATCCAGTTCTATATCGTACAGGCGTTCTACGGCATCTTTTAGGTGGAAAATCAGTTCGCCATATTGATCAGTATCGTTCTCAATATCGATATCGCCTAATCGATCGGCAGTTTCTTCTAGAGATTCGCCGCGATTATCGACGCCATGATCCGCTAGCAACCAATACATCAGACCGTAAATTTCAGCAACAGTTTCTACTTGGTCTAAATCTTCGATAATGGCATTACGCACTTGTTGCAATGCAGCCATTAAAGGCGCTTTTTCATCGGTATCGAGATAAAGCTTTAGCACCGAATCTGCAGATTCGATTGTATAGCTTTCCTCAGGTGCAGCTTCGTTAGTGTTAAGTGCTACCTGAGGCGCGTCTGAATTAATCGCGCTGATTAGGTGTCGCATTAACGTAGTTTCCGTACCACATTCATACCGTCGCGAACGGTTAGGAAAAGGTTTTCTACATTTGGATCTGCTGCGATCTCTTTGTTTAGATCGACTAAGACGTCATCAATGTCAGATTCTGGCTGTAGTACTTTGCCAGACCACAACATGTTATCCAGAATGATCAGGCCGCCTGGGCGCGTCATTTCTAAAACCTTGTGGTAGTAGTTTAGGTAGTTGCGCTTGTCTGCATCGATGAAAGTGAAGTCTAGCTCCATATCCAGCGTTTCGATGGTTTCAATCGCTTTGCCGAAGATTACTTCAATCTTGTGGCCGTGAGGGCTACGATCAAAGAATGTTTTGGCAAAGTCGATTGCGCGAGGGTTCGTTTCGCAGCAGATGATCTTGCCATCTTCTGGCATGCCTTCTGCGATGGATAAAGCGGAATAGCCAGTGAACATACCAATCTCTAGTACGTTCTTTGGTTGGTGCAACTGAGCAAGAAGTTTTAGCGTTCTGCCAACCAAACGGCCAGATAGCTTTTGCGGCCAGCCCATGTTTTTGTTGGTTTCATCGATCAGCTCTTGCAGCAATTCAGGCTCAGCTGTAGTGCTTTGAAAGGCATAATCTTCAATTGCTTCGTTAACCAAAAATTCCACTTAAATCTTCTCTAATCTAGGTTCGACGGCGTTAGTTTAACGTTGCCGAGGGTGATAAAAGTCATGACCCAATCTGAAAAAAACAGCTTTATTGGGCGTTATCTAAATATTGCCGCGCATAATACCATTTTCTAGCCTGATTGCGTTACGACTGACTCATCGCTATCAAAGGATGATATGCGGTAAAAAGCGGGAAAGATCTTGTGTGATCGGGTGTTTATCTTCTCTTAGAGAAATACCGGCGGGTTGATCGTCTATTAGCCAGCTGCCGATCAGCGTGTGATTGTCACCAAATTTAGGCAGAGGGTGACAAGCCTGAACGATGTATCCCTCTTCACCGTAAGGCCCTTCGGCCTTCGCTATTACTTCGCCTTGATTAACGATGCTGATATTGGCGCCTTCGCGAGAGAAGATCGGCTTGCGGACATAATGCGTAAGTTCTGCAGCACGGGGATCATCTTCAAAATAAGCAGGTAGTAGGTTAGGGTGATTTGGAAAGAGTTCCCACAATAAAGGCAGTAGTGCTTTGTTGGAGACTAAGCTTTTCCAGATCGGCTCTAGAAAGGTGGTACCGCTTTGAGCAATGTATTCGCCGTACTCTTCCCGTTGCATAAACTCCCAAGGGTAGAGTTTGAATAGCCAGTTGATCGGTTTACCTAGCTGATCGACAAAGCGCTGATCTTCATTGATGCCGATATCTTCAACATAGATGAAGTCGTTTAGTAGGCCGGCTTGTTGGGCGCAATCTTGCAGATATTGCACAGTGCCACGATCTTCGATCGTGTCTTTGCAACTTGCTAGGTGCAGTAAGCGAGAAGGCTGGCGAACTTTGAGTGCTTTGAAGCGCTCGATCAGTCGCTCTTGCAACGAGTTAAATTGATCGGCATTTTGAGACAGCTTACCGCGATCCACCTGTTGCTGAAGCCATACCCATTGCCAGAACCCTGTTTCATAAAGGCTGGTGGGCGTATCCGCATTATTCTCTAAGAATTTGGCAGGGCTTTTACCGTCATAACAAAGATCGATGCGGCTATAGAGGCTATCTTCGCGGGCAAACCAAGAGCGCGCAATCTCATCCCAAAAGGCTTCTGGGATTTGAAAGCGGCGCAGCAGTTCTTCATTACCTACCACATGCTCAACCACTGCCAGACACATCTGATGAATCTCAGCTGTCGGTGCTTCAATATCTTGTTCTATCTGTTCGAGAGAGAACTGATAGTAGGCAGATTCATCCCAATATGGCTCCCCATACATAGTATGAAAATGGAAGCCATATTGTTCAGCAGTTTCGCGCCAATCAGGACGTTCGGCGCAGGTGACTCTTAGCATCTACAGGTTAACCGCCGAAAGAGCGACTGGAGATGGTTTTACCAAAACCACCGCGCCCCATAATACGGGCACTACCTTTACTGCCTTTGAATGCTGAGGAGCTGACCTTAACTTTGTTCTTATGGTAATCACCAAACATGTCACCGGATGAGCTTACCCAACGGTGAAAAGCAGGGGTGCCTCTTCGGGTGCTATAGCCTAAGCCTCTAGGTCGGTCGAAATCGAGATCGAAGTCTTCCTCGGTACGATGATTTTCGCCCAACATAAAGCCCGTCATTAGCGGGATAAAGTAGGGGGAGTATTCGAAGCACTGGTGGTTACCGAAATCGTAAGCGCAGTTGCTTTCACTACGATATCGAGGTGCGGTGCGTTTCCAATCTGCTAGCGCTTTTTGATAGGCGCTTTCACATCTATCGTCATAGCCTGGGTTATCTAGTTCACATGCAGTGACTGATTTGTAGATGTAACCATCTTCAGAATTACAGCCACTCAGTAGTGCAGCACCAGTAGCGACAGCTGATAGACGTAGTCCGTTTTTCAGCCATTTAGCATCAAATGCAAAATCACTTTTTTGCAGATGGTTTATTTTTGTACGTTTCATCCCTGATGCCTCCTTAGTAGGTCATAGAGGCAGCATTAAGGATACCGATAGCAATAGATACCGCACCCAGCACGATACCGGCAGGTGTTTCTCCATCTTGGATGCGTTGGGTGATTTTCGGCATAAACAAACGTACAACTAGATAAGCGATTAACTGAGCGACAAGCGCTACCACAGCCCATACAGCAAAATCGATTAAAGATACGGAGTTGCTAATGGCGCTAGCTAGGGCAATGGTGAAACCAACCGTTGCACCGGAAAGCGCGCAGGCTGCGGCCATGTTTTTTTCTTTAACCAGTGCCCAGTCATCATAAGGAGTCAGGAAGGTATAGATGACTTTGAAGAGTAGTAGGGCAACCAGTGAAAGGCCGAAATAGATAGCAAAGTTGGTAAGCCCAATAAGTAGAGCGTCCATGCGAGACTCCTAAAAATTATGAAAGTTGGGTAATTGCAGCCCAGTCCAAAGCTTTTAAACGGGACTGTGCAATGTAATAAATAGTGCAACCTGATCTAACGCGTTTATCGAGTGAAGGGTTCACTTCTGGTTTACCGTCGTTATCCAGATCAACAGCGATCAGGGTCGCGCCATAATTTTCTTTTAATGGCACGTATAGATCACGTACAGACATCTCTGGCAAACCTTCAGGTACGACAACAGAAAACTGGGTCATACCTGTAGTTGTGTTGAGAAGTTCGTGATGCAAAATACTGGAGCCTGGGTCCATCGCTGATTTTACTAACATCTCTGTAGATACAGATGGCGTGCACTCTATGGTAGGGCAGTGCTGTTTAAGCAGATTGCTCAAGCTTTCATCCCTAAAGTAGGTGATGATGTGTGCTTGAGGATTGCGATTGTAAATATTTAAAGCCGCGCTGAGTGTCTGATCATCATGTGCACAATCGATGATGATTGTTGAGGCATCTTCAATATTTGCACGATTTAAGCCTTCATCATCGTTTAGTGAAACGGTACGAACAAATTCGATATGGCCCGGCATCGGGTTTTCCATCTCATCAGCGACACACAAACAGATCTCTCGATTAAGGTTGTTCTTAGCTTCTGTCTGGAGAAGTTTAAGAAGAGGCAGGGTACGAACTTCGTTCCAGCCAACGACGACGATATGATTTGAGAGGTTGAGTTCTTTAAGACCCATAACACCTTTTCTCCACTGAAAAGCACTGAATGCAGCAAACTTACCGACGACGAGTGCAAATAGACCAAGACCGAAAGGAATAATATAGAAAGCGACTAATGCTTTGCCTGTTGCTGTTTCGGGAGATAGATCTCCGTAGCCGACAGTCGAAGCCGTTACTATTAACCAGTAGATATAGTCCGAGCCGGTGAGGTTGGATTCACCCGCCCATTCCAAAAGCAACCGGCTACTTAGGCCATATAATAGAAGCAGCGCCAGTACAGCCTGCCATTTCATGTTCTTGAAATGACGGTTGAGCAGTTTGCGTAAGCTTTTGAAAACCTGCATTAAAAATCCGTGTACATGGAATTGAGGCGGGATTTTAATCTCATCTAATAATAGATGCAAAAGGGAGCCGTTTCTTAACAGTGGGCCTGAAAAGCCTTACAATAGCTCGCCATGAGCGCCTGAAAAAAGATCTGACATGGGCGTAGTTATTAAATGATCCGCAATGTTCTGGAGTTTAGTGTGCCTAGTATCGATCCTCTTATCATTTTTCTAGTCTCAGGTGTGTTCTCTATGTCTGGTGCGTTAAGCGCTGGTGCTATCAATAAACTACCTGAAGAGGATAAGCCTGAATTCGCGCATAAACGTAACGGTTTGATGACGATCGTTATGGCGGGTAACCTTGCTGCTGTCGCATTGCTGTTCTCTATGGCGTACGGTTTCAGCAACCTAGACTGGTGGATCCCACTGCTATGTATGTTTATCACTTTCCCAGTGGTTCATTTAGTTATTCTTCAGCCGATGCTGGGTGAGTTGAAAACGCTGTTTATGTCATCGATTATTTCTGCGGTTTCCCTAGTCGTTTTATATCTCTATTGGTAATTTTCTATGCCTGAGCTGCTAGCTTCATTTGATCTGAATAGTTTGCTGCTAGGCGTATTGATTACAGGATGCCTGTTCTTCTTTATGTACAGGCATCTGACTTCCCAAAAAGAAGACCTCTTACAGCAGGTTGCTGAAAGCGAGACCACAATAATCTCGTTAAAAGCTAAACTCGAAACTGAGTTGGCAGCGCAGCAATCTGCCTATCATGAAGTATCTATCCAAAAAGCACGTATCGAAGAGCGCTTACATGCGTTAGAACCAAGACTACGTGACACGCTTACAGAAAAGCATCAGCTTGATAAACGCTTGGAGCAAACCAAGTTTGAGTTGGCTGATCGTAATGAAGTGATTGCGGATCTTGAAGCGAGGTATGAGGCGACTCAAGAAGCGCATTCTGAAAAGCTTCAAGTGTTAGAGCAAGCTCGCCAACAGTTAAAGCAAGAGTTCCAGAATCTAGCTAATCGTATTTTTGAAGAGAAAGCTCAACGATTCACTCAGAGTAATCAAGAGAATATGGGTCACCTGCTGACACCTCTGAAAGAGCAGTTAGGTGAGTTTAAGCGTCGTGTTGAAGATGTTTACGATAAAGAGTCCAAGGATCGTCGAGCTCTCTATGAGCAGATTTCTCATCTAAAACAGCTTAACCAGCAGATGAGTGAAGATGCGATCAATCTAACTCAAGCCCTGAAAGGCGAAAATAAAACTCAGGGTAACTGGGGCGAAGTTGTACTAGAGCGTGCCTTAGAGGAATCGGGTTTACGCAAAGGCTACGAGTTTGAGCTGCAGGTATCTGCATCTGTTCAAGGTAAACGCTACCAGCCTGATGCGGTGATTCATCTGCCGGATGGTAAAGATGTGATCGTCGACTCGAAGGTTTCCCTTACCGCTTACGAACAATACTGCTCGACTGATGATAAAGATCTGCGTGAGCGCATGTTGCGTGAACATTTGATCTCGATGCGTGGTCATATTAAAGGACTGAGCGATAAAGCTTACCAAGGGCTAGAAGGTATTCGCTCTCTCGATTTCGTGCTTTTGTTTATTCCTGTGGAAGGCGCTTTTTTGTTGGCGTTAGAGAAAGAACCTAATCTGTTTAAAGAAGCGTTTGATCGCAACATCATGTTGGTAAGCCCTGCGACATTGATGGTGACGTTAAGAACTATCCACAATATCTGGCGTTACGAGCATCAGAATCAAAATGCTCAAGAGATCGCTCGCAGAGGTGGTGAGTTGTACGACAAATTCGTTGGCTTTATTGACGCTCTGGATGAAGTAGGGCGTAACCTGCACAGAACGCAAGCCGCTTTTGATACTGCTAATAAGCGGCTATCAACTGGACGTGGTAATTTGGTGAGCCAAGTGACCATGCTGCAAAGCCTTGGTGCAGATGGTAAGAAGAAGCTTAATACTGAGCTTGTTGAGCGCGCTTTAGAATCTGATCAGTAACATTGATAGGAGAGCTTTATGATAAGTATTGTTGGATATGGCTCTCTACTATCTGAAGCCTCCGCAAGGGAAACCATTCCAGGCCTTACGAACTTCAGGGTCGTAACTGTCCCCGGTTACAAACGTATCTTCAATAAAGTTGGAGTTGTGTTTATCAGTCGGCATAAGGCTGATCCTGACTCTTTACAGTTAGCCTCCTGCTCGACTTTGCCTGCATCTGAATGTGAGATTATTTGCAGCCAGTTTGAATGTACTCAAGCAGAGTATGAAGCGCTGTTCGAACGCGAACATCGGTTTAACTGGGTGGAAGTAGAAACTTTTACTGATGGTCAAAGCGAGACAGGGCTGATGTGCACAGGCTCAACTGATCAACACTACCGCTATAGTAAATGCCGCAGTGAGCAAGAATATCATGAGCGTGTAGGGCAGTTTTATGCGGGTAACCTATGGCGAAACGATATTCTGCCATTCCCTCGTTATCTGTCCTTCTGCTTAAAGGCGGCTGCGTCGCAGGGAGAGGCTGTTTTGAATAACTTTCTCGACAGTAGCTACCTTGCAGATGGCGAAACGACCATTCGTACTTACTTAGATAACAGCGGTTCAAATTGGCGTGAAATCGATAGCGCCTATCATTACTAAAAAAGCTCTTTCTGAGCTGTTTACCCCTTTCTCAGTTTTATCCTCTTTATGCTTTCTAGGGCTCTCTGCTGAGTCCTGTTTTGAGCTTGTTTGCTGGGTTTGAATATCCGTCTTATACCATCAAGAAATCATTGCCTTTTAGAGATGAATTTGAGTGTGTTGAACAAAATTCATACAGTTTTGCACAATTTTATTGGTTATTTAATGAGCATTAATTAATAGGGAGATAATCAATATTTAATATTGATATGTTTGCAAATCATCAAAATTAAATATTGAATTTATATGATTATTCAAAACTTGTTTTTGATATTTTTATTAATAATCAAAATTAATTTTTGATTTATAGCTAATTAATCAAAATTAGATTTTGATTTTTGTTGTTTTTTTAACCTATTGAAACGGTTGATTATATTTAAAACAATCAAGCCTGATGCTGGAGTGAGTGAACGTAGTTGTTTGAAATTTATAGGAAAAATTTTCTCAACAATTTCCGGGAGGTGCCGATAAGAAAAGATAGTGTTTTTTTATGAATTGATTTTACGGGCAAATAAACTTTCAGAATTTAAAAAAATTCATCGAAAAAAGGTTGGTTTGTTTTTAGTTATAAGTAAAATTAAGGTTGCTTGAAATAATATTGTTGGCACTGAATATATGACAGCTCACTCTAATATGATCGTTGCGCTAGATATTGGGACTTCCAAGGTGGTTTGCCTTGTGGGAGAGATCAATATCGACGGCTCAATCGATATTGTTGGTATTGGTTCACATCCGTCTCGCGGTTTGAAGAAAGGCGTGGTGGTGAATATTGAATCAACAGTGAGTTCTATCCAGCGTGCAGTAGAAGAAGCTGAGTTGATGGCAGGGTGCAAAGTTCACTCTGTAACAGCGGGTATCGCCGGTAGTCATATTAATAGCCTTAACTCTCACGGTATTGTGGCTGTTCGTGACCGTGAAGTAACAGATTACGATCTTGATCGCGTAATCGATGCTGCCCGTGCAGTAGCGATTCCTGCTGATCAGAAGATTCTGCATATCTTGCCGCAAGAATATGAAATCGATAATTCCGAAGGTATTCGTGAACCACTAGGCATGTCGGGCGTACGTTTAGAAGCCAAAGTTCACCTAGTCACAGGTTCGGTGAATGCCGCTCAGAATATCGAGAAGTGTGTACGCCGTTGTGGTTTAGAGGTTGATAACTTAGTGCTGGAGCAAGTTGCATCCAGTTACTCTGTTTTGACTGAAGATGAAAAAGAGCTCGGCGTTTGTATGGTCGATATCGGTGGGGGTACTTCTGATATTTCGATCTTTACAGGTGGTGCGATTCGTCATACCGCTGTGATCCCTATTGCAGGTGACCAGGTGACTAATGACATCGCGATGGCTTTACGTACACCTATGCAGCACGCGGAAGAGATAAAGATTAAATATGCTTGTGCTTTGGCGCAGTTAGCAGGTCCTGATGAAACCATCATGGTACCTGGTGTCGGTGATCGTCCAGCGCGCACATTGTCGCGTCAGGCGCTCGCTGAAGTTGTTGAGCCGCGTTATGAAGAACTTTTCAATCTAGTACAAGCAGAGTTGCGTCGCAGCGGTTTTGAAGATCTGGTTGCGGCGGGCATTGTGTTAACTGGCGGTACTTCCAAAATGGAAGGTGCGGTTGAGTTAGCAGAGGAAATTTTCCACATGCCGGTTCGCCTGGCATCACCGCATGGTGTTCGTGGAATGGAAGATATTTTAGGTAACCCAATTTTTGCAACAAGTATCGGGTTACTTCAGTACGCGCATGAAGATCAGGGCGGCGAGCCTGCACAACCTGAAGTTGCAGAGATCGAACTGGTCGAACAAGCAAGCGTACTAAGCAAGATGAAGACGTGGTTTCAGGGCAATTTCTGATCCCAGTCAAGGCTAATCGGAATAGAAAATAACTAAGCGCTGTTCAATTATAAAAGCGCATAATCTGGAAGGAGATCGGTATGTTTGAGTTAGCGGATAGCATTCCTCAAAGCGCCGTAATTAAAGTTGTAGGTGTCGGCGGTGGCGGCGGTAACGCTGTTCAGCACATGGTTAGCTCTTCAGTAGATGGTGTTGAGTTCATCTGTGCAAATACAGATGCCCAAGCTTTGGATAACATGCATTCTAAAACAGTTATCCAGATCGGTGGCGAACTAACAAAAGGTCTTGGTGCGGGTGCAAACCCAGAAGTTGGCCGTCAGGCTGCACTTGAAGATCGTGAGCGTTTAGCTGAAATGCTAGATGGTGCGGACATGGTATTTATCACGGCTGGTATGGGCGGTGGTACAGGTACTGGTGCAGCGCCAATCGTAGCTGAAGTTGCGCGTAGCCTAGGTATTTTAACAGTTGCTGTAGTAACTAAGCCGTTTTCATTTGAAGGTCGTAAACGCCTTAAAATTGCGGACGAAGGTATACAGGAACTGAAAGAGAATGTTGATTCTTTGATCATCATTCCGAATGAAAAGTTACTTCCAGTACTGGGTAAAAACACCAGTCTGATTAATGCTTTCAATACATGTAACGATGTATTGAAAGGCGCGGTGCAAGGTATCGCTGATCTGATTATCCGTCCGGGTATGATCAACGTCGACTTTGCGGATGTGCGCACCGTTATGTCTGAAATGGGCATGGCGATGATGGGTAGCGGTAGTGGCCGTGGCGAAGACCGTGCGACTGAAGCGACGGAAGCTGCGATTAATAGTCCTTTGCTAGAAGACGTAGACCTGAAGGGGGCGAGTGGTATTTTGGTAAATATCACCGCTGGTCTTGATCTGAGCTTAGGCGAGTTCTCGGAAGTGGGTAACATCGTTGAAGAGTATGCTTCCGAGAACGCCACTATCGTTGTAGGTACTGTTATTGATCCTGAGCTTACTGACGAGCTTACGGTAACAGTGGTTGCAACAGGCTTGGGGCGAGCTGAACAGCAGCATGTAGAAGTTGTTAACACAGGCACAGGTCGTGCATCTGCTGTTGCAACGGCTGCGGGCGCTGCGTCTGATTTCGATCAGCTAGAGTTGCCGGCAGTAATGCGAACTGCTCGTGATTCCCAGCCAAGAGAACGTGCTCAACCAGTAGAGATTCATCGCGAAGTAGAATCTGAACAGCCAGTTATGCAAAAGACTGGTACTGACGACATGGAATTCTTAGACATTCCTGCATTCTTACGTCGTCAAGCTGACTAATTAAACATCTTATACCTTCCAGGTATTACTTGGCCCGGTTTTCTATAACCGGGCCTTTTTTATCCCTGTTATTTCTGTTTTCTACGTTGTTTGTCGGAATACATTCTTTCATCTGCAATCTGTAATAGATCTTTTGCTTCATCAGCATCGGACTCGCTTGGGTATTCCACGCTGCCATAGCTGAACTTCGCAATGATACCTTGGCCTTTATAGTGATAAGGGCTGCTGTGTGAGATCTCTTCAATACGCTGAATAAGCTCACTCGCTACATCCTGCGAACTGTCTGGTAATAGGATGATGAACTCATCTCCACCATAGCGAATGACTTTGTCTGTCGTGCGCAGGTTCTCTGACAGAATCTGGCAGAAGTGAATCAGTATGCAATCGCCGGCATGATGACCAAACACATCATTGATCTGCTTAAAGCCATTCATATCAATCATGCTGATGGTTAAAGGCCGATTCTGGCGATCAGCCCTAGATTTCTCTTCACTGAGTAATCGCTCCAACTGATGACGGCTGTATGTGCCCGTTAACTTATCGTAGATAGATAGCTCTTCTACTTGCTGAAATGCAGTCTGCAATAAAGCCTGTTGCGAGTTAAAAGAGTGCTCAATGCTATTGATCTCTTCTAGCTCTGAGTCGAGAGCTAGCTTTTCATTAAGGTTGTGGTGACCTTCAGTCTCTTTAAGCTTTCTTTCTAAGCGTTTTAAAGGTTTGACTATATGGGCAAAAAGATCGCGAGAGATAAAGAGGTAGGAAGAGATAACGGTAATAGAGAAGACTAAGAATAAACCCATCAGAACTTCGCTTACAGGAAGGCGGACTCTGTGTGCGGGAAAGGTAACGTCCAACACGCCGGCTATATCATCTAGCTTTGCCTCGGTGTGACAGGCTAGGCATTCCTGTTTAAATCTGAAAGCATGGTAATAATGAATCTGATCCAGCGATTCGATCTGAGTTGCATCCTGTTTGCTGCCTAACAGCTGGCTTATCTCTTCGGTGATTGCTCGATTCCCACCAAACTGTTGCTGAACGGCTGCTCCGCGATACATGCTATAGGTGATATCGGGAGCATCCTCATTCATTGAATCTATGAGCTGATTAACTTCCTCATAACTGGTGCCCTGATTCATCGCTTGGCGCAGATCTTTAAATACTAACTGCCCAAGGTATTGACCCTCTTGCCGAAGATCCTTTTCGATAGAAAGAAAGATCAATGCAAATACGATCATGGCTGCAAATAAGCAGCTAATCAAAGCAGCTCGATAGAGGGAGTTGAATAGTGTGCTTTTAAGGTCAGTTATGGGGCGCATTTTAGATTTTATATTTATAATTTTTTATTTTTGAGTGTTTAGTTTACTCACAGCTGTTCAGTGTACAACCAATAAAACTAGGCTATTTATTGATCCTTTGATATTTGTAGTATGAATTACTGAAATTGTTGGTCTTTTTTAACCAAACCGCTTGCGGTCAGTCAGTGCTGTGATACAATTCGCGCCGCGTTGGTGTTGAGCATATCAGCTCCACTAATTGCAGGATGGTCAGGTGTCCGAGTGGCCGAAGGAGCACGCCTGGAAAGTGTGTATACGGAAACGTATCGAGGGTTCGAATCCCTCCCTGACCGCCATCTATTAAAAACGAAAAAGCCTCGCTTAACGCGGGGCTTTTTTGTATCTACAGTTCAGAGGGATGAGAGCCCGAGAAGAGGGTTTGAGCCGAGCGCAGCGAGACAACGTGGGAGCCTGCGACCACGGCCCCGAAGGGGTGAAATAATCCCTCCCTGACCGCCATCTATTAACAACGAAAAAGCCTCGCTTAACCGCGGGGCTTTTTTGTATCTACAGTTCAGAGGGATGAGAACCCGAGAAGAGGGTTTGAGCCGAGCGTAGCGAGACAACGAGGGAGCTTGCGACCACGGCCCCGAAGGGGTGAAATAATCCCTCCCTGACCGCCATCTATTAAAACGAAAAAGCCTCGCGTAACCGCGGGGCTTTTTTGTATCTACAGTTCGGAGGGATGAGAACCCGAGAAGAGGGTTTGAGCCGAGCGTAGCGAGACAATGTGGGAGCCTGCGACCACGGCCCCGAAGGGGTGAAATAATCCCTCCCTGACTGCCATCTATTAAAACAAAAAAGCCTCGTTTAACCGCGGGGCTTTTTGGTATCTGGAGTTCACTCGCATCCAATCACAGGAATATCTTCTATCCGTGTCGTATACCTTGGAGATAACAGTTCCCGTTTCATTTTAAAGTTCTGTTGAATACCTTGGCGGGCTAGGTGGAGGGTATCTCTGCCGTATTTAGCGTTGATTCTATCCAGGCATCTCATAAGTTCTGGCTGGTCAGCGGAAGGGGTAAAGATATCTGGCTGATAGGGGGTTGCAGTAGATATTTCTAACAGGCCTATTCCGGCTTTGTAGTATCTGATTCCTGCTTGGTATATCTGCTCAGCCAGTTGGCTTGTTGCTTTCACTATGACTGCAGTATCGCATGTGGGAGTAGCAAATTGGTGGAATGCAGAGCGTTTAAAAAATGATTCCTTATCGTGGATAGAGTTGTGTGCAAAAACAATGATATTGCTGGTAGCACTCTCTTGGGCTCTAAGCTTTTGCGCGGCGATGGTTGCGTGTGTAGCAAGTGCCTGTTTTAGATCGGTGAGTCCTGTGATGCGTTGCCCAAAAGAGCGTGTGGAGTAAATCTGCTTTTTGGGTGAGCGAACATCGTCCCAGCTTATTCTTGTTAAACCGTTGAGTTCTTCTGCTGTATTAGCGATTAAGATGGAGAAGTACTTTTTCATCAACGCGGGTTTCGTTTGTGCTAGCTGCCAAGCTGTTTTGACGCCGAGAAGGTTGAGTCGCTCACCTATACGTCGTCCTACTCCCCAAACATCCCTGATTTCCATCTGCTGCAAAATTTGCTTTCTGATTTGTTCGTTATCGATAACGGCAACACCGCTGAAACCGGGTAGCTTTTTACTCGCGTGATTAGCGGCTTTTGCTAAGGTTGGGGTTGGGCCAAAGCCTACGCCTACGGGGAGTCTTACCTCCTTCCATACCTTTCTTCTAATGTTCATACCTAGCTCATACCAGCCTTCAGGTGGTATGTAGTGGTCAAAGCGTAAAAAGCATTCATCGATGGAGTAGATATGCTGTTCTGGAGCAAAAGAGGCGCAGAGTTCCATCATGCGTGAAGATATATCAGCATAAAGCTCATAGTTGCTGGATCTGGCAACTACGCCTGCTCTGTCTAGTTGGTCTTTGATTTTGAAATAGGGACCAAATTTGGGAATGCCCATTTTTTTAGCAATAGGGCAGGTTGCGACAATGCAGCCATCATTATTACTAAGGACAACAACTGGGCGCTTTCGAATTGTGGGGTCAAAGATTTTCTCGCATGAAGCGTACATTCCGGAAGCATCTATCAGGGCGTACATCTTAATTGAGCCCCTTCTTTAATGGGCGAAATAATCGAATAGAACGTGTAACCACACCCTCGATAGAAAATTCATCCTGTTCGGATAGTTGGTAGGGTTTATGGCCGGGAGCAGAAGAAAGAAGTTTTCTCTCTTTGATGCTCGCGATTTTACAGACGAAGTTGCCATTCAAGGTAGCAACAATAACATCCCCTTCCTTCACCGTTTCGGCTCGTGAAACGACAAGTAGGTCATTTGGGAATATCCCCACACCACGCATAGAGCCACCTTCAACAAAGCCTAGGTAGGTTGCATGAGGGTGATCAATGAGTAGCTGATCGAGTGAAAGTGCTAGCTCGGTATATTCAGCTGCAGGTGATTCAAAGCCACTGATACCGGCGCTGGAGTAGATAGGAATAAAGCGCAACATAATAAACACTGTTTATTTATACAGTGTTTTATATTATCAGTAGATCGCTAAGTGCGCCAGTTTCGGTTGTTGATCAGGTCTTGTTCAGTCAGAGAGGTGTGTTGCTAATAAATAAAACCCTTAAATACAGTCAAACAAACGTTTAAATTAAATTTATATTTAATATAATAAGCATTCTCATTTGTATTTGTATTTATGGAAGAGTAATAAAAAGTGAAAAAAATCACGCTAATAACAATGGCTGCTATGTTCAGTCATGGGGTCTATGCTGCTGATAACACCTTGATGGCTAAGCGAATTCAGGGGGCTGTAAACATTGATGGATTGACGGAAGAGGCTTGGGATATTACTGAGCCGCTGCACGTTACAGTTGATGAGCTGCCTTATGAGCCAAACAACGGGTATGAGGGGATTAAAGAAAGCGATGTTGAATTACGTGCTATGTACGACGATGAATACCTATATATGCATGTACGTTGGAACGATCCAACGCTGAGCTTGGAACGCTTCCCTTGGGTGAAACAGGACGATGGTAGCTGGAAACAGCTTAAGAACTTAGATTCTACTGGTCACGGTAATACTTATTATGAAGATAAGTTTGCATTCTTCTGGAATATCTCTGAAAAAGGTTTTGCGAAAAAAGGCTGTGATCGATCTTGTCACGTAGCTGAAGATGGCATGGTTGACGATATTAAAGATACATCCGCAGGCCGTCACTTCACCCGCTCTCCTGATGAAACAATCGATATTTGGCACTGGAAAAGTGCGCGTAGTAACCCGGTTTATCAAGTTGATGATCAGTATGTGAACCATTTTCGCAATGAAAATAAGGGGTGGGGACGCAACAGTGATGAGAAAGCAGGTGGTGGCTACAAAAATAATATAAACAAAGATAAAACTGCGCCTGCTTGGATGCCTGCAAAAGCTGATCCGTTAGCAAAATACTGGGTAATGTCTGATAACAAAGTGCCGTTTGAAGATAACTTTGAATCGGGTGCTGTCATTGGCGGTATTGTGGCACAAGCTGCTGAAGGTTCACGTGGTGATCTACAGGCTCGGGGAGAGTGGAAAGATGGCTTCTGGACATTGGAGATCAAGCGTAAGTTAGTAACTGAACATCCAAAGTCAAAAATTCAGGATGTACAGTTTTCTGATCTCGGTAAGCAATATCTATTTGGTGTGACGGTTTTTGATAACGCCCAAATCAATCACATCTTCCATAAAAAGGCGCTACGCCTGAATTTCTCTAAGTAAGTCAGAATAGGGTTGAGCGAGCTGGGTTGAATAAAACCAGTTCGTTCCGCCTGCTGAATAGATCTTCCTATGCTTATCTCCCGTTTTATAGAGCTGTTGTTTTCTAGACTGCATCGCCCAGCATTTTTACTTTCTACTGTGCTGCTTGTCGCAGTGATTCCTTTAGTAGGGTATGAATTTGTAGAGGGCTTTGAGTACGAGTCTAACGAGACCACCAATATTTGGTTAAGTATTAGTCATGCCAGCGCTGCAGTGTTACTCGTTTTGCTCTGTTTATTGTGGCTTCCTGTTTTAAATAGTTTGCTCAGAAGGGCACGCTCTAGTCGTTGGGCACGTTATCAAATTTTAAATGAAAAGCGCTTGCACCGATGGATAGGTTATCTGTTGGTTATCTTTACTTTGGGGCATGGGGCTAGCCAACTGCAGTACTACACTACGCTGGAGATTCCATTCACTGATGCATTGTTAGGAACAGAATCAGATCTCGTGCGATCAATGCGGAGCACAATGTATGAGTTTGTGACTGAGGATGAGTCGATCGATGTTGTTGATCAGTGGGTGAAAGCAGGTCGTACCGAAGCGATGTTTCATGAGCAGATCCGTCCGATCATGAAAGATGATTGCACCAAATGTCACAGTACAACGTCAACTCAAACTTATGCTATCCAATCTTTACCGCTTGTGACTTATGACGAAGTGGTGAGTTTAAGTTATTCCGGCGTCCAGTCTCGGCAATTTAGGATTAATGTCACTGGCTTACTGTTGTTTGTACTATTTATATTGATTGGCGTGACCTCTATTCCGATAGTGCGTAAGCGGGTTTACCACCACTTTGAATCCTTACATCGATTAGGTTATTGGTCACTGCCTTTGTTGTTACTTCATGTGCCACAGTGGTATTGGCTGGCTCCAGTTGGGGTATTGCTGATTTGGGACTGGAGTGTACAACGTTTATCAGTTCAGCATTATTGTAAGGGCGAACTGAAACGACTGGATGAACAAACAATAAAACTCGTGGTCAGCACTAATTTCAAGCAAGCAATACATGCGGGCGATTATGTCAAAGTCCGAATTCCAGTGGTGAGTAAAACCGAATGGCATGCCTTCTCTATTGTCAGTTATGACGAAGGTTTGTTGACTCTCAAAATTAATGTGGCGGGGGATTGGACACGCAAACTTATGGCGCTTGGTGATTATGTCGAGTGTATATTGTCCTTGAGGGGGCCTTATTCTTCTCCTGCGAGCCAAAGTCGTCATAGCAAAAAGCGTCTATTGATTGCAGGGGGGATAGGCATCACACCTTATTGGCATTGGCTTAATGCAGAATACTGTGCGAATACTCATCTGATCTGGGTGGTGAAAGATATCGATCGCCTTGAGTGGCTTAAACCTGTGCTGTTAGAAAAAGAACGATCTGAAATCTTTATCTATATAACCCAAGGTGAAAATGCGGAATTACCTAAATGGCTAGAAGGTTTGAACGGGGTGGATATTAAGATCGGTCGGCCCTGTTGGATGACTTTAGCAGAAGCATTTTCTACTGCTGAGGTCGGTGACTGCTATCTGTGTGGGCCTAAAGCGATGATGGCTGAAGCGGGTAAGAGTTTTCGCCGTTATCGTTGGCATGTGTTTAAAGAGAGCTTTTAAGTCATGGTTTAAACCTCTGAAGGAGTTTCAGAGGTTTCTTCAAGCCGTGCTCTATCTGCTTTAGATACGTAGCGCGGTTTGTTGTTTTTGGGCGCTAATTTAGCCTTAGCTTGTTTTAGTCGCTTGGTGTGGATCTGCTTAATTTTTTTCTTACGGTTCATGCTTTAGCTCGGCTACTTAAAAATTACAGTGATTATAACTGAAAATGGCTTCGATAATGTCAGGGAACTTGAAAAGGTCTCGACATTTCACTGCGCTGGCTTTCGCGTATCTGGTCGTTTTATAACCCACTGAGAAAGTATGAGACTTATTCGTAGTTTCCCTAGTGCTACGCATAATGATGTGGCAATTTGAGATCCCACTCTTAATATAAAACTGGCATCATGCACTAATTGATCTAAGGTTTTAGTGCTTTAAAACCGCTCCTTAGCCCTATATTATCGCCAAAAAATATTTCTTGAGATGAATACCGATGAATAAAAGCCTTCTAACGAATCTGCTTGCCTTTATTGCATTTACGGCAGGCCTTATTACAGATGATCGTGTGTTATTGACCGTTGGCTTGTTTGCTCTATCCGGCGCGTTAACCAACTGGTTAGCGGTACATATGTTGTTTGAGAAAGTTCCAGGGCTTTATGGCTCAGGAGTGATCCCTGCGCGTTTCCAAGATTTTAAGCGTGGCATCAAAACATTGATGATGGAGCAGTTTTTTACTGAAGAGAACATTGAGCGTTTTCTAAGTGCAGATAATGGTAAGCAGCCTGATCTACATTTAGCGCCGGTAATTGAAAAAGTCGATTTCGCACCGACTTTTGATTCGCTTATTGAGGTTATCCAAAATTCTCCATTTGGGGGTATGCTCGCCATGGTGGGTGGCACCGATGCGCTTGAGCCTTTAAGAGAGCCTTTTGTGGAAAAGATGAAGAGCTCAATTGAAGAGATGACACGTGATGAAAACTTTATCACTCTATTAAAAGACGAGCTTGAAAGCCCTGATGTTATGGCTGAGATGCAAGAAAAGGTTGAAGTCATTGTTCAGCAGAGATTAGATGAACTAACGCCTAGTTTGGTCAAAGAGATTGTACAGCAGATGATTCGCGAACATTTAGGTTGGCTGGTTGTTTGGGGCGGTGTTTTCGGTGGTTTGATAGGTTTTATCGCAGCGATTATCGGTGTGTGATGCTTCTATGAGAAAAGCCGCAAACGCGGCTTTTTTTGTGCCTGTTTCGGCATGAATAGTCTATGTTTGAGAGACGATAGAAAGGATAGAGAGATATGAATGATTTAAAAAAATTCTATATTAATGGTGAATGGATTAAGTCATCTGGCAATGACGTCTTGGATGTTTTTAATCCGGCGACCAATGAGGTTGTCTCTCAAATTATCCTTGGTAATAAGGATGATGTAGATCTCGCTGTTGACGCAGCTGTTGCTGCCTTTCCATCTTTCTCGCAAACCTCCAAAGAAGAGAGAGTCGAGCTCTTACAACGTATTATCACTGAATATGAAAAGCGTACTGAGGCACTTGTTGAGGCAACAACTGAAGAGATGGGTGCGCCATTAGGTTTATCGCGCCAAGCTCAAGTGCCGGCTGGGTTAGGGCATTTTAAGGCGGCTTTAAGTCTGCTTAAAAAGCATGATTTCACTGAGGTCATTGGGTCGACCCGTATCGTTAAAGAGCCGATTGGTGTTTGCGGTCTTATTACGCCTTGGAATTGGCCGTTAAATCAAATTACCTGCAAAGTTGCTCCAGCTATTGCGGCGGGTTGTACGGTCGTGCTGAAACCTAGTGAAATAGCCCCGCGCACAGCACATATCTTTGCAGACATCATGCATGCAGCTGGTGTTCCTTCGGGCGTTTTCAACTTAATCGATGGTATAGGGCCAACTGTGGGTGCTGCGCTGAGTTCTCATTCTAAGATTGATATGATCTCATTTACGGGATCTACAGAAGCAGGTAAACAAGTCTCTATTGCTGCAGCGGCAAACTTAAAAAAGGTCTCTTTAGAGTTGGGCGGAAAGTCCGCTGCCATTGTTCTGGACGATGCTGATTTTGCTAAAGTTATTTCTCGTTGTGTGAGAGCGGTGATGGGTAACTCTGGCCAGTCTTGTAATGCTCAAACACGCTTATTAGTTCCAGAATCTCGTTTGAATGAGACTATTGAAATCGCCAAAAAAACAGCGGATTCAATTGTTGTTGGTGATCCACAATCAGAAGAAACTGTGATGGGTCCGGTGGTATCAGAATTACAATGGCAGCGCGTACAAGCTCTGATTCAAAAGGGCATGGATGAAGGCGCTGAACTCGTTGCTGGTGGTGTTGGTTTGCCTGAAGGTTGTTCATTAGGTTGTTATGTAAAACCGACGGTATTCGCAAGTGTTACGCCTGATATGACTATTGCTCAAGAAGAGATATTTGGTCCGGTAGTTAGCATCATGACTTATCGCTCTGAAGAAGAAGCGGTATCAATCGCAAATGACAGTATTTATGGCCTTTCCGGTGGTGTCTATTCGGGTGATTTAGAGCGAGCAAAAGCAATAGCTGCTCAGATGAGAACCGGTATGGTTCATCTCAATGGTGCGCCGGTTGATATCAAAGCGCCATTTGGTGGCTATAAGCAATCGGGCAACGGTCGAGAGTGGGGGCTGTACGGCATCGAAGAGTTTATGGAAACGAAGGCGATCTTAGGAGATCTATCCGTTTCGTAATTGTATTCTCGAGGGCCTTCTAGGCAACACCTATTTACACTGAGCTACAAACGATGCAGTTCTTGCCAGCTTTCTTAGCATTGTACATGGCGATGTCTGCATCGTGGATAATTTGGTCTAGATCACGTGTGTCGGGTTTAGACTGAGCTACACCAATACTCGCTTGAATGCTGACTTTATATTCGCCAAATGCAAAGGGATTGCGTGTGTAGGTTAATAGCTGTTCTGCAGTCTCTTTTGCACTCTCTGTATTGTTGGTATCCAGAAGTACGATAAATTCATCGCCTCCATAGCGAGCTATGTTGTCGTTTTTACCCAAATTTGATCGTAGCCTTTCTCCGAATGCTTTGAGTAAACGATCGCCCATTTGGTGACCGTATTGGTCATTGATTGGTTTAAACCCATCTAGGTCTATAAAGAGTAGGGTGAATGGTTCATTTCGATGAATACGTTTTTGAGCATCTGCGCGGATAGCAATTCGATTCGGCAGGCCTGTGACTAAATCATGGGATGCTAAGTGGCGTGCTTGTTTTTCTGCTTTGTGTAATTCTTCTGTGCGTTCAATGACGCGTTTTTCTAACTCTTTTTGACCGCGGTCTACTTCCTCGGCCATAGTGTTAAAGCTAGTCACTAAGGTGTCTATCTCGATACTGGTTAACGAATCATCTTTTTTGAATGGCAGAGGGTATTGGTGATGTGAAAGGTCCTCTGTCATCTTGATCAGTCGTTTAACCGGTTTTACAACAATGCCAGAAATCCACCAACTTAATAATGCCACGATGATAAAGCAGAGAGTGGCTATTAAATGAGTGACCTGTTTCAGATCTTTAAGTTTTAATTCCAGTTCAGACGTCGGTTGTGGAATCATCACGCCCCAACCTGTGGTTGGTACGGTCGCAAAACCAGCGATCATATCGGCATTCATCGCAGGAGAATAAAATTGTGCTACTCCAGACTCTCCTCGAATCATTTGCTTGATGATGCTGATTTTGGCTATGTTCTTTCCTGCTTGTTCCCAGGATGGGTTAGGGTGAGCGATCACAGAGCCAAATTGATCCACTATTGCCGCATGCCCTTTATCGCCAAAGCTAATAGATTTCTGAATATTGTAAAGGTAGTTGGGGTTAATAGCTGCAATCCAGATATTAGCTTTGGGGCCTACAGACGTTAGATAGATGGTTGGAGGAGCGTTTTCTGAGATGACAATTTTTGAAAATTGAATCTCTGGTTTTATCTCTGCTGGTATCATTTCTATTTCAGATAATGATGGCGGTACTAAAACTGCTTGACCGTAGTATCTTTCGATTAGGTTCCCAGAAGAATCATATTGTGCAAAAGCGAGTATGTTGAGCTGTTCCATCAAAGAGATCTGTTCTGGATGGAAGTGAAGGTTTTGCGCGAGTTGAGCACTTGTGTCATACACCGCTTTTACATCGAGGGCATAACGATCTAGTGCAGCCGTTGTGTTGTGCGCAAGTAAAAGGTGCTTTTCATGAACAGCAGCAAACTCTTTCTCTAGTGCATTTTGAATCGTCCAATAGGAAAATAGGGCGATGGGAACTACGGAAACGCACAGCATAGCCGTCAATAGGATGAATCTTAGGGGGAATCTTAACGGTTTCATAAATGCGTTTACCTGCGGACGCTTTTACTACAACAAACACTACTATAGATAGTTGTTGATTTTTCGCTAAAAGACAATGGTAGAATCTATTTTTTGTTTGAAAAAATAGATTTTTATATCGGGAAATATAGAGTTTGAGTCTTTCACCTCGTTTGAATTCAATATTGGAAATGATTGATGGTCAATATGACCATATTTGGGATTGTTGCTGTGACCATGGTTATTTAGGTCAGGCTATTTTGCAGGCAAAGCCTGAGGCTAAAGTACACTTTTTGGATGTAGTGGAATCCATTACCAACAAACTTGAAAAGCATTTAGCTGGTAGCGATTATTCAATTGAACGCTGGCAAGTTCATTGTGAAGATCTTCAAAAGCTCCGTTTGGCCCTTCCCGAAACTGCTACGAATATTCAGCATCGTCATCTACTTATTATTGCCGGTGTAGGTGGTGACCTGACGCTAGATATGGTTCAGGCCGTCTTGCAACATAATCCTAATTGCGACATCGACTTTCTTATCTGTCCAGTACGACAACTTCATAAAGTACGTAGTGGTGTAAAGACATTAGGTTTGGGGTTGGTTAACGAGAAGATTGTTAAAGATGGAGGACGCTATTATGAAGCGATCCATCTGTCTACGTTAAGTGATGTTGAGATTCCTGCAGTTGGTGGATTGATGTGGGATCTAGCGAAAGACGATCATAAAGAGTACTTAAGACAGAATATCAGCCATTATCAGCGTATGCAGGCGCAAGGGAATGAGGGTGTGCGAAAAATTCTAGCAGAATATATGAGCTTACAAGAACTATCAG
The DNA here is from genome assembly GCF_047778055.1 of Neptuniibacter sp. QD34_54. Lineage (GTDB taxonomy): Bacteria > Pseudomonadota > Gammaproteobacteria > Pseudomonadales > Balneatricaceae > Neptuniibacter. The sequence continues at coordinate 2,517,920 of NZ_CP180546.1, read as the reverse complement.
CTTGACGATTATCTTAGGGAGCTAAGATAGGCCCCCTAAGATATATAACCTGTTGATCGAATGTCAGGTTATTTTACTTTCCACGCAATTTGCTCGCCTGCGCGAATAGGAACTACATTATCTTCACCAAGTGGGTAAGTTGCTGGTACATCCCAGCTTTCTTTAACCAAAGTGATGGTATCTGTATTGCGCGGTAGACCGTAGAAGTCTGGGCCATTCAAACTTGCGAACGCTTCTAGCTTATCAAGCGCGTCAGCTGCTTCAAATGTTTCAGCGTACAGTTCAATCGCAGCGTGAGCCGTGTAGGAACCTGCACAACCACAGGCAGCTTCTTTGGCGTGCTTCATGTGAGGCGCTGAATCTGTTCCTAAGAAGAACTTTTTACTGCCAGAAGTCGCTGCTTTAATCAGTGCATCTTGGTGAATGTTACGCTTAAGAATTGGCAAGCAGTAATAATGCGGGCGGATACCGCCAGCCAACATGTGGTTACGGTTGTAAAGTAGGTGGTGAGCTGTAATGGTAGCAGCAACGTTATCCCCAGCCGACTCAACGAACTCGGCAGCATCTTTAGTTGTGATGTGCTCAAGTACGATTTTTAAGTTAGGGAAGTCATTTACCACATCTTTCAAAATCGTTTCGATAAAGATTTTTTCACGATCGAAGATATCAATATCGCCATCGGTTACTTCGCCGTGAATCAATAGCAGCATGCCTGCTTCTTCCATTGCTTCAAGAACAGGATAAATATTCTTAACGGAAGTTACACCTGAATCGGAATTTGTAGTAGCACCAGCAGGGTATAGTTTGGCTGCGTAAACCTTGCCTGTATCCTTCGCTTTCTTGATGTCAGCAGGGTCAGTGTTATCTGTGAGATATAACACCATTAAAGGATCGAAGTTGCCTTGCGGCTGTTGATCCATGATGCGTTGACGGTAGCTAAGCGCTTCTTCTGTGTTGGTTACAGGTGGAACTAGGTTCGGCATGATGATAGCGCGTCCCATGTAGCGGCTTACATCACGGACAGTGTCTTTAAGCTGTACACCGTCACGTAGGTGAATATGCCAATCATCAGGGCGTGTAATCGTAAGAGAGGTCATTTGGGAAGCACCACTTATCTATCAGGTTAAAACTTATCTTCTAATTATCCCACGGATTGCTTGGAAAAGCTTTTAAACCTTGCGATCAAATCGATTTTTTGGTTTATGTAACTAGGGTTAACTCTTGTTGAATAAAACATCAAAAAAATAAGGGTTTTTAAGTACTAGAGAGTAATTTTACGTTCATTTAGATTGTATTAATATTGAACGGCTTTTCATTCTAATTACTATAAAAAATGCGTTAACGGTTTGCTATGAAGTACAAAACCAAAATAATTTTGGCCGTCATTATTCTCGGTCTAGCCTTTCTTGCAGCATTGTCTGTGCTGACTTTCAATCTACTTAGAACGACAGCTACGGAGGAAGTAGAGCAAAGGGTTCAGATAGTTAACACCTTTTTAGGTGTGACCTTGTTGCCAGAGCTTAATACGCTCCATCGTAATGGCTTGACCTATAAAGCCAATGAATTAATGCAAACCCGTTCATTGGAGTATTTGCAGATTAATGATCAGAGTGGTTCGCCATTAGTGTCTCTTGGCGACCATAGTCTTGCCCATTCTCATGGTTTAGCTGCTTTATGGAGTGGTAATGTCATTGATCAGCAATTATTTCTTCAAGGTGATGATGGGGCATTTTATGAAATTCATTATGGTCTTCCTGCAGAAAGAACTAATTTTCTTGTTCGGGGTGCTAGCTATCAACTACTAGGTTTAGCTTTTTTGGAAATTCTTCTAATGGTTCTTGGCGCACATTTAGCGCTTAGAGTCATTTCTAAACAGCTTTCCCATCTACGAGAAGCGAGTACACAAATAGCAGCAGGAAATTTTAACTTTCGTGTATCTGAGGAATCCTGTGGAGAGTTGATAGAGACTGCTCAGGCTTTCAATATTATGGGAGCTCGGTTGGAACAATATGAGAAAGATAAAAACGGTGAAAACTTGCACCTTAAGGAATTATCGCAAGCTGTAGAACAGAGCCCTGTTGCTGTGGTGATGACGGACAGCGACGGCGTGATTACTTATGCTAACCCTTGCTTTTACCGAACATCCGGTTACAGCAAAGAAGAGGTGATTGGTCAAAACCCGAAATTTCTACAGTCTGGGGAAACAGATAAAGAGGATTACATTGACCTTTGGCAAACCATCACCAGCGGTAAAAGCTGGAAAGGAGAGCTTTGTAATCGTCGTAAAGATGGCAGCCTTTATTGGGATAAAACTTCAATATCACCAGTAAGTTCTGAAAATGGAGAGGTGACTCACTATATCTCTGTGAAGGAAGATGTGACTGCTTATAAAAAAATTGAAGAGCGGATGCGAGTCGCTACGACGGTATTTGATGCTGCATCTGAAGCGATCATGGTGACAGATCTAAATGGGGCTATCACGATGGTGAATCCAGCTTTTTATGAGATTACCGGTTATCAATCGAAAGAGGTGCTAGGGCAAAGCCCACGAGTACTCAACTCCGGCCACCATGATGAATCTTTCTATAAGTCGATGTTTGAAGAGCTGCAAAAAAATAATCGCTGGGAAGGTGAGATCTGGAACCGCAGGAAATCTGGAGAGGTTTATCCACAATGGCAAACCATCGCGATGGTTCGTGATGAAGATGGAGAACCATTGGAATATATTGCTTTGTTTACTGATATTAGTAAGCGTAAAGAGCAAGAAGACGAAATCCGTTTTAGGGCTAATTATGATGCGCTAACCCGTTTGCCAAATCGTAGTTTATTTAATGAGCGATTAACCCAGGCCTTGGTTCAAGCAAAAAGGGAAGGGGCAATACTAGCTTTGCTATATCTGGATTTGGATGGTTTTAAAGAGATTAATGATACTCATGGCCATTTGGCAGGTGATAAAGCGCTACAGCAGATTTCACAGCGTTTAACTGAATGTGTAAGAGAATCTGATTGTGTAGCTAGGTTAGGAGGTGATGAGTTTGTTGTTTTCCTATCTGGATTAGAATTTAAATATGATGCGGAAGTGGTTGCTAAGAAAATTATTAATTCTGTGCAGCAACCGTTTGCCTATGAAGATGTGGTTTTGCAGATGGGCGTGAGTATTGGTATCTCGATCTATCCAGATGATCAATTACCAGAAAAACTTTTTGAGCATGCAGATGCAGCGATGTATGAAGCTAAACGCGCCGGAAAGAATACATTCCGTTATTACAGTATAGATTTTGATTAGAACGTTAGGAAGGATAGGAGGGGCGACTGGAGCGCTTGTTTAGCTTAATAAGTTATTCGTCTAACCAGACTGTTCTAACGGGTTCACCAAAGTCATCGTAAATTATCTTTTTGCGAGGTTTCCCACGTTTAGGCTTAGCTGAGGTTGTAGCTTTGTTCTTGCGGCGGGCATCAATAGTAGCTAATAAACCGTGGACGGGAGTTCGTTCTTGCGGTTTAGCGTGCTCAAAGTTGGATTTATGATGAGTGTAGCGACCGTCCACTAATCCAGACTCCCCCATCTCAACCTGTTTAATTTCCCCTCCTTTTTCCAGAAACCGCGATACCTCAGCATTGAGCTGATCGCGAAGTTCCGCTTTGCTTGGGGATTTCTTAAACATAGTCTTGACCATGGTCTAGGGATTGTATGATTTTAAACCTAATTAGGGGTGCTTGCGAGGATAGTTTTAGCTTATCCTTATTTATAATTACTCATTATGTTGTAAATAAGGTTATGACTTGCTGACTAGGGAATATCTAGTGAGCTATGTTAAGCCGGTAAGTATACAGATAACAAAAGCTTTCTTATGCGACTATCTTTACCGTTACGCTTTTCCATTCCGGTCATTATTGTGTTGGTTACAGCACTGATAATCCCAAGTTGTCTTTTCTTTGTAGCCCCTATTATTGAGAGGCAGCATCAGACTTTGCTTCAAAATGAAGCACAAAATGTTACTAAGCGGCTTAAAGGTACACTGACTTACTTGTTAGAAAGGGGGGATGCAAATGGTGTAAACAGGGAATTTCGCCAGAACCTTCAGTCAGAGCAGGTGAGTAAAGTATTGGTAGTGGATTCGGCTAACCAAATTCGTTTTTCATCTCATAGTGAAGATCTAGGCAAAACGGTTAGCCGGCGTGTCGATGTGCATTTAGATCTTAATACCATTATTCAAGTCCGAGAAAGGCGGTTGCATCAGCATGCCTATTTTGACAAGGAAAATGTTCTCTATTCTTTGATCCCAATAACTATTCCGGTGTTTGGCTCGCAACAACAAGAGCTAGAGCAAGGGGTTATGATTCTTGCTTTAAGTGATAAAGAAGTGAATGAGGCTATTAGCAAGCAACTCACTGTCTTGGTTACTGCGCTTTCTATTGCCATGTTGTTCTTAGCTCTGATTTTAATGTTTGCTATCAACCGGATGGTGACTTCTCGAGTGCAGCGGTTGGTGTCGGCAAGTAGATCATTTTCACAAGGTCAAATGACCGCTTTTGATGATCAGATCGGAAATGATGAATTGGGGGCGCTTGGGTCTGCGTTTAGTGAGATGGCAAAGCAGATCTCCTCGATACATGCTCAGCTAGAAGCTAACGTTGATCTGTTAGATGAGTTGTTGGAAAACTCGCCATCGATGATCGTGATTCGAGATGCTGAAGGCCAATATTTAAGGGCAAACCCCGCTTATCTAAAATTTGCAGGTTTAGCTTCAGTGGATGAGCTACAAGGTGACGACTCTGAGAAGGGATTACCGGCTGACGTGATTCGTGCCTCGCGAGACGGCGATACTCAAGTTATTCAGTCGAAGCAGCATTATAGCTGGGAGTTAACTTACGAGTGCGATAGACAGTATAAGTCCCTATACAGTGAATGTTTTCCTCTGTTTGATGATGGACAGTTATATGCGGTGTGCACGATCACAACTGATATGAGCGATAGAGCTGAAAAAGATAAAGCTTTACGTTTGGCCCAATATATTTTTGAAACCACGAATGATGGCATTATTGTCACGGACAAGCATAACCGGATTGTAGAAGCCAATTCAGCATTTGAAAGGGTTACTGGGTACAGTAAAGAAGAGGTGATTGGTCAGGCTCCGAATATCCTTAACTCCCATAAACAACCTACATCGTTCTATGAAGCAATGTGGAAAGAGTTGGAAGAGAGAGGGTTATGGTCTGGGGAAATCTGGAACCGAAAGAAAGATGGCCAAATCTATCCGGAGTGGCTCACGGTCAAAGCAATTAAAGATGAGCAAGATAGTGTTACCGGTTACTTTGGAGTATTTACGGATATTTCGGAGCAAAAGAAAACCGAGGCTTCTCTACGCAACCTTGCTTACTATGATTCCTTGACCAATCTCGCGAATCGGACTTTCTGTAAAGAACGCTTAGCCCATGATATGGAGCTCTCCAACAGACATAAAGAATCTTTGGCTTTGGTGTTTATTGACTTGGATTTCTTTAAACATGTGAATGATTCTATGGGCCATGAATATGGTGATCAGCTACTTGTAGAGGCGGCGAATCGAATTAGAGAAAAAGTTCGAAGTTCCGATACGGTTGTTCGTTGGGGAGGGGACGAATTTATCCTCATTCTTCCAGGTATCTTTCAGGCAAATATGGCTTTGGTTATAGCGAACAATGTTCTAGAAGAACTAAAGCGTCCATTCAGGTTAAAAAACAGTGATGTCTTTATTGGGGCCAGTATAGGTATTGCCATGTACCCTCATGACGCTGATAGTGCAGAAACCTTGATTCAGCATGCTGATGCTGCGATGTATAGCGCTAAGAATCGAGGGCGCGACCAAGTATGCTTCTTCGATTCGGAGCTTAACCGCAAAAATCTACAACAGATTCAGATGAAATCTGATATTCGTGCTGCCATTGATGCGGAATCTTTCGAAATCTATTACCAAGCAAAAGTATGTCTCACCTCAAGAAAAGTGATTGGCTTGGAAGCGTTGCTTCGTTGGACTAATTTTGATGGCAATAGCATTTCCCCGGCAGAATTTATTCCGGTGGCTGAAGATAGCGGATTGATCCTGCCTTTGGGCAATTGGATTTTTGCGACAGTGTTCAAGCAAGTTGACCTGTGGGTGAAACAGGGGTTATTGCAAGAGGGAGAGAGGGTCTCTATTAACCTGTCCCCACGCCAGCTAGCAAGTCCTGATCTGGTAGCTGAATTGAGTAAACAGTTAGATCAATATCCCTTGATAGAAGCTTATTTGAGTATAGAGATAACCGAAACAGCGGTCATTGAGAATATAGACCGTGTTTTACCCGTTCTTGAAGCTATTCGAGCTAAAGGGGTTGCGATCGAATTAGATGACTTTGGCAGCGGTTATTCCTCTCTAAACTATCTACGTCGCTTACCTGTAGATGTGTTGAAAGTTGATAAAGCATTTACCGCAGAATTAGGCTGTAACAAGTCAGAAAAAGCGATCATGGCGACGATCATTTCAATGGCACACACCTTGGGAATGAAAGTAGTTGCAGAGGGTGTTGAAACTGATGAGCAGCTAGCGATTTTGACTGAGTTAAAGTGCGATACAGCTCAGGGTTTCTATTTCTCAAAACCGGTTCCAGTTACAGAGACAGAAGCGATCTTAGAAACAGGTTTGTGCCGGTAACTGAATAAGGTTTCACTGGTACAAGTCGCTCTCAACAGGTAGCATAGAGCCAATATTTTTAGACGATATAAGTAGCAAAAGTAGATGAGTTATCAGGTTCTAGCGCGTAAATGGCGTCCTGCTAAATTTCAGGAGATGGTAGGGCAAGAGCACGTGCTTAAAGCACTGGTTAATGCGTTGGATGATGATCGTTTACATCATGCCTACCTCTTTACCGGTACCCGTGGTGTCGGTAAAACATCGATTGCTCGATTGTTTGCCAAATCTCTCAACTGTGAACAGGGCGTGTCTTCAACGCCTTGTGGTCAATGTTCTGCTTGTAAAGAGATCGCCGAAGGGCGTTTTGTTGATCTTATTGAAGTTGATGCGGCTTCGCGCACGAAAGTAGAAGATACGCGTGAACTGATGGAAAACGTGCAATATGCACCGACCCATGGTCGCTACAAAGTGTACCTGATAGACGAGGTGCACATGCTTTCTACTCACTCGTTTAACGCACTACTTAAAACGCTGGAGGAGCCGCCTCCGCATGTTAAATTCCTGTTAGCAACAACTGATCCTCAGAAGCTGCCGATTACAATTTTATCTCGTTGCTTGCAGTTCAATCTTAAAAACTTGATCCCTGAGCGAATCGTTAATCATCTACGAACGGTTCTGACCGCAGAGCAGATTCGGTTTGAAGAGCCAGCATTATGGTTGTTAGCGAGATCTGCTGATGGCTCTATGCGTGATGCGATGAGTTTGACTGATCAGGCAATCGCTTTTGGTGCCGGGCAGATTGGTGAAACAGATGTTCGCGCTATGCTGGGTACAATCGATCAGCGTTTGGTCTATCAGATGCTGTTCTGCTTGGCGGCATCAGACGCTAAAGCCCTAATGGCGGCAGTGACTGATTTGGCTCAGTTTTCACCTGACTATAATACGGTTCTAGGTGATCTGATCGGTGTATTACACCGTATCGCGATGGCGCAAACGATCCCTGATGCTGTGGATAACAGCATGGGAGATAAAGATCAGATTATTGAACTTGCCAGCAAATTAACTGCTGAAGATGTACAGCTCTATTACCAAGTTGCTTTGATGGGGCGTAAGGACCTTCCGTTCGTTCCTGATCCACGCGAAGGTTTGGAAATGGTATTGCTGAGAATGCTGGCATTTCGTCCTGCTAATGCTCAGCCGCGCCAAGTTGAGGTCGTATCAAGTTCGCCTGAACAAGTGAGTCAGGCCACTAATACCCCTGTAACTGCGGAAGTTCCGGCACCTGTAGCTGAATCGATTCAATCAGCTCCTGTCGCACAGGCTCCGGTTACTCAAACTGCACCTGCGCCTCAATCTACGCCGATGCAACCAGCTCCAGCGCAGACGGATAGTCAGCCTCCAGTAGTAGAATCTCCACCGCCGTATGAGCCGCCAGTATCAGATGTACCTCCATTAGGGCAGGCAAGTCCGATGGCGCCAGTGGCGGAGGTAAGCCCTGCAAAAAAGCCTGAAGCGCTAAATAACCAAGGAGATGAACCACCTCCTTGGGATATGGATGATGTAGGTGGTTTTGATGATTCAGAGCCTTCTAATCGTGCAGTGGGAAATTCATATACTGAAATGGAAGCAGCGGCTCCTGTTTCAGAACCAGCGCTTCAAGCTGAAGCAACAGAAGAGATAGGTGAGATCTCTAAAACACGTGTTGAGGTTGTAGAGTGTTCGCGCAACTTAGCGGAAGTCTCCCTGCCTGATTGGGTGCATATTAGCCGTAGTATTGGTCTAAGTGGCATGACCGAAAGTTTAGCGACTCATCTCTCTTTGGAGCAAATATCGTCTGAATCGATGGTTTTACATTACACCAAAGAGCAGAAGACGATGCTGAACGAAGTACAGTGTCAGCGTATTTCGGATGCACTGAATGGTTACTTTAATAACCCTGTTCAGGTTGAGTTTTTACAAGCTGAACAGCAGCAGGAAACCCCTGCACAATTTATAAATCGTAAACGAGAAGAGCGTCATTTATTAGCTGTCGAATCTATTCGTAACGATAGTACGGTACAATTACTACAAGAGCATTTTGATGCACGGATTGAACTCTCGTCCGTGGTTCCCATCGATAATTAATTGAGGAAATACATGATGAAAGGCGGTATGGGTAACCTGATGAAGCAGGCCCAAAAAATGCAGGAGAACCTGCAGAAAGCACAAGAGCAAATCGCACTTGCAGAACAAACTGGTGAGTCTGGTGCAGGTCTTGTCAAAGTTGTAATGAATGGTCGTCACGATGTCAAAAGCATTAATATCGATGACAGCTTGATGGAAGAAGATAAAGAAATTTTAGAAGATTTGATCGCTGCAGCAGTAAATGATGCAGTGCGTAAAATCGAATCTTACACTCAAGAGAAAATGTCTGAAGTGACCGGTGGTATGGGAATGCCTCCTGGTTTCAATATGCCGTTCTAATCGATGTCATTCAGTCCATTAATTCAGCAGTTAATAAACGCTTTACGTTGTTTGCCAGGGGTTGGTCCTAAGTCGGCTCAACGTATGGCTTTTCATCTGTTAGAACGTGATTCTGAAGGCGCGTTATCTCTGTCTGCAGCGCTTGAAAAAGCGGTTGCAGAGATCGGTCATTGCGGTGAATGTCGCACTTTATCTGAGCAGGATGTCTGTGATATTTGCCAATCAGAAACAAGAGACAAGCATCTACTTTGTGTTATTGAGTCTCCAGTAGATGTATTGGCGGTTGAGCAAACGGGTGGGTATAACGGTCGTTATTTTGTGCTCTCTGGGCATCTGTCGCCTATTGATGGCATAGGCCCTGAAGATCTGGGTATTGATCTTCTTTTAGAGAAGGTTAGGTCGAACGACATCCGAGAATTAATCCTTGCGACCAATCCAACGGTAGAAGGTGAAGCAACGGCCCATTTTATTGCTGCTCAAGTGAAAGATCTGGATGTAAAAGTTTCTCGTATCGCGCACGGGGTACCAGTGGGTGGTGAGTTAGAATTCGTGGATGGCGGCACGTTAGCCCACGCAATAGCGGGAAGGCGTTCTCTGCTTTGAGGTAAGAGTCTCTAAATGACAGAAGATAGTTGGAAAAAGCTAGAAGCATCTGCCAAAGAACCTATTTGGATTCGTTCTGAAGCTGACTTGGGTGAGTATTGTGGCAAATGGCGCAAGCTCTCAGTGATTGCCTTAGATACTGAGTTTCAGCGGGTTGAGACCTTTTACCCTATCCCAGGCTTAATTCAGGTTGCTGATGATCAGTCTTGTTACTTGATTGATCCTCTCGAGATTAAAGATTTTACTGCCTTGGCTGATCTTTTTGCTGATCGTTCAGTTGTAAAGCTGATGCATGCAGCAAATGAAGATCTCGAATTATTTCTGAAAATGTTTGGCGTACTGCCAACGCCGTTGTTTGATACGCAATTAGGTGGTGCTGTATTGAATTGGGGGTTCTCATTGGGCCTTCAAAGAATGCTTGAGCAAAAGCTAGGCATTCAATTAGCGAAACATGAGACTACTTCTAATTGGCTTCAGCGTCCTCTGACAGCAAGCCAAGAATTATATGCAGCGCTAGATGTGGCGTACCTTCCCGCAATATACCAGATGCAAAAATCAGAGCTGGAAGCTTTAGATCGCTATCATTGGGCTGAGCAAGAAAATGATGCGCTTTTAGCTGAGGCGCTGGTGGATGATGTTGAGGGCTATGGTTATTACCGTCGCTTCACCCAGATGTGGAATCTGCCAGAGCACAAAATGGCAGCATTGCGTGATCTGACTGCATGGCGCGAACAGATTGCGAGAAAACGCGATGTTCCACGTAACAGAATCCTTAGAAATCAGGCTTTGTTGCAAATAGTGGAAAAATGGCCGCGTAGTTTATCTGAGTTATCGCGGCTAGATGAAGTGAAAAAGCGTATACTTCGTACTGACGGCGAAGCGATTTTAGGCTTTTTAAAGTCTGGACAGGAAAGTGCGGCTAAAAACAGCCCTGCACCTATTCCTAAGCCGCTACACTTCTTTTGGAACAAACACATTAAGAAGCTGAAAGCGATTGCTCGTCGTGTGGCTGAAGAACAGAACGTCGCTCCTGAAATTTTACTGCGAAGAAAAGAGTTAGAGCTACTTATTCGTTCAGGGGTTGATGAGGGTGAGTATTGCTTACCTGAAAAAATTACGGCTTGGAGGCAGGAGCTTCTTGCGTCTCAATTGTTAGCCGAATTGCAAAAGATTGAAAAATTAAGAACTGAAGGTGCTTAACCGATGAAAATATGCTCTGTTTACCTGAGCCCGCGTAAAGATGAGATGTATCTTTATGTAGATAAGCGAGATCAACTGAGTAAAGTGCCGGAAGCGCTATTAGAAATGTTTGGTTCGCCAAAGCATGTGATGGATATTCCTTTAACGGCTGACCGTGAATTGGCTAGAGTTGATACTGAAAAGGTGTTGGCTGATCTAGATGAGAAAGGCTATTTCTTACAGATGCCGCCGCCAAAAGATGACTACATGCTTGATCTTCATAAAGATCGCCCGGAAACTGGTGTTCGCTAAGTGGTAGCTCAAGAAGTATTTTGGCGCAGTAAAAGCCTACAGGATATGAGTTCTTCGGAGTGGGAATCTCTTTGTGATGGCTGTGCGCTTTGTTGTCTCCACAAGCTGGAAGATGAAGATACAAAAGAGGTTTTTTATACCTCTGTTGTTTGTCATCTTCTAGATTTTGATACCTGTCGTTGCACAAAATATGAGGAGCGTTGCTCTTTAGTGCCTGATTGCGTCAAGCTTACTCCGAAGGATGTTGATGACTTTCATTGGCTTCCGCCGACCTGTTCTTACCGCTTAATTCATGAAGGTAAAGATCTTCCTGAATGGCACCCTTTATTGTCTGGGCGCCAAGAAACGGTGATTGAATCAGGAGCCTCGGTACTAACTTGGTACGAAGTAAAAGATAATGAAATTTCTGAGGAAGAATTCGAAGATTATATTCTCGAATAGATGAAAAGCGCCTAGGGCGCTTTTTTTATGCCTAATATCTAATTTGCTGTTAGTGTTTTCCTAACTTAAAGTTGTATCTAGTAGTTGGAGATAATAGCTTTGAGCATTTCTGATCAATTTAATCATCTGCCTATCTTAGATAATGTCGATGCAATTTCTGCGTTCGATTTTGTGCCTGATGTTATTTGGATTTTTGATCTAGATCGACATGGCTTTTGGTGGGGAAATGAGCGCGCACTCGAATTTTGGGGGCTGCCAACTGTTCAGGATTTGATTGATAAAGACCTATCGGCTGATACAGAAGGTGCTCGTAAGCGGACCGAGCAAACATTCTATAAAGCAGCGGCTCAAGGGATGACAGTTGACCCTTGGACAACTTATCCAAACGGTAAACCTAAAACGCTCTTGATGCGACATAAAGCAGTGCTGCTTGGTCCTGAAAAGCACCGTGGCATTATTGCGTTTATTAGTGAGCAGGTTGATCTGGGTGAGCAGCCAGAGCATCTCATCTTTTCTGAAGCGATCCGTTATACATCAGTTGCTGTTACTAGTTTTGATATGAGCGGTACGCCGATGTTTGAAAATCCAGCCGCAGCAGAATTATATGGCTTTGTTGATGCTCAGAATAATGATGCTTCTGTGTTTGTGTGCCGATTTCACGACGTTAAAGAAGGGCTTGAGCTTCTTGAGCAGGGGCGACAGCATCAAGATGGGCAGTCAGAACACTTGATGGTAACGAGTAAAGGCGTGCGCCGACATGTTGTGGATCTCCGTACGAGCCGTCATCCATTGACGGGCGATTACCTCCTTTTGGTGTCTGAATATGATGTTACAGAGCTACATAATGCACTTCAACAGACAGAAAAGGCCAAGGCAAGGTTGGATAAGCTCGCTCATTATGATGCTTTAACTGGGCTGCCTAGCCTGCGTTTGTGTCGTGATCGTATGACTAAGGTTATTGCGCAGGCGCAGCGAGAAGGAGCTTCAGCTGCGATAATGTTTGTAGACCTCGATGGTTTTAAAGCTGTTAATGATAGTTTTGGTCATGATGCGGGTGATCAAGTGTTGGTTGAATCTGGGAAGCGTTTGGTTCATCAAGTGCGCGCAGTGGATACGGTGGGTCGTATCGGAGGTGATGAATTTATTATCTTAATGTCAGGGATAAAGTCTGCTAAAGATGCTGAAGTCGTTGCATCCAAGATTATTGCTGTGATGAATGAGCCGTTTTCGATCGCTGATATGAATGGCAAGGAACAAGAGGCCTGTATTGGTGTAAGTGTAGGGATTTCGCTTTTAGAGGAAGGGGCGTTGAATAAAAATGCTGAGGTGCTTCTGAAGGAAGCTGATCATGCAATGTATAAAGTGAAGCGCAGTGGTAAGCGTGGATATAGATTTGCTAGCTAGGTTTATTTAACGAAAACAAAAAAGCCGCAATCAATGATTGCGGCTTTTTAGCTTCAACAAGAAGTGATTACTTCTGGTTGTCTAGCTGAGCTTTGATCAGGTCACCAATTGTAGTTGGGCCAGATACTTCAACTTCAGCGTTGCGTACAGCAGAGATTGCTGCTTTCTCTTCAGCCTGTTCTTTCGCTTTGATAGACAGGTTGATAACGCGGTTGCGACGATCAAGAGTGATGATCTTAGCTTCTACTTCTTCACCAACGTTAAGAACAGTAGATGCATCTTCAACGCGATCTACAGAGATCTCAGATACTTTCAGAGTACCTTCGATACCTTCAGCTAGCTCGATAACAGCTGCTTTAGCGTCTACAGAAGTAACTTTACCAGTTACGATAGCGCCTTTGTCGTTAGCTGCAGCGAATTCAGCGAATGGATCGCTTTCAAGCTGTTTGATACCAAGAGAGATACGCTCTTTCTCTGCATCGATAGAAAGGATAACGGCTTCAACTTCTTCGCCTTTCTTGAACTGGCGTAGAGCTGCTTCAGCATCGGCTTCCCAAGTGATGTCAGACATGTGAACAAGACCGTCAAGCTCGTCCTGTAGGCCAACGAAGATACCGAAGTCAGTGATAGTTTTGATAGTACCAGTAACTTTGTCGTTCGCAGCAAACTGCTCAGCGAAAGTAACCCATGGGTTAGCTGTGCACTGTTTGATGCCTAGAGAAATACGACGACGCTCTTCGTCTACGTCAAGGATCATAACTTCTAGCTCATCACCGATCTGAACAACTTTAGATGGGTGGATGTTCTTGTTAGTCCAAGACATTTCAGAAACGTGTACCAGACCTTCTACGCCGTCTTCGATAGATGCGAAGCAGCCGTAATCAGTAAGGTTAGTGATGCGTGCCTTGCACTTAGCACCAGCTGGGTAACGTTCTTTGATAAGAGACCATGGGTCTTGAGAAAGCTGCTTAAGACCTAGAGAGATACGACCAGATTCTTTGTCGAACTTGATGATCTTAACAGTGATCTCATCGCCTGGGTTTAGCATCTCTGATGGGTGAGAGATACGCTTCCAAGCCATGTCAGTGATGTGTAGAAGACCGTCAACACCGCCAAGATCGATGAATGCACCGTAGTTAGTAAGGTTCTTAACGAAGCCTTTAACTTCTTGGCCTTCTTCTAGAGTAGCTAGTAGCTCATCACGCTGAGCGCTGTTAGCTTCTTGAAGAACTGCGCGGCGAGAAACAACGATGTTGTTACGCTTAGGATCAAGCTTGATTAGTTTGAATTCAAGCTCTTTGCCTTCTAGGTGATCAACGTCACGTACAGGGCGAACGTCTACCAAAGAACCTGGTAGGAAGCCTTGAATGTTGTTGATGCTAACTGTGAAGCCGCCTTTAACTTTGCCGCTGATGTAACCTTTAACAGTTTCTTCAGCTTCAAATTTAGTCTGTAGAACTTCCCAAGCTTCAGCGCGTTTCGCTTTTTCACGAGATAGACGAGTTTCACCGAAACCATCTTCAACCGCTTCTAGTGCAACTTTAACGTCGTCACCGATTTTGATCTCAAGTTCGTTAGCATCGTTAAGGAACTGAGAACGCGGGATGATTGCTTCAGATTTTAGACCAGCATGTACAGTAACCCAGTCGCTGTCGATATCAACAACTTCACCAATTACCAATTTACCTGGAGTCATGTCTAGTGATTGAAGGGATTCTTCAAACAGATCAGCAAAGCTTTCGCTCATTGAATATGTCCTATGTAAGGGCTGTAGTATCTCTAAAAGAGATAGAGATTGGATAACAGCACTTTCAGCCTGTAAAACCGGATTCACAGGGTCAGTTTAATATATATGAAAGGGACGTTTTGACCGGAATAGCGCCCAATTCAATAGAAAATGAGCGCACATTATACAGTAATTTGTACGGGAATACAGGTCTTTTACTTAGATTAGAAGGGTTTGTCGTAATCTGCTAAGCGCTGATAAAGGGCTGTTTGGCAGGGTTTGATCACTGTGCTCAAATCGTTTTTAAGATCAGAGGTTAATTTGCTGCTGTCTTGTTTGCGGAAAAACTGGGTAATCAGTCGCTCTTCACGTGGGGAATTGGCCGCAATTTCAATACCGTCTCCAACGCAAAATGAATACTCTGGCATGTACTTCTTGACTAAGGATTCTCGTTCAAATTCTGAAAGAATCAAGCGTTTGCCTGCTATGAACTTTTTGTACTCGTTTCCGGCTGCTGCTGACATGGCTTCGATTTGCAGGTTAGAGAAGCGGCGCGCATCAGGCATATCAATTAAAATCTGTTTAAGTTGTTTTTCTACCGCTGCAATCTCCTCAACAATTGTTAGGGGAGCAAAATGTTCATTTAGCTTTTTGTATTGTTCAAGAGCTGCTATTTCAGCTTTAAGATCAGAAATTTGTCGTTTGTATGCTTCTTGTTCTTCAAGCAGCTTGTCATTATCGGCCATTAAGCCTTTGATGACTTTTTGGGTGGGGGTGAGTTTGTCTTCAGCAAAGGTGGCAGGAAGCTGTTTGGCTCCTAGTTCACCAGTTGTTTCGGTGTGTACATTGCTAGGTAGAACTGTGAAGCCAAATTTCTCTAAGTCCTTTAAGTTTTCTTTGTGCTGGCCTTGCATTTCGTTATAAGCAAAATAACCGCCACCACCAAGAACGGCTAAAACAATTGGAATGATGATCAGTACTACAAGAAGCTTTCTGGTATTCATTGTTTACTGCTTTCCTATCTAGCGGGTGGCGGACGTTGTTATAGCTAGGCGGAGATTTACCTCCGCGCTGATAGTCTATTTCTGGTCGCTTTTTTGCGTCTCGTTAGCTGAGTATTGCAATTGCAGGAATGCAGTATCAAGAAGGATTCTCCCGCTTTCTACAAGCATTGCTTCTGCTTCTGGGTTGATAGGTCTGCCTTGAGCATCTTTCTCTCGCTCTTCATCAAGCTCTGATAGTGATTTGATTGGCGGTAGTTGTTTTTTGCTACGGCGACGGTTTTCCGCATTAACTTGCCATTCTTCCGCTTTTTCTCGTTCAATTTTAAGTGCTGACTCTTGTAGAGGAATTAGGCTGCTTTCCTTACGCACTTCGTTAAGATGTTCAACCTGTTCGCGCATGAAAATAAAGTCAGGATTTGCCAGGCTTCGTGACTGGTAGCGTGAGTTAATCTGAGTTAAAAATTGTTTCAGATTTGGGTAAACGCCATGAGGCGCGGATCGAACTTTATCCCAAGCTAGTGCTTGATCTAGTGCGCTTTCCCCAATAATTTCAGGATCATAAAGGGTAGGGAATGTGATGTCGGGCATTACGCCTTTATTCTGGGTGCTGTCGCCAGAAATTCGATAAAACATAGCGTGTGTTAGTTTTAACTGGCCGTGGTTAAGGGGTAGTAAGGTTTGAACTGTGCCTTTACCAAAGGTTTGGCCGCCAATAACGATGCCTCGGTTATAGTCTTGAATAGCGCCAGCGAAAATTTCTGAAGCAGAAGCGGACAGGCGATTCACTAGGACGGCCATTGGTCCACCGTAGGATACTTTGGGGTTTAGGTCTCTAAGAACTTCTACTCGCCCTGTAGAGTCTTTTACTTGAACGGTTGGGCCGCGTTGAATAAATAGGCCAACAGTGTCATTTGCTTCACGTAGGGAGCCGCCACCATTATTGCGAAGGTCTACAATTAGGCCATCAACATTTTCATCTTTGAGTTCTTGGACTAACTTTTCTACATCGCGGGAAGTGCTTTTATAGTCGTCGTCACCGCGCTGTAGTGCTGCAAAATCAATATAGAAGGCCGGTATCTCAATTACGCCAAGTTTGAATGGTTGGCCAAGGTGTTCAATTTCAAGTACGCGCTTTTGGGCAGATTGTTCTTCTAGTTTTACTTTATTGCGAACAATTTTTACGATTTTTGAAGGTATGTCTTCGCGCTCAGAAGTCCTTACTTCTAGTCTAACCGTAGTTCCTTTAGGGCCTCGAATAAGTTGAACAACATCGTCCAATCTCCAGCCTACGACATCTTCGATATCGCCGTCTTCACCTTGGCCTACACCAATAATGCGGTCAGTAGCTTTTAGTTGGCCGGTCTTTTCAGCAGGGCCTGCAGGTACAAGGCGAACAATCTGAGTGAATTCGTTTTCACTTTTTAATACAGCGCCGATCCCTTCTAGAGATAAGCTCATATTAATTTTGAAATTCTCAGATTTTCTTGGTGAAAAATACTGGGTGTGTGGATCGTATTGCTTGGTAAAAGCGTTTGCAAACGATTGGAATACGTCTTCGCTATTAACTTGTAAACTTCTTTTTAGTTGGTTTTTATAGCGTTTTATTAGAATTTCTCGTGCTTCTTCTTCAGTTTTTTCAGCTAATAGAAGGTTGAGCAGAGCGCTCTTAAGTCGACGGTCCCAAAGTGCATTCATCTCTTGGGTGGATTCAATCCAAGCAGCGTTTTCTCGATCAGTGTTTAGGCTCTCATTAATCGAGAAATCAAATACCTTGCCTTGTTCTAATTCATCAATAATGAACTCTAGGCGACCTTCAATACGCTCTTGATAGCGGTTGAAAATGAAATAAGCTGCAGAGAGTTCTCCCGAGCGGATTTGATCGTCTAGTACCAAACGATATTTTTCGAACTCATCTATATCGCTTTTGTAAAAATAGCTGCGCGCAGGGTCGAGGTCCTTAATATATTGATTAAAGATCTGCCCAGATAATGAATCATCTAAATTGACTCTGTTATAGTGGCCTAGTTTGAGCGATTCTGTAATTTCTAATAACGTTTGCTTATGCACGGGCTCTGATTTGAGCGGTGTTGCAAGTGCATTGGCTGTACTTGGAATTAGGAAGGATAACGCAGTAAACAACAGTGGCTTTAATAGCGATCTATGCATAATGTAAGTCTTAATTCAGCGCTCTGGATTTAACTATGACCCTAAAAAAGGGTTGTGAGTTCCCTGTCACAGTTTGTTGAGTGTAGACATGCGCGGCACTGTTGTAAAATCAATTGCTTATAAAGAGTGTATGGATTTATTTGGTATTCGTTTATGAACATGAAATTCGTAGGTGTTACAGCTCTGGCGATGACGCTAGGATTGGTTAGTGGTTGTGGTGAAGATCCTGAAGAGCAAAAGTTTCGTCAAGCGTTGGTTGAGAAGGCGCTAAACGATGATGTAAGAAAGGAAGGTGTTGCATTTCTGGAATCCAATGCAAAAGAACAAGATGTAAAAGTAACACCGAGTGGCTTGCAATATAAAGTTGTTCAGGCAGGAGAGGGTGGGAGCCCTAACGTTACTGATACTGTCACTGTTCACTACGAAGGTACTCGTGTTGACGGGCATGTATTTGATAGCTCTTATAAACGTGGTGAGCCTAGTTCCTTCCCGTTAAATCGCGTTATTCGCGGCTGGACTGAAGGCTTAGCTATGATGAATAAAGGGGCGGTTTGGATGTTTTATATCAAGCCGGAATTGGCTTACGGTGCTACTAGCCCAAGTGTTGATATTCCAGCGAATTCAACTTTGATATTCAAAGTTGAGTTGATCGATTTTAAGGCTTCTGAGAAATAGGATTTTAAATGACAGACTTAATTGCAGATTTACAATTGTTCTTAGAAGCGTCTCCAACGCCGTATCACGCGGTAAAGGAGATGTCGCAGCGTTTGGCTAAAAATGGTTTTATGGAGCTGCGTGAAGAGGATAGTTGGCAGTTACAAGCGGGTGGGAAGTATTACGTTACTCGCAATGGCTCTTCCATAATTGCTTGGTCTTTGCCGCGTGATGTTAATCTGGCAGAGTCTGGATTACGTATGGTGGGCGCGCATACTGATTCTCCTTGTCTAAAAGTGAAGCCGGTTCCTGAGCTGAACCGCCATGGCTATCAGCAGTTGGGTGTTGAGGTTTATGGTGGGGTGTTGTTAAACCCCTGGTTTGATCGTGATCTGTCTATGGCAGGGCGAGTGAGTTATAAGTCTCTAAAAGGTGAGCGTTGTAAGGCGTTAGTTAACTTTAAAGATCCCATAGCACTAATTCCTAGTTTAGCTATTCATCTGGATCGAGAGGCAAATAAAAGTAGAACAATCAATGCTCAAACCTATTTGCCAGTTATTTTAGGGCAAGGGGATAAAGGGTTTAGCTTTAAGCAGATGTTGGCGGATAGATTATCTGCTGAGGGTGTTGAAGATGTGGCGGAGGTTCTTGATTATGAAATCTCGCTATACGATACGCAAAAGCCAGCACTGACAGGGTTAAAGAAAGAGTATTTGTCATCTGCAAGACTGGATAATCTTTTAAGTTGCTACATGGGATTGGCGGCATTACTGCAATCTAATTTTGAGCAAGGGGCGCTTTTAGTCTGTAATGACCATGAAGAAGTAGGCAGTATGAGTTCTTCTGGTGCTCAAGGGCCAATGTTGAGCCAGGTGTTGGAACGATTGATGCCTGATGTCGAGGATAGGGTGCGGATGATAAGTCGTTCTATGATGATCTCGGCAGATAATGCTCATGGTATTCACCCTAATTTTGCGGATAAGCACGATGCAAACCATGGTCCTTTAATTAATGAGGGGCCTGTAATTAAGCTCAACGCGAATCAGCGCTATGCTTCAAACAGTGAAACGAGTGCGATATTTAGGGATCTCGCTCAGCAGGTGAATGTTCCGGTTCAGGCATTTGTTGTAAGAAGTGATATGGCGTGTGGAAGCACTATAGGGCCGATTACAGCTGCGGAATTAGGAGTGAAAACACTTGATATCGGTGTGCCGCAATTTGCGATGCACTCAATTCGTGAAATGGCTGGTATTAAAGATGTTGTTGATCTTACGAAAGTATTGGCGCAATTCTTTGAAGAGCCTACTGTTTAACCATACATAGTTCATATTGGAACCGGTTACAGTGTCTATGTGATCGGTTCACTTTCCCCTTCCGTAACACCTGTTTCTCTGAAATGTAAGGTGAAACAGATGTTCTCATTTTTAAAGCAGAATCCTGAAAAAAGGCTTAAGAAAGAATATAGCGCTAAGCTTGAGCAGGCTATGAAAGCGCAGCGTAGTGGTGATATTGAAAAATATTCTTTTCTGACGCGTGAGGCTGAAGAACTTTATGAAAAATTAAAACAGGTTCAGGAAGAAAAATCTTAGCTTTGGTTTATGGTGATTATACTGGGGGAATTGCCTAAGAGTTACTTATTGAGCTAGGCGTAATGGGCTTGATGTTTAAGAGGAAAAGCTGCTGTGAATACAATCTAATAGACGAAAGCAATGAGTTATCAAATTCAACTCTTTTGATTTAGTTAGTCATTGAAAGCAAATTGAGAATATTAAGATGGTCGGAGTGGAGGGATTATTCGCTGCGCTCACCCTGCGGGTCGTCACTTCGTTCCGTTATCTCGCTACGCTCGGTTCGAACCCCTTCGGGTGTTCTCATTTCTAAAAATAGCGCTAATGATTTGGTTTGTCATGATGAGCTAAATTGAGAATATTAAGATGGTCGGAGTGGAGGGATTCGAACCCCCGACCCTCTGGTCCCAAACCAGATGCGCTACCAAGCTGCGCTACACTCCGACGATTATACTTGATCAGATATACAGAAATTTCCCAAAGAAAGTGGTCGGAGTGGAGGGATTCGAACCCCCGACCCTCTGGTCCCAAACCAGATGCGCTACCAAGCTGCGCTACACTCCGACGATGATACCTGAGCAGGTATTTAGAAATTTGCCAATGAAAGTGGTCGGAGTGGAGGGATTCGAACCCCCGACCCTCTGGTCCCAAACCAGATGCGCTACCAAGCTGCGCTACACTCCGACTTAATGGCTCCCCGAGCTGGACTCGAACCAGCGACCAATAGATTAACAGTCTACTGCTCTACCAACTGAGCTATCGGGGATCATCAGCTGTACAGTCAAGGTTGGCTCCCTGAGCTGGACTCGAACCAGCGACCAATAGATTAACAGTCTACTGCTCTACCAACTGAGCTATCAGGGATTAGCCTTGAAAGTGCGGCGTATCTTAATGACCAAGGGGTGGGGCGTCAAGGGATTTTTTATAAAAAATTCAATGATTTTTAGGGTTGATTATAGCGTAAACAATTTTGGCTGAGATTAGTTCGAATTTTGTTCAGATGAGATAAATGTGGCCTACGTAAGGTGTCTTTTTGATTTCGAATAATTTGATCTAACTTATTAAAAACTAGAAAAAAATAGGTACCTGTACCTCGGTACAATAGTTTTTAATGTTTTGTGCATCTATAAAGAGTGTAATCACCCAAAGATCTGTTTTCTAAGGATTTGTAAGTATGAACGTTATTGGCACAGTTTCGCATCTAATTGGTCGTGCAGTAGCTATTAAAGCAGACGGTACAGAAAGGCTATTAGCATTAGGCGACGAAATATACGTAGACGAAATGGTTCGCGTTGCAGCAGATGCATCTATCGAAATCGCAATGGAAGGTGGTGAACCCGTTCGATTAGAGGGTGGGCAGAACTGGTTAGCTAGTAGTGAGACATATATAGAAGCAGATGACTTCGATCTTACAGAGGCTGTAGCTGATGTGGAATCTATTCAGGCTGCAATTTTAGCGGGTGCCGACCCTACTGATGTAGCTGAAGAAACTGCCGCAGGAGGAAATGCTCCAGCAGCGGGTGGCCTAGGTAATGAAGGCTCTAGTACAGTAAACATTGAACGTACGGCTGAAGAAGTAGATCCAACCGCTGGTTATGAAACTATTGGCTTTACGCAGGGTGATGACACGCGTGAAGTTTTTGAGGGCGTGAATGATGAGCAAATAAATCCTGAAGATAATGAACAGATTACACCTGAAAGTGTAGGAATTAATCTTATTGGGCCAGCTACGGTTATTGAAGGTGAAGTGGCAACTTACACCATTACTATTACTCGTGCGCCAGCAGCTGATATGTCTATTAGTGTCACTACTGGTCATATCACGACGGATGATGGTGATTTAGTACCTGTAGTTCAGGATGTTATTATTCCTGCAGGTCAGACGTCTGTTAGTTTTAATGTTGAAACGCTTGATGATGTCTTGGCTGATGGCGATGAGCGTTTTACCGCGAATATAGAATCAATTAATGGCGGTGGTATTAGTAATGTTGAAATTGTTAATGGGACTGTAGTAACTACAGTTTTAGATGATAGCAATCCAGATATAAAAGAGCCTGATCAAGAGACCGCAATAGTCTCCCTTACGGGGCCATCATCTGTTATTGAGGGTAATACTACAACGCCTTATACAGTCTCTGTAGACCAGCCAGCAGCTGACGTAACTTCCCCTATCACTGTAACGTTTACGTACAGTGGTGTCGCGGCAGACGGTACAGACTTCACTGGTGTAGCAAGCGTTCAGATCCCAGCAGGTCAGAACAGCACCACGTTCACTATCGATACACTTGATGATGTTCTAGCGGAAGGTGCTGAAGCGTTCACCATCGAGATCGATACGATTACGGATAGCAACTTCGAGCATATCGCTGAAGATGCAACCAACAACGCGGTAGAAACGACGATCACCGATGATACTGATCCAAGCACAACTGAACCGGATCAAGAGACGGCTTACGTATCTCTTACAGGCCCTGCGTCTGTAGTAGAAGGTACAACTACAACGCCTTACACCGTATCGGTTGACCAGCCTGCTGCTGATGTAACCAGCCCAATTACGGTTACATTCACATACAGTGGTGTCGCGGCAGACGGTACAGACTTCACTGGTGTAGCAAGCGTTCAGATCCCAGCAGGTCAGAACAGCACCACGTTCACTATTGATACCTTAGATGATGTCCTGGCGGAAGGTACTGAAGCGTTCACGATTGAGATCGATACGATCACAGACAGCAACTTCGAGCACATCGCTGAAGATGCAACGAACAACGCAGTAGAAACGACGATCACCGATGATACTGATCCAAGCACAACTGAGCCGGATCAAGAGACGGCTTACGTATCCCTAACCGGCCCTGCGACTGTCATCGAAGGCAATACAACCACGCCTTACACCGTATCGGTTGACCAGCCAGCGGCTGACGTGACTTCACCAATTACGGTTACGTTCACATACAGTGGTGTCGCGGCAGACGGTACAGACTTCACTGGTGTAGCAAGCGTTCAGATCCCAGCAGGTCAGAACAGCACCACGTTCACCATTGATACCTTGGATGATGTTCTAGCGGAAGGTGCTGAAGCGTTCACCATTGAGATCGATACGATCACAGACAGCAACTTCGAGCATATCGCTGAAGATGCAACCAACAACGCGGTAGAAACGACGATCACCGATGATACTGATCCAAGCACAACTGAACCGGATCAAGAGACTGCTTACGTATCCCTAACCGGCCCTGCGACTGTCATCGAAGGCAATACAACCACGCCTTACACCGTATCGGTTGACCAGCCAGCGGCTGACGTGACTTCACCAATTACTGTGACGTTCACATACAGTGGTGTCGCGGCAGACGGTACAGACTTCACTGGTGTAGCAAGCGTTCAGATCCCAGCAGGTCAGAACAGCACCACGTTCACTATTGATACCTTGGATGATGTCCTGGCGGAAGGTGCTGAAGCGTTCACCATCGAGATCGATACGATCACAGACAGCAACTTCGAGCACATCGCTGAAGATGCAACGAACAACGCAGTAGAAACGACGATCACTGATGATGCGGATCCAAGCACAACTGAACCAACAACAGAAAGTGCTTACGTATCCCTAACCGGTCCAGCGACTGTCATCGAAGGCAATACAACCACGCCTTACACCGTATCTGTAGATCAGCCAGCGGCTGACGTGACTTCACCAATTACGGTTACATTCACATACAGTGGTGTTGCGGCAGACGGTACAGACTTCACTGGTGTAGCAAGCGTTCAGATCCCAGCGGGTCAGAACAGCACAACGTTCACTATTGATACCTTGGATGATGTCCTAGCGGAAGGCGCTGAGACGTTCACGATTGAGATCGATACGATCACGGATAGCAACTTCGAGCATATTGCTGAAGATGCGACCAATAACTCGGTTGATACCACGATCACTGATGACAGCGATCCTACAACAACTGAACCGGATCAAGAGACGGCTTACGTATCTCTAACAGGCCCTGCGTCTGTAGTGGAAGGTACAACGACAACACCTTACACCGTATCGGTTGACCAGCCTGCTGCTGATGTAACCAGCCCAATTACGGTTACATTCACATACAGTGGTGTCGCGGCAGACGGTACAGACTTCACTGGTGTAGCAAGCGTTCAGATCCCAGCAGGTCAGAACAGCACCACGTTCACTATTGATACCTTAGATGATGTCCTGGCGGAAGGTACTGAAGCGTTCACGATTGAGATCGATACGATCACAGACAGCAACTTCGAGCACATCGCTGAAGATGCAACGAACAACGCAGTAGAAACGACGATCACCGATGATACTGATCCAAGCACAACTGAGCCGGATCAAGAGACGGCTTACGTATCCCTAACCGGCCCTGCGACTGTCATCGAAGGCAATACAACCACGCCTTACACCGTATCGGTTGACCAGCCAGCGGCTGACGTGACTTCACCAATCACGGTTACATTTACATACAGTGGTGTCGCGGCAGACGGTACAGACTTCACTGGTGTAGCAAGCGTTCAGATCCCAGCGGGTCAGAACAGCACCACGTTCACTATCGATACACTTGATGATGTTCTAGCGGAAGGTGCTGAAGCGTTCACGATTGAGATCGATACGATCACAGACAGCAACTTCGAGCACATCGCTGAAGATGCAACCAACAACGCAGTAGAAACGACGATCACCGATGATACTGATCCAAGCACAACTGAACCGGATCAAGAGACGGCTTACGTATCCCTAACAGGCCCTGCGTCTGTAGTAGAAGGTACAACTACAACGCCTTACACCGTATCGGTTGACCAGCCAGCAGCTGATGTAACCAGCCCAATCACGGTTACATTTACATACAGTGGTGTCGCGGCAGACGGTACAGACTTCACTGGTGTAGCAAGCGTTCAGATCCCAGCAGGTCAGAACAGCACAACGTTCACCATCGATACGCTGGATGATGTTCTAGCGGAAGGTGCTGAAGCGTTCACGATTGAGATCGATACGATCACAGACAGCAACTTCGAGCACATCGCTGAAGATGCAACGAACAACGCGGTAGAAACGACGATCACCGATGACAGCGATCCTACAACAACTGAACCAACAACAGAGAGCGCTTATGTATCCCTAACAGGCCCTGCGACTGTCATCGAAGGCAATACAACCACGCCTTACACCGTATCGGTTGATCAGCCAGCAGCTGATGTAACCAGCCCAATTACCGTGACATTCACATACAGTGGTGTCGCGGTAGACGGTACAGACTTCACTGGTGTGGCAAGCGTTCAGATCCCAGCGGGTCAGAACAGCACCACGTTCACTATCGATACACTTGATGATGTTCTAGCGGAAGGTGCTGAAGCGTTCACGATTGAGATCGATACGATCACAGACAGCAACTTCGAGCACATCGCTGAAGATGCAACCAACAACTCGGTTGATACCGAAATTACAGATAATGATGGAGCTCTAGTTTCTCTGACTGGTCCTGCGTCTGTTATCGAGGGTGATACAACCACACCTTACACCGTATCGGTAGATCAGCCTGCTGCATCTGTTGTTACGCCAATTACAGTAACGTTTACATACAGTGGTGTCGCGGCAGACGGTACTGACTTTACCGGTGTGGCAAGCGTTCAGATCCCTACGGGTCAGAACAGCACCACGTTCACTATTGATACCTTGGATGATGTCCTAGCGGAAGGTGCTGAGACGTTCACGATTGCTATTGATAGCATCACAGATACTAATTACCCAGTCATTGGTCCTGATGCGACCAATAACTCGGTTGATACCACGATCACTGATGACAGCGATCCTACAACGACTGAACCGGATCAAGAGACTGCTTACGTATCCCTAACCGGCCCTGCGACTGTCATCGAAGGCAATACAACCACGCCTTACACCGTATCGGTTGACCAGCCAGCGGCTGACGTGACTTCACCAATTACGGTTACATTCACATACAGTGGTGTCGCGGCAGACGGTACAGACTTCACTGGTGTAGCAAGCGTTCAGATCCCCGCGGGTCAGAACAGCACAACGTTCACCATCGATACCTTGGATGATGTCCTGGCGGAAGGTGCTGAAGCGTTCACCATCGAGATCGATACGATCACCGACAGCAATTTCGAGCACATCGCTGAAGATGCAACCAACAACGCGGTAGAAACGACGATCACCGATGATACTGATCCAAGCACAACTGAACCGGATCAAGAGACTGCTTACGTATCTCTTACAGGCCCTGCGTCTGTAGTAGAAGGTACAACTACAACGCCTTACACCGTATCGGTTGACCAGCCTGCTGCTGATGTAACCAGCCCAATTACGGTTACATTCACATACAGTGGTGTCGCGGCAGACGGTACAGACTTCACTGGCGTAGCCAGCGTTCAGATCCCAGCGGGTCAGAACAGCACCACGTTCACTATTGATACCTTGGATGATGTCCTGGCGGAAGGTGCTGAAGCGTTCACGATTGAGATCGATACGATCACGGACAGCAACTTCGAGCACATCGCTGAAGATGCAACGAACAACGCAGTAGAAACGACGATCACTGATGACAGCGATCCTACAACAACTGAGCCGGATCAAGAGACGGCTTACGTATCCCTAATAGGCCCTGCGTCTGTAGTAGAAGGCAATACAACCACACCTTACACGGTATCTGTAGATCAGCCAGCGGCTGACGTGACTTCACCAATCACGGTTACATTCACATACAGTGGTGTAGCGGCAGACGGTACAGACTTCAACGGTGTGGCAAGCGTTCAGATCCCTGCAGGTCAGAACAGCACCACGTTCACTATCGATACACTTGATGATGTTCTAGCGGAAGGTGCTGAAGCGTTCACGATTGAGATCGATACGATCACAGACAGCAACTTCGAGCATATCGCTGAAGATGCAACCAACAACGCAGTAGAAACGACGATCACCGATGATACTGATCCAAGCACAACTGAACCGGATCAAGAGACTGCTTACGTATTCCTAACCGGCCCTGCGTCTGTAGTGGAAGGTACAACGACAACACCTTACACCGTATCGGTTGACCAGCCAGCGGCTGACGTGACTTCACCAATTATTGTGACGTTCACATACAGTGGTGTCGCGGCAGACGGTACAGACTTCACTGGTGTAGCAAGCGTTCAGATCCCAGCAGGTCAGAACAGCACCACGTTCACTATTGATACCTTGGATGATGTCCTGGCGGAAGGTGCTGAAGCGTTCACCATCGAGATCGATACGATCACAGACAGCAACTTCGAGCACATCGCTGAAGATGCAACCAACAACGCGGTAGAAACGACGATCACTGATGATGCGGATCCAAGCACAACTGAACCAACAACAGAAAGTGCTTACGTATCCCTAACCGGTCCAGCGACTGTCATCGAAGGCAATACAACCACGCCTTACACCGTATCTGTAGATCAGCCAGCGGCTGACGTGACTTCACCAATTACGGTTACATTCACATACAGTGGTGTTGCGGCAGACGGTACAGACTTCACTGGTGTAGCAAGCGTTCAGATCCCAGCGGGTCAGAACAGCACAACGTTCACTATCGATACCTTGGATGATGTCCTAGCGGAAGGCGCTGAGACGTTCACGATTGAGATCGATACGATCACGGATAGCAACTTCGAGCATATTGCTGAAGATGCGACCAATAACTCGGTTGATACCACGATCACTGATGACAGCGATCCTACAACAACTGAACCGGATCAAGAGACGGCTTACGTATCTCTAACAGGCCCTGCGTCTGTAGTGGAAGGTACAACGACAACACCTTACACCGTATCGGTTGACCAGCCTGCTGCTGATGTAACCAGCCCAATCACTGTAACGTTTACATACAGTGGTGTCGCGGCAGACGGTACAGACTTCACTGGTGTAGCCAGCGTTCAGATCCCCGCGGGTCAGAACAGCACCACGTTCACCATCGATACGCTGGATGATGTCCTGGCGGAAGGTGCTGAAGCGTTCACCATCGAGATCGATACGATTACGGATAGCAACTTCGAGCACATCGCTGAAGATGCAACCAACAACGCAGTAGAAACGACGATCACCGAT
Organism: Neptuniibacter sp. QD34_54; assembly: GCF_047778055.1. GTDB lineage: Bacteria > Pseudomonadota > Gammaproteobacteria > Pseudomonadales > Balneatricaceae > Neptuniibacter. Next base: position 2,489,655 of record NZ_CP180546.1, on the reverse strand, counting down.
GATACGGATCCAAGCACAACTGAACCAACAACAGAGAGCGCTTACGTATCCCTAACAGGCCCTGCGACTGTCATCGAAGGCAATACAACCACACCTTACACCGTATCGGTTGACCAGCCAGCAGCTGATGTAACCAGCCCAATCACGGTTACATTTACATACAGTGGTGTCGCGGCAGACGGTACAGACTTCACTGGTGTAGCAAGCGTTCAGATCCCAGCGGGTCAGAACAGCACCACGTTCACTATCGATACACTTGATGATGTTCTAGCGGAAGGTGCTGAAGCGTTCACGATTGAGATCGATACGATCACAGACAGCAACTTCGAGCACATCGCTGAAGATGCAACCAACAACGCAGTAGAAACGACGATCACCGATGATACTGATCCAAGCACAACTGAACCGGATCAAGAGACGGCTTACGTATCCCTAACAGGCCCTGCGTCTGTAGTAGAAGGTACAACTACAACGCCTTACACCGTATCGGTTGACCAGCCAGCAGCTGATGTAACCAGCCCAATCACGGTTACATTTACATACAGTGGTGTCGCGGCAGACGGTACAGACTTCACTGGTGTAGCAAGCGTTCAGATCCCAGCAGGTCAGAACAGCACAACGTTCACCATCGATACGCTGGATGATGTTCTAGCGGAAGGTGCTGAAGCGTTCACGATTGAGATCGATACGATCACAGACAGCAACTTCGAGCACATCGCTGAAGATGCAACGAACAACGCGGTAGAAACGACGATCACCGATGACAGCGATCCTACAACAACTGAACCAACAACAGAGAGCGCTTATGTATCCCTAACAGGCCCTGCGACTGTCATCGAAGGCAATACAACCACGCCTTACACCGTATCGGTTGATCAGCCAGCAGCTGATGTAACCAGCCCAATTACCGTGACATTCACATACAGTGGTGTCGCGGTAGACGGTACAGACTTCACTGGTGTGGCAAGCGTTCAGATCCCAGCGGGTCAGAACAGCACCACGTTCACTATCGATACACTTGATGATGTTCTAGCGGAAGGTGCTGAAGCGTTCACGATTGAGATCGATACGATCACAGACAGCAACTTCGAGCACATCGCTGAAGATGCAACCAACAACTCGGTTGATACCGAAATTACAGATAATGATGGAGCTCTAGTTTCTCTGACTGGTCCTGCGTCTGTTATCGAGGGTGATACAACCACACCTTACACCGTATCGGTAGATCAGCCTGCTGCATCTGTTGTTACGCCAATTACAGTAACGTTTACATACAGTGGTGTCGCGGCAGACGGTACTGACTTTACCGGTGTGGCAAGCGTTCAGATCCCTACGGGTCAGAACAGCACCACGTTCACTATTGATACCTTGGATGATGTCCTAGCGGAAGGTGCTGAGACGTTCACGATTGCTATTGATAGCATCACAGATACTAATTACCCAGTCATTGGTCCTGATGCGACCAACAACTCGGTTGATACCACGATCACTGATGACAGCGATCCTACAACGACTGAACCGGATCAAGAGACTGCTTACGTATCCCTAACCGGCCCTGCGACTGTCATCGAAGGCAATACAACCACACCTTACACGGTATCTGTAGATCAGCCAGCGGCTGACGTGACTTCACCAATCACGGTTACATTCACATACAGTGGTGTAGCGGCAGACGGTACAGACTTCAACGGTGTGGCAAGCGTTCAGATCCCTGCAGGTCAGAACAGCACCACGTTCACCATTGATACCTTGGATGATGTTCTAGCGGAAGGCGCTGAAGCGTTCACCATTGAGATCGATACGATCACAGACAGCAACTTCGAGCACATCGCTGAAGATGCAACCAACAACGCAGTAGAAACGACGATCACCGATGATACTGATCCAAGCACAACTGAACCGGATCAAGAGACGGCTTACGTATCCCTAACAGGCCCTGCGTCTGTAGTAGAAGGTACAACTACAACGCCTTACACCGTATCGGTTGACCAGCCTGCTGCTGATGTAACCAGCCCAATTACGGTTACATTCACATACAGTGGTGTCGCGGCAGACGGTACAGACTTCACTGGTGTAGCCAGCGTTCAGATCCCCGCGGGTCAGAACAGCACCACGTTCACTATTGATACCTTGGATGATGTCCTGGCGGAAGGTACTGAAGCGTTCACGATTGAGATCGATACGATCACAGACAGCAACTTCGAGCACATCGCTGAAGATGCAACGAACAACGCGGTAGAAACGACGATCACCGATGATACGGATCCAAGCACAACTGAACCGGATCAAGAGACGGCTTACGTATCCCTAACCGGCCCTGCGTCTGTAGTAGAAGGTACAACTACAACGCCTTACACAGTATCTGTAGATCAACCAGCCGCTGATTTGACTTCACCAATCACTGTGACATTTACATACAGTGGTGTCGCGGCAGACGGTACAGACTTCACTGGTGTAGCAAGCGTTCAGATCCCAGCGGGTCAGAACAGCACAACGTTCACTATCGATACCTTGGATGATGTCCTAGCGGAAGGCGCTGAGACGTTCACGATTGAGATCGATACGATCACGGATAGCAACTTCGAGCATATTGCTGAAGATGCGACCAATAACTCGGTTGATACCACGATCACTGATGACAGCGATCCTACAACAACTGAACCGGATCAAGAGACGGCTTACGTATCTCTAACAGGCCCTGCGTCTGTAGTGGAAGGTACAACGACAACACCTTACACCGTATCGGTTGACCAGCCTGCTGCTGATGTAACCAGCCCAATTACGGTTACATTCACATACAGTGGTGTCGCGGCAGACGGTACAGACTTCACTGGTGTAACCAGCGTTCAGATCCCCGCGGGTCAGAACAGCACCACGTTCACCATCGATACGCTGGATGATGTTCTAGCGGAAGGTGCTGAAGCGTTCACCATCGAGATCGATACGATCACGGATAGCAACTTCGAGCACATCGCTGAAGATGCAACCAACAACGCAGTAGAAACGACGATCACCGATGATACGGATCCAAGCACAACTGAACCAACAACAGAGAGCGCTTACGTATCCCTAACAGGCCCTGCGACTGTCATCGAAGGCAATACAACCACACCTTACACGGTATCGGTTGACCAGCCAGCAGCTGATGTAACCAGCCCAATCACGGTTACATTCAGATACAGTGGTGTCGCGGCAGACGGTACAGACTTCACTGGTGTAGCAAGCGTTCAGATCCCCGCGGGTCAGAACAGCACAACGTTCACCATCGATACCTTGGATGATGTCCTGGCGGAAGGTGCTGAAGCGTTCACCATCGAGATCGATACGATCACCGACAGCAATTTCGAGCACATCGCTGAAGATGCAACCAACAACGCAGTAGAAACGACGATCACCGATGATACTGATCCAAGCACAACTGAACCAACAACAGAGAGCGCTTACGTATCCCTAACAGGCCCTGCGACTGTCATCGAAGGCAATACAACCACACCTTACACCGTATCGGTTGACCAGCCAGCAGCTGATGTAACCAGCCCAATCACGGTTACATTTACATACAGTGGTGTCGCGGCAGACGGTACAGACTTCACTGGTGTAGCAAGCGTTCAGATCCCAGCAGGTCAGAACAGCACCACGTTCACTATCGATACACTTGATGATGTTCTAGCGGAAGGCGCTGAGACGTTCACGATTGAGATAGATACGATCACAGACAGCAACTTCGAGCACATCGCTGAAGATGCAACCAACAACGCAGTAGAAACGACGATCACTGATGACAGCGATCCTACAACAACTGAGCCGGATCAAGAGACGGCTTACGTATCCCTAATAGGCCCTGCGTCTGTAGTAGAAGGCAATACAACCACACCTTACACGGTATCTGTAGATCAGCCAGCGGCTGACGTGACTTCACCAATCACGGTTACATTCACATACAGTGGTGTAGCGGCAGACGGTACAGACTTCAACGGTGTGGCAAGCGTTCAGATCCCTGCAGGTCAGAACAGCACCACGTTCACCATTGATACCTTGGATGATGTTCTAGCGGAAGGCGCTGAAGCGTTCACCATTGAGATCGATACGATCACAGACAGCAACTTCGAGCACATCGCTGAAGATGCAACCAACAACGCAGTAGAAACGACGATCACCGATGATACTGATCCAAGCACAACTGAACCGGATCAAGAGACGGCTTACGTATCCCTAACAGGCCCTGCGTCTGTAGTAGAAGGTACAACTACAACGCCTTACACCGTATCGGTTGACCAGCCTGCTGCTGATGTAACCAGCCCAATTACGGTTACATTCACATACAGTGGTGTCGCGGCAGACGGTACAGACTTCACTGGTGTAGCCAGCGTTCAGATCCCCGCGGGTCAGAACAGCACCACGTTCACTATTGATACCTTGGATGATGTCCTGGCGGAAGGTACTGAAGCGTTCACGATTGAGATCGATACGATCACAGACAGCAACTTCGAGCACATCGCTGAAGATGCAACGAACAACGCGGTAGAAACGACGATCACCGATGATACGGATCCAAGCACAACTGAACCGGATCAAGAGACGGCTTACGTATCCCTAACCGGCCCTGCGTCTGTAGTAGAAGGTACAACTACAACGCCTTACACAGTATCTGTAGATCAACCAGCCGCTGATTTGACTTCACCAATCACTGTGACATTTACATACAGTGGTGTAGCGGCAGACGGTACAGACTTCACTGGTGTAGCCAGCGTTCAGATCCCAGCAGGTCAGAACAGCATAACGTTCACCATTGATACGTTGGATGATGTCCTGGCGGAAGGTGCTGAAGCGTTCACCATCGAGATCGATACGATCACAGACAGCAACTTCGAGCACATCGCTGAAGATGCAACGAACAACGCAGTAGAAACGACGATCACTGATGATGCGGATCCAAGCACAACTGAACCTGATCAAGAGACGGCTTACGTATCCCTAACCGGTCCAGCGACTGTAGTAGAAGGTACAACTACAACGCCTTACACCGTATCGGTTGACCAGCCTGCTGCTGATGTAACCAGCCCAATTACGGTTACATTCACATACAGTGGTGTTGCGGCAGACGGTACAGACTTCACTGGTGTGGCAAGCGTTCAGATCCCAGCAGGTCAGAACAGCACCACGTTCACCATTGATACCTTGGATGATGTCTTGGCGGAAGGTGCTGAAGCGTTCACCATCGAGATCGATACGATCACGGACAGCAACTTCGAGCACATTGCCGAAGATGCGACCAACAACTCCGTTGATACCACGATCACTGATGATAGCGATCCAACAACGACTGAGCCGGATCAAGAGACTGCTTACGTATCTCTAACAGGCCCTGCGTCTGTAGTAGAAGGTACAACTACAACGCCTTACACCGTAACGGTTGACCAGCCAGCCGCTGACGTGACTTCACCAATTACAGTGACGTTCACCTACACGGGTGTCGCGGCAGACGGTACAGACTTCACTGGTGTAGCAAGCGTTCAGATCCCAGCAGGTCAGAACAGCACCACGTTCACTATCGATACACTTGATGATGTTCTAGCGGAAGGCGCTGAGACGTTCACGATTGAGATCGATACGATCACGGACAGCAACTTCGAGCACATCGCTGAAGATGCAACGAACAACGCAGTAGAAACGACGATCACTGATGACAGCGATCCTACAACAACTGAGCCGGATCAAGAGACGGCTTACGTATCCCTAATAGGCCCTGCGTCTGTAGTAGAAGGCAATACAACCACACCTTACACGGTATCTGTAGATCAGCCAGCGGCTGACGTGACTTCACCAATCACGGTTACATTCACATACAGTGGTGTCGCGGCAGACGGTACAGACTTCAACGGTGTGGCAAGCGTTCAGATCCCTGCAGGTCAGAACAGCACCACGTTCACCATCGATACCTTGGATGATGTCCTAGCGGAAGGTGCTGAAGCGTTCACCATCGAGATCGATACGATCACAGACAGCAACTTCGAGCACATCGCTGAAGATGCAACGAACAACGCAGTAGAAACGACGATCACCGATGATACTGATCCAAGCACAACTGAACCGGATCAAGAGACGGCTTACGTATCCCTAACAGGCCCTGCGTCTGTAGTAGAAGGTACAACTACAACGCCTTACACAGTATCGGTTGACCAGTCTGCTGCTGATGTAACCAGCCCAATTACGGTTACATTCACATACAGTGGTGTCGCGGCAGACGGTACAGACTTCACTGGCGTAGCCAGCGTTCAGATCCCAGCGGGTCAGAACAGCACCACGTTCACTATTGATACCTTGGATGATGTCCTGGCGGAAGGTGCTGAAGCGTTCACCATCGAGATCGATACGATCACCGACAGCAACTTCGAGCACATCGCCGAAGATGCAACGAACAACGCGGTAGAAACGACGATCACTGATGACAGCGATCCTACAACAACTGAGCCGGATCAAGAGACGGCTTACGTATCCCTAATAGGCCCTGCGTCTGTAGTAGAAGGCAATACAACCACACCTTACACGGTATCTGTAGATCAGCCAGCGGCTGACGTGACTTCACCAATCACGGTTACATTCACATACAGTGGTGTCGCGGCAGACGGTACAGACTTCAACGGTGTGGCAAGCGTTCAGATCCCTGCAGGTCAGAACAGCACCACGTTCACCATCGATACCTTGGATGATGTCCTAGCGGAAGGTGCTGAAGCGTTCACCATCGAGATCGATACGATCACAGACAGCAACTTCGAGCACATCGCTGAAGATGCAACGAACAACGCAGTAGAAACGACGATCACCGATGATACTGATCCAAGCACAACTGAACCGGATCAAGAGACGGCTTACGTATCCCTAACAGGCCCTGCGTCTGTAGTAGAAGGTACAACTACAACGCCTTACACAGTATCGGTTGACCAGTCTGCTGCTGATGTAACCAGCCCAATTACGGTTACATTCACATACAGTGGTGTCGCGGCAGACGGTACAGACTTCACTGGCGTAGCCAGCGTTCAGATCCCAGCGGGTCAGAACAGCACCACGTTCACTATTGATACCTTGGATGATGTCCTGGCGGAAGGTGCTGAAGCGTTCACCATCGAGATCGATACGATCACCGACAGCAACTTCGAGCACATCGCCGAAGATGCAACGAACAACGCGGTAGAAACGACGATCACCGATGATACTGATCCAAGCACAACTGAACCGGATCAAGAGACGGCTTACGTATCCCTAACCGGCCCTGCGACTGTCATCGAAGGCAATACAACCACGCCTTACACCGTATCGGTTGATCAGCCAGCAGCTGATGTAACCAGCCCAATTACCGTGACATTCACATACAGTGGTGTCGCGGTAGACGGTACAGACTTCACTGGTGTGGCAAGCGTTCAGATCCCAGCGGGTCAGAACAGCACAACGTTTACCATCGATACTTTGGATGATCTGTTAGCAGAAGAAACAGAGGCATTTACAATTTCGATAGATTCGATTACGGATAGTAACTTCGAGCATATTGCTGAAGATGCAACGAATAACTCTGTTGAAACTGAAATTACAGATAATGATGGGGCTCTAGTTTCTCTGACTGGTCCTGCGTCTGTTATCGAGGGTGATACAACAACACCTTATACTGTATCGGTTGATCAACCAGCAGCATCTGTTGTTACACCAATTACTGTGACGTTTACCTACACGGGTGTTGCGGCAGACGGTACTGACTTTACCGGTGTGGCAAGCGTTCAGATCCCTACGGGTCAGAACAGCACCACGTTCACTATTGATACCTTGGATGATGTCCTAGCGGAAGGTGCTGAGACGTTCACGATTGCTATTGATAGCATCACAGATACTAACTACCCAGTCATTGGTCCTGATGCGACCAACAACTCGGTTGATACCACGATCACTGATGACAGCGATCCTACAACGACTGAACCGGATCAAGAGACTGCTTACGTATCCCTAACCGGCCCTGCGACTGTCATCGAAGGCAATACAACCACGCCTTACACCGTATCGGTTGACCAGCCAGCGGCTGACGTGACTTCACCAATTACGGTTACATTCACATACAGTGGTGTCGCGGCAGACGGTACTGACTTTACTGGTGTAGCAAGCGTTCAGATCCCTGCAGGTCAGAACAGCACCACGTTCACTATCGATACACTTGATGATGTTCTAGCGGAAGGTGCTGAAGCGTTCACCATCGAGATCGATACGATTACGGATAGCAACTTCGAGCACATCGCTGAAGATGCAACGAACAACGCAGTAGAAACGACGATCACTGATGATGCGGATCCAAGCACAACTGAACCAACAACAGAAAGTGCTTACGTATCCCTAACCGGCCCTGCGACTGTCATCGAAGGCAATACAACCACGCCTTACACCGTATCGGTTGACCAGCCAGCGGCTGACGTGACTTCACCAATTACTGTGACGTTCACATACAGTGGTGTCGCGGCAGACGGTACAGACTTCACTGGTGTAGCAAGCGTTCAGATCCCAGCAGGTCAGAACAGCACCACGTTCACTATTGATACCTTAGATGATGTCCTGGCGGAAGGTACTGAAGCGTTCACGATTGAGATCGATACGATCACAGACAGCAACTTCGAGCACATCGCTGAAGATGCAACGAACAACGCAGTAGAAACGACGATCACCGATGATACTGATCCAAGCACAACTGAACCAACAACAGAGAGCGCTTACGTATCCCTAACCGGCCCTGCGACTGTCATCGAAGGCAATACAACCACGCCTTACACCGTATCGGTTGACCAGCCAGCGGCTGACGTGACTTCACCAATTACGGTTACATTCACATACAGTGGTGTCGCGGCAGACGGTACTGACTTTACTGGTGTAGCAAGCGTTCAGATCCCTGCAGGTCAGAACAGCACCACGTTCACTATCGATACACTTGATGATGTTCTAGCGGAAGGTGCTGAAGCGTTCACCATCGAGATCGATACGATTACGGATAGCAACTTCGAGCACATCGCTGAAGATGCAACGAACAACGCAGTAGAAACGACGATCACTGATGATGCGGATCCAAGCACAACTGAACCAACAACAGAAAGTGCTTACGTATCCCTAACCGGCCCTGCGACTGTCATCGAAGGCAATACAACCACGCCTTACACCGTATCGGTTGACCAGCCAGCGGCTGACGTGACTTCACCAATTACTGTGACGTTCACATACAGTGGTGTCGCGGCAGACGGTACAGACTTCACTGGTGTAGCAAGCGTTCAGATCCCAGCAGGTCAGAACAGCACCACGTTCACTATTGATACCTTAGATGATGTCCTGGCGGAAGGTACTGAAGCGTTCACGATTGAGATCGATACGATCACAGACAGCAACTTCGAGCACATCGCTGAAGATGCAACGAACAACGCAGTAGAAACGACGATCACCGATGATACTGATCCAAGCACAACTGAACCAACAACAGAGAGCGCTTACGTATCCCTAACAGGCCCTGCGACTGTCATCGAAGGCAATACAACCACACCTTACACCGTATCGGTTGACCAGCCAGCGGCTGACGTGACTTCACCAATTACGGTTACATTCACATACAGTGGTGTCGCGGCAGACGGTACTGACTTTACTGGTGTAGCAAGCGTTCAGATCCCTGCAGGTCAGAACAGCACCACGTTCACTATCGATACACTTGATGATGTTCTAGCGGAAGGTGCTGAAGCGTTCACCATCGAGATCGATACGATTACGGATAGCAACTTCGAGCATATCGCTGAAGATGCAACCAACAACGCGGTAGAAACGACGATCACCGATGATACTGATCCAAGCACAACTGAACCGGATCAAGAGACGGCTTACGTATCTCTTACAGGCCCTGCGTCTGTAGTAGAAGGTACAACTACAACGCCTTACACCGTATCGGTTGACCAGCCTGCTGCTGATGTAACCAGCCCAATTACGGTTACATTCACATACAGTGGTGTCGCGGCAGACGGTACAGACTTCACTGGTGTAGCAAGCGTTCAGATCCCAGCAGGTCAGAACAGCACCACGTTCACTATTGATACCTTAGATGATGTCCTGGCGGAAGGTACTGAAGCGTTCACGATTGAGATCGATACGATCACAGACAGCAACTTCGAGCACATCGCTGAAGATGCAACGAACAACGCAGTAGAAACGACGATCACCGATGATACTGATCCAAGCACAACTGAGCCGGATCAAGAGACGGCTTACGTATCCCTAACCGGCCCTGCGACTGTCATCGAAGGCAATACAACCACGCCTTACACCGTATCGGTTGACCAGCCAGCGGCTGACGTGACTTCACCAATTACGGTTACGTTCACATACAGTGGTGTCGCGGCAGACGGTACAGACTTCACTGGTGTAGCAAGCGTTCAGATCCCAGCGGGTCAGAACAGCACAACGTTCACTATCGATACCTTGGATGATGTTCTAGCGGAAGGTGCTGAAGCGTTCACGATTGAGATCGATACGATCACAGACAGCAACTTCGAGCATATCGCTGAAGATGCAACCAACAACGCGGTAGAAACGACGATCACCGATGATACTGATCCAAGCACAACTGAACCGGATCAAGAGACTGCTTACGTATCCCTAACCGGCCCTGCGACTGTCATCGAAGGCAATACAACCACGCCTTACACCGTATCGGTTGACCAGCCAGCGGCTGACGTGACTTCACCAATCACGGTTACATTTACATACAGTGGTGTAGCGGCAGACGGTACAGACTTCACTGGCGTAGCCAGCGTTCAGATCCCAGCGGGTCAGAACAGCACCACGTTCACTATTGATACCTTGGATGATGTCCTGGCGGAAGGTGCTGAAGCGTTCACCATCGAGATCGATACGATCACAGACAGCAACTTCGAGCATATTGCTGAAGATGCAACCAACAACGCGGTAGAAACGACGATCACCGATGATACTGATCCAAGCACAACTGAACCAACAACAGAGAGCGCTTACGTATCCCTAACAGGCCCTGCGACTGTCATCGAAGGCAATACAACCACACCTTACACGGTATCGGTTGACCAGCCAGCAGCTGATGTAACCAGCCCAATCACGGTTACATTCAGATACAGTGGTGTCGCGGCAGACGGTACAGACTTCACTGGTGTAGCCAGCGTTCAGATCCCAGCGGGTCAGAACAGCACAACGTTCACCATCGATACCTTGGATGATGTCCTGGCGGAAGGTGCTGAAGCGTTCACCATCGAGATCGATACGATCACAGACAGCAACTTCGAGCACATCGCCGAAGATGCAACCAACAACGCGGTAGAAACGACGATCACCGATGATACTGATCCAAGTACAACTGAACCGGATCAAGAGACGGCTTACGTATCCCTAACCGGCCCTGCGACTGTCATCGAAGGCAATACAACCACACCTTACACGGTATCGGTTGACCAGCCAGCAGCTGATGTAACCAGCCCAATCACGGTTACATTTACATACAGTGGTGTCGCGGCAGACGGTACAGACTTCACTGGTGTAGCCAGCGTTCAGATCCCAGCGGGTCAGAACAGCACAACGTTCACCATCGATACCTTGGATGATGTCCTGGCGGAAGGTGCTGAAGCGTTCACCATCGAGATCGATACGATCACCGACAGCAATTTCGAGCACATCGCTGAAGATGCAACGAACAACGCGGTAGAAACGACGATCACCGATGATACTGATCCAAGCACAACTGAACCAACAACAGAGAGCGCTTACGTATCCCTAACCGGCCCTGCGACTGTAGTAGAAGGTACAACTACAACGCCTTACACCGTATCGGTTGACCAGCCTGCTGCTGATGTAACCAGCCCAATTACCGTGACATTCACATACAGTGGTGTCGCGGTAGACGGTACAGACTTCACTGGTGTGGCAAGCGTTCAGATCCCAGCGGGTCAGAACAGCACCACGTTCACTATCGATACACTTGATGATGTTCTAGCGGAAGGTGCTGAAGCGTTCACGATTGAGATCGATACGATCACAGACAGCAACTTCGAGCACATCGCTGAAGATGCAACCAACAACGCAGTAGAAACGACGATCACCGATGATACTGATCCAAGCACAACTGAGCCGGATCAAGAGACGGCTTACGTATCCCTAACCGGCCCTGCGACTGTCATCGAAGGCAATACAACCACGCCTTACACCGTATCGGTTGACCAGCCTGCTGCTGATGTAACCAGCCCAATTACGGTTACATTCACATACAGTGGTGTCGCGGCAGACGGTACAGACTTCACTGGTGTAGCCAGCGTTCAGATCCCCGCGGGTCAGAACAGCACCACGTTCACCATCGATACGCTGGATGATGTTCTAGCGGAAGGCGCTGAAGCGTTCACCATCGAGATCGATACGATCACAGACAGCAACTTCGAGCACATCGCTGAAGATGCAACGAATAACTCGGTAGAAACTGAAATAGTCGATAATGATAGTTTCAGTATTGTTAATGTTTCAGCAGATGATGATGATGTTAACGAAAATACCGATTTGGATAATACTAATGATGTTAGTTATATCGGTGCGATCAACAATGTAGCTGATAACGCTACGCTTAAAATTGATGATACTGATCCTGATCCTGCACTTTATACATCCAATGGTCAGCCGATCTCCTATGACTGGGATGATGCTACTCGTACTTTGACAGGTAGTACTATTGATGGCCCAGTGTTTACTCTAACTATCAGCGGCACTAATGATAGCTATACCTTTACTCAGTTAGCACCAATCGATCATTTACCAACGGTACAAGGTGAATTGGATACTGCTGTTGCACTTCCTTTTACAGCACTTATCGATGGTTCCACAGAGACTGCAAACTTTGTCGTAAATGTTTCTGACGATGCTCCGGTTGCTGGTAATTTAACAATTACAACTGAAAATGATGGAAGCCATGATTCTGGCTGGCAGACTTTAACTTCTGCAACCGTGTCTAATGACGCTACTTATGTTGAATGGGATACATCTAATCTAGGTGCAATCGATCCTGATACTGGTGAAGTACGTGCACTCACAGTTGATGGCTATGAAGTTCAATATGAAGACGATGGTATCGGTAGCTTAATTGGTTATATCGAAACTATTGATGGTACAGGGGCTACTGTAAGAACTGATGTTCTGAGTGTTTCTATAGATACGACTAATGTTACCTCTGACATGAATCCTCAGTATCGCTTTGAACTGTATGAGAATGTTGGACGATTAGGCTTTGTTGATTCTGATGATTCTCAAGGTACCGTTATTAGTGGTGGTAACTCTGGTCAACTTGATCTTGGCTTTGGTTCTTATCTTATTGATAGTATGACAGCCTCTTCAGACGCTAATGGCAATACGGCTACTGTAAATACTAAGAATGGCTTTATTGGCGTTGATGGAAATTGGTTCAATGACAATGATGTGTTGTTCATGGATTTCCAAGATGTTGATGGTAATCCTGGTCAGATTAGAGGCATTAATTTAACTGTCGAAGGTTCCGGCAACTCGGCCACAGATGTTTACGCTGTTAATTGGACAGTAACTGCTGGTATTGATGCTTCTGGTACTCTAGTAACCTATTCAGGCGTTTTCTATAGCCAAGGTAATGCTGATACAAACTTTGACATTCCACTACTTGAAGGCGCAATTTACTTCACTGATTTAGAGATTTCTTCGCCAGAAATTACTACATATCCAGTTGATGACGTATCGGGTGATTATCTTGAGGGAAGTTACTACTACGTTGGTGGTGATCTTGTTGATGCTTCAACTAACCAAGTAGTGTCCTATATCGAAGCTCCTTTGCCAAACAATCACGATAATGCGTTCCGCATTGCATTCAGCGGCGTGAGCTCGAACAATTATCAAGAAGGCATCGACTTCTCCGCTGATTACGCACTTGTAGATGCTGATGGTGATCGATCTCTAGGGTCTGTAGATATCTCTCTTGATCCTTCCTCTGCGCCTCGTATTAGTGATTCAGCAATTAATGTTTCAGAAGAAGGACTTGCTGGCGGTAATGCTGATGAAACTGATGGTACTGGTGCTTTGGCGCCCGTACCTGGAGATACAACCGATGCAGCTTCAGTAACCGGTACCCTCTATATCACTGATTACGATAGTTCTGTATTTGATATTTCTATTTCAGGACCTACCGGTGTTCTTTCTGGTGGTGATGTTGTTGAATGGCACTACGACGAAGTAACTGGAGTAATGACCGGTTATACCAATACTTCAGGTTTAGCATTTGCTGATGTCCCAGCATCCGATTATGTGATGACAATCACGCTTGATCCTGTAGTTAGCTCAGGTAATACCCATAGTATTGACTATCATTTGGATCTACTTGCTCCAATCGATCATTCTGTAAGTGATGTAGAAGATGTTCTTGGGTTGCTGTTTACAGTTGAAGTGACAGACGAGAGTGCTAACACCAATACTGCAGAATTGATGGTTAATGTTGAAGATGATTCTTTATTAGCGTTTGATATTAATCAAACTCTTCTTGGAGAGCAGGAGATTACAACTACTAACCTAATTCTTACATTGGATCGCTCAGGAAGTATGGCTGACAACTTCTATGGTGATGGTTTGTTCTACCTAGAAGTTGCTCGCGATGCTCTTAAGCAATTAATTGAATCTGCTGATGATGCTGGCAACGTTAATGTTATGATCGTCGACTTCTCTGATAACACGGGTAGTAGCGGCTGGTTAGTCGATGATGTTGAAGCTGCTTACAATTATTTTGATCAGTTGATTGCTAATGGTGGTACACAATACGATACAGCGTTAAACCAGGTAATGGATGCTTATGAATTAGTAACTCCACCACCTGCAGATCAGACGTTCGCTTACTTCGTAACCGATGGTGTTCCAAATGATGGCCGCGGTGTTGATAGTACAGTTACATACACAACAGATGCGGGTGTTAATCTGACAGGTATAGCAGCTTGGCAGGCATTCCTTGAAGACAATGCTATTACTGAGTCTTATGCGATAGGCATTGGTAATGTTATTAGCAACAGTAGTTCTGCGGTTAACCACCTTAACGATGTGGCTTACTCAACAGATTCCGATTACGTAAATGCAAATAACAGTGATACAGCTGAAGAAAATACTATTCTTCTATCTGATCCAAATGATCTAGCAAATGCATTGCTTGAAGCTTTCAGTGCTGATTCAATCACAGGTACGGTTGATAGTACCCTGGGTACGACCGGAGACAGTGGTTTCCTACTTGGTGCTGATGGTGGTTACATCACGTCGATCACGATTGATAATGTTCAGTACCTGTATGATCCGAATACTTCTGCAATGTCAGCTAACCCTGCTTCGACTGATCTATCTGGTTTAGTGTCTGGTACTGATAATGAAATATTAACTGTTGATACCGCATTGGGTGGCACTATGCAGTTGAATTTTGTTACAGGTGAATACAGCTACAATATTACCGTTACTACAACCTTGTTGGGTTCTCAAGAGCAGTTCCCTATCACTGCAGTAGACAATGATGGTGATACGGCTTCTTTGAACCTAAACCTAGATATCGACTTCACTGCAGAGATTGATGCAAACAGAGATAATGTTATTACGAATATTGTCGATGGTTCACCAATTATCATTCCGCAAATAGCGTTGCTGCATAACGATGAATCAGAGGGTACAACTTTCGATGGTGTTTCTAATGTTGTTGGCGGAATTGTAGACGATAGTGGCGATATCGTATTTACTCCGACTTCACCACTACTACAAGAAAGTGATTTCTCATCTACTGCTGAAGCTGCTGTGATCACGGAGGATGAAGCAACGAGTCCTAATAATACTCGTGAAACAGCAACGGATATGAGTGATCGAAGCTTGTTCAGTTCTAATAATTCTAACCTGTCAGGTTTGAACGAATCTGGATTTGCTGCCGCATTTATTGGTTCTCTAGCATCTGCCACGGATGAAGATTGGATCGAAATCACACTTGCACAAGGTGAGAATATTCACTTTGATATCGATGATACGTCGATCAATACTGATGTCTCTATCTATGATGCACAAGGTAATTTGTTAACTACCATTGCCGAAAACTCTGTAGGTGCATATGGCGGATATACAGCGCCAAGTGCGGGAGCTTACTATGTGAAGGTTGATAGTCCTGTTGATCAAACAGGTAGCTATGAACTATATATGGCAATTGATACATCGGGTGCTTCTTATCCAAGTACTGGTGACGAGTCATTTGAATACTCGTTAACTTCAATTGGATCATCGACTCAGGATTCAACAATAGTAGATATTGAAGCTCAGTCTGGTAGTTCTCTTGTCGGTACTGAACACGACGATATCTTACTGGCTGGTTCTGGGAACGATATCCTTACTGCAGGTGAGGGCGATGATGTTCTTATCGGTGGTGCGGGTAACGACATCTTAACCGGTGGCGCAGGTGAAGATCTGTTTGTATGGTCTAAGTCCGATCTAGGAACGGGGGCTACACCAGCTGCCGATGAGATCAACGACTTTAATACTTCAGAAAACGATGTGATTGATCTATCGGACGTGCTATCTGATGGTTCGCATGTTATCTCTGCAGTTGAGAATGCTGATGGCAACCTGCAGTTGCAGATTACTGATGCATCTAGCTCGAATGTTGTTCAGACTATCGATTTGAACAACGTGGCAGCGGATGCTGATACAGCGGCGCAACTACAGCAGCTTCTTGATAACAACAACATCGATGATGGTATCAACTAATAATCGATAGAGTTATCAACTAGTTAAAAGCACCCTTTATGGGTGCTTTTTTGTTTTCTAGGGGAAGAGGGAATCCAGTCTATATTCAACTACGAATATAGTGGATTTAGCCCTTATCCCTAGTCCAATTTTCCGCTAGAATCGGTTCCTATTACCTTATAAAAATAGAACCCTGTTCACGGGTTTAAAGACCGCGGATTAACGCTGAATGCTGTTTAATAAACTTCCTGATAACTTGTTTTTGCCTTTATCCGGGCAGAATCGACAGGTTTATCAGGCTGTACTTATCTCATTGGCCGACCTGTTCTTTGATGAAGATTTGGTTGACCCGTTTGTACCTAAGGATTTGGTACGTTCAACGATCGAAGGGGCGGTAATTCGTCTAGGTGTTCGTCGTTGGGAACCAGAAGAGGATGATTCTGAAGAGGATCAGCAAGAGCCTCCTCGTTCAACTGCCGAATATACCAGTCGCATCTATCGTCGCTTGGTTGCTACTGGGTGGTTGGAAGAAGAGCAGCGCATCTATCGTAGTTATGTCCTGTTATCTCCTGCGAATAGCTTCCTGTTACGTACTCTGGTTTCGATTGCGAACCTAGAGAAGCGTAGCTACGGCGGTGCGGTTCTTAACGTATTGAGTTCGTTAGAATCTGCGATCAATGATCCGCAAGGGCGTGGTATTACGCTATCGGAAGCGGCTCAAACAGCAGCTGATTTCAGCGCCCACCTTACAGATATGATGCTTGGCCTGCGTGAGCTAAAGATCAATCTGTCGCAAACCAATAACCCGCAAGAGATTGTTCGTAACTTCTTTGATCGATTCGTAGAGCATATTTTGGTTTCAGACTATAAAACCCTGAAAACCAAAAATAACCCGTTCCGATTCCGTCAACAGATTCTATCTCTATTGCGAGAGTTACAGTTTGATACAGTCAAACTGGAACAGTTGATCATGCACTATCAAGAGCAGTTTGAAGTTGATATCCATGATGCTGAAGCGCGCGTGCATCAACATATCAACCGTATTATTCGTATCTTCGAATCAGTGGATCAGCGTTTAGCGATCATTGACGATTTCCGCTACAAGTTGGAAAAACGTGTATCTGACACTGTTCGCTACATGGATAAAACGACGCCGGGTATGGCTTCACGCCTATCCCGCGTAATCGCTAAAATTAGCGAAAAAGATGGTCGCGAAATTCCACGTATCCAAACTCTGGATACGGTTGGTTTCCTTGCGCCGGGTAGTGTTCGTGCACCGGTTAAGCGTCGCACCATTGCAGAACCTCAAGTTATTACGCGCAAAGAGATCGATCCAAAAGTTCTGCAGCTTCGCCAACTCTTTAAGGAATACAAAGAGCGTCGTGAAGTTAAAGTTGATCGTATAGAAGCGTATTTAGAACGCCATCTGATTGGTCGTGAAAAGATCAACGCCTCTGATTTCGAGATCAGCTCGATCGAAGATTACATCTGCTTTAGCTATGTCCGCCACCTGAAATCATTGGGTAAAAAAGCGCGCAAGACTAGCGAGCAGTATGAGATTAAATTCCAGGAAAATTACGTGAACGTTGCCGACATGGTTGAGTGTCGTGATTTTTATATAACTAGAAAAGATCATTCAAAGGAAGTTTCAAATGCTAGGTGATCTGCAGAAAATTATCGGTCGCAGCGATCAGTATCAAGCCAGCGATTTTAGCCGTGCGGCGAATCAACTGCTGACCAATCAGTTCCTATATGCGGAGCGTCCTGGGCACCGTGAAAGCTATTTTCTAGTTGCTTCGCATGTCGACTACTTTACGAACCTTTTTGAAGCGATCGGCTGGTCTTTTATCCATCAGCCTGATGAAGCTTATATGGGTATCATCCCTAAAGGTGAAGAGCGCTTTATGCGTTTACGCTTGGATGAATCCTTGTTGCTGCTTTGCATTCGTCAGCAGTATGAACAGCGCTTAGAAAGTTTCGAAGTGGAAGCAGGGCAGGCATATACCAGCACTGATGAGTTGCTTACGGTATATGAAAACTTAACGCGTAAAGAGATTCCAAACGAAACGCGTTTGAAAGAGATCCTTTCCTTGTTCTCTCGTCACGGTGTTATCGAACGCGGTAAACCTGATGAGATGGAACCTAAGAATATTCCGCTTAAGATCAATCCAGTAATCCGCCAAGTTGTGGTTGAAGACTTTATTCGTCAGCTTGAAGGCCTTTGTGAGTCCAACGAGCAAGATGGTGAAGTGGTATTGGATATGGATGAAGTCGCAGAAGCAGCGGTAGAGCCTACTGAAGAACACAACGAAGATGTTTCAGAAACGGAAGTCGAAGCAGAAGTAGAAGCTGCTGATGAAACATCTGAAGAGCCAAACGAAGCAGTCGCTGAAACGGCAGAAGATAAAGAAGAGGTACCAGCTGAATGAAGCAGCTAAATCGTATTATTCTGGTTAACTGGTACGTTCTTGGTGCTGTAGAGATACCGATTAAAGGTAACGTTGCGGTTGTAGGTCCAAACGGTTCTGGTAAATCATCGCTGTTGGATGCGATCCAAACAGTATTGATGGGCGGTAACAAACGTCACTTGAGCTTCAACGCATCGGCGGGTGAAAAGAGTGAGCGTAGCCTACGTACATACTGTCTAGGTTTCCTTGATGACGATGGTAAAAAGAATACTGCACGTCATGATTCGCTTTGTTATTTGGCATTGAGCTTCTTCGATACAGAAACGGCTAAAGAGACGACGGTTGGCGTAGCGATTAGTGCATCTACTGCGTCTGCAGATGAAGATGTACTAGGTCGTTTTATTCTGCCTGATTGCTCTGTATCTCTAGACGACTTTACCGAGAAAACAGGTGAAGGCCGTTTACCTAAAGCTTGGGATCAAGTTCGCGATCATCTCTACAAGCAGTGCCCAGATATGATTCTGGAGAAGCGTTCTAGCCGTTTTGTTCGTGAATTGGTAACGCATCTAAGTTACGACCCAGAGATGCCGAACGATGATGATAAGTTTGTTAAGAACTTTAAGAACGCGCTTAAGTTCGTGCCAATCGACAGCCCTACACGCTTTATCCGTGAGTTCGTCCTAGACGAAAACATTGTCCATGTCGGTGCATTCCGTAAGTCTCTTGATGAATACCGCGCGATGGAAACTAAGACGCGCGAAGTAGCGAACCGCATCGGTGAACTAGAGAAGGTACAAGAGCTTTGTAATGGTATTCAGCGTAATGTGAAAAACGCTGCTGAATATGAGTGGGTTGTTCACGAAACACGATTTGAAAATGCAGACCTTAAAAAAGAGGATGCTGCAGAACGTTTGGAAGATAACCAAGCGAAAGAGGAACAGGTACAGGTAGATCTGGAGAAGAAGAGTGAAGAACTCAACCAGATTATGCAGAACTTGGCCGAAGCCCGTGCAGAGCTAAATACCTCAGATTCAGCTCACAAAGTTAAGGCGCTTGAGTCCTCTATCACAGCTAAAACGCACGAAGTTAATGTTGTAAAAGAGCGTATTCAGGGCGTTTATAACCTGATGCGCACTACCGTAGGTTTTGCTGAGAACAGCGAACTGCTACCTGAGAAATTCCGTCCTGTTGTTGAGCAGTGTGTAGAACAGTGGCGTTCAGGTCAGGATATTATGGCTGATCTATGGCCACAATCTCCTGTAGAAGTTGATAACGTTCTAGAAAGCCTAAAACTTCAGGTGGAAGGTGTTCGCCGTGATATCGCGCGTCGTTATGAGCACTCGGTTATTCGTATCAATGAACTGCGTTCTGAGATCCAGAACCAGAAGAGTGCCGTTGAAGCACTAAAACAAGGTCATGCGCCAGTTCGTCGTAACACCCGTGAGTTGATGGAGCTGTTACAAGAGTACGGTATTGAATCCACGCCGATCTGTGAACTAGCGGATATCAACGATGACAAATGGCGTATTGCGATTGAGTCTTTCCTAGGTGCGCGTCGTGAAGCGTTAATCGTCGATCCAGATCGTGTGAAAGAAGCGATCACGCTTTACCGTCGTAAAGGTCGTCACCTTAAGGGTTGCCGTATCGTTAATACGACCAAATCTGGCGATTGGTTAAACCGTTATAAAGCGGGATCACTGGCTTATTTCATCGACACTGAAAATGATCATGCTCGTGCCTACATGAACCGTGCACTAGGCGGCGTGATGGCGGTTGAGACAGAAACCGAACTACTGCGTCACGAGCGTGCATTAACTTATGACTGCATGTTGCAGACAGAAGGTTCGACAACGGCGATCAACGAACAGCAGCCTATTATGGGTATTCGTCGTCGTTCTGACCAAGCTGCGCTACAAGGTAAGCAGGTTGATCAGTTAGTTTCTGAATTCACGCAGCTGGGTAAAAATCACGATACATTGGAAAAACTACGTGATGCGTTAATTACGCTGAATAACGGTTTAGACAATGTCAACGAACGTGTATTCGACTTAGTTAACCAACGCGAACAGCTTGATACAGAGATCGAAGGTCAGCGACAGGCGATCACCGATCTACGTAACCAAGATGATACAGGCGTGCAGCAGCGTATTGCTGATCTAGTAGCTGAGCAGAAGTCTACAGAACAGATGCAACGTAGCTTGATGGATAAGCTTCAGAAAGTACGTACGTCCATCATCAAAGATACGGCAGCGCTAGAAGTATTCGACCAAGAGCTAGAAGAGCACTCTACTGCACGTACTGCATGTGAAGAGAAGGGCGAGTTTGATGCGCAATCTGCGCAGGAAAAACGCGATTACCTAGATGAATCATGCTCTGGCGAACTAGAGCGTATTATCTTTGAAGCAGCGAAGAAAGCGCAGTCCGAACTGTCTCTTCACGAGAAGAAGAAAAATGCCGTACGTGATGGCGTTGCTCAATACAAAGCGAAATACCATGGCGGTGGCTTGAGCCATCAGCAGCTAGATAAAGTTACACCTGATTCTACTCATGAAGAGCTATCTGCATTTGTAGATGAAACTGTTCAAGCGCTTAAAGATTCTGAGCTGGCTAACTATAGTCAGAAAGCAGAACGTGCACGCCTAGAAGCAGAAACTGCATTTAGATCTGACTTTGTTGCGCACTTGAACGATCAGATCAACAAGATCAAAGATCTTATTCGTGAGCTTAACCAACATCTTAAAGGCCGTCCGTTCCATAAAGAGATGTACAGCTTTGACATGATGCCTAACCCAGAATTGAAAGATATTCTGGAATTGGTAGAAGCTTACACTCAGATGGATTCCGCGAACGTTGGTTCTCTATTTGATCTGAAATTTGATAGCGATAAGCCTCATAAAGATGCACTGGCGAAGATTCACGAAGTGCTGAAAGATGAAGGCGAGAGCAGCTTGTTGCAGGATTACCGTAACTTCTACAACTTCGAATTGGTTGTAAAAGATCTAGATGGTAACCGTAAAACAACCCTGACTCAGCGTATCAAAACCGGTTCCGGTGGTGAGCACCAAGTACCGTTCTACGTGGCAATTGCTGCAGCCCAAGCTGCAACATACCGTCTACGCGAAGGTAATGATGGCAACCCACTAGGTGGTATGAGCCTGTCTGTATTCGATGAAGCCTTCAACAAGCTGGATTCTGAGAACACAGTAACTTCGCTTGGTTTCATGAGCGATCTTGGTTTGCAGACAATTATCGCTGCACCGGATGAGAAGTACTCACTACTAAGTTCTTGTATGGATACCATCATCAACGTTTGTCGTGATGGCCGTATTGTAGACTTGGATGTTGAGTTCCCAACGCTTCAAGGGCGTGAGCTTCTAAACTCTGACAATCCACTGAAAATGATGGCTGAGTTGGAAGCAGAAGATCAAGGTGAACAGGCGCTTGAGCCAGAACCGGCTTAATCCTCCCTAATCCAAAAAAGGCGCTTCGGCGCCTTTTTTATTGGCTGGAATTTACCGCAGAGAATTAGCTAGATGTCTTTAAGCGTGGCTTCGGCCAAGCAAGCTTAGGGATTAGACTGATAAATGGCTGCTTCCCACGGAAGATATGCAATCGACCTTTATGTACCTGACCGATGCATTGCTCAACAGGGTCGAGCAAAATCATCATAATCGTACTGATGCTCGGCGGCGGAGCCCCGGCATTTTGCTTACTGCCCGGTAGAGCTTTAACTTCATTTTGAAGACTAGAGAACTGCTGATGGCTAATGAGTTTTGCCAACGACTGAGCGTCCCATATATCAGGCTGCGCCATTAAGGGCTCAAGTAAACCGAGCGTATTTGGAGATACAAGGCAGCGCTCACGGCTAAAGTACTTTCGAACACTCAGATCGGTATGCACTTTAAGCAGGGAGTTATCGCGAACATTACTGTCGAACGCCATCTGCTCCAAACCAGTCAAAATCGCATTGAGATCCCAATTACAGCCTTTAATTAAGCGCCAGACAGGTTCCATGCTGGTACGCGAACCTAGGCTGTATTTCACCGCATCATGAATCAGTGTGTCTTTAGGTAGAAGGGTGATCTTTAGAAAAGTCGTCTGGAAGTCTACCAGGCATTCAGGGCTTTCAATAAAACAGTATGGCAGTTCACGGCGGCAGAACGCCATCCACTGATCGCGCGAGTTAAGTTGTTGTAATACAGGAATAATCACAGAATTAACTCAATAAAACAGTTTCGTTCGACTAGCCAAAGGTAGTAAGCTAAAAAGCTACCTCAACAGAGGGTAAACTTCATCTCTTTACCCCTATCAGGTGATCAATCAACTGTTATGATGGGTCTAATAATTTATAGCCCGAGTATAACCAAAGCTAAGGATAAGAACCATGAAGTTGCTTAACCGTTCAGCATTTGTTGTTTTACCGCGACAGCCATTTGCAGACTGGACTAATAGTTTAGATGTAGATGCCGACGGTTTACACCAGTGCTTAACTCTAGACGAGCAGCGTAGGGAAGGCACCGTTTATCTGGTCGATGAAGTCAGCACGGAAGAGGATTTCTCCAAAGCGCTGGAATCCCATTGGCAGTCTATTTTCGAAAGCGAGCTTTCTGCATGGGATGAATTGGGTGATCATTGGCCGCGTGAAATTAGCTTTGCTAACTTTCAAGAATGGTTTGATGTCTATCCGCAAATCATGGCTTTGGATTTAGCTAAACAGCCGTTAATGATGGCAAATTTGGAAGATGTATAGCCGCGTTAGTTAAGGGCTTTTGGAGATTTTATGGAGCAGATTGTTAACCCTCATGGACTGAAAATGCACCCAATGCGGGAGCGTTTGTACAGTGAATTACACTCGCGCCCGTTCCAGGTTATTCCAAGTCCGGCTCGCATTACCCATCTAGCAGTGATGTGTAATCCTGAAGAGAGCAAACAGCAGTTTGCACACCTGCAGGAGTTGTTTAAGCATTTTGGTGTTGAGCCACCTGAAGTTGATGAACTTTGTTACCACGCGGACTTCGGTAATCTACGAGTGCGCCGTGAAAAGCACATGGAGTTCACTACTTATACCTTTATCAATACAGGTATAGAGCAGGGCGGTAACCCATTTGAAGTCACTGGACTAACACCGCTACCGGAAGGTTGGCTTGCTGACATTCCAGGTACTGTGATGTCGGCCTTCCACGTTTCTGTAGAAGATGCGCGACAAACACATGAGTTGAATCTGCCATTAGTAAAACGTTTCTTCGAAGGCATGCGCCTAGTCGGTAGTAGCCCGCAAAATGGCGATGCCCGTGTGTGGACAACCTTCCAGATGCACAGTGATGGCTTCGGCCGTTTCCTGATCTACAACAAGCAGATGAGTGATAGCCAGCTAGGCCGATTAACTCAGCGTATTATGGAGATCGAGACCTATCGTTTGATGGCATTGCTTTCGCTGCCGACTGCGCGAGAGATCAATCCAACGCTTGGTGATATGGACCAAAAGCTGGCTGATATTACCGATCATCTAGCCCACAGTGGTGATATCGATGAGCAGGAACTGCTGTTCCGCCTTACCGATATGGCGTCTTGGGTGGAAGACTGCAGGGCACGAGCAACCTTTAGATTTAGTGCAACCTACGCCTACCACGATCTGGTTATTAAGCGCCTTGAAGAGCTGCGAGAAGACGAAGTCTCTGGTCACTTAACCATTACTGAGTTTATGACCCGTCGTTTAACTCCCGCGGTTAAAACTTGTCGTGCGACCAGTAATCGTCTTGAGGATCTATCCCGTCGTATCGACCGTGTTGCAGAGATGATGCGTACACGCGTAGAGCTATCGATCCAATCGCAAAACCAAGAGCTGTTGGCTTCTATGGATCAGCGCTCTAAAGTTCAATTAATGATGCAACATACGGTAGAAGGCCTATCCGTAGCAGCAATCAGTTACTACACTATTGGTTTAATTAAATACCTATTAGATGCCGTGTATAACTCTGGTGTAGATCTGAACAAAGATCTGATTTTAGGTATCTCGGTACCTGTTGTAATCGGCGCTGTTGCATTAACGACACGTAAAATCCATCGACACTTCTTGAAAATGGCGACAGAAGAAGTGGAAAGAATGGATGAAAGTAAAAAGAGTAAAAAATGAGTATTGAAGCGGTAATTAGAAATCGACTAGAAGATGGTTTGGCAATTGAGCATCTTGTTATAGAAAACGAGAGCCATATGCATTCTGGCCCAGCTACGGACTCACATTTTAAAGTGACAGTTGTGTCGGATGATTTTGAAGGCAAACGTAAAGTCCAGCGTCACCAGCTGATTTTTAGTTTCCTATCTGACCGGATGAACAACCCAATTCATGCACTGTCGATGCATTTGTTCACTCAACAAGAGTGGCATGATAGAGGGCAGGCGGTTGCGCCATCACCTAAATGTTTAGGTGGCTCTAAAGCAGATAAATAACAAAAGCGACTTCGGTCGCTTTTTTATTTTTGACCGACTATAAGGTCTGATGAGTTAGATCAAATTCCCTTAAAGTAGCACTATCTCTCAATAGAATAACCCTATATATTCTAATGTTAGATAATTGAAATATAAGAAAAAATAGCTATTGAGATGTAACAGGGGCTGAGATGAAAAATAACCAACCCGTCAATAATACAGAGCGTAAATTCAGTAACGATACGCCGCTGATTTCCACCACGGATTTAAAAGGCCAGATAACATTTGTAAACGATGCCTTTGTGGATATATCAGGTTTTACTCGGGATGAGTTAATTGGCCGCTCTCATAATGTTGTTCGACATCCAGATGTCCCCCCACCGGTTTTTGGCGACCTGTGGTCTAAGTTAAAAGAGAATAAACCTTGGATCGGTATAGTAAAAAACCGTTGTAAGGATGGCTCTTACTACTGGGTAAATGCTTATGTAACTCCGATTGTGGAGTCTGGTCGAACCATCGGCTATCAATCTGTTCGAACAGTGCCTACCTCCGGTCAAGTTTCTCGCGCAAACGATGTTTATAGTCGACTGAATAACAACAGTCGTCGTATCTCGATGCACGATATGTCTATTCAGACCAAGATCATCATTATGTTGTTGTTAGCGGTGCTTATTCCTATGGGCGCAGGCTACTTCACACAGTGGTCACCGATGATCACAATGGGTGCAGGCCTAGGTGCTTTTATATTATGTGCAGGCTTGTCCTATCACTGGTTAGGCCCTCTAAGGTACCTGCAGTCCCGTGCTAAGCGTATGCTAGATTCAAAAGTACTAGAAGAGATGTACGCAAACTCAGTGAGTGAAGTGGGTTCGATCTATCTAGGTACCATGGTAGATCAGGCGCGAATCCGCTCTGCCAATGCCCGTGTTACTTATTCGGCCAAAGAGCTAAATCAGCAGGGTGAAGATACGATCGGTATTGCGCGTCAGGCCAATCAAGCGATCGAACGTCAGAGCTTAGAAATTGAAGATGTTTCAGCGCATATCCAAAACCTTTCTATTGCTATTGAAGAGGTGGCGCAGCATGCAAGAACTACTTCCGAAGAAACTAAACAAGCGACCAATACAGCCGATCAAGGTCACTCGATTGTAAAAGGTACAATCGATGCGATTCACCACCTTGCAGATAATGTTGAGCAAGCGGCTCAGCAGATTGATAGTTTGCGTCAGGCGACAGAAGAGATCGCGAGTAAGACCTCAGTAATCTCCGAGATAGCCGATCAAACCAACCTGTTGGCATTGAACGCCGCAATCGAAGCGGCGCGTGCCGGTGAGCAGGGACGTGGATTCGCCGTTGTGGCGGATGAAGTACGAGAGCTAGCTAAACGTACTCAGCTTTCTACTAAAGAGATCGATACCACGATCGCAGAGCTTCAGGGCGAAGCCGCTCAGGCGATGTCGATGATGGAGAAAAGTCAGGACTCAGCAAAAGGCTGTGTTGATAAAGCCGGTGAAGCGGGTTCTGCGCTGCAAGAGATTATGGCGGGTGTAGGTAGCATTGATGATATGAGTACCATGATCGCCGCTGCATCCTCTCAGCAAAGTAATGCTGCGGAAGAATTAAAGCAAAACATCATGTCTATTCAGGAAGCCGCGCAAGTTGCTCAGTTGGCTGCTCAAGCTACAGAGCGATCCTCTGTTGACCTTGCTGATACCTCAAAAACCATTGTCCAGAGTGTAAGTGTTTAAGCTCTATCCAAATTGAAAAAGGCTGCATCTGCAGCCTTTTTTGTGCCTCTTATTCTGTCTTAAATAAGGTTGGGTTAGATCAGGTCTTTAGTTTCCAAATTTAACAGATAACTCTTATTCTCAAGCCCGCCGGCGTAACCTGTTAAATTACCATTACTGCCCAAAACACGATGACAAGGGATAATAATGGGGATCGGGTTGCGGTTGTTTGCCATCCCTATAGCCCTAGCGGCTTTCGGCTTGCCTATTTTCTTGGCTACTTCACCATAGCTACAGGTCTTACCGTAAGGGATATCGTTCAATGCATTCCACACGGATTGCTGGAACTTTGTGCCATTAGGCGCGAGTGGAACATCAAACCTTACGCGCTTTCCTGCAAAGTATTCGCTCAGCTCAGAGACACACTGATTGGTTAATGCATTGCCCAAGAGTTCAGGCACTGTCTCATTATCTTGTAGGAAATGAATCGAGGTAATAGCACTGTTGTTGGCTTTAATAAGCAGAGAGCCCAAGGCGGTGTTCATAATTGCTGCATACATTGTCTTATCCTCCGCTTCAGGGAACCAATATTTAGGACTTGTTCGTTGGTTCTATATTTCTTTTTATAGTTTGGAGCCTGTATTGATGTCCGTCAATGCTTTGTGGTCATCAGAGGAGGAGACTGAAGTCAAAGAGATAAGAAAGAACGATTAAGGGGAACATCAAATGCCTATTGAACATCATGATTTGATTCACGAATTTCCAGAGCACCGTGACCGTATTCACAATCTAAAAATGGAAGATGCACATTTTGCTCGCTTATTCGATGAGTACCATCAGGTGACAAAAGATGTTGAGCGAATGGAATCTGAGGTTGAGCCGGTATGCACTCAAACTGAAGAAGCAGCCAAGTTTAAGCGCCTTAAGTTAAAAGATAAGCTTTACAAAATGCTACAAGCATAATCGCCAAGCCTATTTAGAAAACCCGCAGATATTGCGGGTTTTTTTTGCTCTATCTAATCTAGATCGAGGTTTAACGAGTACAATTTAGTTATTACTGAGTTTGCGTAAAAAGGATAGTTTGTGAAGCCGTACTACAATTGGCGCTATATCTTACAGGTGGCATCCGAGCATAAAACGGAGCTAATTAAAGCGAACATAATCGCTTTTTTTGCCGCCTTGGTTTCTGTTCCGCTACCACTGTTTATGCCATTGTTGGTTGATGAAGTCCTTTTAGATCAACCTGGGTTTATTGTCGAAACTGTAGGCCCTATGTTTCCGCCAGAATGGCATGGGCCGGTACTGTTTATCGGTGTGATTCTGTTTGTCACACTGTTTCTACGTTTAGTCGCGCTGATGATGAACGTTTGGCAGGCGCGCCAATTCAGCATTATCTCCAAAGATGTAACTTATCGGATTCGGGTTGGCTTATTAGAGCGGCTTAAAAAGATCTCAATGGCCGCATACGAAACTGTTGGTAGCGGTGCGGTTTCATCTCACTTTGTGACCGATCTAGATACTGTAGATCGCTTTATCGGTAGCTCGCTCAGTCGCCTACTGATTGCATCCCTATCGATCTTAGGTACCGCCATTATTTTGCTTTGGATGCATTGGCAGCTTGCCCTGTTTATCTTGTTTCTTAATCCGGTGGTGATCTATTTCACCACCATGGTTGCCAAGCGGGTTAAGCATCTTAAAGGTCAGGAGAACAAAGCGTTTGAGGTTTTCCAATCGGCATTAACCGAGACGCTGGACAATATCCAGCAACTGCGTGCCTGTAACCGTGAACAGCATTATCTCAAAGGGTTGATTGCAGAGGCCAAAACCGTACGTGATCATTCAACCGCATTTGAGTGGAAAAGCGATGCGGCCAATCGTTTAAGCTTTGTCTTGTTCATGATCGGCGTTGACCTCTTTAGAGCGGTTTCAATGCTAATGGTGGTTTTCTCCGATCTAACCATTGGTGAGATGATGGCTGTGTTTGGCTACCTCTGGTTTATGATGGCGCCAGTGCAAGAGATTCTAGGCATCCAATATAGTTATTACGCTGCTAAAGCCGCTCTGCAGCGGATCAACAATTTGGCAGATTTTAAAGAGGAGCCGCAGTACCCAGCCAAGGTTAATCCATTTGAAGGCAAGAAGACTGTCGCGGTCAAATTACAAGATATTCACTTCAGTTATGAAACCGGAGTCGAGGTACTCAAAGGCGTCTCGGTGGATATCCCCACAGGGCAAAAGATTGCTTTAGTCGGTGCCAGTGGTGGCGGTAAATCAACCTTAGTGCAGGGGCTGTTGGGCTTATACCCAATCGAGAAAGGGGAGATGTTCTTTGACGGTGTCTCCATCAAAGATATAGGTCTGGCTTGCGTTCGAGATAACGTCGCAACCGTACTCCAGCATCCTGCTCTGTTTAACGGTTCGATTCGTAGCAATCTGACCATGGGAAAAAGCTATTCAGATGAAGAGCTTTGGAATGCCTTAGATGTAGCCCAGTTAAAACCGTTTGTTAAATCACTAGAGCAGCAATTGGATACGCAGGTTGGGCGGCAGGGCGTAAGGCTCTCCGGAGGACAGCGCCAACGTATCGCTATCGCACGTATGCTGTTAAGTGACCCTAAGGTTGTCGTACTAGACGAGGCAACCTCGGCATTGGATGCAGAGACCGAGCTGAATTTACATCAGGCTTTAAAGAGCTTTCTAAAAGATCGTACTACCATCATCGTGGCTCATCGTTTAAGTGCAGTAAAACAAGCCGATCATGTCTATGTGTTTGAAGATGGCAAGATCTGCGAGCAGGGCAATCATTCAGAGTTATTACAAAGTAATGGCCTTTACTCTAGGCTCTACGGTGAATATCAATAAACGCTATGGCTGAGTTGGTTCATCTTTGGTACATGCTCAAGGTGTAAACTCAGTGAATAATATTTATGGGTCGGCGTGGATCGAATTAAGCTCAAGGCTGTCAATATGGACAATCAAAGATGGATGGGCAGGCCCGAGTAGGCTATAAAACGGTTTCAGGGTATTAATTGCTAAAATGTAATTGATAGTAGAAAGGGATTTTGGCCCGAACAAATCATCTGATATGAAGATCAGATAAGAGGAAACACCTATGAGTAAGTATGCAGTTGTTGTGACAATGCTATGTGCGCTAACACTAAGTGGTTGTGTAAGTAATTTAAGCGGTACAACCTATTCGCGTAGTGAAGCACGCCAAGTTCAGCAAGTTCAGTACGGTGTTGTGCAATCTGCCATTCCTGTAGTTATTGAAGGAACCGGTGGTGTAGTAGGTGGTGCAACAGGTGCTGTAGTGGGTGGCATCGCAGCCAGCAATGTTGGTGGTGGCCGCGGTAAAGATATCGCGACGGTATTAGGTGCGGTTGCCGGTGGTGTCGCAGGTAAAAAAGCAGAAGAGATGCTAACGCGTGCACAAGGACAGGAGATCACTGTGCGCTTAGACAATGGCAATATGGTATCCATCGTCCAAGAGATGGACGGTGGACCAGCCTTCGCAGCAGGCGATCGTGTAAGGGTGCTAACCCGTGCAGGTACTGCTCGCGTGACTTACTAAGCCTAAGTTAGCTCTCATTTAAAAAGCCCTTGCTGGATAGCAGGGGCTTTTTTTTGGGCGCGCACTGCCTGTTTACATAGCTAGGGGATAAAGGACGGGCACAGTCTAAATTATTGAAAATTTACTCTGACCCCAATTATTCAGGACAGACCTATATTCTGGAAATCTTGCAGCGCAGAGAACATCCGGTTCTGTTCTGGTTTACTATCCATCTGTGGTTACTGTTTGCTGCATTCTTCTTTATGAGTAATCAACACATCTATGCTTTCTGTGTAGCTGTGATAGCAAAGCTTAGTGCTGTGTTTAGTTGAGATGAATGGGGTGTTTATCCGTGCAGGCACTGCTCGTGAAATAATTAATCCTAAGTTCATTGTTACTGAAAGCCCTTGCTGGAAAGCAGGGCCTTTTTTGTTTGGGCGTCACCTACTGTTTAAAACCAATATATTTGATAGTTGATTTGTATTCAGTGCTAAGTTAAAAAGGTCTTATAAAACAGACAGATGGAAGTCTAGTGTGGGTAGAGTACCCCTCGTATATCAATTGATATCGAGCGCGCGCTGTTTGTCACGGAAGGATTTTTGAAATTTCTCGTTTATTCCTACCTTTTCAATTCTCCACATCTGTTACTGAAAGAATTAAAGGGCTCTGACCCCTTTAATTCCATGATGTATGGCGTTATTTTTAATTCAATTATTGAGATAGAAAATGAATATTAATATTAAAGATATAGTTATAGGTGCTGCCATTGGGGGAGCTATAGTCGGTGGCGTTTTATATTCTAAATATATTAAGAATGCTGGTGAAGCGGCGGGAGATCAAGTTAGTGGTTATCATCATGTTCTCGATTGTGTAGTTCTTCTTGGTAGCGATGATAAAGAGAAGCTAAAAACTTTCCTTCAAGATGTTGTTGAAAAACAAGCTAAATTAGCTAAATCTGACTCAATAGTTACTACTATCTCTTCAATAGCAAATGGTGAAGTTAAAGTATCTGGAATGGGTGAGCCTCTTCGGCAGTGTACAAAAACGTTAGCTGAGCAGTTTGAAACTCTAAATAATAAATCTTAATAAGATATCAAATAACATTCTTAGGAATAGTTCTTATTTACGATAAATGGGTCAGAGTATGATTTATTGAAAATTTACTCTGACCCTATTTATTCTTAGACGTTATATGTAAGGCGAATGAGGTCAAAGTGCGAATAGTAATGATGTTTCTAGGAGTAGTGATAGGACTCGTATTTATCCTATTCTCAGCTTTTCTGCTTCTAGCTGTAGTCACTCCTGAATTAAGTAGTTTGACCGGATTGATTCTCGGGGTTGTTTTCCTAACCTTTGGCCTTACAGGTGAAACTAGCTTAATAAAAGGACTTAAGGCTATAGGACACAAATTTGATAAACGTTATGAGTAAAGGAGCCCTAGATTGAAAGGTGAGCGTATTTATGTAGAGCACCCTAGAGACTGCTCGGCCAGAATGAATGCCCTGCATCATATTTATTTTGATATAGCTCAGGATGAGTATGTTAATTGCCTCAATGTTGAAGCCACTGATACTAGTGGTATGCATGAGGGTGAGAAATCAGAACTTTATAGAAAAGCTACAGAGCATGGGATTAAGGCGATAGTCTTTTCATCTATGTGTGTGGAATCTGCTATTAATAATTACGCAGGCACTCAATTGGGAGATAAGTACGCTCAGCAGCACTTAGACAAGCTAAATGTGCAATCCAAATGGGTTGTAATACCAAAATTAGTATGTGGCAGATCAATAGATAAATCAGGACCTGCGTTCAACGCGCTTGGAAAGCTAATCAAGGCGAGGAATGAATTGGTTCATAATAAGTCTAAAGAATTAAATCCAGCAAACCCAAATCTTAAAACCATATTAGAAAAGAGCGACCAGGATTTTAAAATTGGCTTTGAAAGTTCATTG
Organism: Neptuniibacter sp. QD34_54; assembly: GCF_047778055.1. Taxonomy (GTDB): domain Bacteria; phylum Pseudomonadota; class Gammaproteobacteria; order Pseudomonadales; family Balneatricaceae; genus Neptuniibacter. The sequence continues at coordinate 2,456,810 of NZ_CP180546.1, read as the reverse complement.
AAGGCTCTGTATCTACTTCGTATGGAAATGGATTATGTATTAGGTCAAACGCATAACCCAATAGGGACAATGGATCCGGCGTTTACATGGATAGACATACCTGATCAAGTCAAAGGAATCTATGATAAATGCAAAGCTCTTGTTCTCAAGAAATACTCATAACAAAAACATCAAAGATTGCCCTACGGGCTCGGACCGCCGTTGCGCTCCGGCCTTTTATGTTAGGCGTTATGAACTTAAACCTGAGCTAAAAATGAGATTATGTAAGTGACCGAATTACTTGAAACATTAAACCTGAATAATTTTGGAAGTTGGGCTTCCATCGTAGGTTTGATTTTGACTTTAATTACATTCTTAATGCTGTTTGGGATTAAGAAAAGATTTTTGTTTCGTTCTAGCGTAGACGACCACATGAAAAAAATAACTGAAATATCATCAGATATTTCACCATTGTTGAAATCATACGTAGAAAATAAAAACGATATAGATGAGTTGTTTGCCCTAGCAGATGTAGAGCTTCGGGCCATGGAAAAGGGAGCTAGTGGAGACTTATTGGCTGATATAAAAAGCTCAAGAAATGTTATAAAAAAATACAGTTCAAAGCTTTGGTTTTGGGTGGATAAGAATGAAGATTCGGCAAGAGAAATTAAAAAACGATTATCCGTGGTTTCAGCTGAGCTATATCATCACAGAAAGTCTTTAATTACAGGTAAATAATATGTTCAGTACAAGACAAACCGCTGAGATAATAGATAAACTTATTGAACTAACCCAACACAACCAGATTTCATGGGGAAGCCAAGATCCTGTTGCGCCAATGGTGGGGCCAGATTCACGTGTGGATATGGTTTATGTTGCTAATTACATTGGGCGAAATATAAGGATTTATCAACAACACTTTAAGTACTACCTAGACGATGAGAAATATTGTTGGGATGAACAGATGGTTGTTGAATTTATTGATGAATACGGATCTTTATTGGGGAAATTACCCAAAACACCAAATGCATACGAGCTTTTAAGAGCCGTACAATTTCAAAACCCACAGATAAATAGTTTCTATGATGATCTGTTCAAATAAAATTGTTCATAACAAGCGGTTGCAATCTTACCTCCGGCCACTGTCACCTTTTGTGCATAAACCCGCACAAAAGGAGCCAGTAGCCTCCGGCAGTTGAACCGGGCGTTAGATTTCCGAGGAGCTAATGGGCAAGAAAAAGAAGATCTTTATCTCTCATAACTATCAAGATCAATCTTTAGCTGAAATGCTGAAGGAGTCGTTTCAAAGTACGCATGAGTTGGAAGCTGATTGGTTGAGCGACGTTTCAAGCGAAGAACAGCTACAAAGGATTATTACTTCAAAGATATCTAGTTCTTCAACAGTAATTGCTCTTGTTGGAGATGATTGGAGCCGGAGGCAAGAATTCGAAACGGAAAAAGCGTATGAATCTGGAAAGCCTATTTTAGCGATACTAAAACCTGGAGCAACAAATGTCCTATCTCCAATAATCCAAAATGGTAAAATTCCAATAGTAAGTTGGAATTACAATGAGATAGATGCTTATCTTACAGGGGAAAAGCCAAGTCTCGAATTCCAAGCGCCAAAAATTGAGATTATTGAAAGCCCGGAAATAAAAACAAGTTTTTCAGATATATACCAAGAGCTGACGGAATATCTCATACGCAACCCTAAAGCAATGTATGAGCTAGAGCCTAGAAAATTCGAAGAACTAATCGCCTATATAATGCAGCAACATGGTTATGAAGTTGAGTTAACTCAGCAAACTAGGGATGGTGGCGTTGATATTTATGCTTTAAAACACAGTGATTTTGGTAGTTTATTAACTATAGTTGACTGCAAAAAGTATTCAGAAAACCATCCTGTAGGTGTGTCTTTAGTTAGAGAGATGATAGGCACAATGCACTTAGAAAATGCCTCGCATTCAATGATTGTGACATCCTCTCGGTTCACTAAAGATTCCACTGTGCTCGCTGAACAGCACAAGTACAAAATGTCCTTGAAGGGGCATGCTGACATACTAACCTGGATGCGAGGTATCAAAATCTAATTAATTGGGGCAGAGCCCTTTAATTACTTGGTTATTAGCTGCATGTAAAATACTTAACAAGTAACCACACCCGATCTTTGCAGTATCCTTCCTGTATTTAGCGGCGAAAGCCCCTAATCCACCTCACTCAGAAAAATAACAAACCGATGTATCAGCCGAATGCTTAGCTTGATACATCGCCTTATCTGCTCGCTGTATCAATATCTCTGCACTGCCTGCATCTTCTGGGAAGATGCTAATCCCGATACTCGCTGAAATAATATGTTGCGCCGGTTTTAGATCAAACGGGGCGACTAGGCTGTTTAGGCATTTCTCTGCGACTAAGATCGCTTGTTCGCGCTTTTCGATATCAATCAGTGCTACAAACTCATCGCCGCCAATACGAGCAATGGTATCGGTGGACCGGAAGCAGTGTTTTAAGCGTTTAGCGACTTCGCGTAGGACTTTATCACCGGTGGCGTGGCCGTATTGGTCGTTTACCGGTTTGAACTTATCCAGGTCGATATAGATAACCGCCAGTTGGCTTAGTTGCCTTTCTGCACGGGAGATCGCGCTTTCGAGACGGGAGTAGAAGAGACGGCGGTTGGGTAGATCGGTGAGTGGATCTTGATAGGCTTTGGTCAGCAGGTTATCTGCCATTGCACTATGGGTCTTTTCGTCACGTACGATCAGTACAAATTTATTGGATTGTACCGATTGGCCTTGAACCGCGTTCAGGGTGGCGAAATAGGTTCTGTGGTCGTGACTGCAGATCTCACCGCACCAGCTACCATTGGATTCGGTCAGTCTGTCCAGATCGATAGCGTCACGTTCTGGGCTGTATAGCAATTCATTTAGTTGAAGGCTTTGCGTTTTATCTTTGAGCTGAGGGAACTGGTTTTGCGCCGCTTCGTTACTGGATATTATCTCGCCTTCGTCGGATAGAATGATGCAAGGATCTGGTGTGGCATCAAACACTAAGGAAGCGAGGAGTAGGTTCTGCTCGGCTTCGCGTTCAAAGGTAACATTACGCCCTATGCCTAGGACGCCAGTCTCAGTTGAGTTGCTCTCTTTAAGCGGCAGCTTGTACATGTCCAATAAGCGGCGGCGGCCATCTTTGTAAGAAACCCATTCGTCGCAGCGTTGTGCTTCTAGGGTTTCTTTTACCTCTTTATCTTTAATGGAAATATACTCGGCCGAGGTTCTCGACATCAGCTCGTAATCAGTCCGACCTAAGATATCTTCGGCGGGTGTGTCTAGAAACTCTTCAAAGCTTTTGTTGCACAGCTGATAAACCCCTTCAGGGCTTTTGGCAAAGATAAAGTCCGGTACGGCGTTGATAATGGTGTGTAGCAGTTCTTGCTCGCGCTCCAGTTCTTGCTGGGTTTCGATAAGGTCGGTTATGTCGTGCAACACGACCATCGCGCCTAGATCAGTGATCAGTGAACCGGAGTAGGAGGTAAATTTTCCTTCGAAACTATGCTGCTGTTTGCAGATAGAGGTCTGGCTGATGCGAACTTTATGTTTTTTGCCCATAAAGGCTTGTTCGAGCGCGCTTTTGATCTGTTGTTCATAGGCTTCTGTGCCATGAACTTCGGCAACGGTTTTGCCGACAAACGCATCTTTATGAATACCAAAAAAGTTTTCGTAGCCTTTGTTTACCGCCACAAACCTATTGTTTTGATCAACGATGGCAATCATGTCACCAAGTTGGTCAAGCAGAGATAGCTCTGTTTGTGGGTGTAGCTTAGAAGGATCGTTCTGTTGTGCGTTCATACTGACCTTGGCATTTTGATCAAACTTCTATTGAGTGAGCAATATCGTTCAAAAGCCTTTTTAGGGGCGGCTACGAATAAAATATTCGTAATGTCTTAAGTAAGGATAAAAGAATAAAACATACGTTTAAATTAAACAATTGTTTGAGATTGGCGCTCCGATAATTTACACAGAGGGATCAACATACTTAGGAGAGAATGATGACCCCTTTATTTATGAAAGCTCGGCATTTTTTTGAGGATATCTGTCCAGCCCAAGATGACACACTAAAACTGGTTGTTGTCACCCATCTACTTGATACTCCACCAGTTTTTTTGGATGCGTTGGAGCAATTTTGCCGTGTAAAAATGGTGTTACCAAAGCCAAAAAGTATCAGCCGCTCAACACTAGAACAGGTAGAACAACGGTTTCAGGTAGTGATTAAAAAGCGCTCTCAGATCAGTTCCGTCGAGGTCATATCAGCAATTTTGAATGAATATATCCCAGAAGGGGATATGATCTTAGTCGATATTGGTGGCTATTTTGCCTCGGCGTTGTCGCAATTGCCTGATCGATTAAAAGCCAATCTGCTGGGCGTGGTAGAGGTCACTGAAAATGGCTTACAACGTTATCTTGAGCATGAGCAACTGCCGGTACCGGTATTATCGGTTGCCCGTAGCCCACTAAAAAGTCCCGAAGATTATCTGACCGGCCAATCGATTGTGTATTCCGCTGAGGCTTTGATGCGTGAATGCCACCAAATTATGAATGGTGGTAATGCGGTGGTGTTTGGTTATGGCAAGATCGGCCGCTCCATTGCTAAGGCGCTGCATGAAAAGAATATTAATACCAAGGTGGTTGAGATCGATCCGATTCGTGCGATCGAGGCGAGATCGCGTGGTTTTGATCTGATCAATAAAGAGGATGCCTTGCAGAGTAGTGATGTGATCTTTTGCGCGACGGGCAATCAATCGCTGAATAATCATGATTTTAACCGCATCAAAAACGGCGCATTTATCTTTTCGGTAACTTCCTCTGATGATGAGTTGGAGCTCAGCCGTGCTGATACCAATTTCTCGGTGAGTCAGGAAACCCAGCATATTGCGCGGTACGAGCGTTTGGGCCAGTACTTTTACTTGGGCAATCGGGGTAATGCGATTAACTTTATCCATAACGCTGAGGTTGGCCCTTATATCTACCTTGTACAAGGAGAGGTGATTAAGGCGATTAACTATATTCGTAGCCAATCTTTGCCAGCCGGATTGGATCAGTTACCTACGCCGGAAAGACGAGATCTGGCTGAGCGTTGGCTTGCGCACTTTGGTTAACCTGAAAAGTAGTAGAAAAACAGGTGCTCGGTTGTGCTTCCGAGCCTTGTTTTACGTGTTCTCACTGGCCGAAATACTATAGAATCCCTGCTTTTTAGCGCACTATTAAGAAAGCAGTATAAATATGTCTGATAGTCATCAAGCCCATATAGGTTTAACTGATCCCAAAAGCCCTGAGAATGTTGGGGCGATCATGCGTGCCGCGGGTTGCTACAACGTGCAATCTGTTACCTACACGGGTAATCGTTTTAACAAAGCGCAGGAACAAAATAAGCGACTGCAGACAGATACCCGCAATATGCTGGAGCGTATCCCGCTAGATCATATTGAATGCTTTAAAGCGTCGATTCCAAAAGGTGCTAGACCGGTTGCGATTGAGCTGGTGGAAGGTGCGACTTCCTTGATCGACTACGAGCACCCAGAAAATGCTTATTATATCTTTGGCCCTGAAGATCGCTCGATCGATAAAGAGGTCGTGGCTTGGTGTGAAGATGTGATCTACATTCCGACTGTTGGTTGCATGAACTTAGCCGCAACGGTGAATGTTGTGCTTTATGATCGTATTGCTAAGTTAGGCCCGAAAGCGTCTGGAGATGAGTTGATCCGTACATCGCGTGATCGCAATAATCAGCTTAAGGTTTAACGACAGGCTGTATTGAAAGGCGAGATAACTAGCCTAGTTCGTGAACTAGGCTAGCTTAAGTAAGCGTATAGAAAGCGAACTTACTTATCTGGTGCGTGGAAGTATAGGTACAGATCGATCAGCAGTTCTGGAATCTGCGCGCACATCTCTGCACATAGTTTCTCATCTTCACGAATCTTGTTGATGTCATCTTCTTCAAACAGTTCAGATGCAACCATTACTGGTAGAAGCATCTCAGCTACTTCTTCCTGTTTCTTGCTGCCGAACCATTCTTCTTCCTGAGTGAACACACCTTCCATAAAGGCTTGTGACCACCATGCTAGAGGCGAGATATCTTCATCTTCTTCAGCGTCTAGAGATAGTTCGCACGGTAATTCGATTTCGCCGTCGCTGTATAGCTGGCCGCCAATCGTGCTGTATAGGCGTTTTAGTAGGCCCATGATCTCAGCTTCTTGCGCTTCTGATTCCCAGTTTGGCGTCTGATCAAAAACCAGTTCCATCCACGTGGATTCATCAAGAGGAGTAGGGCTGATATTTAGCGCGCTAAACAAGCCGTGAACGCCGATAAGATCAAGGCAGTCTTCTGAAACAGCATCGGAATAAAGGAAGTCGTCCAGTAGATCCAGTTCTGAATCGGTAAGTGCATTCGCTGAAGTGAGAGTCATGAATATATTCCTAAAAGGTTATGCCGCTGATTTTAACTTGCTTGGTCAGATTTAGCAGTATTTTTTAACTGCTCAATTCAATACGGTTGTCAGTGACAAAGGCACGCGCTTTCTGGATAATCCAGCCATGAATTCAAGCGCGTTACAGATCCTCAAAGAGGTTTTCGGTTACGATCAGTTCCGAGAGCCCCAAGCCGAAGTTATAGATACCCTGGTAAATGGCCAAGATGCCTTGGTGGTTGTGCCTACAGGTGGTGGTAAATCACTCTGTTATCAGCTACCTGCGTTGATGAGGCAGGGCACGGCTATTGTTATCTCGCCGCTGATCGCGTTGATGCAAGATCAGGTCACTGCGCTGTCGCAATGGGGTATTCGTGCAGGGTGCTTGAATTCGAGCATGGATTTCTCTTTGATCAATGAAACCGAGCATCAGTTAAGATCCGGTGGCTTTGATCTACTCTATATTGCGCCGGAACGACTACTTCAGCCGCGCACGCTCTCTCTGCTTCAGTCCTGCCCAATTGCACTCTTTGCTATCGATGAAGCGCACTGTGTATCACAGTGGGGGCATGATTTTAGACCAGAATATTTGCAGCTAAGTCAGTTGGCTCAGTTATTCGTTGGTGTGCCGCGTATTGCGTTAACGGCAACTGCGGATGAGCGCACTCAGCAAGAGATTGTTGAACGATTAGCGCTGACCAATCCTGCAGAGTTTATCCAAGGTTTTGACCGCCCAAATATTCGTTATCGCATCGGGCAGAAAGACAGCGCTAAAAAGCAGCTGTTAAAGTTCCTCAAAGATGAACACCCAAAAGACTCCGGTATTGTTTACTGCCTTTCTCGCAAGCGGGTAGAAGATACTGCCGCTTGGTTATGCGAACAGGGCTTTAATGCGCTGCCTTATCATGCGGGACTCGCGGCAGACCTTCGAAGTCATAATCAGCATCGCTTTTTGACTGAAGAAAATATCATCATGGTGGCGACCGTTGCCTTTGGTATGGGAATTGATAAGCCGAACGTGCGCTATGTGGCTCACTTGGATCTGCCAAAAAGCATTGAAGCGTATTATCAGGAAACTGGTCGTGCGGGCCGTGATGGATTACCTGCCGATGCTTGGATGGTTTATGGCTTGCAGGATGTGATGTTCCTGCGTCAGATGTTGGAAGGCTCGCAAGCGCCAGCAGAGCAGAAGGTAGTTGAGCGCCAGAAGCTAGAAGCGATGCTTGGATTGTGTGAGATCACGAGCTGCCGTCGTCAGGTGCTTTTAAGTTACTTTGGTGAGAAAGATCATCAGCCTTGTGGCAATTGCGATACCTGTTTAGAGCCTGTTCCTGTTTGGGATGGCACTGAAGCGGCACGTAAAGCCTTATCGGCGGTTTACCGTTCTGGGCAGAGTTTTGGTGTGAATCATGTGGTCGATATCCTGATGGGGAAATCGAATGAGAAAACCAAAAACTTCGCCCATGAAAAGCTTTCTACTTGGGGCATAGGCAAAGAACTGGATAAGAACCAGTGGCGCTCTGTTTTCCGTCAGCTGGTGGCTCGTGGATTGTTGGGCGTGAATGTCGATCAGCATGGCGTTTTACACCTTACCGATAAGTGTCGTCCGCTTTTACGTGGTGAAACCAAAATCCAACTGCGTAAAGATCAGCGTCAGCATACGCCTTACCGTAAAAACCAAGTACCGCAGAGTCAGCTGGAAGCAGAAGATTACGCATTGTGGAATGAGCTTAAAGCGGTGCGTAAACGCTTGTCTGATGAGCAGGATGTACCACCTTATGTGATCTTCCACGATGCCACACTGATGGAAATGGTGATGTATCGCCCGCAAACCTCAGATCAGTTCAAACGCTTGAACGGTGTGGGTGAACGGAAGCTAGACCTTTACGGTGCTGATTTTATTCAAGCGATTGAAGAGTTCGAGGATCAGCACAAAGCCGATAATGTCGCGACTCAGGCAATGGAATCGGTTGTGCTATATCGCAGTGGCATGACGGTTGATCAAGTTTCAAGGCAACAGCATCTATCGATTAATGCGATCTACGGCCACTTAGCCCAAGCGATCCAAAAAGGTGAATTGGCTGTTAAGGATGTGGTCGATCTTCCTGAGAAAGAGTTCAGCCATGTTGAGCAGGTGATGCTGGAATGCCAGCAGGAGTTTGGCCAAGCGTTAAAGCCTGTACATGAAGCCTTGGCTGGCGTCTATGAGGTTGGGGTTCTTCGTTGTATTAAGGCTGGGCTGGAATCCGCGTGAGCGAAGATCTGAGTCTCTCAGCTTTATTCATTAGTGGTTTTGTATCGGCTACATTGTTACCCGGCGGCTCCGAAGTTCTGCTGGCTTGGCAACTTTCTCAAGATGTTCATAACCCTTGGAGTCTTTGGGCTGCAGTGACCGCGGGCAATGCCTTGGGCGGCATTGTGACTTTCTTGATGGGTTGGGGAATTGCCCATTACTATCCTCTACGCGCACTATCATCTCCTAGACAACAGCAAGCGCAACGATGGCTCACTCAATATGGCCCTGTAGCATTGTTAATGTCTTGGGTTCCGTTGATCGGTGATCCGCTTTGTTTGGTTGCTGGCTGGTTAAAAACCAATTTTTGGCTTAGTGTACTGATGATCACTTTGGGAAAAGCGATCCGATATCTGATTATTGTTGGTGTGATTTAAGGGATTAATGGGAGGGGCCGTTCGTGGGATTAGTGGCTAAATCGCAACGAAGTACATGGGGTTGGCTACGTTTAATTATTCTGATCCTAGCGTTAATCGTGGTGGCGATGAATGCTTGGCTATCGCAATTACGCTCTACCGATTGGGATCGTCAACTTTGGGTAGTGATCTATCCGATTAATGCTGATCAAGGCGTTGATACCCAACTCTATGTGGATGCCTTATTAGAAGGCCATTTCGACGATATCGAGCATTTTATGGCGCGAGAAGCGCGTCATTATGATCTGCCCCTCGAAACACCGCTCGAAGTTTATCTTGCTCCCCCTTTGACCGAACACCCTCCAAAACCGCCACATAATCCAAGTATGTTAGATAGTGTTTTATGGAGTTTAAAGCTGCGTTATTGGGCTTGGCAAAACGATAGTTGGACTGGCTCAGCGCCTGATATAAAAATCTATTTGAAGCTGCATTCGCCTAAGACTCATCAAGTACTGGAGCATTCCTTAGGTTTGCAGAAAGGGATGATTGGTGTGGTGAATGGTTTTGCTAGCGTCGATTATCAAGCACAGAATAACTTTGTGACTATACATGAAGTGCTACACACCTTAGGGGCGACCGATAAATATGATCTCAGCAATAACCAGCCGATCTGGCCCGATGGTTATGCCGATCCTGAATTGGAGCCATTATTGCCGCAAGCTTATGCGGAGGTGATGGGTGGTCGAATTCCAAGGACATCGACCACAGCAGAGATGCCAGAGAGTCTTGAGCAGGTTTTAGTTGGTGAAAAAACTGCTCAAGAGATCAACTGGGCTCAGCCTTAAGCGTTATCAGTTTTTATTGTTCGATAACTGACTTCAGTGCTTTAACGATATCTTCTTCAAGTTCAATCAGAAGATCCTGAGCAGGGCTTTCTGGATTGATCTGACTTGGGCGCAGGAACTTGATATAGGTTGTATCGTTTTTGTGTTGCAGAGTGATAGAAAGAGGGCAGAGCGCACCCATATCAGGATCTTTGTTTATCACATGGTTTGCGTACCAAGGATTACAGAATACTAAGCTGCGGATCTCTTCATAACCGTGTTTGTTGTACTCAGCGCCCCAGCGGTCTTTATAGTGAGTCAAAGAACGGCCGATATTGGGCTCGAAGATGACATAAAAGCGGCTCTCTTCCAGAGCTTGGCTGATCTCTGTGTGGTTAATATCAAAATCCCCTTCCATCTCAAAAGATAGAATTGGGTTAGCAAAAACGGTGCTGCTCGCTAGCAGGGCTGCCGAGAAAACCAGTCTTTTGATCAGCTTAAGCATTACTTGCTCCAAAGAATCCATTTACCGTTGAACGTTCAGTTTAGTGTATCACCGCATCTTAACCGAGCAAGCGTCAAGGTGTAGGACTTATTAAGATTATCTAGTGTATAATCTGCGCTCCGAAATAGAGCTGAAGACCATGACTACTAGCAACACCTCATCAATTGAAGATCCTCAACTAACTGATGCCGAAGCTGCTGCAGAGCAGAAGAAGCAGAAAACCCGTATGAACAAGCTGCAGAAGCGTCTGCGCCGTGAGATGGGTCGCGCGATTGAAGACTTCCAAATGATCGAAGATGGCGACAAGGTCATGGTGTGTTTGTCTGGCGGCAAAGACTCCTACGCGATGCTGGATATTCTGATGAACCTTCAGCGCAGTGCGCCAGTGAATTTTGAACTGGTGGCGGTGAATCTGGATCAGAAACAACCGGGCTTCCCTGAACATGTATTGCCTGCTTATTTGGAATCGATCGGCGTACCTTTCCATATCTTAGAGCGTGACACTTACTCCGTTGTTAAAGAGGTGGTGCCTGAAGGTAAAACGACTTGTGCACTTTGCTCACGTTTACGCCGTGGCTCTTTGTACGGTTTCGCTGAAGAGATTGGCGCTAACAAAATCGCACTAGGCCATCACCGTGACGATATTCTAGAGACGTTGTTCCTGAACATGTTCTATGGCGGCAAGCTTAAATCTATGCCTCCAAAGCTGGTTTCTGATGACGGTAAGAACATGGTTATCCGTCCGTTAGCTTATGCGCGCGAAAAAGATATCGCTGCCTTTGCTGAGCTACGTGGTTTCCCAATCATCCCTTGTAACTTGTGCGGTTCTCAGGAGAACCTACAACGTCAGGTGATCAAAGAGATGCTGCAAACTTGGGATAAGAACTTCCCAGGTCGTATCGAAACCATGTTCCGTTCGTTGCAGCACGTTGTGCCATCACACTTGGCTGATACTGAACTGTTCGACTTTAAGGGCTTGAAGCACGGCTTCCCTCACGGTATTGATCCAAACAGTGACACTTCACTGCGTCCGGATAATGCGCCGACAGAAGAAGCAGTGCAGACGTTTAATCCGCAGAAGATCGACGTTCTTTCTCTCTAATCTTTCCTTTGTTTAATGATGCATGTCCGAAATTGTCGGATATGTGTCATTGATGACATTTCGGTTTCGCGTAATACTGCTATCACAGGTTTAATCGCCGTGGGAGTATTACGTGAAAACTATCGCCGTTCTTGGCTATGCTGATTGCCAAATTCTAGATGTCACCGGGCCATTGCAGGTGTTCGCATCGGCTAATCGGGCATTAGGGCAAGATTTCTACCAGATTAAAATTCTTGGGTTATCTCAAGAGCCTATAGTGACCAATTCGGGGATGCGCTTGGTTCCTGATCAGTGCTATTTCGATGCTACGGATATAGATACACTGCTGTTTGCCGGTGGTCGCGGGGTTGATCTACAGCGCAGAAATCAGGAGCTGATTAACTGGATACAGGTGCAGGCTAGGTCAGTTCGACGTATTGGCTCTGTCTGCAGCGGTGCTTTCCTCTTGGCTGAAGCGGGTTTGTTGGCGGATAAAGAAGCCGTATCTCACTGGCAGTGTTGCGATTTGTTAGCAGAAGAGTTTCCTGATACGCGGGTAAACTCCGATGCGATCTGGATTAAACAGGGCGATCTATATACCTCCGCAGGTGTGACTTCTGGCATTGATCTAGCTTTGGCTCTCGTCGAGGAGGATTTAGGTCATGAGATAGCGATGGCGGTTGCGCGAGAGCTGGTGGTGTTTATGAAGCGCCCCGGTGGTCAGGCCCAATTTAGCACTCAGCTAGAAGCTCAGTTAAAAACCACAGGGCCTGTTGCCAAGGCAGTTGCTTATATTGAGCAGCATCTAAATGCAGAGCTTAATCTCGCCATATTGGCCGAGCATTGTTGTGTCAGTGAGCGGCATCTGTTCCGTCTGTTTAAAAGTGAGTTTGAGCAATCGCCAGCCACTTATATCGAAAACAGTCGTTTAAGTTTGTCACGGCAGTTATTAGAAAGCGGCGCATTGAATCTACAACGAGTAGCTGAACAGAGTGGACTAGTATCCGCTGACAATCTTCGTAGAGTGTTTATTCGCCGTTTAGGTATTAACCCAAGTGAGTATCGGGATCGTTTTGGTTCTGTGACTTGTGATCAAGCATCAAAGGATATTAATTCATGAATCTGAATGTTTTCTTGCTCTCCGGTTGCCAAGCCTTATTAACCACCGGAAACATACTTTTAGTCTCGGTAGTGGCTTTGATCGGTCAGAACCTCGCGGCAAGCCCTTCTATGACGACTTTTCCGGTGGCGACCCAGTTTATCGGATTGATGCTAGCGACGATTCCTGCCTCTCTGATTATGCGTCGTATAGGCCGAAAAAATGGATTCTACTTAGGGAATTCGATCGGCATTTTAGGTGCGGCATTGTGCATTCTTGCCCTGCAAGGAGAGCAGTTTTATCTCTTCTCGTTTGGTACTTTCCTTTTGGGGATAGGCATTGGCTTTGGTACTTTGTACCGTTTTGCAGCAGTCGAAGTCTGCGATGATCAGTCGAAAAGTAAAGCTATCTCCTTAGTCATGGCCGGTGGTGTTGTAGCTGCCGTTATTGGGCCGCAGTTGGCTATATACAGTCAGGATCTATTGGGAGAGGCCGAGTTCGCTGGTGCTTTTGTTGGATTATTAGGCCTTTACGTCATTGCACTGTGTTTGCTGTTTTTTACTCATATTCCCAAAGAAGTGGCTGCTGAAGAAACTGACAAAGCACGTCCGTTGATGACGATTGTTCGACAGCCCACCTTTATCGTTGCCGTTGTTGTTGCAATGGTGGGTTATGTGGTGATGAACCTACTGATGACAGCAACGCCGTTAGCTATGGCCCGTTGTGGCTTTACCTTTGCTCAAGCGGCTCATGTTATCGAGTGGCACGTGTTAGGTATGTTTGTACCGTCGTTCTTTACCGGCAGTTTGATCGCACGATTTGGCCTTAATCCTGTTATGTATGCCGGCGCCGTATTTATGTTGGCCTGCATTGGCATTAATTTGATGGGCGTATCTGAATGGCATTTTTGGACGGCATTGGTGTGTTTGGGGATTGGCTGGAACTTTATGTTTATCGGCGCGACTCAATTGGTTACCACCACGTATAGACCTGCAGAGAAAGCTAAATCTCAAGCTGCGAATGAGTTTTTAGTGTTTAGTATGGTGACAGTTTCCGCAATGTCTGCCGGTTGGATGGAGGCTGTGTTGGGCTGGCAAGCAATGAATTGGATTGTTTTACCTTTGATCCTTTGGGCAGTAGCAGTTATTTTCTATATAGGCCGCTCTCATTCTGAGCCTGTGGCTGCTACCTAAGGAAGGATTATGAAGTCGCCGCAATTTTTATCTATCGTGACCTCATCGCCGGTTAAAGTGAGATTGACCAATCTCCCTGAAATACAGGCTTTAGGCATCACGACTATATGTGAATCTAACTTACAGCGATTCACTGCTATGGATAATAACAGGGCGTTGGGGCTTGCAGAGTACCTTGCTGAGAATCCCGAAGAAACTGAAGTATGGTCAGCTGCCTTTTATCCTGAACTACCCCTTGAGGCCGTAGAGATACAACCTTATTCAAGGGCGCAGCGTGGTTTACCCTGTTTATTTTCCCAAGTAGGGGAGTTACCCGGTATCGAAGATGGTGATCGTTTTCCAGTGGGGGATCAGTGGCCATTAAGCTGTAGCCCTCAAGAGCGAGCGTTTAGTTTGTTACAGGAGCGGATGCGCAAGCTCTGGAGCGAGGGGCGACCGGACGCTGAGATGAAATTAGCCTTAGTGGCTGATTATGCCGGGCGCTTAAACCGGTTGAGCGGCCATCACTTCATTCATTGGGACGGCGAGTTACTTTTTGCCCATTCCGGTAACGAAACTGATCTTGAACCTTTGGCTTACCAGAGCTTTTCATTTAGAGAACTTTGTTTGAATTTGGGGGTGGATTTAGAGCTTTCTTCAGATGATCTTGTGACCGGTGTTATTGTCGCTTCTCAGTCTTTATTGGGCGACGAAGCTATTCCTATAAATCCGGGAAATACCTTATGTTTCAGGCAGGGCGCGTTATATGAACAGTGCGAGCCCGTAAAATTTTGGGAACGAATTGAGTAAAAATTGCCGCATTTAATTCTCGAATTAAGACTTACAACTCTTATTACCCTTGATCCAGGTTCTTGTTTTAATTTGTTTTTTAATAATCCTTCATAAAATCGAATTGTTGACTATATTTAAGTTACTTAAGGATATAGAGTAGTGGTATTACCAATTGAAATATTGGTCATACCTTTGACTGTTTGTTTTAGTGAGATGGTTAGGCGCAGTAACATTTATGAAGGAAAACGTAGTTCCGCAAGCAGGTATCCCGCCCATGGCAATCGTTGATATGACAGATCAATCGATGTTAATTCAAGTGTTTGATCGCATTGTCCTGCCAACCTTTGTGCTTGATAAAGACCACAGGATTATTTATTGGAACTCTGCTCTTGAAGCCATTAGTGGTCTTAGTAGAGAGGAAATGATTGGTACCAAGGATCAGTGGCGACCGTTTTATTCCTCCGCGCGTCCTTGTCTAGCTGACTTGATCCTTGAAGGCGGCAGAGATGAGGATGTTAAGCATTATTATATGAATAAGTGTCAGCGTTCTGAATTGATCGAAGGTGCGTTTGAGGCTGAAGATTTTTTTCCAGACTGCGGTGCTGATGGTGAGTGGCTGCAGTTTACCGCCTCCAGTATTGTCGATTCAAATGGCGAGCTCATCGGCGCTATTGAAACTTTCCAAAACATCAGTGGACGAAAGAAAGCTGAGTTTGAGTTGCTAGAACGAGAGCGTATATACAAAGAGTTGAGTATTACCGATAGTTTGACCGGTCTTCATAACTCACGACATTTTTATGATCAGATGGAAAACGCGTTAGAAACTGCCCGCCGTTACCATCACGGGTTTACCTTGTGCTTTTTCGATCTGGATGATTTTAAAAAGCTCAATGACTCCCATGGTCACTTGATGGGCGATAAAGTGCTCGAAACCTTCGGTGCTTTGGTTCGCTCTTCCCTACGAACCTTAGATAGTGGTTATCGCTATGGTGGTGAAGAGTTTGCTATCTTGTTGCCATCGACCGATGTTGATGGAGCTGAAACAGTTGCAGAAAGGGTGCGTGAAAGTTTACAGAACTATCAATTTATCTTACCCGATGGTGAAACCATTCATTGTAGTGTCAGCATAGGTGTAACCGCTTATACTGTCGGTGATAGTGTACAAAGCTTGATGCAGCGTGCTGATAATGCGCTTTATAAAGCAAAAGAGCAGGGTAAAAACTGTATTGTCACAGTTTAGCTTTTCTCAACCGCTTCTCTATGTAATCATCTGTCTCCGTAACTTGGAGGCAGTATGAAGAGTTTTCTTTTTTCTACAGATAATGATCGTGGTGGCGTAATTTTGTGTGATTTAGACACGTTGCCAGAAGCGGTCGACTATTTGAAACAACGCTTTAAAGGGGTTGTTCGAGTAGAGCAAGGCCGAGACTATTGGTCCGAGGAAGAAGGCTTTGCAAGTTTGCCTGCACCAACTGAAGAAGATAACCCTCAAAGCAGTGGCTGATGGCTGTTCTAAAAGCAGAGGCTGAAGGCTTTTCTCTAAGCGGTCGCTGAGGGCTCCTCTGTTACCCTATCTATTCAAGTTAATCTCAGCGTTTCACAATAATTAGTAACTGACATTAAAAGTCCAGTTCAGTAAAGTAGATAGCTCTAATTACCAACCCTCGTTGGTGAGCAATTTTTACTGCATCAGGGCACGGATGTTTCAGGTTTATCACTCCAACTCGATATTGGTCCTTAAGGATCTCTTAGTTGAATTAATTCGACGCGACCCGATCGCGGACCCCTTTATCTCTGAGCAAATTCTGGTGCAAAGCCCAGGTATGGCCCAGTGGCTCAAACTCGAGTTAGCACAGGCGTCAGGGATCGCAGCATCCATCGATTTTCCCTTGCCTGCATCGTTTCTATGGAAAAGCTTTTCCAATGTTTTAGATGATGTTCCCGAGCGCTCTGCCTTTACCAAGGAAGCCATGGCTTGGAAGTTGATGTTGGTGTTACCCGATCTGCTGACCCAACCTGAATTTCACCCGTTGCAAACCTATTTGGCTGATGATGAAGAGGATTACCGCCTCTATCAGTTATGCAACAAAATTGCTGATATCTTCGACCAATATTTGGTTTATCGCCCCGATTGGATTGCTGATTGGGAACAAGGCGGAAATCTGGCTGCTGCCCGTCACAGCTGGCAGCCTGTCCTATGGCGAGCATTGACCGATTACACCCTGTCCCTAGAGCAATCTCATTGGCATAGGGCCAATATGTTTGGCGATTTCGTAAAGCTGCTTCGTCAACGCTCTAACCTGAAACAGTTACCGCCACGTTTGTTTGTCTTTGGTATTTCAGCGCTACCGCAAAATTATATCCAAGCGCTACAAGCCTTAGGTGAACAGGTTGATGTGCACCTGATGATTATGAACCCTTGTCGTTACTATTGGGGTGACATTTTAGATGCTGCTCAGATTGCGAGGGTTAACCGTCGCTGGTTTGGCAAACCCGAGCTAGAGATGAGCGAGTATGCCCAAGGAAACCCGCTTTTGGCGTCTATGGGCAAGCTGGGGCGAGATTATATCTATCAGCTGCAAGATAACGCGGTTGAAGAGATCGATGCTTTTGCTGAACCGGAAAGACACTGTTTGCTGAACAGCATCCAACAGGATATTTTGGATTTAGATAATCCGACCTCATTCCCTGAAGATCCAAGTCATAGCGAAACAAAACATAGAATTGATGAGCAAGACCGCTCGATAGTATTGCATAGCTGCCATAGCCCGCTGCGTGAAGTCGAGGTTTTACATGATCAGCTGTTAGCAAAATTTGAGGAAGACCCTGAGCTCAAACCTCGCGATATTATTGTGATGATGCCGGATGTGGCAGCTTACGCGCCTTATATCGAAGCGGTGTTCTCCAATGCACCTTCTGAGCGTTATATCCCATTTTCTATATCGGATCGCAGCAATCGTCAGGAAAATCCTCTGTTACATAGCTTCGAAAAAGTGCTCAAGCTAAATAGCAGCCGCTTTACCGTATCTGATGTTTTAGAGTTACTGGAAGTACCTGCGATCTTGCGTCGATTTGGTTTGGATGATGATAGCTTCATACGTCTTCGTTATTGGGTTGATCAAGTTAATATCCGTTGGGGACTGGATGCTGAACAACGCAGTGTCTGGGAACTGCCGCTGTTTGAGCAAAACAGTTGGCGCTTTGGCTTGCGCCGTATGCTCGCAGGTTATGCATTAGGCGAACAAACGGCTTATTGGCAAGAGGTAGCGCCATACACAGAAGTGGAGGGGCTCGAAGCTGAGCTACTCGGCAAGCTCGCTGATTTTATTGATCTGTTGGAAGAGGCGAAAACCTACTTCAGCCAGTCGCTCTGTTTAGATGAATGGGTTGCGGTGATTAACCAATTGTTGGAAGCGTTTTATCTTGCCGATGAGCAAGACGAGATCGCTTTGAACTCTATTCGCCAGACGCTACAGAATCTGCAAGAACAGCTATCAGATGCAGAATTTAATCAGCCGCTGTCTTCCTTAGTGATCACCGATTATCTGTTGAACGGGATGAACCAGCAACGCTCATCCCAACGCTTTATGATTGGTGCGGTTAACTTCTGTACCTTGATGCCGATGCGTTCGATCCCTTTTAAAGTGGTTTGCTTGCTTGGCATGAATGATGGTGCGTACCCGCGGAGTATTCCTCCGGTAGGTTTTGATTTGATGACCGACTATCCGCGCAGAGGTGATCGTTCCCGTAGAGATGATGACCGTTATCTATTCCTAGAAGCGATGTTATCTGCCCAAGAGCAGCTTTATATCAGTTTTGTCGGACGCTCTATTCGCGATAACAACCCTAAAATACCTTCGGTTTTGGTCAGTGAACTACTCGATTACATCGAACAAGGTTATACCTATGCTGCCGATGCCAGCCTGCCGTATACCGATAGTGGGCTAAAGCTGCGGCAGTCGTTGATCCAGCAGCACCCGTTAGTCGCTTTCAGCCCACAGTACTTTGCTGAGCACTCGCAGTTGTTTAGTTATGCCGCTCAATGGTTACCCGCTGCTGGGGCCGATACTAAGCCTCTACTGAAATTTATAAATCAGCCGTTGGAAAACGAGACTCTTTCCGAATTAGAACTCTCCGATCTGATTCGCTTTTTGAAGAGCCCGTGCCGCAGTTTCTTCAATCAGCGGTTGAAAGTGTATTTCAGTCAGAGCGAGATCGAAGCACAAGATGAAGAGCCGTTCGCGCTGGATAACTTGGAATCTTATCTGATTAAACAGCGTTATCTGGATACGGCGTTGGCAGAGCAATCGTTAGATCAATTGGATCAAACGGTATTGGCCGAGGGTATTCTTCCGGTCGCTCAGGCGGGCGAGTTAACACTGCAGAAAATACGTCATGACTGCGAAGAGCTTGCAGAGAAGATTCGACCTCTATGTGAAGGTACCCCTGAGCGAGTTGAAGTAAATTTGGATCTGGATGGTTTACGTTTGCAAGGCTGGATTGATCATTGCTATCCGGATCATCTGTTGCGCTATAGACCGGCGCAAGTCAATGCTAGAGATCGCTTATCTACCTGGGTTGAGCATCTTGTTTTGTGTGCACTGGGCGCGCGTAAAAACACGATCTATCGCGGTTTGTCTGGTAAGGCGTTCTACCGCCAAGTTGAATCTACAGAAGCGCATCGGTTGTTAAGTGAGCTGGTGGCTTTTTATCAGCAGGGGATGACGATGCCACAAGCGTTTGATGCTTCATTGGCCCATGATTATTTTGTGCAACGAGCTAAAGATCCCGATAAGGCTTTGCAAAGCTTAGAAAAACGTTTCTACGGAGACAGTTTTAGCATCGGGGTTTTAGACGACCCTTATGCGCGTCGGGCATTCCCCGATTTTAATCAATACACCGAACAGTTTGTTCCTTTGGCGGAAGCCGTGTACGAGCCGCTGCTAGCCTATGTAGAGGAGGGGAAAGATGACTAGTGTACTTCCGCTAGAGCCGTTTACTTTTCCTCTAAAAGGGCAGCAGCTCATAGAAGCCAGTGCTGGTACAGGTAAGACCTACACGATCACTGCTTTGTATCTGCGTTTGTTGTTAGGCCAAGGGTATATCAGTGATAAGCCGCTAGGACCTGATCAGATCTTAGTTGTGACCTTTACCGAGGCTGCGACAGAGGAGCTTCGAGACCGTATCCGCAGTCGAATAGTCGATGCGCGAAATGCTTTTCTGTTACCAGATGTTAGTGATCCGTTTTTAGATCAGCTAAAGCAAAATACAGCGGATCATGAACAGGCGATCAAACTGCTAGAACAAGCAATTCGGCAGATGGATGAAGCGGCGATTTTTACCATCCATGGTTTCTGTCAGCGGATGCTAAAACAGCATGCGTTTGAAAGCGGTTCGTTATTTGAGAGTGAACTGACCCAAGACGATCAGAGCCTGATTCGCAGTGCAGCGATCGATTTCTGGCGCAATACCATCTATCCATTATCAGGTCCGCTCAGTAGCTTGGTGATGCAGTATTGGTCTAGCCCTGAATCACTGATGATGGAAATACGCGGTTTATTGAGCCGCAGTGTTCGGGTAACGCCAGACTTATCTGATCAGGATCTGGCTGAGGCTTATGAGGCAAGGTTAGAAGCGCTGAATGAGTTCAAGCAAGCATGGCTACAGAATGAAGATGACCTGGTTGCGCTGGTTCAAAGTTCAGGGATAAACAAGCGCAGCTATACCAAAGCAAATCTACCGAAATGGATTGCCCAGATCGATGATTATGCGGCATCAGAACAACTGGAGCCGAATAAAAAGCTGGTTACAACACTGCAGAAATTCACCTCTTCGGTGTTGCAGGAGAAAACGCCAGAAGGTGCTGAATATCCGCAGCATTATCTGTTTGAGCAGTTAGGAACCCTGTTAGAAGGGGCAGTTCCGGTTAAAGAGATACTGCTGAGTCGCGCATTGAAAGAGGTTCGACTGCGTTTAGCCCGTGCTAAAAAGCAGTATCAGGTGCAAACCTTTGATGACTTGCTGATCGACCTGCATCAAGCGTTATACAGCAACAGTGGTGAGAGCTTGGCCGGTGCTATTTGTGATCAGTTTCCGGTCGCAATGATTGATGAGTTCCAAGATACTGACCCACTGCAGTACGGCATCTTTTCAACGCTGTACAAAGATGTAAATCGACACGCCTTGATCATGATCGGTGACCCGAAACAGGCGATTTATGCCTTCCGTGGTGCCGACATCTTTACTTATATTCAGGCTCGTCGCCAAGTATCGCAGACCTTTACCTTAGAGACTAACTGGCGTTCGACCACGCCGATGGTTGAAGGGGTAAATCATCTTTTCCAATCGGCTGATTCTGCTTTTATCTATGATGAAGATATTCCATTTATACCCGTTAAAGCAGCAGATAAAGGTGGTAAACGCTTAAAGATTCAAAACGTCGAGCCTCCCGCTTTAACCTTATGGCATCAAGAAAGTGATGAGGCGCTAAATAATGCGCAATACTTAGCGACTTATGCTCAAGCTACGGCTTCGGAAATCGACCGTTTATTGTCTGGTGATACGCTGATAGGAGATCGAAAATTACAAGGCTCTGATATCGCAGTGCTGGTAAGAGATCGTTTTGAAGCGGAAGAGATTCGTAGAGCACTGGCAGTTTATGAGCACCCTTGTGTTTATTTGAGTAACAAAGATTCGGTTTTTAAATCTCAAGAAGCGATCGAACTCTCTTTGCTGTTAACGGCAATTGAAAATCCGCTGAATGATCGAGCGCTGAAAGCTGCATTGGCAACAGAGTTTATGCAGCTCGATATGCATGATCTCGATCGACTGAATCATGATGAATTAGGTTGGGAGAAGGTGATCACTGAGTTTAGTGATTATCGCGAAATATGGCTGCGTTTAGGTGTGCTGCCCATGTTAAACCGACTGATGCATCAGCGTAATCTAGCTGCGATCACGCTTGAGCAGGTATCCGGTGAGCGTCGTTTAACAAACATGCTACATCTGGCAGAACTACTGCAACAAGCGAGCGCAGAAAGAGAAGGTATCGCTGGATTGATCCGTTGGTTTAACGAGCAGATTTCACAGCCTTCTGGCGGTGGTGACGAGCAGATTTTACGCTTAGAAAGTGAGCGAAATCTGGTAACTATTGTGACCGTGCATAAATCTAAGGGCTTGGAATATCCAGTGGTATTCTTGCCTTTTGCTTGCCGTTTTAAAGAGCAGAAAAGTGCTTTTTATCATGATGAATCAGGCGAAGCTGTTTTAGATCTTAAAGCTGAACCGGAAGCGCTGGAAGAAGCGGATAAAGAACGACTGGCTGAGGAGCTACGTCTACTCTATGTAGCCCTAACCCGCGCGGTTTATAGCTGCTATATCGGTATCAGTCATATCAAGATCGGTAATAGTAAAAAGTCTCGATTGATCGATAGCGCCTTGGGGTATCTTCTTCTGCAATCGGGGATTGAGTTGGATGAAGCTATGCAGACACTCGAGCAGCATGCAGCTATTCAAGTATTAGCGCCGCCAAATTATGGCTCCCAGAAAGATCTATTTGCGGTTGAGGAAGAGCAAGTGGCGCAGCTAGAAGCGCGAAATTTTGAGCGTAAAATCGATCGCGATTGGCGTGTCAGTAGTTACTCTGCGCTGAGTAAACATCAGGCTAGTCATATACCTGAACTTCCAGGGTTGGATCTGGAAGTGGCTGCGGAAGGGCAGGAACAGGTCGAAGACGTTATACCTGACGAAGACAATATCTTTACCTTCCCAAGAGGCGCCAATGCCGGCACCTTCCTGCATAGCGTCTTTGAAGAGATCAGCTTCGCACGATATCAGCAGATCATGCTGGAATCGGATGAGTACCGCACTCAACTTCAAGATCAGCTTCAAGTCGCTGGCTATGAAGAACGTTGGCAGCTTGTGATCGAAAAGCTGATAGAAGATGTCTTGGCAACTGACTTAAACGGACAAGGATTGAGTTTAAACCAGATCAAAGATGAAAACCGGCTGGTGGAGATGGAGTTTATGCTCAGTGCTGAACACATCACGGTAGGGCGTTTAGAGTCTTTGATTCGTCGCTACGATCCTCTAGCGGCTAAGGCTAAACCGCTCTCTTTTGAACCTTTAAGAGGTCTGTTAAAAGGCTTTATTGATCTGCTATTCCGTGATGGCGAGAAGTACTATGTCTTGGATTACAAATCTAACCACCTAGGTTATGAGTCTTCCTGTTACACCCAAGAGGCGATAAAAGAATCGATGATTGATCATCGCTATGATCTGCAATATCTGCTCTACACACTCGCGGTGCATCGATTATTGAAGCAACGTATACCTAATTACGATTATGAGCGGCATTTTGGGGGTGTTTATTACTTGTTCCTTCGTGGGATGGATGGTGAAAGCACTAATGGGGTGTTCCACGATAAACCGGATATTGAATTGATTGATAAGTTGGATCTGATGTTTGCTGGGGAGGTTGTTGATGTCTAATACATATCTACTCCAGCTGAAACAGTGGTCGCAAGAAGGGATTATTCGTTCAGTCGATTATCAACTTGCAGCGTTCGTGGCTGAACAACAGCCTGATGATTCAGCATTACCGCTGCTTGCAGCTTTGGTTAGCTTTGAGTTGGCCTCGGGCAATGTGTGTCTGCCTTTGGATAGGTTGATCTCACCAAAAGGCTATTGGTCTGATGAGATAGTTACTCTTGTCGAATCTGTCGATTGGAAGGCACTAAAACCTGATGCTCGTCTGTTGATGTTGGGGACTAATGGATCGCTAGAAAGTGCGCTACTGGTTTTAGATCAGGGGCGCTTCTATCTTCATCGATATTGGCAATATGAGATCCAAGTCGCCCAACAGTTAAGCAAACGTACTGTGCCTGTTGATGTGGATCTACCTTTGCTGGGCGATCATCTTGCGCAACTTTTCCCAAAACAAAACGAAGATGTCGACTGGCAGAAGGTAGCGGCAGCGGTCGCGATTCAAAAACGCTTCTCGGTAATTAGCGGTGGTCCGGGTACAGGTAAAACCACAACGGTTATTAAACTGTTGGTTCTGTATATTCAACAGATGCAGGCTAAGGGCTTAGATATCAATATCCGCTTAGCTGCCCCCACTGGTAAGGCCGCAGCGCGTCTGGCCGAATCGATAAATTCGGCAAAACAGAAATTAGCATTACCTGCCGAGCTTGCTGATCTGGTGCCTTCGGAAGCCAGCACACTTCATCGTTTATTGGGTGTGATTCCGAATCAGATAGGTTTTCGCCACCACGGGGATAATCCGTTGCATTTAGACCTGTTGGTGCTGGATGAGGCCTCAATGGTCGATCTACCGATGATGGCGCGTCTATTGGATGCGCTGCCTGATCACGCACGACTAATATTGCTTGGGGATAGAGACCAGCTAGCGTCGGTAGAAGCGGGGAATGTCTTAGGCGATATCTGTAGTTGGCCGGGAGAATTAGATTACAGTGCTAATCAACAACAGGTATTAACCCAGTTAGGTGTATTCCCTCAGGCCCAATCGTCCGGCTCAGTTCAATCTTTTTCAGATTGTTTGGCGCTTCTACGTAAAAGCTATCGCTTTGATGATAAAAGTGGCATCGGTTATATGGCGAAGGCGGTTAACTCGGGAAGTGTTGAGCATGTTAAGCGGGTGATGGCTAAGGGCTTTGAAGATCTAAACAACCATTACCTGACTCGTGACAGTTACGAAGAGATGATCAATTTGGTTGTTTCTTTTTACAGTGAACTGTTTAGTCATGTTAATCCTGAGGCTTCACCCAAACACTTATTGGATCGTTTAGGTGAATTTCAGCTGCTGTGCGCGCGGCGTGAAGGTGTCTATGGCGTTGCCGGTCTGAATGAGCGTATTCAACAAGAACTGCGCAGCAGGGGCTATATCAAAGGTTCTGATACCTGGTTTGCTGGTCGACCGATTATGATCAGCCGCAATGATCCTGCACTGAAATTGTTTAATGGTGATATCGGGATTGTGCTTGCCGATGATAGCGGAAAGCTCAAAGTGTGGTTTGAATTGGATGGCGAACTACGTAGTGTGCTACCGAGTCGCTTGCCTGAGCATCAAACTGTGTTTGCGATGACAGTACATAAAAGCCAAGGCTCAGAGTTTGATACCGTCGCGTTTATTTTACCGCCGGACGACAGTCCTTTGCTGACGCGAGAGCTTTTGTATACGGGGATTACCCGAGCACGTAAAACCTTGCACTTATATGCGACTAAGGCTGCCTTATTTGCTTCTACAGAGCGGAAAACGGAAAGATCGGGTGGTTTAGCTGTGAGGTTATGGGGCGGTAGATAAAAATAAAGCCTGATCAGGTGATGTACCCAAGTCAGGCTCTTATCTATATCACAGCGGTAATGGATTAACGGCGACGACGCGCTGGATGCTGTGGGTGTTGCTCATTCTCAATACGAATAGGTTGTACACGTGGCGTACTGTTTCCTAAGGAATACAAGAAAACTACGCCTGCTGCGATGGCAACCAATGTAGCAAATGTCATCATAACTCACTCCTAACTGGTGAAAGACCAGTACAACTGTCTAGCAGTATAACTCAATAAACAGGCTTATCATTATTTAGCGGCTAATATGCAAAAAATCTTAGCCGTTGTCCTAATACCTAAACAGTTATATGGGCATCAGGGAGTAATTTAAACCCCCTGTGCGTTTAAATAAGCTTCCAGCTCAGTGAAACCACCAATATGTTCTTGGCCGCAGAATACTTGAGGCACGGTAGTCACTGGTTTGCCCACTGTTTGCTCAAGATCTGCTTTGCTTATGCCTTCCTGGTGGATATCGATATAACGGTAATCCAGCTGTTTGATTTCACAAATTTGTTTTGCACGGGAACAAAAACCGCAACCTTCACGACCAAAAATAGTAATACGTTTCATCTGTCTTCCTCCGTTTAAGTGATGTGTTAATTGAAACAGAGGCAGCTGATTGATCCCAATTAGATATGTTTATCTAATCGATTGGTTCTTTTTATGGAACATCTTAAAGCGAGCTATACGAGCGAAGGTATGGTTTTTTGTAGGACATTAAGATCATTAATATGTGTTGTGAATACTATTTTGCGCCGCACAAATTTGGCTGAAAAAGGCGTGATTTCGGGGGATGGAAGGTTTGTCCCCAATCTTTGTGGATAACCTTGTAAACAACTCCTATCGAACTTCGTTAAAGGTCGATAAAACCTTGCGATTAACGGTTTGATTAAAAAGTATACAGTAGTTTATGTATTTGATTTAAAAGGGTTTTTATGGGTTTTTCTATGGGGAAAGTTGTTTTTGAGTGGCCAATCAGCTATTGCGTTTAAAGTTACAGGGCTGTAATTAATGTCAAGGGGAATGATCGATAAATTTAGATTTTTTTATTGATTGAAGTCCTTTTTACACAATAAAAAACCGGAGTTCTAACTCCGGTTTTTTTGTATGAGCTGAAGTGATCAGAACCACTCATCCTTACGCTTTTTACGTTTAGGGAAGTAAGGAAGGATCAAGCCGAGGAATACACCACCTAGCGCTACTAGGCCGCCGTGTGTAAACCAGCGCATCAGATTGCTCTCATCGCTTGATTCGATCTTAAAGTTCAGATCTTTAATTGATGCTTTTAACTGTTCAACTTCTGCAGTCAGCGTTTGATTGTCTTTCTTGAGCGCAGCAGATTCTTGCTGAAGCATTTCGATCTGTTGAGCTTGCTCTGTCACTGTTGTTTGGCTTTTCTCTAAGCTGCTTTGAAGCTTAGGCAAGCGCACTGACATACTATCGCCAGAATCAATCGCAGAAGGTTCTACCCAACCAATACGGCCCTGAGGCATACGGATCTGAGCGTATTTAGTTTTAGGGTCTCGTTTTAAGATAGTGACAGGGGAGCCACTTTTGATACGAGTAATGATTCGATACTCATTACTTGGGCCGTTATGTACGTAGACCATTGCATCGTCTGCAATATGACCTTTTTCTGCTTGTGCAGATACCGAAAATAGTAGGAGAGAAGTCAGTAATAACTTTTTCATTGATACATTTGTTTGAACGCTAGAATTTGGCATATTGTACGGATTAAACTGGTTGCTTAACAGGTTGTTTTTGGGGTTATTCTGATTTCATTTTTCTAATTTAGAATAAATGGTGCAGAATACCCAGAAGCGAGACAGCCTCAGCAGCCTGTTTGGCTGTTGTTCAGATTCGTTTTGATTAAATTCGTTCACTTTTTTTAAGATCTTTCTCAGGGGAACCTTAATGGATAACTTCTTTGATGCTTACGTATTTCCATGGATTGTGGATATTGCGCTTGCACTGGCTATTTTCTTCATTGGTCGTTGGGTCGTAAAGCAGGTAACCAAACTGCTTGAGCGCGTACTACGCAAAGCCAAAGTTGAAGACATGTTGGTAAACTTTGTCTCCTCAATTGCGAATGTAGCGTTACTACTGATCGTAATTGTTGCCTCTCTAAACCAGTTAGGTGTTGATACAACATCGCTAATCGCACTCTTGGGTGCTGCTGGTCTAGCGATCGGTCTATCTCTACAGGATTCCCTGAAGAACTTTGCGGCAGGCGTAATGCTTGTTATCTTCAAGCCATTCCGTGAAGGTGACTTCGTTGAAGCGGCGGGTGTTGCAGGTGTTGTTGAGCATATTCAGATCTTCAACACAATCATGCGTACTGGCGATAATCGCGAAGTAATCATTCCTAACGGTGCAATTTACAGCGGTGTAATCACAAACTACTCTGCTCGCGATACGCGTCGTGTAGATATGGTGTTTGGTATTGGTTACGACGATGATCTGCGTAAAGCGAAAGAGATCTTGAACGAGATCATCGCTGCAGATGAGCGTATTTTGAAAGATCCTGCGGCAGTTGTTGCTGTATCTGAGCTAGCTGATAGCAGCGTGAACTTTGTTGTTCGCCCTTGGGTTAACTCTGCTGATTATTGGGCAGTGCTATGGGATACAACTGAAACTGTGAAACTACGTTTTGACGAGGAAGGCATCAGCATTCCTTTCCCTCAGATGGATGTACATCTT
The DNA here is from genome assembly GCF_047778055.1 of Neptuniibacter sp. QD34_54. Lineage (GTDB taxonomy): Bacteria > Pseudomonadota > Gammaproteobacteria > Pseudomonadales > Balneatricaceae > Neptuniibacter. The sequence goes on along the minus strand of NZ_CP180546.1, from coordinate 2,429,200 downwards.
CATAAAGAAGAGCAAGCGTAAGCTTCTCTTTTCTCCTTCTAAAAAAGAGCCTGATTTATCAGGCTCTTTTTTATCTATCTTTCTATTCCTTCTAGTTTGTAGCTTTATTCGGATTGCTCCGTTTCTGAAGAGTAACCACCGTCTGATCTATCTCTTAGTATCTTCTTAAGCTCGTTTCTTAATTGCGCATTATCCTGTTTAGACTTTTGAGCTTCGAGTCGATATTTAAAGATCTCTTCATAGCGTGCTTCTAGTTTCACTTCCATGTTACTGATTGTTTTTTGCTGCGTTGCGAGCTGATCTTCCAAGTCATCAATCTGGGTCTGTAGGTCCTCGATTAAGCCATAGCCAGAATGACTGTCATCGCTACCTGAAGCGTTTTCTTTCTCGGTGGACTGTAGCTCTGTAACTATATGGCTATAGAGCGCTTTAAGGTCTGCTTCTTCGCGACTGTTATAGCGGATTGTATTCTCTATTGCTTTATGGGCACTTGCAGCGCCTATAGAACCGGCTAGGACGTGCTCTACCATACGATGGAACTCTACCAGCTCAATAATGGTAATTTGCAGCTTATCAATAACCTGAAGGTCTTCAGCGATAGTACGGACCTCTTTCTCGGCTTTATCTTCATGGAGATAGTTTGAAAGTAAACTATGCGCCTCTTCAAGTTTAGGTTGAAGCGAGATATAAGCATCTAATCCCGTTGGCCTTGCTCGACGAGAATGGGAGGCGTTCATCGCACTGATAAATTCAGTGGTTAGATTCCTTTCGCTTTTATTTGGACTGAAGATTATCGATCCAATAATGTAGCTGCCAATATTAAAAATAAGTGACCAGAACACTGCATGGCTCACAGGGTGAAGACCGTCTAAGCCAAACAATGCTTCTGGGCGCAGTGCCGTAATATTCCATGGGCCTTGAACTAACAGTGCCTCCGTAAACCAGCCATGTTTGATGAAGGTTGGAATGAGTAGGCAGTAGGTCCAGATAATAAAACCGGTGAGTAGCCCTAAGAAGGCGCCAAGGCTATTACCTTTCTTCCAGAACATGCCACCAAACAAAGCTGGCGCAAACTGCAGAACTGCCACGAAAGAGAGAAGGCCGATAGCTGCAAGAATGTAGGAATCTGCAAACTCTTTGGCAAACCAGAGGCTGCCCAGAAGAATCAAAGACACCATGACCCAGCGAAGCTGAAGAAGGTAGCTACGTAACGGTTGTAGCGCTGGGATTCTTTCTAAGGTCGGCAAAATAAGATGGTTAGATGCCATGGTTGAAAGTGTCATCGTTGTGATGATGATCATGCCCGTCGCTGCAGAAAAACCACCTATAAAGGCTAAGATTGTCAGGCTTTCACTGCCGGCTTGTTGCGGCAAAAGAAGTACGAAGAAGTCTGCGTTTTCGGCGGGCATCCCCATTAATAATCCAGCTGCTGCGATAGGTACGACAAAGATATTGATACCTATCATATAAGCAGGGAAGAGCCACATAGCGGTTTTAATATGGTTTTTATTAGAGTTCTCAACCACTGAAACGTGGAACTGGCGAGGAAGCGTATGAATCGCTGCGAAGCTTAAGATCAGAAGAGTGATCCACATTACACCGCTATTTTCGCCATGGTTCAGGCTTACTAGGTGCTCTAAACCAGCGGTTTGTATGCGGCTATATATATCGCCAAAGCCATCAAACAGCGTGTACGTTACAAAGAAACCAACAGCAATAAAAGCAATAATCTTAACGATACATTCTGCGACTAGCGCTGCGATCATACCTTGATGGCGTTCAGTTGGATCTAAACGTCTGACACCAAAAATAATGGTGAAACAGATCATAAATATGGTCACCATCCATCCCGATAGATCAAATGCTGAGCCTGTCTGTGGGGTATCGGTAATGATTGAGAAAGAGCTGATAATCGCTTTTAGCTGGAGGGATATATAAGGCACTATGCCGATTAAAGCGATGATAGTAACGAGGGCTGCGATTTTCTGAGAGCGGTTATAACGGGTGGATATAAAGTCGGCAATACTGGTAATGCGGAAGGTTTCTTTGGCTTGTACCATCCGTCTGAGCGAATACCACCAGAAACAGATACCAATTAATGCCCCTCCGTAGATACTGAAAAAGAGCAGCCCCGAATTTGAAGCAAACCCAACACTGCCATAGAAGGTCCAAGAGGTATGGTAAACCGCTAGCGAGAGGGCATAAATCCAGGGATTTCCTGCACTCTGCTCACCCTTATTTTTAATCCTCTTTTCTACCAGCTGAGCGATGGCAAATAGGATGCCCATGTAAACGGTAACGTACAGAATAACTGACAGCGGTGTGAACATAATATCCAGCTTATTCCTAGGGGTTAGATTCTTATCTTAAACCCTATAGATGCTTCGCTGAAAGGTGTCAAAGGAAATAACTTACTGATACCTAATCAAAAAGCTCAAATTCAACAATAAAATATAGGGCTGTTGTGTAGGTTTATAAGAAAAAGCTGTTATTTGCTGGAGGGTGAATCTTGCTCGGTGTGATGGTCACAGCAGTTTTTAGGCATGGGTACAGGGTCATAACCGCCGTCGTTGTACGGGTGGCATTTGCTAAGTCGTTTTAAGCCTAGCCATACGCCTTTAAAAGGCCCGTGGAGTTTAATCGCCTCAATCATGTAGCTTGAGCAGGTTGGATGAAAACGACAACGAGGGCCTATAACAGGGCTGATAAGGTATCGGTAGATATTTACCAATCCAATTAGTAGTGAGCTAAGGCAGCGCTGTAAGAAGGAAAGCATTAGGCGATACGTTATTTTGAAGTCGTTTTCTGAAAAAAATACCGGGTAAGAAATGGCTTACCCGGTTATATATCCGGGGAGGATTAAAACAATATGTGATCTTTAGCACCACTAAAAAATGAAAAGAGGTTAAAAATCACAGACAGCTAATTATAAGGATTCTAATGTAGATTAAAAGTTAAACAGTAGTTCTTATCTGGTTTTTAAGCCTTCCCACATGAATCAGCGTATGCAGGAAGGCCTAAAGAGCGAGTTTGTTGATGGAATTAGAGATGTTCTTCAGCATATTCAGCCAGTCTTGAGCGGAATATACCTTCTAGATGGACATTCGCAGCCCCTTCGTAATCTTTAAAGCGTTCGACTAGATAGGTTAAGCCGGAAGTGAGTGGTGTTAGATAATTTGAGTCAATCTGCGCGAGGTTACCCAAACAGATGATTTTCGAGCCCTTACCGCAACGGGTTACGATGGTTTTTAGCTGCGATGGAGTGAGATTTTGCGCTTCATCTAAAAGTACAATTGCTTCTTGAATGCTGCGGCCGCGGATAAAGTTTAGCGATTTAAATTGAATATTCGCTTTCTCAATTGCGTATTTCACGCTGCTTTGTGGGCGTTCATCGTGCTCGTGCATCGCCTCCAAGTTATCTTGAATCGCACTTAGCCAAGGGGTCATTTTCTCCTCTTCAGTACCCGGTAAAAAGCCAATGTCTTCGGCAACAGGCGGGGTGGAGCGAGTCACAATGATTTTGTTGTAGCGCTGCTGTTCAATCACCATCTCTAAAGCGCAGGCTAGAGCTATCAATGTTTTACCAGAACCTGCTGCACCATTGAGAATGACAAGATCCAGATCAGGGTCTAGGACTGCATCCATAGCAAATGCTTGGAATACGTTAATCGGTTCAATGCCCCAGCAGTTCTGTTGCATTAAACGATCGACACCTAAGTCCCTTAAGGTAATTTGACCATCGCGGACTGAAGATACACGTGCGGCAAACTCCTCAGAATCATCGTAGATATATTCGCAAGGGTAAGTTTCAGGTAGCACCGATTGGGCAAACTGATGATAAGTGTGGCTGCCTTCTTGGTAGCTTTTAATATCGTCGACGCGCTCCCAAAAGTTGCCTTCCATATTGCTATGCCCGGCGGGTAGAAGCTCAATGTCGGAAACCAGCTGATCGGTACGATAATCTTCAACCCGTTTTAGCCCCGCACCTAAGGCTTTTAAGCGCATATTAATATCTTTGGTGACTAAGATAATATCGCGGTGAGGGTTGGTCGCTTGGAGATGAAGTGCGCAGTTTATGATCTGATTATCTTTATTGGAATTCTGTGGCAAAAAACCTTGGCGAGCTGTTAACTCATGATCGGGAAAGATACTGAGTTGGCCTAATTTCTTTTCACTGTTTGCAGCGGTTATCGGGATAAATATATCGACCCCTTTGGTGATTGCCGCTGCATCATCAGCATGACTAAGAATGTCGTCTATGGCCCGTATTGCGGCCCTAGCTTCTTGAGATACATTTTTCTTTCGGTCCTTAATGTCATCTAACTCTTCTAAAACAGTCATCGGAATAGTGATGTCCTGTTCTTTAAATTCATACAGACACTTAGGATCATGAAGAAGTACGTTGGTGTCGAGTATATAGAGTTTAGAGGCAGTCATAGCCGGTTCCTTATATAGCCGAAGGGAAGATGTGAGCTAATGAAATTATAAAAATTAGAAAGTTCGAACTGATCAAAGATTGAGTGTGTTTGGGGCTTTTTAAATTCGTTATGGAGAGGCCGATAGCGTCCAGAGCTTTGAAGGCGCTTAGCTACTTCAAGCACAGCAGAGTACACTGCTGACTTAGAGATAGGCTCTGTAGGTTTCAGAGTCGTAATGATTATTCTGTAACTGACGTACTGTGAAATATGATCCACCACGAAGTCTCAGATAATTGCTGAATACTAAGCTAAGACAAATTTGAATCTGAATTAGCACAGCTATTACTATGTAAGATAGCTTAGTAATACATAGGTTCCAGTTGAATGACAAGTGACAAATTTGCTTTGAAGGATTTTAAAGATGGCAATTAATTCTATTGTGGTATTAACCGGTGCAGGAATATCCGCTGAATCCGGCATTAGAACATTTCGTGCTGAAGATGGTTTGTGGGAAGACCATAAAGTAGAGGATGTTGCTACCCCAGAAGCTTTTGTGCGTGATCCGCAGCTTGTTCATCGTTTTTATAACCAACGTAGAGAGCAATTGCTTTCGGAACCAGTGAAACCTAATGCCGCTCATATCGCTTTAGCTGAGTTAGAAAAGGCGTTTCCTGGACAGTTTATGTTAGTGACACAGAATATCGATAACCTGCATGAGAGGGCGGGGAGTCAGAACTTGTTACATATGCATGGTGAGTTGTTAAAGATGCGTTGCAGTGATTCTGGTCAGGTTTATAAAGAAACGGGGCAAACTGAACCAAGTGATCGTTGTGACTGTTGTGATCTATCGGGCACATTGAGACCGGATATTGTCTGGTTTGGTGAAATGCCCATGTATATGGATGAGATCTATTCTGCCCTAGAGGACTGTGATCTTTTTATATCGATTGGTACTTCAGGCCATGTTTATCCCGCTGCGGGGTTTGTTGAAGTGGCGGGAAGGTCTTCGGCACTGACAGTGGAGCTGAATCTGGAACCATCAAGGGTAGAGTCAGCTTTCGATCACCGGATTTATGGTCCCGCGAGTGAAGTAGTGCCTGAATTTGTGGCGGATATTATCAAGCAGCTTTGAAATATTTGATTGATTTATAAGTGGATTTTTTGATTTTTGACAGATGCTGTCTATAGTTTCTTAAGGAACTTCACTGAGTTGTCGGCTGTCTAAAAATTTGCTGTTTGTGAATCTTACCCCAATCTTTAAGTCTCTTTTTTAATTCGTGTATTCACAAAATCTTAACAGCAGACGTTTAAGACTAGGAACATTGTCGCCGTCGTTTAATCAGAAGAACGAAAGTGATGTTCAGCCGAAAAGTTATTTTGGGATCGGCTAAACAGGATTTATTTAGCTCGATCCATGGAGGTGGTCATTATGATGACAGAGCAATACGTTACGACCAGTATTACCCCCTTAGAAAGCCTTAATTCTCTTTCTCCTTATGAAGTGGACCAGTTGCAGGATGCCAGTCAGGGTGGTTTGTTTCGCTTATTTCGCCAATGCTCTTTGGCGGTTTTGAATAGTGGTAGTGAATTAGATAGTACTAAGCTGGTTTTGGATAAGTATGCAAAATTTGATATCAAAATCAGTCAAAAGCATCGAAGTGTTCAGCTTGAATTGGTGAATGCGCCCGCCACGGCCTTCGTGAATGGTGAGATTATCACGGGTATTCGTGAACACCTATTCTCTGTTTTACGTGACTTACTTTATGTCGGTACAGAGTTAGATCGTCGTTGCTCCGGCCTTACTGAATCGGAAGCGACCACGAATATGGTCTTTCATATTCTGCGCCATGCTGGTGCGATTCGTCCACATGTAAAACCAGATCTTGTTGTCTGCTGGGGTGGTCATTCCATTAATCGTATTGAGTACGATTACACCAAAAAAGTAGGCTATGAAATGGGCCTACGTGGACTTAATATCTGTACTGGCTGTGGCCCAGGAGCGATGAAAGGTCCGATGAAAGGGGCGACGATCTCCCACGCCAAACAACGTCAAAAAGAGGGGCGTTACGTCGGTATTTCAGAACCCGGTATTATTGCGGCTGAAAGCCCAAATCCGATCGTAAATGAACTCATTATCATGCCGGATATTGAAAAGCGTTTAGAAGCTTTTGTTCGTTTAGGTCATGGTATTGTTGTCTTCCCAGGCGGCGCAGGTACCGCGGAGGAGATTCTATATATCCTGGGCATTTTGCTTCATGAGAAAAATCACAGCTTACCGTTCCCTCTTGTGTTAACAGGACCAGCAGGCAGTGAAGAGTATTTTGAAACTGTAGATAATTTTATCCGCTCTACATTGGGTGATGATGCTGCTAGCAAATATCAGATCATTGTTGATGACCCCCATGAAGTAGCCGAAGTGATGCGTGAAGGATTAGAACAGGTAACCCGCTATCGTAAGGCGACCAGTGAATCTTTCCATTACAACTGGCAGATGCATATTCCGGAATCTTTCCAACAGCCTTTCGAGCCCAACCATGAAAATATGGCGAGCTTAAAGCTAATAAAAGATCAGACCGATTTTGAGTTAGCGGCTAATCTGCGTTGTGCCTTATCGGGTATTGTTGCGGGTAATGTTAAAGAACCAGGAATTAGAGCAATTGAAGAGTTTGGTGCATTCGAAATCTGCGGTGAACCAGCAATTATGGCATCTATGGACAAGTTATTAGGTTCTTTTGTAGAACAGAGACGAATGAAAATTAACTATAAAGAATACCAACCTTGCTATCGCCTGAAGCATGATGCTGAGGTAGTAGAAGAGGTTTAGGTTTTTTTAAGGGGAATTGTTGATTGTGGTGAGCAGACGAGGTTCCTACCCCTAGATTTAGCTTGGTAAAGGGCCGAATCTGCTGCCAAAAATAGCTCTGATTGATTCTGACCATGTTCTGGATAAGACGCTATACCAAAACTACCTGTGATTGTTATCTTATGTTTTGCATAGTTTAAGACTTGTTGTGACATGAGTTGCCTTAGTTTCTCTGCCAGAGATTCAGCTTCATTCAGACTGGTATTAGCAAAGATCAGTGCAAATTCTTCACCTCCCCATCGGAATAAGAAGTCGGTACTTCGTATATTGTTGGCTATAGTGCGAGAGGTTTCTTTTAAAACAAAGTCTCCAGCTAAGTGACCATATTGATCATTAACGGCTTTGAAATAATCAAAATCAAATAAGCAGAGGCTTAACGAGTTTTGGTGGCGCTCGGCAAAGTCTAACTGTATATCGAAGATACGTTTAAACTCTCGGCGGTTGCGGAGTTTGGTCAGTTCATCGTAGGCAGCTAGTTCAAGAAGCTTAAATTCTTGCTGCTTATAATCGGTTACATCTTTAACCATACCTGTAACCCTAATGGGCTTCCCACAGGAGGAGCGTAAAGATATGCAGCCTAAATCATGGACCCAAATATAGTGGCCATTACGGTTGCTCATACGATAAGTCGCTTCATAACGCTCCCTTTTACCTTGGATATGTTCTTCTAACGACTGTAAGACCATGGGTAAGTCTTCAGGGTGAACATTGTTTTTCCAAGTATCAACAACCGGTTGCATCTCTTCTGGACCATAGCCCAGCATCTTTTTTAGCTGAGGGCTAAAATAAACGTGATCACTGCTGATCTCCCAGTCCCAGAGTCCATCTGTGCAAGCATTTACTGCAAACCATATCTGTTCTGAGCGCTCTTGAGTTTCTGCTTCTATAGCACGTCGTGCACTGATATCTCGTGCTACGGAGAGAAAATACTCTTTACCTTGGTGTTCAATGAGGGAAGTGTTTACTTCGACAGGGAGTTCGGTACCGTCTTTTCGGATATGGCTACCGATAAAAGTGAATTTCTTATTTTGGCGGATAACATCGGCTATTTTTAACCAGTGCTCATGGCAATGAACATCTTTTTGTAACGAGAGGACCGAATGGTGCAAAACTTCCTTTTGCTCCATTTGTAGATCTTCATAACCAGCCCTGTTTACCCAAATAATGTTTGAGCTTTCGGGGTCGATCAAATAAACAGCATCCATCATGCTTTCACGAATAACTTCAAGTAGAGGAATATCTATTGAAGCTTCGCTAGTTTGAGTAGCCATAGCATCCAGCATATAAATAATGATCTGCTTAATTAAGAAATTAAGCTGAAGGTTGAATGCAGTGTACTCCTTTAGAAGGGGGTAGGGGAACCTTTTGGTTCCTTAAGTACTGATCTAAAGTAGCTTTTTTAGAGTTTTTTACTTAAAAGCGTTCTATTCCCCCCGGATGCGGTTGTGTTCCGTGTAATGGTTTTTTCACATACGAAACGTTTTAAGTAGTTTGGCCCCCCAGCTTTAGGGCCTGTTCCTGATAATCCCATACCGCCAAAGGGCTGGCTACCTACAACGGCCCCTATTTGATCACGGTTAATATAGATATTGCCTACTAGGGCTTGTGTGGTTATTTGCTCTATGAAAAGGTCGTTTCTGGAATGAACACCTAGCGTCAGGCCAAATCCGCTACGATTAATATCATAAATAACCCGTTCTGAGTTGTGTTTTTGGTAGCGAATTATGTGCAGAATTGGGCCGAAAACCTCTCCCGTTAGTTCATCCATGGAATTTAGTCGGATGAGTGTAGGTGGTACAAAACAGCCTTGGTTGTGTTGGTCAGAAAGCTCTAGTTCAAACAGCAACTTGTCTTGTAAACGGCAACGCTCAATATGTTCGTAGAGTGTACGCATGGCGTTTTGATTAATGACCGGGCCTAAGTCAGTTGCCAACTGTTCGGGGTTACCGATATTCAAGGTTTGCATAGCCCCGATGAGTTTATCCTCGATTACCTCAGCAATTTCTTCCTGGATGTAAAGAACACGCAATGCTGAGCACCTTTGCCCCGCACTGTTAAAAGCAGAGTGGGTGGCATCTAGCACTACTTGTTCAACCAGAGCGCTACTATCGACGATCATGGCATTTAAGCCACCAGTTTCTGCAACAAACGGGATAATAGAGCCATCATGGCGATTGGCTAATTGTTTGTTAATGGTGCTAGCCGCTTGAGTTGAACCTGTGAAGGTAACACCGGCAATGCGTGAATCAGTTAACAAGGCTTCAGAATGTTCAGCGCCAGCATAAGGTATCAATTGTAAACAATATTCAGGTAAGCCAGCTGCGTACCATAGTTCGGTGGCTTTAAATGCCGTTAATCCACTATTTGATGATGGTTTGGCCAGTACTGTATTCCCGCAAACGAGTGCTGCAGCGATCTGACCGGTAAAAATGGCCAATGGGAAATTCCAAGGGCTAATGCAAAGGAACACTCCATGCCCTTGGTAGTGCAGCGTGTTTTCTTCACCTGTTACGGATGGAAGGCGCTCAGGCAATAGTTGTTTTTCAGCAAGCGCAGCGTAATAGAAACAAAAGTCGATAGCCTCTCTTACTTCAGCTAAAGCGTCTTGTAGCGATTTACCTGTTTCTAGAATGCAGAGGGAAACCAACTCAGCTTTGTTTTGTTCGAGTAAACGTGCGTAATCCAATAAGATTTTGCAGCGCGAGGAGATATCTTGGTCTCGCCATTCCGGAAAGAACTGCTCTGCTATGCTGATCGCTTGTTTGATCTGCGTTTTATCTGCAGTGCTTTGATAGCCAACAATTTTATCTAAACGATAATTAGCATGGACTGGTTGTAAATTATGGCCATCGGTCACTTCGCCAGCGATGATTGGTTGGCAGTACCATTTTTTTTGTCCGTAATATTCAATAATGCTACGCCATTGTTGCCAACAATCTAAGCTCCCTAGAGGGTCACCTGCAGAATTTTCTCTTTGTTGTTCGAATACCTGGTTTGGTAGAGGTAACTCGTAAGAGATGTTCTGCATTCTTTCATGGGGTAATTCGACTATCTCATCGATGCTGACATGAGGATCGTGTAACTGGAAAACAAATGAAGAATTAGCACCATTTTCCAGTAAACGCCTAACTAAGTAGGGCAGTAGGTTGTTCTGATTGCCAACAGGGGCATAAATCCGACAGTTATGATCCGTTTCTGATAGAACTTGTTGATAGAGAGGATCGGCCATGCCATGTAAGCGCTGAAATTCGAATGTTTTCTCTGTAGGAATCTCTATTATCTGAGCAATAGTAAGTGCATTGTGAGTCGCAAACTGCGGACTTAATAATCCAGATTGATGGGATAAAAGAAACTTAGCACAGGTCAGGTAGGAGAGATCCGTTGCGGCTTTGTGGGTGAACACCGGGTAGCTCGTGAGACCATTTTGTTGGCTGTGTTTTATTTCGCTGTCCCAATAAGCACCTTTAACTAATCTGATGGGGATTGGTGTTTCACAATCAGAAGCAATGAGCGAAAGCCACCTAAGTGTCGGTAAAGCGCGTTTACTATAGGCTTGAACAGCTAATCCCAACTTACCCCAGCCAAGACACAGTTCACTTCGTAGCAGTTGTTCGAAAATTAATAGAGTAATTTCTAAGCGTTCAGACTCCTCAGCATCGATTGTTATGGCAACATCAAGGTTGCGTGCGGTAACAAGGAGCTGGAATAACTTATGCATCAACTGCTTTTGTAATTGGTCAAAATGGCTATTTTCAAGACGAGGGTGTAAGGCAGAGAGTTTGATTGAGATGCTGGTATTGCCCTCTGGATTTTCTTGGCCAGCGGTCTGAATGGCTTCTAGATAAGCTTCAAAATAGGTTTGAGCATCTTGATCACAAACAGCGGCTTCACCCAACATATCAAATGAGAAGAACGTTTTTTGATTGTAATCACATCTGAGTTCTAGGGCGGTATTTATATCTTCAGCAAATACAAATTGCTTACCTATTTGGGATACTGCAATTGCAAGGGCTTGGTGTACGACTGAGTTACCTAAGCGTTGCCAAACATTGTTTAAAATACTATCCGCAGAATGTTCTTTGCTTATAAGCTTTTGACTTAGGGCTATGCCCCAAAAGGTGCCGTTTTCAAGGAAAGTGGAATGCGCTTTTAAGAACTTTGCGGGCTCGAGTGCAAGAGAATCCAGTTTATCGTAAATAAGTGCTTGAGCAGTCTCTGTATCAGGTATCCGTAACAGCGCTTCAGCTAGGGCAAGTAAAGCAATGCCTTCATCACTTTCTAATCCGAATTCTGACATGAGCGTGTTCACTGAAAACAGTGGACTATCTAGATTACGAATTGTGTTGACCCAATCGGTTGCCTTAGATTTTGCTTTAGAAGAGTTTGGTGTGACTTCCAGCAGTTGATCGCATAGAGATGTTTCATCATGACAGTAATAGTCAGTGATGGTACGCCATAATGTATCTTGATCGGCGGGGGAGATCTCTGCAGATAAAAGCTGGCTTACTGGTAGCATCTAACAAATCCATTTTTTAAGACAGTTTAGTTGATCATCTGTGTAGGTGTCGGGATTATCAAGAAAGATCTTAGTCTTCGGGCAAATATCCCTAAATTGCTTGGGAATTAAAGAGTTATAGGTTGTTATTTGTATAAAAAGTGTTCTCTTGTTTCTTGTGGGCCAGCTACTTTTAACTGAGTAAGAGGTGTTTTTTTGATTCTCATGCATACTTAGTGAAACAGGATTAAGGAAGATAATTGGATGGGAATAATTCATATCTTGCTGTTGGTACTTTCTGCATTATTAGCTATCGCTCTTATCAAACCCATTGCTTCCCTTATTAAGTTGCCCTTTGCTTTGTTGTTGGTTGTATTTGGATTTATAGGGTCTGAGTTAATTACAACGTTAGGTATTGATACTGGACTACGTTGGGAGCAATTCCACTATTTGGTCTTTTATCTTCTGCTACCTGCTTTGCTCTTCGAATCTACTTTGCGTATTGATATTAAAAATTTGCTAAAGAATCTTGCTGCTATTTTACTGTTATCAATCCCTTTAATGCTTTTTGCGACAACGATTAGTGCCGGGTTCCTCTACTGGGGAATCGGTTATCCTGCCTATTTTACTCTTATCACAGCGCTACTGACGGGTGCGATATTGTCAGCTACTGATCCAGCAACTGTTATCAGTTTGTTAAAGCAGGTCGGTGCTTCTGATCGACTGGTGACGCTTCTAGAAGGGGAGAGTTTATTTAACGATGCCTTAGCTATTTTGCTGTTCGGCATTTTAAGCAGTTTGCTCCTAATGCCGGGTAATGAGATTAGCTTTGCTTATTCGCTTGGTGAATTCTTGAAAATTTTTCTGGGTGGTCTTGCCGTGGGTGGAGGAACACTACTGATCTTTGGAGGCCTGTTTTTAATAATTTCCAATCAGTTCAGTCGAATAATATTAACAATATGTGCCGCTTATGGCGGTTACCTGATCGCTGAGTACTTTTTACATCTTTCAGGCGTAATGAGTGTTTTAGTAACAGGGCTTGGCTTTGGTGAGTTGATACGTAGAAAAGGAGCTGCATATGAAACGCAGTTTTTGTTCGCTTTCTGGGAATTCAATAACCATCTTGCTAGTGCCCTAATTTTTGTTCTTCTAGGTGTCACGGTTACTTGGGGGATGTTTGAGCAGCAATGGCTAGCTATGTTGATCGGTATTGGAGCGGTGCTGTTGGCACGAGCCTTAGGGTTATTGTTTATAGCGCCAGTCATAAATCTATTACCTAAGATGGAAATAGATTGGCGTGATCAGCTGATTTTGTATTGGGGCAGTATGCGAGGCGCTGTTGCTATTGCATTGGCTTTATCGTTACCTCTTGAAATCGATGCTTGGTTTACTATTCAATCTATAGCATACGGTGTTGTTTTGTTCTCGTTAGGTATACAAGCAACTACGACACCCTTACTTATAAATAAGTTAGATAAAAGGATGTAATAATGCGTTGTCATGAGGTTGATTACGAAATTATTGGTGAATCTCTTCAAATTGTTGAGGTGGAGTTAGACCCTGGTGAAAAGGTGATTGCTGAAGCCGGCATGATGAATTACATGGAAGAGGGGATCAATTTTGAAACCAAAATGGGCGATGGATCAGAGCCTGATCAAGGTTTAATGGGTAAACTCTTTTCTGCTGGTAAGCGCATGGTTATGGGTGAATCCGTTTTTATGACTCATTTCGGTAACGAGGGTAGTGGTAAGAGACGTGTCGCTTTTGCTGCGCCTTATCCTGGTAGCATTGTGCCCTTAAATTTGGCGGATTATGGTGAAAAAGTTATCTGTCAGAAAGACGCTTTTTTGTGCGCAGCCTTGGGCACCAAAGTGGAAATTGCGTTTTCTAAGAAAATTGGCGCGGGTTTCTTTGGTGGTGAAGGTTTTATCCTGCAGAGACTTGAAGGCGATGGTATGGCTTTTGTGCAGGCAGGTGGCACGGTTGTGCGTAAAGAGTTAAATGATGAAACCCTAAGGGTCGATACGGGTTGCCTAGTCGGTTTTACTGAAGGAATTGAATACGATATTGAAATGGTCAAAGGGTTGAAATCAATGATCTTTGGCGGTGAGGGACTTTGGCTTGCCACGCTGAAAGGGACAGGCAGTGTTTGGGTTCAAAGCCTACCGTTCTCACGCCTTGCTGATCGATTAATTGCATCAGCGCCATCATCTGGTGGTAGTGATAAGGGTGAAGGTTCGGTTTTAGGTGGTATTGGCCGAATGTTGGATGGAGATTAAGATCGTATTACACAATAGGATAATTCCCTTTATTATCTGTGGCTTTCGCCTGTAATGACTATGACAATGGATGTAAAAATAGGTATATTTAGTGCCTTGATTTTACCCATCTCAAGTCGTTACAGGTGTTATCTTGAGAAATAAACTGGTTATAACCCTGACTACTGTCTATGGTTCTCGCCAATATACGTTTAACCAAGTAGCAAAGTACCTTTTGTTGGCATTTCTGATTTTGTCAGCTATTAGCTTTTTTGTTTCAAATGCTCTGCTGGTGGTTAAAACTGATTACCTGTCTGATCTGGAAGAGGATCATCAGGAACTTAGCGAAAACTATGAACTGATGGTAGGGTCGCAGCAACTTTATATAGAAGAATTAAAAGAGCTCAGTTTATCGCTAAGCTCTTTGAAAGATGAGCGTGATAAGTTAGAAGAGGAGAATATTCGTATTGGAGAGTTGAACTCCTCGTTGGATAACTCTTTGTATGGGCTGGAAAACCTATTAGGTTTGGACACAGCTGAAAAAATTGACCCTTTTCGAGCTGAGCAGCTGACTATCGAAGCTAACAAACGTTTATTCTTTTTACATAGTATTCCAAATGGTGTGCCAATTCAGGCGATCCGAGTCACGGATAAATTCGGATCACGCTTTCATCCGGTACGAAAAAGACGGGTGATGCACAATGGCATAGATTTTAAAGCGAACAAAGGCACGCCAGTATATGCAACTGCAGACGGTATCGTTGAATTTGCAGCTTATAACAAATCTTTTGGTAAGTTGATTAAAGTTCAACATAACTTTGGATTTAAAACGTACTTTGCGCATCTGGACGCAATAAAAGTAAAAACTGGAGAATTTGTCAGTAAGGGACAGCTGATAGGATTAAGTGGTAATACGGGTATGTCTACTGGGCCACATCTACATTATGAGATTCGCCACATGTATACAGCAATAGACCCCGAACCTTTCCTCTCCTGGGACATAACAAATTTTGACTCTTTGTTTACAAAGGTTAAGGGAGTTAAATGGGCATCCTTAAAAGAAATGTATCCGCTAAACCAGCACAGTCAGCCATTACAATAATTGCTGAAGGCAATAAGTTCTGCGGAGATATGAGCATCGTTGGGAAAATGCACATCGATGGCATGTTCGAAGGCAATGTGAGTTCTCTAGATAACATCTCTATTGGTAAATCTGGTCATGTTCGTGGGCTAATCAAAGCGCGCGGTGTAGACGTGTGTGGTCTACTTGAAGGTGAAGTTATTTGTGATGAGCTTCATATAGATTCAGGTGGACAAGTTAGAGCTACAGTCGAAAGCAAACAGATGTCTATTCATCCAGATGGTTGTTTTGTCGGCGAGCGTCGAATGAAAGAAACCTCTGCGCTGATGGATGAAAGCAGTAAGATTGAATCGGGCTCTGATGCTATTGATTCCCTACCAGATAAAATTGTTCTGGAAGATAAATCTGAATAAGTCGGTCTGACCTCGTTGTCGTTGATTAAGGATTGTAGCGATGTGTGAATTGTTGGGTATGAGTGCCAATGTACCTACTGATATCTGCTTTTCCTTTGCCGGGCTGATGCAGCGTGGTGGGGGGACGGGGCCTCACAAAGATGGTTGGGGAATTGCTTTCTATGAGGGTAAAGGTGCGCGTTGCTTCCATGATCCCAATCCGAGTGTCGATTCTAAAATTGCTAGCCTAGTCAAAGAACACCCGATTAAAAGTCATGTGGTTATCAGTCACATTCGGCAAGCAAATGTAGGCAATATTTGCCTTGAAAATACTCATCCATTTCAAAGGGAACTTTGGGGCTTTACATGGACATTTGCGCACAATGGCCAGCTGGATAAAGCTCTGTTTGATAAGCCTCTTTCTTTTTATCACCCAGTGGGTACGACAGATAGTGAATATGCATTCTGTTGGTTATTGGGTGAAATCAGAAAAGCATTTCCTCAACGCCCTGAGTGTTTTGAAGAACTTTCTAAATTCATCAAGCAGCGTTGTGACCAGTTAAGAGAGTTAGGTGTATTCAATATGCTCCTAACAGAATCTACCCATCTATTTGCGTTCTGTGGCAGTAAATTGTCCTGGTTGACTCGTAAAGCACCTTTTGGCGAAGCGAGTCTTACAGATTGTGAAATGAAGGTGGACTTTGTTAAAGAAACGACACCTAAAGATATCGTCACGGTAATTGCGACAGTACCGTTAACGGATAATGAGGATTGGATTGCACTACAACCTGGAGAGTTGGTGACCTTTGTTGAAGGGCTGCCTCAATAGCGGATAGTTTGGCCTGAGTATAAGGAGCTTTTCAGGTGAGTGTGAAAAGAGATTCTCTCGAGCAATTGCAGCAGGATATCAGAAACGTCGGGAGTGTCACGGAGCTTCTAGATCGAGCTTGCAATAATTTCGCCTATAAAGATGCTTTCACCCATATGGGGGCAACTTTGACTTATGCTGAGCTAGATAATCTTGCTGATAAATTAGCAGCTTACCTACAAAACTGTACCTCTCTTCAACCTGGTGATCGGATTGGGATTCAGCTACCGAATACCTTGCAGTACCCAATCGCAGTGTTGGCTGCTCTAAGAGCAGGCTTAGTTATCGTAAACACTAATCCCCTTTATACCTCGGCTGAAACGTTACACCAATTCAATGATGCTGGTGTTAAAGGTGTCATTATTCTTGCTAATAGTGCCCACTTATTAGAGGAGGTTTTACCCCAATCAAATATTCATACGGTTATAGTCACAGAACTTGGTGATATCCATCCTTTGATACGTCGTTTAATGATCAATTATTCGGCGAAATATTTGCGTAAAATTGTTCCTAGATATCGATTAAAAGATGCGGTTAGTTTTCGAGAAGCGCTAACTAAAGGCGGACATTACACTTTAGAAACAGTGCAGGGAGATTCAGAGCAGCCTGTATTGATTCAATACACAGTGGGCACTACTGGGACGCCGAAAGGTGCCGTATTAAGTCATAGGAATTTGATTGCAAATGTGTTGCAGTTGAAACATCGCTTACCAGATACATTGAGAGCGGGTGAAGAGATTGCGATCGCACCTTTGCCGCTGTACCACATCTATGGTTTTCTACTTAACTGTTTGGTAATGCCAGTTTTGGGTGCCCAAGTGGTGTTAATTACGAATCCTCGTGATATTCAAGGGTTAGTTAATGAGCTAGGTCGATGGGATTTCACCGTATTCTCAGGCATAAATACTCTGTTTGTTTCACTTTGTCGTAATAGCTTGTTCAACCAACTGGATATGACCCGGCTAAAGTTGACACTTTCTGGAGGAATGGCGCTAACGCGCTCTGTAAGCGATGAGTGGGAAAGTGTAACAGGCTGCCAGATTATTCAGGGGTATGGTCTTACGGAGGCTTCTCCTGTTGTAGCCATTGAAGAGCCGCACAACTCTCGATATGGATCTGTAGGTAGGCCTTTACCGCTGACTGAGGTGCGTATCGTTGGGGAGCAAGGGGAAGATCTCTGCTCTGGCGAAACGGGAGAGCTCTATGTGCGTGGCCCTCAAGTGATGTCTGGGTACTGGCGAGATAACTCATTGATACCGGATTCAGAAGGTTGGTTGGCGACAGGTGATATTGCTCGAGTACTGGATGATGGCACCTTACGTATTGTTGATCGTAAGAAAGACATTATTAATATCTCTGGTTTTCCGGTCTATCCTAATGAGTTAGAAAACACTATTTCTAGCCATCCTGATGTTGTTGAATGTGCTGTTGTTGGTTTGCCCGATGAAATATGCGGTGAAGTCATTAAATTATTTGTGGTCACATCCAATCGACGTTTGTCTGTTAAACAAGTGCGAGAATATTGCCGCGAACGCTTAACCTCTTATAAAGTGCCTCGTTTAGTTGAATTCAGAACGCATCTTCCAAAGTCCAATGTGGGTAAGGTGTTAAGACGTTCGTTATTAGAAGAAGAAATAAATCGCCTGCAAAAAATACGTAAAAGAATTTAGCCTAGTTCGTAGGCTATGCCCGTTTTTGTTGGCACAAATGAAGGTGAAGTATGGGACTTAGTTTGAGCAATTCAGGTTTGATACAAACCAAAGCTTTTATCAACGGTGAATGGGTAGCAAGCAATAGTGGAGCTGAATTCCCAATTTTTAACCCTGCTAATGGCGAAACCATTGCGCAAGTTACAAATGTTGGAGAGCTGGAAGCGAAGGATGCAATCGAGGCTGCTCAAGCATCGATGCAAGAGTGGAAAGTAAAGTCGCCTGCTGAACGTTCCAATGTGTTGCAACGCTGGCATGATCTTATTATTGATAATGCAGATGAACTCGCCTCAATATTAACGCTTGAACAAGGTAAACCACTTGCCGAAGCTAAGGGTGAGATACTTTATGGCGCTTCTTATCTGAAATGGTTTGCTGAAGAAGCTAAACGTATTTACGGTGATATTTTACCTTCCGCTCAAGATCGACGTAGTCTTGTTATTAAGCAACCAGTAGGTGTGGTTGCAGCAATAACACCATGGAATTTTCCTAATGCGATGATTACGCGTAAGGTCGCACCAGCGCTAGCCGCTGGTTGCTCTATTGTGCTCAAACCAGCACCAGAAACTCCTTTATCCGCATTGGCCTTAGCTGAGCTGGCCGATCGAGCAGGTGTTCCTGCTGGAGTATTTAATGTCTTGCCATGCCTAAATGCAGAAGAAGTTGGTGAGGTGTTTACAGATAGTACAATCGTGAAAAAACTTACCTTTACTGGATCCACACCCGTAGGAAAGCTCTTACTACGACAGTGCGCAGATACGGTTAAACGTACATCAATGGAGCTGGGTGGTAATGCGCCAGTAGTTGTCTTTGATGATGCTGATATTGACCTAGCGGTTGCTGGGGCAATTGCATCAAAATTCAGAAACTCGGGGCAGACCTGTATTTGTGCAAATCGTTTGTTGGTTCAAGAAGGGATATATGATCGCTTCTTAGCTAAATTTATTGATGCCATCAAAGTGTTTCGTTTAGGGGATGGGTTTGATAAAGATACAACGCTAGGTCCAGTGATCACCGATAAAGCGTTGGCGGGAATTGATACTGTGGTGAAAGATGCCCTTGATCAGGGGGCTAGGTTAGTGATAGGTGGAAAATCTTCAGATCTTGATGGTTGGTTTTATGAACCTACAGTCTTAGCTGATGTAAAGCCTGATATGGATATCTTTAATAAAGAGATTTTTGGCCCAGTAGCTCCCGTAATTAAATTTAAAACGGATGCAGATGCTATTGCCATGGCTAATGACACTTCGTTTGGTCTGGCTTCATATATCTATACACAAGATATCTCGCGCATTTGGCAGGTTTCTGAAGCGCTAGAATACGGAATGGTTGGGGTTAATGAGACCGCTATTAGTTCTGAGTTAATTCCTTTTGGGGGAGTGAAAGAATCAGGTCATGGTAGAGAGGGGTCTAAATATGGGTTGGATGATTATTTAGAAACAAAATATATCTGTATGGGCGGTTTAAACGCTTAGATTTTGTTTGTCCTAATTACATGATAATAAGCTTGAATTATTGGCGTCTTAGTAGAGGTCCCAGTGGATAAAAGAGATTGTAAGATTAATTACAAGTGCCCTAAAGCTTGGGATGATTTGGATAAAACTGAGGACCCATTTGTAAGGCATTGTGATCAGTGCGAAAAAGATGTCCATTTTTGTGCGGATGTAGAGTCTTTAAAAGAAGCAACGATTGAAGATTTATGCGTTGCTGTGCCCACCGATGACTTTGAAGACGGCGTTATGATGGGGGATATTGATTGGTCTGGCTGTGAAGGAGACCCTATCCCACCACTACAGCCAGAGAAAAACATTGAGGATGCTGATCTATTAGATAACTGGATTAGTGATAATAAACCTCGACGACCTGAGGTTCCTGAGTTGAAATCTGAAAACACCGATATTGATTCATGGCTGAATGGCGAACCTGAAGATCCGTTATCGACGGATGAAACAGCTAAGTAATTTCATGGCCGTCAATAAATCCCGCTTAGATCGTTTTCTTGCCTCCAGAACATCATACAAACGTGGGGATGTGAGATTACTTATTGCTCAACAAAAGATCCTGGTCGATGGCTTTCCTGCTTTGGCGGCGAATCAAGTGATTGACCGTTTTTCTATAATTGAGTGTGATGGGGAAGTGCTACAGGATAGACGTCCGATTTATCTGATGATGAATAAGCCTGTTGGTTATGTTAGTGCGACCAAAGATTCGATCCACCCTACAGTAATTGATCTACTTACAGAGCCTTATGGTGATATGCATATTGCAGGTCGATTAGACCTCAATTCAACAGGACTTTTATTGATAACCAATGATGGTGAATGGTCGAGTAAAATAGCTTCTCCGGATAGAAAGGTGCCGAAACGTTATAAAGTCGATCTCGCTAAGCCTTTATCTGAAGAGTATGTTCCTGCCTTTAAAGCGGGGATGTATTTTCCCTATGAAGACATAACTACAAAGCCGGCCGATATAGAGATTATTGATACTCATAGTGCTCTAGTTACTCTGCAAGAAGGTCGTTACCATCAAATAAAAAGAATGTTCGGACGGTTTAGAAATCCTGTTGTGGGCTTAAAAAGGCTTTCTATTGGCGATCTGGATTTAGATGTATCCCTATCGCCGGGAGAAAGTAGGGAGTTAGTTGAGGAAGAGGTAGCGCTCTTTACAAGTTCTTAGGAGAGAACTTGTAAAGGCGATAGCTCAGAATAGCTATGGCTCTATCGCTTCAATTTCTGCTAAAAGAGTCATTAACTGTTTTAGCTTATCTTGATCGTATCTATTCGAGAAAGCTTTATAGCGCTCTTCAATAGCTGGGGTAAGGTGTTTAATTAAATCGACAGACTGCGCAGTCAAGCTTATCAAAATCCGACGTTTGTCTTCTTCCGATTTTCTGCGCTGAATATAGCCCTGTTGCTCTAGACGTTTTAGGATACCAGTTAAGCTCGGGCTTAGAATGCAACAATGTTCTGCGAGTGCTTTTGATTCTAACTCTTGGTGAGCTTTGATGGTTTGTAGTACTCGCCATTGCTGCTCTGTTAGAGAGTTCTCTTGTAATAAGGGTCTTACAAAAGACAGTGTAGCTTCACGAGCTTTCAGCAATTGTAGGGGTAGAGAATCTTCTAATGTACGCATGTGAATGATCTTTCAAAAATATTGTGCGCATTGTCGGGATTCGGGAACTAATGTGCAAGGCTTAACCGTATAAATCCTCCTAATGTATAAGGTTTTTTGCTTCTGTGTTACATAATGGGGCAGAAAATTTAAAGTGGCTCAGACTTTAAAGGTATTTAACGTATTAATTTTCTCTGCTTGCTGGTTGAAAGGTATAAAAGGTGGGTTATCCCGTATTTTCCATAACCATGGTTTCATCATAGATTAGATAGTTGTTTTTACCCTGCTTTTTAATCTGATACATGGTGATGTCAGCAGCTTTGATTAATGCGTTCAGGTCATTCCCGTGGCGAGGCGCTAATGCAATACCAATACTTGCTCCTACGTGAGCTGTCTTGTTCAAACCTACTTCAATCTCTTTTTCTAGTAATGTTAATATTTTTTTCGCTACGGCTGATGCTTCCGCTTCTAAATTGTCAGCGTCTCCCGCTAGAAAAATCAAAAATTCATCACCACCCCAGCGTGAAAGAAGGTCGGATCTGCGTAAAGCCGAATTAAATCTGTTGGAGACTTCTTTGAGAACGTGATCACCTGCATCATGGCCGTAGGTATCGTTGATGGGCTTAAAGTGATCAAGGTCGATCAGCATAATCGCGTGGTGGCTATTCGGTTTTTCTATCAGTGATTCTTTTATGAGGCGTTTACAGCCACGGCGATTCAGCAGGCCTGTTAAAGTATCGACCTCTGATTCGTATCTTGCTTTAAGCTCTCGATGTACTCGCTCAGATATGTCGTAGATGACAAGTTCTAAAAGAACTTCGCCACTTTCATCCAGGACTTGTGAAAGTATGCAGTGTAAGTGCCGATCTGCTTCATCCTCATGTTTAAGACTCAGGTCCAGAGAAACAGGGTTTGTAGAAGTTAGGGCTTTCTGAATAGCTTTTGCTAACTGTTGCCTTTCTTCAAATAATTCAATTAATTTTTGAGTTTGGTTCTCAGAAAAATACTTACATGCCTTTTCGCCGACGATATTAGCGAAAGCAGGGTTGTTCATAAGTAGCTGGCCATCCATATTGACTAGTGCTATCCCTACCCGGGCATTATCAAATAGAAGGCGGAATTTTTTCTCTAGTTTTTGAACCTCGTCAAAGAGTTGATTCTTTTGTTGAATGGTTTTCTGCATCGCACGCAGTAGGTTGTTACTATCGTTTACGAGTAAACCAATTTCGTCCTGTTCATGACCTTTAGGTGTAATAATTCGTTGGCTTGTACCTGGTTTTATAACGTGTAATTGTTGAGCGATCTTTTTGAGAGGGGCCGCCAAAAGTCGATTCACCAAAATAATTACAAGAAAAACAACAAAAATTGAATTAACGCCAAATATGATGATATGCGACAGGGCGCGATTTTTGGCCGTTGCTTCAATCAGACCCTGATTAGGGATTAGGGTTAATTTTCCGATTGGAAGCTCGGGTGTAAATGGATCGTTTAGTTTTAGAACGACTAACCGAGCCTTCGAGCCTATCGAAATATCGCCAGCGGTTAGCAGCATGCCAATATCGCTATTTAGGATAACGCCAGAAACGTTGTCATTGATGATTAGACCATTGGTTATTTCGGTGCCAAGCTCTTCATTTTCGAGGTACACAGCCACTTTAGCACTTTGTTCTACCGTTTTGACAAGCTGCTGTAAATTTTTGTGGATTTCGTCGAGTTCTTCTTTGTAAGAGAGTTGAAACAGTACTACGGCTGATATCAATAGAAAGAAACAGGCAAATAGAGCTATCGAAATGCCTGTTCTTATCGAGAGTTTTGCATTGAGTGCTTTACTCAACATGCGCTATGACCCTAACCGAATCCACCAATTCTGATTTTCTAATATAACCAATAGCTGTAGTGTCTTTCATGATAGTGTCGATTACTTCTTGAGACGACTGTACTGCTTGGGGAGGCGTTGCTCTACCTGCAAATATGAGTCTAGCCCAATATGCATTTATTTGTGACAGTGACTTCCCTGTAAGACCTTTGTAAAACTTCGCTCTTTGATCCGAGTCGCTTGGTAAATCTAGCGTGGAGGCTTTGTTTCCGTTGGGAAAGTGCTGTACGCGGCCCATATATAGATCAATTACTTGTTTTCGACTGAGCTGTTCAACTTCACTATCAGGGTGACAAATAACGATCATATCTGCTGAAGCTTGTAGTGAAACAATCAACGTGGACAAGAGGAAAATTAAATACTTCATCATTTTCCCCCCTTAGAATAAAAAGTTTACGTTGATTGAAAATGTGTCTACGGTTTCATCCGTTACCAGCGATGAATCCTTAGCCCATAAGCCCGCTCCATGCGGTTTTACCCATGTTCTGTCCCATTGAAATTTTATAGCGGTGTTGTGATAAACATCCCAACGAACACCTAAGCCGAGGGATTTTTGATCAACACCCGTTTGGTTGTACTGATCTTGAACAATGGTTCTTAAGCCCGTGAGTTGTGCTTGAGCTAAAGGAGGTAAAAAATCAGGAACAGCTGCTACTTGATTTATATCATCGGTATTTTCGATGATAGAGCCTATTCCATACAAAGTGTAATCACCAACTCTTCTTCCTAAGCTAATGTAGCCACTGTGAGAAGAGGTGAAGATATTATCTTTTGTTTTAACTTGGTTTATCTCAGTTTGAACAATCCACTGGTTATTGTCGTAAGTTAGACCAACGGTATAGTAATCGAATTTTTTCCCTTCTAAATTTAGGTCATTAGCAGCGGATGCTGCATCAGGCCATAAAGGAGCACTGCTATTCAGTGCATCAATGAGAGGCTCATAAAAATCTACGCGATCACTTAATTCTATATGGGCATAACCCAGTCTTAATTTCCAATAGTCACTTTCCCATAACAGGCTAGTGGCAATGGCAGGGGAAACCTTAAGGGTTACGTCATCATAGACGAAATCGTTTTGTGTGGTGCCTACAGTTAATCGGGCTTGGAAGAAAGATTCTTCTAATAGAGTAGAATAGGTTATATCCGCACCATCAATATAATCAAAAGCAAGAGGGCTGTAGAACTCAATAGGCGGCCTAGCCCATAGATATGCATAGCCAACATTTCGATATTCCGACAGCATGAATACATCAACCCCAAGTCGACCGATACGGTAACTAAATGGATTGTCAGGGCTCGGGTGGTATCTTAGATAGGCCCATTCGATACTATTTTCTAAGCTTTGATCAATTCTATTTTTATAGACAAGTTGAGCAGATGCGCTCCACTGGTCGTTTAAAATGGTATCGACTTGGACACCTAACGTTGTGTCTGATTTAAATGACCAAGCGTTTGAATCTTCAGCTGTGCGCGCAAGATTTCTTCTGAAGGTAAGCTCATCTCCAGAATTACTCTTGACTAAGCCTATTGTGGAAAAGCCCCTTACAGTTGTTTTGTCCGCGTGCAGTAATGCGGATTGAAACAGTAAAAGTAAGGAAGCAAAAATATAATAGATTTGTTTCATCATTGAGTAACCTTGTCACAACACAGAGTCCAAGCCTTTCAGGCATTATAGAAGGGTTTATTAGAAAATGCTGCTCAATTAGTTGTAGTATTTTTAATAAGTTAGCTGATTTCTGAGCCAGAGCAATATACCGCGGGAAAGATGTCCTAAGGTACTATCTGTTATAGAATTGCGCCTTTAAAGAATATAAAGCAGGCGTAGCACTTGAATCAGAGTAAAAATCAGCTTAGAGCTTTATTAGATGGTTGTAGGATTGTAGATCGTTTCCGTTTAAAACGCCGTCTAGATAAACTAAAACAAGATGACCTAAAATCGGCAAAAAAATTAGTCGATGATCTTGTGGCTTCATGTGAATGGGTTGAGAGCCGTAAAGAATTAAGTCTTGATATTTCTTACCCTGATCTACCTATTAGTAGTCGTCGTGAAGAGATCAGTAAAACGATCGAAGAAAATCAAGTGGTTGTGTTGGCTGGTGAAACTGGTTCAGGTAAAACTACGCAATTGCCTAAAATATGCTTAGACCTTGGATTGGGTTGTAAAGGATTAATTGGTCATACGCAGCCTCGCCGGTTAGCTGCAAGAACAGTGGCAAGTCGAATAGCTGAAGAGTTAAACACTCCCTTGGGTGAGCGGGTAGGTTATCAGGTACGGTTCCATGATCAAGTAGGTGAGAATACCCAGGTCAAATTGATGACGGATGGTATTTTGCTAGGTGAAACCCGTCATGATCGCTTTCTTGAGCAATATGAGGTTTTGATAATCGACGAGGCTCATGAGCGGAGTCTGAATATCGATTTCCTCCTTGGCTATATCAAACGAATCCTACCTAAACGCCCAGATTTAAAAGTAATTATTACCTCTGCGACAATCGATCTAGAGCGTTTTTCCAAGCATTTTAGTGATGCGCCTATTATCGAAGTATCGGGGCGTACCTACCCTGTAGATGTGCATTATCGCCCTCTGCATGAATTCGAAGCTGAAGATGAGAAGGCTTTAGATCTTCAGCAAGGGGTTTTGGCTGCAGTAGAAGAGTTGCTGCAAATGGAGCGTAAGCAGGGTAAAGGGCCGCAGGGTGATGTTTTGATCTTTTTACCCGGTGAGCGTGAAATACGTGAAACAGCTGAAGTTCTTAGACGAGCAGAATTAAAGCATACAGAAGTCTTACCTCTCTATGCGCGATTGTCTCTTTCTGAACAGAATAGGGTATTCCAACGTTCGGGTAAGGCTGCCGCTACACGATTGATTTTATCTACTAACGTAGCTGAAACTTCTTTGACTGTTCCTGGTATTAAATATGTAGTGGATACGGGTTTAGCTAGAATTAGCCGATATAGTTATCGTTCTAAGGTTCAAAGACTTCCTATAGAAGCTATCTCTCAAGCAAGTGCAAACCAGCGAGCGGGTCGTTGTGGACGTATTTCCGAAGGTACTTGTATTAGGCTTTATTCTGAAGAGGACTTTAACGCAAGGCCTGAGTTTACAGATGCAGAGATCCGTAGAACCAATCTCGCAGCAGTTATCCTTCAGATGCTATCCCTTAAGCTCGGAGATATTTCGGAGTTTCCTTTTGTTGATGCGCCTGATAATCGTTATATCAACGATGGTTTTAAACTGCTGCAAGAGCTGGGTGCGGTTGATGCAAAGCGTAATATCACGCGCGTAGGTTGGCAGTTATCAAAACTACCTATCGATCCACGTTTAGGGCGGATGGTCATAGAGGCTGCAAGAAATAAATGCTTGCGTGAAGTTTTGATTATCGTGAGTGCATTGTGTATTCAAGATCCGCGAGAAAGGCCGCAAGAGAAACGCCAAGCCAGTGATGAAAAACATCGCTTGTATGCCCACGAAGAATCTGACTTTTTATCGTTTGTGAACCTATGGGATCACTACGAAGAGCAGAGACAAGAGTTAAGTCAAAATCAGTTACGTAAATATTCTGCTAAGCAATTCCTTTCCTATATGCGTATGCGAGAATGGCGTGATACTCACCGTCAATTGCATCTGATTTGTAAGGAGCTCAAACAACAAGATGATAAGTTTGTTGAAAGGGAACAAGAGGCTTCTTACGAAGCGATTCATCGTTCGCTTTTAGCCGGGTTGTTGAGCCATATGGGCTTTAAGCAAGAGAATAAAGAATATCTAGGAGCACGTAACCGACGTTTTCTCTTATTCCCAGGCTCAGTCGTATACAAAAAAGCACCGAAATGGGTTATTGCAGCAGAGCTTGTTGAGACTAGTCAGCTATACGCCCGCTGTATCGCTCGTATTGACCCTGCATGGGCAGAAAAGTTAGCGCCAAATTTGATTAAGCGTAATTATAGTGAACCCCATTGGGAGAAAAAACGAGCAGAGGTCGTTGCGACCGAGCAGATTACGCTGTATGGCTTAATTATTGTACCTAAGCGTAAAGTAAGTTACGGGAAAATAGATCCGCCTATAGCCCATGAAAT
Organism: Neptuniibacter sp. QD34_54; assembly: GCF_047778055.1. Lineage (GTDB taxonomy): Bacteria > Pseudomonadota > Gammaproteobacteria > Pseudomonadales > Balneatricaceae > Neptuniibacter. The sequence continues at coordinate 2,402,055 of NZ_CP180546.1, read as the reverse complement.
CTTTATCAGGCAGGCGTTGGTGGAAGGAGAGTTTAATTCCCAAGCAGCTTTTATCAAGAAAAATCGTGCTTTGTTAAGGGGTATTGAAAAGTTAGAAGCAAAATCTCGAAGAAAGGATCTGCTTGTCGATGAAGAGCAACTTTATGAGTTTTATCGACTTCGTCTGCAATCACTAAAGGGTGAACATATCGTTAATGGCGCCGCTTTTGAAAAGTGGCGTAAGGCCGTCGAGGAAGAAGCCCCTGATGCTTTGCATATGCAAGAAGAGGATATTCTGCAACGATCCGCTGATCATGTGTCTGTAGCCGCTTATCCCGACTTTTTCAGATGGGACGCAGCAAAGTTGAAGTTATTCTATAACTTCTCGCCAGGTGCGAAAGATGATGGTGTGACACTTCAGGTTCCCTTACCATTATTGAATACGATCCCATTACAGCAGATGGAATGGCTGGTGCCAGGGATGCTTGAAGAAAAGTGTTCTGCAATATTAAAAGGCTTACCTAAACAGCAGCGTAAGCACTTTGTGCCAGTACCAAATTATGTCGAAGCATTTATAAACGCAGTCGAATTCGGGGTGGGCAATTTATACGAAGTTTTTGCTCATCACCTGCTTCGTATGACCGGGATTAGAATACAGGAATCTGATCTAAGGCAGAGTGCGCTTCTTGATCATCTGACTATGAATATTAGGCTAGTGGATGAAAAAGGTAGATTACTAGCGGAATCAAGAAACTGGGAAGTACTAATTGATCAATTTTCATCTCAAATAAATGAACGGCTGACAGAAAAGTCTGACAGTGAATGGGGTCGGCAAGGTTTAACTGAGTGGGACTTTGGGCCGCTGGAAGAAAGCTGCAAAATTAACAAATATGCTGGTGTCGAGGTAGAGGCTTATCCTGCTTTGGAAGATGAAGGTGAGTCAGTAACCTTATGCTTAAAATCTCACAAAGATGAATCTGTCCAAGTTAGTCGATTAGGGGTTACGCGTTTGGCTCTTCTTTCAATGAAGGAGCAGGTTCGTAATCTTAAGAAGGCACTGAAGAAGGATCAAATAACTCAAAGTGTGCTATTGAGTGGAGGACTCTATACGCCTGCTCAACTAGAACAAGAGATTATTTGGCAAGCTTGTGCTTCAAGTCTATTGTCTGAGCATGATGTTATAAGAGAGCAAAAGGAATTTGAGCAAGCTGTCTTAAAGTGCAAAAGCGAAATTATACCGGCAGGGGAAAAGCTGTTAGGGAATGTTCTTGAGCTTTGTCAAACCTATAACCGCATCCAGAAGCAGCTTAAAGGTAAGGTGCAGTTAAATGAGGTGCCGGTTTTAAATGATGTTAAACACCAGTTATCACAGTTAATGTACAAGGGTTTTATAAAGCAGGAATCGATTCATGTGCTGAAGCAATATCCAAGGTATTTGAAGGGTATTGAAATTCGGCTTGAGAAGTTTAGGCGTAATCTAAGGCAGGAGTGCCTTCACAGCGATCAATTGCAGCAGTGTTTTGAACAGTATCAAAAGAGATATGAAAAACACTGTTCGCAAGGTATTTATGATCAGGAATTAACCAACTACCGCTGGATGCTTGAAGAGCTTCGCGTCTCACTGTTTGCTCAACAGTTGGGTACCGCTATAACGGTGTCTGAGAAGCGCCTTAAGCAGCAGTGGGCGAAAGTGGCCAGTTGATGTAGATCAATAAATTTAGGGAGTAATACTTTTGTTGGGTGTTAACAGCTAAATAAATGCTTCAACAAAGGTTGCAGAAGCCTTTTTGGTATGTTGTAATGCCCGAAATTTATTTCTAAGAACCTGCTAAGGCCTTGTTAAATGGAGTTAATTCCCCGTTATAGGTACTAAAGCAGGAGAGAAATGGGGCAGAAGTTAAAGTTTTTTATAGTTCTGCCGAGACAAGTTTTAGAAGAAAAATGTGTTTCATTTATTTGAAATATATTTTTTTTATAGTATTTTCATAGCGTAATAGCGTGTTAAATGCGTTATGCTAGAAAAATTAAAAAATTCACTACTAGTATGTTGAATATTATTGAAGGGGAAATGTTGATGAAAAAGTCACTTATCGCTCTAGCTGTTGCTGGCGCTATGACTGCACCAATGATCGCACAGGCTGACGCTACTCTATACGGTTCTTTCCGTGTAGGTTTCGAAAAAGTTTCTGACAATGCTGATGCATCTAAAGAACAAGACCTAAACATGGTTGATCAGTCTTCACGTATCGGTATCAAAGGCGATGTTGATCTAGGCCTTGAAGGTACTAAAGGTTTGTTCCACTGGGAAGCAAACATTAACTCTGCAGATTCTGACTCTGATATCCTAAAAGAGCGTCTATCTTACATTGGTGCTCAGGGCGATTGGGGTAAAGTACAGATCGGTCGTCAGTACCACCCTCACTACCTACTGATCAGCGCTCCAACTAACGTATTTAACCCAGGTTCTGGCGATTACGGTGAGCGTTTTAACCTTGGTAACGACCAGCACAAGCGTGTAGATAACACTCTTGCTTACTACACTCCAAAAATGAACGGTTTCCAAGCTATCGCTGGTTTCGTTTTCCAAGCTGACGGTACTGATTCTGATGATTCTCTAGATGACACTGTAGACGGTTACAACATTGCGGGTACTTACTCTGCAAACAACCTAACTGTTTCTGCATCTATTGGTAACGTAGAAGCGTCTTCAACTACTGAAATCGATACTTGGGGTCTTGCAGCTAAATACAAGCTGGATGCTCTTGAGCTAATGGCTAAGTACGAAGATCAGGAAACTGAAGTTGGTGCTGTTACAACTGAAGAAGACGTATGGGAACTAGCTGCTCGTTACACTATGGGTGCTACTTCTGTTTACGCTCGTTACGCTGACTACGACGTTGAAGTTACTAACCTAGGTTCTGGCGATCTTCAGCAGTGGGGTCTAGGTGTTCAACAGAAACTTGGTAAAGGCCGAGTTTTCCTAGAGCACGTAAACAACGACTCTGACGATGATGCTGGTGATCGTACTGTTGCTGGTTACCGCGTAGACTTCTAAGTCGACATTTCCTAACGGAAATACAGAAAAAGGCTTCCTTCGGGAAGCCTTTTTTCGTTTATGAATAAAATATTACTAACCTTCTCATAATTAAGCCTTTTTCCTATTTTTATTCTGGATGTTTCTCAGCTAGAATACCCTCTTATTTATTGGGTAAAGTGAAAGGATCCTGAATGAAAACCAAATTTCGCAGTTTGTTAGCGGCAGGTGCTGTTTCTTTAGCATTGACGCAGCCTGTTATGGCGGAAGAGGTCAATGTAGACCCTTGGGAAGGTTTTAACCGAACCATGTTTAGTTTCAATGACGGTCTAGATACTTACGCCCTAAAGCCAGTAACAAAAGGTTATAAGGCGGTGATGCCTGATGCGGCTGAAACAGGTGTTAATAACTTTTTTGAAAACCTTGCTGATGTAGGTACATTCTTTAATAACCTGCTCCAAGCTAAGTTTAATAATGCGACCCAAGATTTTGCTCGAGTAGCATTTAACTCTACCTTTGGTTTAGCAGGCCTTATCGATGTTGCTACACCAATGGGTATTGAAAAGCACGATGAAGACTTTGGTCAAACATTAGGTTACTGGGGTCTTAATAGTGGTCCTTACCTTGTTGTTCCTTTCTTTGGTCCAATGACTGTTCGTGATGGTGTTGGTAAATTCCCAGATACTCTAGTAGACCCTGTTTATCACCTAGATGATAATGGTGCGCGTAATGCGCTTTACGTGACTCGTGTTATTGATACGCGTGCACAGCTATTGGAAAGTGAAAAGTTGATCTCTGGTGATAAATATATCTTTATCCGTGATGCTTATTTGCAAAAACGTGCTTTCGATATTGCTGACGGTGATACTGAAAACTACGACGATAACAATTTCTAATATAGAAGTTTAATGTATGGATGAAAGCCTCAATTATTCAGATGTAATTGGGGCTTTTTTGTAAGTCGTGATATCTGTGACTAAAAATCTATTGCAAGTTCAGTCAACTGGATTTAACGTGGTTTCTCATGGACTCTCATGGACTCTAGACTAATTTGCAAGGCCTGATATATGAGGCAAGCATACCAAACCATTCTACTGGTCGATCATGTTGCAGAAGCAATTGATTCGATCGTCGACGCCTGTAATCAGCTAGACCTTCCGCCTGTAAAAATTTCTACAGCTTTTAGTAGTGATTACGCATTAGAATTATTAGAAGAGCACAGTTTCTCTTTGGTGATTGTGGGTGTGAGTGAGCGTTTAAAGCTGGTTGATCTTCAGCATTTAGCTACGTCACAAGCCCCGAAACCAATCCTTGCGTTATTACCTGATAGTGAGGTGAATCAGGTGATGGCAGCGCTGAGGAAGGGAGCTAGCAATGTATTCTTACAGTCTGAAATCCTTGATCAAGGTCCAGCTTTCTCCCTAGCCATTAAATCCTTGCTTAATCAGGCGGAATTGATTGAGCAAAATCTTCATTATCGGGAAGAATTAGAGAAAAGTTTGGCTGAGCTTAAAGCAGATCAGCAGGCGGCTCATCAGATACAAAAAAACATGTTGCCTGCCACTGATGTTCAGTTAGGGGCGGTTCGAGCTCAATATCTATTAATCCCGTCGTTATATTTAAGTGGTGATTTCGTTGATGCTGTTAAGGTCGATGACAAATTGACCCTCTTTTACTTAGCCGATGTTTCAGGTCATGGGGCTTCTTCTGCACTTGTAACTGTTTTGCTCAAGAATATGACTAATAGGCTTCTGAGAAACTATAGGCGGCAATCGAGTTTTGACATTTTATCGCCAAAAGATGTGCTCCATCGAATCAACGTAGAGTTGCTTGATACTGGGTTAGGTAAGCATTTGAGCATGTTTATCGGTTTATACAATGAAGCTGACGCTAGCTTAAGTTACGCTGTAGGTGGACATCATCCTATGCCAATATTGCATGATCGGGATGGCTGTCGCTTCCTTGAGGGGAGAGGGATGCCTGTAGGTCTCTTTCATGAGCCTCTATATGATGAGAGAACATTGCAGCTGCATGCTGAGTTTGAAATTACATTGTTCTCTGACGGTATCTTTGAAGTATTGGAAGAGTCGAATATGGAGGCTAAAGAACAGCGCCTTATTGATGCGGTTTCTGGTACTAAAGGTGGGGGGCCGAACAGCATTCGAGATGCTTTACTTCCTAGTACTATTGATGCGGCTCCGGATGATATCGCAATTATGACGATTTGCAGGCAGTAATCATGCAAGAAGGTTTAATATATTCAGCCTTGGTTGAGGGGCGATTTGTCCTCAAATTCGTTGGAGATGTTCGTCTTACCTTGTGTACTACTCTGGATTGCCATTTAGAACAATCTTTAGCTGATCCTTCTGTGAGTGAGGTTTTGATCGATCTGACGCAAGCAGAAGGGATTGATAGTACTTCCCTAGGGTTGATTGCGAAATTAGCGATTAAGGCTGATCATGCAGGAATGGATAAGCCTGCTCTTGTCTCAACAAACTCAGATATAACTCGAATCCTGTATACCATGGGGTTTGATCATATTTTTGTTCTGCTAGAAGAACTCCCGCCTTGCGTAGAAGATCTTAAAGAATTGCCGCTTGTGCAGGAATCTGTTGCTGAAATGCAGGAGAGAATTATTGCTGCGCACCGTATTCTTATGGATCTTAATGAGGCAAATCGTGAGGCTTTCCAAGATCTCGTTAATACGCTCGAATCTGTTAAAGAATAGATTTCTCACCAGTAAAGTTATAAACAGCTTTTGTGGATAACTTTGTTAATTGTTTATGGTTAAGTTGCTATAGGCCCCGTAAAACTTGGCTATTCAGCAAATTGCGTGAAAATAATACAGGTTGAAAAGTCTTTATTTTTCAGTGGGTTGAAATTTATTTTGGATGGTTTTTGTCAAGCTATTTTTCAAAATAAATCGTGCAGAGAGACAAAAACCTTCCCGCAATTATTGGATAAAGTTTTTAAAGGCCTCTTTAGTTTCAGAAGAGGCTTGTTGATATAAGCTTTTCAACAAAATCAGCTTCATTTGTTCATCAGTCACTTTATCTCCTTTTACAACAGAGGGTGTTTCAATGACTGAAACCTGCTGGCTAGCATTGCTGTTTGATCTATTAAAATCAGCTAGCTCTCTCTCAAAATCTATCCCTAAACGGAATCCCTTTAGTGGGAGTAGTTCTGCTTTAAATTGAATTGGGTTTTTGTCGTTTTTAAGTTTCCAGTTAAGCTCGCGGTTGAAAAGCTCTAACTGTCTTGCGGTTTTGATATCTGGTGTTTTTAGTGTGAGGGTTTGTTTCTCTGAGCTAAATAAAAGTACACTTGGATGGCTTTGCTCTAGCTCATAATCGCTGCCATTTTTTATCTCTGCCGTGTAGGAAACAAGAAGTTGGTTATTCCCATCAGGTAGGTTTAAAGATCGATCGTTGGAATAAAAAGAGGATACATTTTCGCTGCCGTTGATCGCGTGAACTTTAATGCCTTCACCCAATATTAACTGGTTATCTGCCATTACATGAGGTGCTGAAATCAGTGTCACCAACAAAGCTAGTTTTTTCATGAGGTTCTCCAGAAAGTAAGAATGGCTCAATAAGCTTGAAGGGGAGGACCTATTGAGCCATCGTTTAGCTATTAAAACTTGATTTGCATGCCTGCAAGAACGTCGATTTCAGAATCAACGCTAGCATCGTCAAAACTTGCTTTAGCTACTTCGGCGAAGACTGATACGTTCTTCTGTGATGGGAATTTATAGGTCACGTTGGTGTACCAAGAGCTTGCATCTTGGTTGTCTGCATCAGAATCTACATTTACGTAACCTAGCGCTACTCGTGTTGTTTCTAGAGGCTGGAAAATAGCGACTAAGTTACTGATGTCAGCATCAGCTGTCGCTGGGTTGCCATAGTCAGTCGAACTGAAATCCGTTCCAAAAGTTGCAAAACCAGCATCGAATTTGGCACTAATACCCCAAGTATCATCTGAATAGGTCGAACCGCTAGCCTGATGAGTTTGGTAGGCTGCTGCTAGAGATAGTTGAGAAAGTTTAGTGCTAACAAATAGATCTGTTGCTTCACCATCTTCGCTGGCGTTGCCGTCTGATGCTATTTCATGTGATACAACTACAGTGGCATTATCAAAGCTTGCTTCTAGGCGGATAAGATCATCGCCAGAGCTTTTAACTACATCAAACTGATCTTCATCAAGGATAGTTTCATAAGCCGTTTCCACACCAAACTCGTCACCGGCCGTATTGGTTTTACCAACTTTTAACTTTAAGTTGCTGTATTGAAGGCCTAGGTAAGCTTCTTCCAATTTACTATCGCTGGCACTGGAATCGTCGGCTGAACCGTTAAAGGAAAAGTCTAGTTGGCCGAAGGCTTTAAGATCGTTGCCTAGATCGTAAATGATTGTGTTCTTCAGCTCTAAATCATCAAACTCTACATCAAAATCATTGGCTTTTTTGTAGTCGTCACGTAATTGAAGCTGCCAATCACCTTTAAGTTTATAAGTTAAACCGTCAGCGCTGTAGATTGTTGCTGCCATGGACGTGCTGGTAGCGAGTGTTGCGGTAATAGCTACTGATAAAGCTAGTTTTTTCATGTTTGCCTCTTTTGTATTTTTTAGAACCTCTTGCTCAGATTTGTGTCGAGCACAGAGGGAAGCTTTGTATTTCAGTAAGTGACTATTTGACTCAGGACAACTGGGACATCAATTGTGAAATCCTAAGTGCTCAATAGCCGACTTAGAGTTTTAAAATGTCAAAACTGTGCTGCAAAATGGCATTCAGTTTGGGGATTGCAGGCACAGCTATCCGCTAGTCCTCCTTTGGATTAGTTAAAGTTGAGTAGGATTTGATCGCAGGAATTTACAGCCTGACTTGTAAATTCCTGCTTATATTGAATTTTGGCTAGGGCTAGCCTTCACCCTCAGATATCGCAGCTTCGCAACCCGGGTTCTTGCTGGAATTAGTTCTCTTTCTCCAAGCTTCGATGATTGGAGGAAGGGCTAAAATTACGATTGCTGTAATGACGATGCTCAGTGTCAGAGGACGCTCCCAAAGGAAGGCAAAGCTGCCATCAGAGATGGTTAAAGCACGGCTTAAGTTGTTTTCCATCAAACCTCCTAAGATAAAACCAAGCAGCATAGGGGCCATAGGGAACTCAAGTAGTTTTAGGAATATGGCTATAACCGTAATGATCGCCATCATGTGAATATCAAAGCTATTAAAGCTCACGAGATAAACACCAGTGATCGAGAAGAAAAGGATCAATGGGATTAAGATCGGTCTTGGAATAACCAGTAGTCGAGAGATATATGGTATCAACGGCAGATTAAGAATCAGCAGTACCAAGTTACCAAAGTACATCGAAATGATGACAGACCAGAACACGTCCGGGTTATCTAGAAATAAACGAGGGCCCGGCTGAATACCATAAGCAATTAATGCACCCAGCATAATTGCTGTTGTGCCTGAACCAGGAATACCCAGTGTCAGAAGTGGAACGAATGAGCCTGTAGATGCTGCATTGTTCGCAGATTCAGGTGCTGCCAAACCACGTAAAGCGCCCTTACCAAATTTTAGTTTCTCTTTGGCTGATGCAAGGTTACGTTCCAGACCATAAGCAAGGAAAGACGCGATGGTTGCACCTGCACCTGGAAGGATCCCAATTAGGAAACCAAAAAAGGAGGAGCGGCCAACGGTAGGGGCTACGTGCTTAACTTCTTCTTTGCTTAGCTTCATGCTGCCTAGTTGGCTCATATCCATAGGTGCTTCTTTCTCGTTATGCTGACCTTTAAGCACAGTCATAACTACCTCAGTTAAAGCAAAGGTTGCCATCGCTAAAAGTAAGAAGCTGATACCATCGATCAAATCGACGCTGCCAAACGTAAATCGGGTTGTGCCTGATGTAACATCTGTACCTACAGTAGCGATCATCAAGCCTAATACGGTCATGATTAGAGCTTTGATTACTTGGCCTTTACCAGAGAATGCCGCTACAGCAGTTAAACCAAGAATCATCAGGGCAAAGTAATCGCTCGATTGGAAACTCAACGAAACAGAGGCTAATGCAGGTGCTGCAAATAGCAGTACCAGTGCACCGATAGTTCCGCCTGTGAATGACGAATATGCAGCAAGTGCTAAAGCCTTACCTGCTTGCTTTTGTTGAGCAAGTGGATAGCCGTCAAAAGAGGTTACAACCGTACTAGCACAGCCAGGCGCATTGATCAGAATCGATGAAGTTGAGCCACCAAATACTGCACCGTAATAAACACCGGCCATCAAAATAATGCCTGAAGATGGGTCTAGTCCGTAAGTGATTGGGATCATCAGGGCTACGGCTGAAATAGGGCCTAAGCCTGGTAACATCCCGATAAACGTGCCTGCAAAGCAGCCAACAACGACCATCAATAGGTTAAAAGGCATAACCGCAGTGGTAAGCCCGGTAATAATTCCGTCTAACATGGGATCAGCCTCCAAAAATTACAGTTAACGCTTTACCTGGAGCCAGATAAATATCGAGTAGTTGGGTTAGTGCGAACCATAGGAAAATGGCAAAAGGCACCGATGCAATAAATAGGGTCTTGGGTCTTCTTTCGCCTAATAGCCAGTAACCACCGACTAAAAAGAAAATGGTAGAAATTAAGAAACCTAGCCATTCAAGTGCTAACGCAAAAAGTACAACGAGTAGTAATAATTTGAGTACTAATGGGAAGTCATACCCTTTAAGAACTAACTTTTGGTCATTGCTAGATTTGGTTGTAGCCAGCAGTAAGATGGACAGTACGCCACCTACTATTGCCAAAGCATTAGGAATTGTTTGTGCGTGGAACGGTTCGAATTCATCACCAGGCAGTAAAGGGATCTGAGTTGCATAGTAGCCGTAAGCTACAGACAAACTGAGAAATACCAGACCACCAATATGATCTTTGCATAAGGTCATGAGGATCCTCCTGCTATGGCAGAGGCCATAACTGTCTATTTTAAAAAAAACCGAGGGCCAGTCGACAGAGGCCAAAGGGCAAAGCCCTCGGTAAAGAAGGCCTGACTTAATCGAAGTCAGGGATATTGCTGCGAAATGAGAGTGTGTTTACTTAAGGAAGCCAAGCTCGCGCATTAGGGCGCCAACTTCTTTTTCCTGAGATTCTAGGAATGAGATAAATTCAGGGCCAGGTTTGAAAATCTCTGTCCAGCCATTACGTGAACGTACAGTTTCCCACTCAGGTGTGTCGTACATTTTTTCTAGAGATTCAATAAATTCTGCTTGTTGTGCTTCGCTGGTGCCTGGAGCTGCGAAGAAACCGCGCCAGTTAACAAATGTAGTGTCATAGCCAAGCTCTTTGAGGGTTGGAACGTCTGGGGCTGCTTCATTTCGTTCGCTACCTGTCATGACCAGAATACGTACTTCGCCTGCTTCAGCTAGGGCTAGTGCTTCACTGAAACCGGTTGATAGCAGTTGTGTTTCACCAGATAAAAGGCCGGCCATTGCTTTACCGCCTGCATCGTAAGCAACATAGCGAACTTGACGTGCATCGCCGCCTGTCGCTTTAAATGCCATTGCAGCAACTAAATGATCCATGCTGCCGCGAGCCGAACCGCCTGCGATCTTGATAGAACGTGGGTTGGCTTTGTAATCAGCTACAACTTGCTGGAAGTCGGTGTATTTTGAATCTTTCTTAACGACAAAGGCGCCGTAATCACCAATAGTTGCAGCGATTGGTGTTAGATCACGGAATGATTGCGGGAATACTTTGGATAGTGAACGAATCACGATAGGTGTCGAGTTCACCATCAAGGTGTCTTGCTTCTGTTCAGCTGTCTCGATCAAATGAGCAATAGCTTTACCGCCGCCACCGCCAGACATGTTTTCGTAGGAAATAGTATCAACAATACCTGCTTTAGATAGTGCTTCACCTGTGCCGCGGGCCGTTGAATCCCAGCCACCGCCTGCACCACCAGGGATTAGAAAGTGAATACTTTCCATTGCTTGAGCTTGGTAGGAAACACCTGCTGTCATGCATGTAGTTAATACGGCCGCCATTAGAGTTTTTTTGCTTTTAACTTTACCGAACATCGAGATCACCTCGTATTTATTTTTGTGATGCCTACAAAGTAGTGAGGTTTATTCGGCAAATGAAGCTTATGAAATTAATGGCTTTTTAATCCTTAAAAATCATTTTGTTCATAATGTTTACGGGGCTTTTTAATCGAGGTTAGCTAAGCTTTAAAGTATCAAATGATTAGGGTATTTAGCGAGTTCACTGAATGAGTTTGGATATTAAAGTGCTAAGCCGATTAAAGCTTAAGAGCCGTATGATCCTGATTTTGGGATTAATGGCGATTGTGCAGACAGGTTTTATCGGTGTTTTTGCGGTCCATTACCTGCATAAATCGCTAGATGAACAGATTGGTCAAAGAGCGTTAGATGTAGCGAAAACAATTGCTGTCGCTCCACAGATCATCGACGCAGTACAAAGGGGCGATAGCCAATATTTACAGCCTTTAAGTTTACGTTTGGCAGAAGAAACTCAAGCTCGCTTTGTTGTGATTGGAGATAAGCAGGGGATCCGTTTAGCGCATCCACGAACAGAAAAAATTGGTCGGCCAATGTCTGATGATGAAGGGGACGATAATGCACCGGCGCTCGTTGCAGGCCAGGGCTACCTGTCTAAAGCCTTGGGTAGTATGGGTTGGTCTATGCGAGGGAAAGCGCCGATCTTTTCAAATGAGGGTGAGGTTATAGGTCTGGTATCGGTTGGCTATCATCTTGATCAGGTCGAAAACATTATTGAAGAGTATCGCATTACACTGATCGCTGTTATAGGGGCGTCATTTTTATTAAGCGCAATGATTGCTGTTTGGTTCGCTAATCACTTTAAAAGAGCCATTTTTGGCTTGGAACCAGAGCAGATCGCTCGTTTATTTGATGAGCAAAGAGCAACGTTAGAATCGGTGCGTGAAGGGATAATCGCTATCAATAATGATGGACAGATCACGACCTTTAATCGAACAGCTGTGGAAACACTAGGCTTAGCCGATTATGCAGAGCTGACTGGGCGTCATATATCAGAAGTGTTACCTGACAGTACAATGCTAGAGGTGCTAAAAACAGGGCAGCCGCAATTCGACGAGGAGGTCTGGCTCTATGGACATAACCTTATTGCGAACCGTCTGCCTTTAAAACAAGGTGATCAGATTACTGGAGTTGTTTCGAGCTTTAGACGCAAAGACGAATTAGCGATGGTGAGTAAAAAACTAACGCGAATTCAGCAGTATGCAGACAGCTTACGGAGCCAGTCACATGAATATTCTAATAAGCTGCATACTATTGCTGGTTTGATTCAGATAGGGGCAACTGACGAGGCTCAGGCGCTTATTGGTCAAGAGGCACAAAGTCATCAAGAGTTGATCACGTTATTACGTCAAGCGGTCTCCGATCCTGTATTGGCTGGGTGTTTGTTAGGTAAATATAACCGTGCTAAAGAGATGGGACTTCACCTCATTATCGATCCCGATAGCAGAATGTTATCGCTACCGGACAAGCTTCCTCGAGAGCACTTAGTCAGTATTATTGGCAACTTAATCGATAATGCGCTTGAAGCCACATGGGAGCATACCGGTTTAGGTGGTGAGGTTGCGCTTAGTATGTTGGATCTGGGTACAGATCTAATTTTTGAGATTGAAGATCAAGGCCCAGGTATAACCGAAGGCGATCAGGAGAAAATCTTTGAAAAAGGATATACCAGCAAAGCTAAAGAGGGACACGGCATCGGGTTACATCTGGTGAAACAGCTATTAGGAAATTTAAATGGCACAGTGACCTGTGAACTAGGAGAGAAAGGGGGAAGTCGGTTTATCGTCTATATCCCCAAAGCTCAGGGGTGAGGTTTATTCGTAGGTTTAGAGAAATGAGTATTGCTAAAGATGGATACTCAGTGAAATAAAACTCAATTAACAAGTATAAAAAGATGAGTGATATTCGAGTTGTTATTGCAGAAGATGATCAGCAAATAGCTGAGATACAAAAGCGGTTTTTAGAGCGTATCTCTGGGTTTGAGTTAGTTGGGATTGCTCACGGATTAGAAGAAGCTGAGGATCTGGTTGAGGTCCTGCAGCCAGAGCTTTTATTGCTTGATATCCAGTTTCCGACAGGGACTGGCTTAGATCTATTAAGAAAACTGCGTTCAGGGAATCAAGGAACAGATGTCATTTTAATTACCGCCGCTAAAGAGGTGGAAACACTACGTGAGGCACTGCGTGGTGGCGTGTTTGATTATATTTTAAAGCCACTGGTTTTTGATCGGCTGCAGGAAACCCTCGAAAACTATCAACTACACCTTAAGAAACTCCAAGCTATGGAGTTATTGGCTCAAAGTGATGTGGATACAGTGCTACCTCGGTCTAGTGGGCAAAGCTCAAGCCTTTCAACTGTCACAGGAGTGGCTCGCCTACCAAAAGGCATTGATGGTATTACTTTAGATAAAGTCCGAAATGTTTTTTGTGCGGTAAATACTCCACTGAATGCTGAAGAGGTAGGGGGGGAGATCGGTGCTAGTCGAACCACGGCAAGGCGGTACCTAGAATTTCTAGTCAGTACTAATGAGCTCTCAGCAGAAGTTAATTATGGCAGTGTGGGACGTCCGGAGAGGCGGTATGCACAAATTAAGTAAGTGTTTTGAGAATTGATCGTTGCGGCCGATAATCTGATTAGGTTACTGTCGTAAATCTAAGTTAGCTGGAAGTTTCTTTTGAATCTTCTGCTTTATCTCTCCTGATCAGAGGTTCTATGCTCACACGCCGACGCTTTTTACTAGGCTTGCTTCCACTAGGTTTAACTGGTTGTACAACTCATGATGCATTTCGAATCGCAACCAGTGTCGCAAGAGGCCAAAGTGTTGAAGGTGCGCTTACCTCGCATGCTAGAAGCAAAGCGACAGGTTGGGTGACCAACCCTAAAGGATTGGTAAATGACTTTAAAAAATTCTCACAACTGATTAGCAGTGTTTGGGGGGAAGAAAAAGCGTTACAGCCAACTCCAACGACCTATGTTAAATATACCGATCAATATTTGAGTCGAGGAGTGGTCGACTTTGAAAAGGGACTTATTCGAGTTGAAACTTTAGATCAGGGCAAGCTACAGAGCGCGATAGTTACCTTACTGCTGTCTCCAGAAGATCCTACCCAAGTGGACCTATACTCTGATGCGCCGGTTACCTTGGGTGGAGAGCCTTTTCTCTACCAGCAAATATTAGACAACGAGGGACAACCTGTAAGATGGGGTTGGCGTGCTGAACGATATGCTAAATACCTTATCGCAAATTCGCTGCAGAAACGCCAAGTTAAGATGGCTGATGGGGTAAGTAAAACAGAGTATTTTGTTAAGTTACCACTTATAGAAAAGCACCGTTTGAAAAGACGCTACCGTTACGCAGCTTTGGTGGATAAGTATTCTCGACAATACAATCTCAATCCCTCCTTAGTGTATGCGATCATTGAGACCGAAAGTCACTTTAATCCTTTTGCGGTCAGCCATGCTCCAGCTTATGGACTCATGCAGATTGTGCCAACAACGGCTGGACGAGATGCCCATCAAGAGATCTATGGTCGCGCCGGTACTCCTTCCAGAAATTATCTATTCAATGTCGAGAATAATATCCGTATGGGATGTGCTTATCTGCATATTCTGCAAACACGCTATTTAGTTGAGGTAAAGGATCCTCAGAGCAAAGAGTTTTGCATAATTGCTGCTTATAACGGTGGTGTAGGTAATGTTCTTCGAAGTTTCTCTAGTGATCGTCGACAAGCAATGAGTGTGATTAATCGATCATCTACTTCTAGTGTTTGGCAGAGATTGCAGAGCCGTATGCCATTAGAAACCCAGCGGTATTTGGTTAAAGTGACTGATGCTAAGCGCCGTTATGTATAAGAATCAAATAATTGGCATATACCTAAAGCGATTCGCTCTATAAAATAGCGCCTTTCAGCTTCGATGATCAGGAGATAGCGTGACACAGTTTCGTCCATGTATCGATCTGCACCAAGGGCAGGTTAAGCAAATTGTTGGTGGTAGCTTGCAAGATAGTGGTGCTGATACCAACTATGTCAGCCCTTATGATGCGGCTTATTATGCGGAACTTTATCAGCAGCATAACCTGACGGGCGGTCACGTCATTGCCTTAGGGCCTGGTAACAAAGAGCAGGCTTTATTAGCGCTATCAACCTGGAAGGGCGGCCTGCAGTTTGGTGGTGGCGTAAATAATGAAAATGCTGCTGAGTTTTTAGAAGCAGGTGCATCTCACGTTATTGTTACTTCTTATCTATTCGATCAAGGCCAATTTAGCTGGGAACGTTTAGAGAGAATTAAAGCTGAAACTGGTGCTGATAAGCTTATTTTGGACCTTAGCTGCCGTCGTACGGAAACCGGTTGGAATATAGCGACCGATCGTTGGCAAACGGTGACGAGTCTAGCGGTTAATGAGAATACTTTGTCAGAATTAGGTGAGCATTGCGCTGAATTCTTAATCCATGCTGCAGACGTTGAAGGTTTGCAGGGTGGTATAGATCAAGAGCTAGTTAAGCTCTTAGGAAAAGCGTGTTCTATCCCTGTAACTTATGCTGGTGGGGCGCGTTCTCTAGAAGATCTAAAGCTGGTGGATCAGCTTTCTCAAGGCAATGTCGATCTTACAATCGGTAGCGCCCTAGATATCTTTGGCGGTAAGGGTGTCACTTTAGAAGAGTGTATCGCGTGGAATGCTCGATAAAGTAAATCAAGGATAAGAAAAAGGCAGCGAATCTCGCTGCCTTTTTTTATTTGTGTAGATGGGCACTTTTATTTAAAAAGCTGTGCAAATTGCTCATAGCCTTGGGCTGTTAGCTCCTCTTTGGGTACAAAGCGAAGAGAAGCTGAGTTTATGCAATAACGTAAGCCTGTAGGAGCTGGTCCATCATTAAATACATGGCCCAAATGAGAATCAGCTCGTGAACTTCTCACTTCAACTCGTTTCATAAAGAAGGAGTTGTCCTCTTTCTCTACAATTTCTACCCCCTTGATCGGTTGAGTAAAGCTCGGCCAGCCGGTACCGGACTTATATTTATCCGTCGATGAGAAGAGCGGTTCACCACTGACAATATCTACATAGATACCTTCACGTTTTTCATCCCAATACTCGTTATCAAATGGTCTTTCTGTGCCATCTTCTTGAGTTACTTTGTACTGAAGTGGACTTAGATTAGATTTCAAATAGTGCTCAGATGGTTTTACGAATTGCTTGATACGGTAGTCAGCATCTGAACTTTGGCCTTTGTATTGGGATAGGTCATGTTTAGCATTTTCACCCCAAACCTTTGATAAAAATTGATCGCGACCAGAACCATTACGGTAGTAACTATAGCGAAGTGGGTTTTTCGCATAATAATCTTGGTGGTAATCCTCAGCAGGGTAGAAGTTCTTAAAAGGTGCGATTTCAGTCTCTAAAGGTTTACCGTAAACGCCAGACTTTACTAGTGCATCAACAGATTGGGCGATTGCCTGTTTTTGTGCTGCATTATGATAGTAAACAGCTGGACGGTACTGTTTCCCTCTATCAACAAATTGACCATTTCCATCGGTTGGGTTCATAACGCGCCACAGATGTTCGAGTAGGCCTGCGTAAGAGATGATTTCAGGGTTGTAGTAAACCTGGATCGCTTCAGTGTGTTTGGTTAAACCGGCAGAAACTTCTTTGTAATTTGGATTTGCTTTCTCTCCACCGCTATAACCCGAAACGACTTGAACAACCCCATCAAGCTTTTCAAAATCTGATTCCGTGCACCAGAAACACCCGCCAGCGAACGTAGCTATCGCAAGCTGATTTGATTGTGTTATTGCTGGTGCAGTTGATAGGGTGGCTTGCTCATTTCCGGTGGATAGGGTGGCAATACCGACGCCAAGAATTGAAATGGCTGAGATGGCAATTATTTTTTTCATTTCTACAGAACCTGTAAATACTGGTAATGCTCATTTAGAGAGCCGGCTACACAAATGGTTCCCTAAAAACTAAAAGGCCTGTATTAGCGAATGCTGAAGAGCGGAATGATCAAAGTTTGCTATGCTGTTAATGAGGAGTATTCCTCACTTAATTGCGGAAGGAGCTAGGTGTCGGTACATCAAATTGTAATGGTTTGCCGTTATGGTTGTTGCCGGTTTGGCCAAAGGAATGAGGTTATGCTTTCTAAATCCAATCCCACTCAAATTGAATCACCTTGTGTAAGAAATTGTTGTCTGAATGATCAGGATATTTGTGTCGGGTGTTTTCGATCTTTAGACGAAATTCTTCGCTGGAGTAAAGTTTCAGAAGAAGAGCGTTCTATGATTCTCAAGAATACAGATCGTCGTAAAGCGCAGTTGTCTTCTATTAGGTTGAATGGCTGATATCTATCAGTCTATCTTTGTATGAACACTGGCTGATATATAAACACTTGTTATGATTTTTTAGCAATATGCTGAAATTTAAGCGTTTTATAGGAAATTTCCTTTGACATATCAGGCTAGTTAGGCGAATTTTATAGATACTTTTTTATACCCCTTAGAAATTAGAGTGTATTAGGGGAGTATAAGGGCGTAAGTCATACAGAAAATAAGGAACATCTATAATGGGCGCTGACAGTGTATTAGCAATGCCTGAAGAGCTATCTATTGCAAATGTAACTGAATGGCAGCAAAAGTTAGGCACTTACATTAACGCGGCTGATTCTATCGTTTTAGATGGCGAAAAGCTCACTCGAGTAGATACTGCAGCATTACAGCTGTTAGCGGCTTTTTGTTTGAAAGCTCAAACTTTGCAAAAAGCGGTAAAGTGGATTAACCCTTCAGATTCTCTAGTTAAAACTGCATGTCAGTTAGGACTAGAAAAAACTCTATCGCTAAAAAATGATTAACCTGCTCAGGAATTAAGTGGAGATTTTTATAAATGGCTAGCATCTTAGTTGTTGATGATTCGGCTTCTCTAAGAAATATGGTGACCTTTACCCTTAAACAGGAAGGCTACCAAGTAGTAGAGGCGGCTAATGGGCAGGAAGCTTTAGGTAAGGCACAGACAGGTCGTTTTGATTTAGTTTTGACTGATGTAAATATGCCGATTATGGATGGTATTACTTTATGCGCTGAACTGCGTAAGTTACCAGCTTTTAAATTTACACCAATTTTAGTTTTAACTACTGAAAGTTCCCCTGAAATGAAGCAGAGGGGTAAAGGTGCGGGTGCAACTGGTTGGCTTGTTAAACCATTTAATCCTGAGAAGCTTCTTAGCACTATTAAGCGCGTAGTACGGTAGATAGAACTATGAGTATTGATCTATCGCAGTTTATAGCTACTTTCCTTGAAGAGAGCTATGAAGGTTTGGAGGTGATGGAATCCAGCCTTCTAAACCTTGATTCAGCCGATGAAGAAACGATCAATACCATTTTTCGTGCAGCTCACTCTATAAAAGGTGGTGCAGGCACGTTTGGTTTTAATGAAGTCGCAGATTTTACCCATGTAGTGGAAACACTGTTGGATGAACTGCGCAGTGGCAAACAGTCAATAACGCCAGAACTCGTTAACCTCTTATTAGAGTCGGTAGACTGTATCAAAATGTTGCTTGAAGCAGCTCAAGATGGCCCTGAAGTTGATGCAGCCCAGATCCAACAGGTACAACAGCGCTTAGAGCAAGCTTTAGGTCAAGAACCTTCTCAAGATCAGATAGCCTCAGAGACAACCGAAAGCAACTCGGTAGAAACTGATGTGAAAAAATCGTGCTGGAATATAACGTTTATCCCTCATCGTGATCTGCTTCAGGCAGGGCACGAGCCTGCGTTTATGTTTGAAGCATTAGCTGATCTAGGCGAATTGACTGTAACACCAAATCTTAAGGATCTACCTGAATTATATTCGCTAACCTCTGAAGAGCTATTTCTTTCTTGGCAGTTACAGCTTGTATCTGAAGATTGTTCTGAAGAAGACATTCGAGAAGTTTTTGAATGGGTAGAAGATGAGTGTGAACTTGAAGTTTCTCAAGGTGAAGCCTCCTCTAGTGTGGAGCTGCCAACAGATTCTGAAAGCAGCGATGCTGGCTGGTCCATCTCATTTATTCCTAGCCCTACAATTCTTGAAACAGGCAATGAACCAAGTTTCATGTTTGAAGCCTTAGAGGAGTTGGGAGACCTCAAGATTCAAGTAAATCTAGAGCGGTTAGTTGATTTTGATAAGCTAAACCCTGAGCAATTGCTACTCTCGTGGAATCTAGATCTTGTATCTGAATGCAGTAAAGCAGATATAGAAGAGGTTTTTGAGTGGGTTGAGGATGAATGTACTTTAGGGATTGAAGCTAAAGTACAGAAACTATTCTCTACAGAGGATAGCGAAGAGCCAACTGAGCAAATTACACCACTACAAAGTGAAGAGAACTCCCCGGTTCAAACGCCAAGCCCTGCTATAGAGCCAATTGCAGAACCTAAGTCTGAGCAGCAACAATCAAGCCCATTAGCTAAAAATCAAACCAATACCGCTCGTAAACCAAAAGCGGCTGAAAGTAGTTCAATTCGGGTCGATACAGATAAAATTGATGCCTTAATTAACCGGGTTGGTGAATTGGTAATTACGCAAGCCATGCTTGGGCAGGTAGGTGATGAGCTAGCCGAAATTACAGGTGGTTCGGAAGTTGAGCGTCTGCAATCGGGTTTGGAACAGTTAGAGCGAAACACACGTGATCTGCAAGAAGATGTGATGCGTGTGCGCATGCTGCCAATTAGTTTTGTTTTCAACCGTTTCCCGCGTTTGGTTCACGATGTGAGCGGTAAGCTTGGTAAAAAAGTAGAACTGGTTATCACCGGCGAGCAGACTGAGATCGATAAGACAGTTATGGAGAAAATAGGTGACCCTATGGTTCACCTAATTAGAAACTCCCTTGATCACGGTTTGGAAGCGCCAGAAGAGCGAGTTGCCGCGGGTAAATCCGAAGTTGGAAGGGTGGAGCTTAATGCTTACCATCAGGGCGGTTTTATCATTATCGATATCACTGACGATGGACGTGGATTAAACACCGAAAAGATTTATCAAAAAGCATTGGATAACGGTCTTATAACAGCCGATCAGCAACTTAGCGACAGCGAAATTAATGAACTTATCTTCAAACCGGGCTTTTCTACGGCGGATGCCGTAAGCGATCTGTCGGGTCGTGGTGTTGGCATGGACGTGGTACGACGTAACATTGAGTCGTTAGGCGGACATGTTAGCGTTACTTCTGAACCGGGCCATGGTTCGACCTTTAGTGTTAGTCTGCCTCTGACCTTAGCCATTCTAGATGGTCAACTTGTTCGAGTTCATAACGAAACTTACATTGTTCCTTTGATTTCTATTGTGGAAACAATCCTTGCTAACAAATCCGCGATGAGCCCTATTGCGGGTGAAAATAAATTGCTTCATTTCCGCGAAGAGTACATACCGCTAATTAATCTTCGTTCTCTATTCAAGTTACCAATTGAAGAAGATCATCAAGATACTCACTTAATTGCCATTGTTGAAAATGGTGGTCAGAAAGTTGGTCTAATCGTGGATGAGCTTTTTGGTCAGCAGCAAGTAGTTATTAAGAGTTTAGAGGTTAACTTCAAGCGCATTGAAGGGTTTGCTGGCGCAACTATCCTAGGTGATGGCAGTGTCGCTCTTATTCTCGATATAGCCGGTCTGATGAAGCGCGGTTTGGATTTTGGAACGGCTAAAGCGGCACAGAAAAGAAACGAAATATCTCGGAGTGAACAGGCTAGTCAGGGAGCTGTGGCATGACAGATACTGAATGGCAGGAACAATCTGAGCTTTTAGAACAAACAGCAGATGGGCACCAATATCTTAGTTTTCTACTCGATAATGAAGAGTACGGCGTGGATATCCTAAGGGTCCAAGAGCTTAGGGGCTGGACACCAGTAACGCATGTCCCAGATATGCCTGATTACCTTAAAGGTGTTTTAAATTTACGTGGGGCTATTATTCCTGTGATTGATCTGCGTTTGCGGTTTGGTCTAAAACCTGTGGAATATGGACCTACAACGGTAGTGATTGTGATCAATGTCGATAGTGGCAGTTGTCAACGCGTTATGGGAATTATTGTTGATGCAGTTGCTGAGACATACACACTTGCTACGAATCAAATACAACCTGCACCACAGATAGGTGGCGTGATAAATGCTGAATTTATCACAGGCCTAGTGGCGCAGGATGACAAAATGATTGTCCTGATGGACATAGATGAATTAATGAATTCCGATGAGTTGGCGATCGATGCGCCAACAAAAGCTGAAGTGGAAGCATAGGGGCGGAGGATAAGAAATGAAAATCAATGAGCCGGTTACGGATCGCGAAGTTAAGCTCAGAGATGGTCAGGAACTTGTTACAAAAACCAACCTGAAGGGGATTATTACTTATACCAATCCGGACTTTGTCGAGATCAGTGGATTTAGTCGGGATGAGTTAGTGGGTAAAAACCACAATGTGGTCCGTCACCCCGATATGCCTCCAGCTGCTTTTAAAGATCTGTGGGAGACCCTTAAGTTGGGCCGCCCTTGGTCAAAATTAGTAAAAAATCGTTGTAAAAATGGTGATTACTATTGGGTTAAAGCCAATGTGACCCCTATTTTCCGCAATGGTGAAATTGTTGAATATATGTCTGTACGAACTCGCCCTAGTCAGGACGAAATCGAGCAAGCTACCGCTTTATATTCAAAGTTGAAGCGCAATGAAGCAACGATACCTTCACCTAATGCTGTTCCAAAGCAGAACCTTGGAGGTCAGATCAACCATCATGCGGTGGTAGCGGTTGTTGCAGCGCTGTTGATTAATGCTGCCATTTACTTCATGGGAATACCTGCGGAAGCATTGATGATTGGTCCTGTTGTTGCCTTCCTGATTGTTCTGTTCGGTGCCAATAACTGTTTGAAAAACAGCGTTATTAAGCCTTTAGAGCAAGCTAGACGTCACATGCTGGATATCAGCGAAGGCGAATATTTAGCACCAATACCACTAGATGAGCCTGGTGAAACGGGTGAGCTGAAACGAAATGTAAAAATTCTCGCGACGAAACTTGGTTATGAAGTAAATGATGCCAAGGAGGCAGCGAACCGCGCGTCTCGCATCAAAGTTGCGCTAGATAACGTTTCTTCTAACGTTATGCTGGCCGATAATGATGGCAATATTATCTACTGTAATGATGCTGTTCTTGGCATGATGAGAAATGCAGAAGAGGATATTCGCCAGCAGTTACCTGATTTTGATACCGATGCAATTCTTGGTTCTAATTTTGATATCTTCCATAAGAACCCTGAACATCAGCGTCGTATGCTGGAAGGGCTTAAGACTACTTACAAAGGGAAAATTAAAGTTGGTCAGCGTAGCTTTAGTTTGATAGCGAACCCAGTAATTGATGAAAGCAATCAACGTTTAGGTACAGTCGTTGAATGGATGGATATTACTGATCAGCTTGTTGCAGAAGACCAAGTTGCTAATTTGATCCAAAAAGCTTCACAAGGCGAATTGAATGAGCGTCTTGATGTCGAGCTTTACAGTGGCTTTATGGCTAATATTGCATCGGGCGTTAACCAAATGCTGGATGCGGTTGTTGAGCCTATCCGTGAAGTTAAACGCGTCTTAAGTGCGATGTCTGATGGTGATTTAACCCAGCAAATGTCAGGTAATTTCCAAGGCGAATTCGCAGAACTAAATGAGGCTCTAAATAGCTCCTTGCATAACCTGAATACTATGGTTGGTGAGATTCGAACGGCTGGTGCAAGTATTACAACAGGTGCTTCTGAAATCTCCAGTGGTAACACAACTCTAAGTTCTCGTACCGAAGCGCAAGCTGCTAGTCTGCAAGAAACTGCAGCGAGCATGGAGCAGATGACCAGTACGGTTAAGCAAAATGCGGATAATGCCGATGAGGCGCGTAATCAAGCAACAGATGCTCAGAAATTGGCAGAGAAAGGCGGTGAAATCTCCAATAAGGTTGTGACCTCAATGGGAGATATCCGAGCGAGCTCTACCAAAATTGCAGAAATCATTGGCGTGATTGATGAGATCGCTTTCCAAACTAACTTACTTGCATTGAATGCTGCTGTAGAGGCTGCCCGAGCGGGTGAGCAGGGCCGAGGTTTTGCAGTAGTTGCATCTGAAGTGCGTAGCTTAGCTCAACGCAGTGCAAGCGCAGCGAAAGAGATTAAAGAGCTTATTAGCGATAGCGTAGAAAAAGTGGAAGAGGGGGGTCTATTTGTAGACGAATCCGGTAAGGCTTTAGCTGAAATTATGGAAGCGATTAAAAATGTTTCTACAATCATCAGTGAAATTGCTGCTGCCAGTCGTGAACAAGCTATTGGTATCGAACAAGTTAATATTGCTGTAACACAAATGGATGAAGGTACGCAGCAAAATGCGGCCTTGGTAGAGGAAGTTGCAGCTGCATCTGCTTCTATGGAGGAGCAAGCAGGCCAGCTTCAAACTTTGGTTAACCAATTTGAAGTTGTTGAAGCTGAAGGTCAATCCAGCTTAGTGCAAGCTACTGCTAAATCTGAAGGTGTTAGTCGCCTAAGGGAGCTAGCAAACCAGAATATCCAAACCGAACGAAAACCTGAAGTTAAGCGTACAGTACCAAAACAGCCAATTGTGAGTGCTGGTGCTAGTGGAGATGAGTGGGAAGAGTTCTAAGTAATATCTAAACAGTCTACTGGGGCAAGGTAGGCTGTTTACTACTCTTCTTAATTTCAGGGAACCTTAATGGCATCAGATTCTACTAGATCCCGTGAGTTTACCTTTACAAGGAATCATTTTGTTAAGGTAAGGGATGAGTTGTACGATTATGCTGGCATTGTACTGGCGGATCATAAGCAGGATATGGCTTATAACCGTTTGGTACGTCGTTTAAGAGAATTAAAGCTTTCTAATTTTGATGATTACTTTTCTTTTTTAGATAACAACCCGGTTGAATTTAGCCAATTTATCAATGCGCTTACAACAAATCTAACGGCTTTCTTTCGTGAAAAGCATCACTTTGATTTTATAGCGAATACCATAATTCCAGAGATTGAACAGAATGGCTGTTATCGGGTTAGAGCATGGTCGGCAGGTTGCTCTTTAGGAGAGGAGCCTTATAGCTTAGCAATGACGCTGCTGGAATCAGGTCTTGATCCTTCTTGCTGGGACATCCGCTTACTTGCGACAGATATAGATTCAAAGGTTTTAAGTAGTGCGAAATCGGGTATTTATTCAGACGATAGAATTAAAAACCTACCAAGTAATCAAGTTAAACGCTGGTTCTTAAAGGGAAAAGGTTTGCATAAAGGTTTTGTGAGAGTAAAACCTGAACTTCAAGATTTACTTAAATTTAATTATCTGAATTTGATGCAAGATTGGCCAATAGAAGGTCCTTTAGATTTTATTTTCTGTCGGAATGTAATGATCTATTTCGATCAAAGTACTCAGGCGAGATTATTGGATCGTATGCATGCTTTACTTAAACCTAATGGCTACCTGTTTGTCGGGCATTCAGAGGCTTTAGCTCGCCATGCAAGTAACTTTGAATTAGTGGGTAAAACCATCTATAGGAAGGTTGGGTAAGCTGGATGACGATGGATGTAAAACGCCCTAAGGGGGTTTCCGGTTTCGAGCATTTTAATTCTTTCTGGGAACCGCGCTGGGAGCTTTATGCTGTTAAGGTAAAGCCTGGTGAGTTTTATATCGCTAATGACGAATTAGTTATTACGACTTTATTGGGCTCTTGTATTTCGGCTTGTATTTTTGATCCGGTAACCGGCTACGGCGGCTTAAATCATTTTATGTTACCAACGGGTGGGTCAAATGATGACCTTGAGCGTTCGTCACGTTACGGTTTATTTGCGATGGAACAGCTAATTAATGAGCTAATGAAACATGGCTGTTTACGTGAAAATTTACAGGTAAAGTTAACCGGCGGTGGGAATATGATGTCTGGTATCGCCAATATTGGTCAACAAAACATAGATTTCATTCTTAAGTATATAGATGACGAAGGCTTAAAACTGATAGCCTCAGATTTAGGTGGAGATCAAGCTCGCCGTGTTGCATTTTTTCCAACAACTGGTCGTATGTTAGTCAACAAGCTTGATCATCGTGATGACCAGCGTGTAATTGCTGAAGAGCGCTCTTACCAAATTGATGTTGATCAGCATCTAGATGATTCAGATGTTGAACTGTTTTAAAGGAAATTACCCTGATATGGAAAAAACTCGGGTATTAATAGTCGATGATTCTGCTTTGGTCCGTGGTGTGATCAGTGAGTTATTGTCCATGGATTCTAGTATTGAGGTTGTAGGTACCGCTGTTGACCCATATGACGCTAGAGACAAAATTAAGCAATTAAAGCCAGATGTTCTAACGCTTGATATCGAGATGCCAAAGATGGATGGCATTACGTTTTTAAAGAATATAATGAAGCTAAATCCGATGCCGGTGGTTATGTTGTCAACGCTCACACATGAAGGTGCTGATGCTACTCTGCAATCCTTAGAAATAGGGGCTGTAGATTATATTGCTAAGCCTTCAAATACACAGTCAGATGATCATCTAGAGCTATTTCAGTCTGATTTGGTGGCGAAAGTCAAAGCTGCGGCTTCTACTTCTGCAAAGCTGAAATTTAACCGAAATCATCGAGAACAAATATCCAAAGTGGTTTCCAAAACGCCTTTAGTGCGTGCAAGAAATCAACTTGTTGCTATAGGGTCATCTACTGGTGGTACTGAGGCTCTACATCATATTTTGGCTTCATTGCCTGCCAATATGCCACCGATAATCATTACCCAGCATATCCCAGTTAGCTTTAGTGATCGTTTTGCAAATCGTTTAAATAAAAATTGTGATTTAAACGTTGCTGAAGCAAAAGAAGGTGATGTACTCAAACCTGGTCATGTATATATCGCACCAGGAGATTCCCATTTATGCATTAAACAGAAAGGGCATGAATATATTTGTGTGTTAGATGATGGTGTTCCGGTAAATCGCCATAAGCCTTCTGTGGAAGTAATGTTTAATTCTATTGCTTCTTTAGATCAAAGGAATATAACAACGATTATGCTTACGGGTATGGGTGAGGATGGTGCTGTTGCTATGAAAGGCCTTGTGGATAAGGGTGCTCATTCCATTGTTCAAGATGAGGCTACAAGTCTCGTATGGGGAATGCCGGGCACTGCTGTAAAGCTAGGTGCAGCTAAAGAGGTTGTTCCTTTAAATGATATTGCACAACGGTTGGTGCAGCACCTGTCATAATTTTGAGTGATTGAGGTTAGCTAAATGACGTTAAAGAAAATAATGTTGGTTGCTGCTCTAGCAGCAAGTTTAGTGTTAGCAGCTGCTGAGTTTTTAGGGCTTGAAAGTACCGTGACCCTCATCTGTCTTGTCGTGCTAATTCCGGCTTTGATCTCTCAGTTTGTATTAAAGGAAGTATCAGCCGTTTCACATACCCGCAGTGAACAAGAATCTAGCCAAATGATGGGAGCATCAATTGCTGTTGATCCTGCTCTGCATGATGCAGTTAAAGAGGTTTCTCAGACGCTTGTACACGATGCGATGATCGTTAATCAAGAAGTCTCGCGTGTAGATGGGTTGATTAAAGAGTCAGTTCATTTGATGAGTGATAGTTTTCATACCATGCATGATTTGGCGAGTCGTCAGGCTTCGTTGACTGCTGAAATTATTGATCAAACCCATGAAGGGGATGATATTGCTGAAGGGAATCTAAACCCAGAAACCTTTAGTATCCAAAGCTTTATTTCTGAAACTAGTCGCACCTTAGATCAGTTTGTAAATGTGATGGTTGATGTAAGTAAGAACAGTCTTGAAACCGTTCACCATATAGATGATATGGTTGAAAAACTGGATGGTATTTTTGGCTTAATTGAAAATGTTGAAGGTTTAGCAAGTCAGACAAATTTACTGGCTCTCAACGCAAGTATTGAGGCTGCTCGAGCGGGTGAAGCTGGTCGAGGCTTCGCGGTAGTTGCCGATGAGGTACGTACATTATCAATTAACTCAGCTAGTTTGAATAATGAGATTCGCGAAGAGATTGGCTCGGCTAAAGAAACTATCGAAATCTTGCGAAGCACAGTAGGGGGAATGGCCTCTACAGATATGAGCGATACGATCGGTACAAAAGATAAGATGGGCCAGATGCTTGAGCATATGGCTAATATGAATCATTTCTTAAATGAAAAAGTTATTGAAATTTCAAATATTGGTACTCAACTAAGTAGTAGTGTTGATCAGGCTGTACGATCTTTGCAATTCGAGGATATCTCCTCGCAAGCGCTTTCTTCAGTTGAGCACAATGTAGATTCCTTGAATGAGGTATCTACATTGATTTCAAATGTAATCACGCCAGATCATCAGGTGAATGGTGCTGCTGCTGGACATTGTGTTTCTCGTTGTAAGGAACTCAGAGAGCAGTCAGTACAGCGTAATCAGACACGAACTGTCGCACAGAATGATATGGACGAAGGGGAAGTGGAATTGTTCTAGCAGCGTTCTACTAACCAAAAAAGACTATAGTTGATGGGATAAAGTATGGCTATTTCAGTACAAAATGCTGGTGATAATAAAACAATCAATATCGTTGTGTCTCAGCAGTTTGATTACTCCTTACATCAATCTTTTCGTGATGCTTACCGTAATGTCGATACAGAAGGTGCTATTTTTAAAGTAGACCTTTCAAATGCTACTTATATGGATAGTTCTGCGTTGGGTATGATTCTTTTGTTGAAAGAGCATGCAGAGAAGAAAGGTGGCAAAGTAATAATATCTAAACCTAATGAGTCGGTTCATAAGATTTTGACAATCGCGAATTTCGATCAGTTTGTAACTATCGAGAGCTAATGATTTATGGTTGAAGCTGAACTAAGGCAAGGCGGTAGTGGCGATAATCAAGTTTTAATCGTTGATGACATGCGTTTGAATCGTCAAATTTTAGGCCAGATGATTCAAGAGATGGGTTTGGAAGCCGTTTTTGCGGAAACAGGTGAAGAGGCTGTCGAAAAGTATGAGTTGTTAAACCCCAGTCTAATCCTTATGGATATCAATATGCCTGGGATGGATGGTATTCAAGCGACCCTGCAAATCAAACAAGCCGCAAAAGATAGCTTCATACCTATTATTTTTGTTACGGGTGCAGAAGGTCAAGATGTCATTCGTCAGGCTATTGATGCAGGTGGTGATGATTATATTCAGCGCCCTTTCCCCTTTGAATTACTAGAAGGGAAAATTGTTGCACTAAGACGAATTGCGCAGCTATATCGGCAGGTTAATCGCTTAAACCATTTACGTGCTCGGGAAGAAGAGGTCGCAGAGCAGTTATTAAGTGGTGCTGTTGAATCTGCTAACGTTGCTCTTGATCAGATACGTATTCATAAACAGCCTGCAGAAACGTTCAGTGGTGATGTTCAGCTGAGTGCCTTTCGCCCAAATGGTGAGCTGAATGTCCTGTTGGGGGATTTTACAGGTCACGGTTTGACCTCAACAATTGGTGCTTTGCCGCTTTCTGAAACCTTTAGGGCAATGACTGCTAAGGGTTATGATGCTGAAGAGATCATTGCTCAAATAAACCGTAAGTTACAAAAACTGTTACCAACGGGGATGTTTCTTGCGACTGCTATTGTCACGTTAAGCCAGGATGGTACCGCTAAAATATGGAATGGCGGCCTACCCGATATTTTGGTGATTTCGCAGGGGGTAGTGGTACAGCGTATTGTTTCGAGCCATCCGCCTTTAGGTATTATCCCGTCTGTTAAAGAACTTAATTTTGAACATACAAAAGTTAAGCCTGATGATCATATTCTGTTGCTCAGTGATGGTGTAATTGAGGCAGAAAATCATTTAGCTGAGCAGTTTGGCGAAGATAGGTTATATCAATCGATTGCGTCACAGAACAATGATGCAGATACCCAATTGGTTGATATCATTTTGTCAGATCTCGGCGATTTTGTTGATGGTAATATTCAGAAGGATGATATATCGCTGATTGATATCCCGGGAAGTGTGACCGCCAATGATCTGAAACCTATCACACCCTGCGGCATCGAATTGGATGTTAATGAAGCCTCTATTCTAGATATCTGGAACTGGAATTTAGAGCTGCAAGGTGGAAGTTTAGCTCGTATTAATCCTGTTGCTCAGGCTTTAAGTCGACTGCAAGAGTCTGAGGGCGGTGGTGATCAGTGGCATAGCGTTTTCAGTATTTTAACTGAACTGTATGTGAATGCTCTTGATCACGGTGTATTGAAATTAGAATCTAGCCTTAAGGCGTCTCCTGAAGGATTTGCTGAGTACTTCAGCGAACGTGAAAGAAGGTTGGAGGCACTATCGACAGGAGCTGTTTCTCTTTACCTTCAACATACGCGCTTTGCACATGGAGGACGGCTTTTAGTTCGAGTAGAAGATAGTGGTGAAGGTTTTGATTATGAGCATTGGTTGCAGAATGAGCAAACTGCCAGTGTGGGTCAGTTTAGTGGTCGAGGTATTGCCTTAGTATCCGACCTCTGTGATAGCATCACTTATGAAAATGGTGGTACGGCTGTTGAGGTAGTTTACAGCTACTCAACAAAAGATTAGATTTTCTGGGCAATGATTAAGAATTCTCGATTTCCATCACCACCTTTTATAGGGCTTTCAAAGTAATCGACAATATTCATCCCTAATTCCTCACAGCACTCTGCTACCTGAGTTTTGACTTGGGGGTAGAGTGAGCTATCTCGGACAATACCTCCTCGACCTATACCTTCTTTCCCTACCTCAAACTGAGGCTTTACAAGGCTAATTAAATATCCGTTCTTAGCGATAAGCGGAATTAACGAAGGCAGAATTTTACGTTGCGAGATAAAGGAAACGTCCATGACTGCTAGATCAAAACCTTGACCGTTTGTATGCTCTAGAAGCATCTCATGCGGTAGGTTTCTGCCATTGATACCTTCATAGCAAGTGACTTTAGGATCTGTGCGTAGCTTATCAGCCAGTTGATCGTGGCCTACTTCTATTCCAACGACTGCATCAATTCCAGCTTGTAATAAGCAATCAGTAAAGCCCCCTGTAGATTGGCCTACATCGATGGCTGTTTTACCGGTTAGTTCGAGCTGAAGAGTATCTAGTGCCTTTAAAAGTTTTAAAGCACCGCGTGAGACGTAACGGTCACCTTCATCTTCTTCAACCTCAAATGGAGTATCAGCTTCTAACTTTAGCCCGGATTTTTTAAGAAGTTGCCACTTACCTTTGATCTCGGCTTGCACTCTGCCTGACTTAATCAATTGTTGCGCGTGGGTGCGCGAGCGGGCAAATCCTAATTCAACAAGTAGAAGGTCGGCACGTTGCATGGTTCTGATCGGATCCGCTAAAAAGGGAGGATTATACGCAATCTAACCCCAGCTGGTTAGATTTTTAATTGCGGTGTACACTGCTCAATCTATACGGCAAGTAGTGGCATTTCATGCTTATTTTACTTGCTTGTACCTTACTAAGGAAAAGCTATGAATAAATGGATTGCGTTACCCTTAGCTTTATATGTTGGAAGCGTGGGAGCTATTGATAAGCTTGGTTCTAACCCTAATCCTTTAGTTGAAGAAAGCTATTGTAAAAAAGATCTTGAATGTTGGAGTCAACGGCATAAAGAAAATGCGAAGAAATATTGTGCTAGAGGTTTTTCAATGAGAGCCGCCGCATCATCTTTTTGGCAAGCATATTGGAAAGGTCAAGAATTTGATAAGGTACGCTGGATCTCAAAAGAGAAAGGAAGTTTAATGTACTATAACGATGATTCTTCAGCTATATTGAGATGCCGTTTCTATCCCAAAACGCCAAGTAGGGTGTTTGTAAGTATCGGCACTAAAAAGCCTACAAAATTTTATTAACAGTATTAGGTTTTTCCTTGTGGGGGATTGTCAGCCCTGCTATGTATTTACTGTAGTAGCTCAAGAGATTTAACTTAAGATAACCTATTTCTGGTTAACAAGGACAACTATGAATAAAAGCATCATCAGTACTGAAAATGCACCTTCTGCAATTGGTACATACTCTCAAGCGGTTCGCGTTGGTAACACGGTCTATATGTCTGGTCAGATTCCTCTGATTCCAGCTACTATGGAAATGGTTACTGAGTCGTTTGAAGCGCAAGCTGAGCAGGTTTTTCAAAACTTGCAGGCTGTTGCTGAAGCAGCAGGTGGTTCTCTTTCTGATGTGGTTAAGGTAACAATTTTGTTATCTGATATGAGCCACTTCGCAATGGTTAATGAAGTGATGGCGCGTTATTTCTCTGAGCCATATCCAGCGCGTGCAGCATTTGCGGTGAAGCAATTACCGAAAGATGCAGATATCGAAGTAGAAGCAATTATGGTGACTGCAGAGTAATTGATTTAGCAGTGATCTAGAAGGTAAAAAGGCAAGCTTACGCTTGCCTTTTTTAATCCCATCCTTGAGAAAACACTAAACAGTTCATGAAGGGGGAAGAATGTTTAGTGGTAAAAACTAGAGATTAGCTCTCTTTTTTCTTGCTGTCTTTTCTGTTTCTACGCGGCGGACGGTTACGGCTATTGCTGTTACCTTTACCACCTCGATCAGAACCGCGACCTTTTCCACCGCCGCCACGACGTTCACCGCCACCGGTAGCTTCTTTTAGGTTCAGGCGCTGACCACAGACAACTGCTTTACGTAACTGTTGTACAACTGATTTTGGCATACCTGTTGGTAGATCAACAGTTGAGCAGTCGTCATAGATCTCGATAGCACCAATAAAGTTGGCATCTAGATCTGCTTCATTGGCAATTGCACCTACAATGTTCTTTGGTGCAACACCATGGTCATGACCCACGCTGATTAAATAGCGCTGCATTTCAACGTCAGGGTGATCTTTCAGTTGTTTTGCTTTAGTCGACATGCCACGTGGTGTACGCTTACCACGGTCATCTCTATCACGATCGCCACGTTCACGACGAGGTGGGCGTTCTTGCTCTTTCATCAGTAGCGGAGTTTCACCTTGTAGAAGATGAGCCAGCGCGGATGCGATGATAAGCGGATCGGCATCGTGTTCCTGTTGATATTCAGTCAGTAGGTTTTTGAAGAAATCTAAATCTTGGCTATCGATCGTCTGTGTGATGCGATCAACAAAGCGCTGTACACGCTTTTCATTGATGTCATCAGTAGACGGCAATTGCATCGTCTCGATCTTCTGACGAGTAGCGCGCTCAATAGACTTAAGCATGCGCTGTTCACGAGGCGATACAAACAAAATCGCTTCACCTTCACGGCCTGCACGGCCTGTACGACCAATTCGGTGAATGTAAGATTCTGTATCGTACGGGATATCGTAGTTAAGTACGTGGCTGATACGCTCAACGTCCAAACCGCGAGCTACAACATCTGTTGCGATTAGGATGTCGATTTGGCCGCGTTTAAGCTTATCAATTGTGCGTTCACGTAAGTTTTGTGAAATATCACCATTCAGTGCTTCACATGCGTAACCGCGAGCAGAAAGTTTTTCAGCCAACTCTACTGTCGCAGATTTCGTACGTACGAAAATCAGCATGGCATCAAAAGTTTGCATCTCTAGGATACGTGTTAATGCATCTAACTTTTGATTGCCTGATACACGTAGGTATTTTTGCGTGATCGTGGTAGCCGTAGCAGTTTTCGCTTTAATGCGAACTTCTGCAGGGGAGTTCAGGTGATTCTCAGCGACTTTCTTGATCTGAGAAGGCATAGTCGCAGAGAAAAGCGCGATCTGACGATCATCTGGTGTATGTTCAAGTACCCACTCAACATCATCGATAAAACCCATGCGAAGCATTTCATCGGCTTCATCCAAAACTAGTGCTTGTAGATTATCTAGTTTTAGCGAGCCACGACGCATGTGATCCATTACACGCCCAGGTGTACCCACTACAACTTGCGCACCACGTTTTAGTTGACGTAGTTGGCTGTCGTAAGCTTGGCCGCCGTAAATTGGCAGAACGTGGAAATCAGGTAGGTTACGCGCATAAGTTTGACACGCTTCAGCTACCTGAATTGCTAATTCACGAGTAGGGGCAAGAATCAGTAATTGCGTATGACGGCTCTTTAGATCAAGCCTAGATAGCAATGGCAGGGAAAATGCGGCAGTTTTACCGGTACCCGTTTGCGCAATACCCAGAAGGTCTTTACCCTCTAGTAGATGAGGAATACTTTGTGCCTGAATTGGAGATGGCGTTTCGTATCCGATCTCGTCCAGGACCTTCAATACGGGAGCCGCAAGGCCAAGCTCAGCAAAGGACAGCTGATCTTCTGAATTCATTCTTTGACTTACCTATTCGGAATTAGGGCAGGGCTGCATACTATTTTAAGATACAGTATAGGCTGCTCTGGTGGGAAAGCGGGCATTATACACCTAAGGCAGCCCATAACAAGTTCTCAGGCCTCTAATATCTATTTTATACCGTTATCTTTGGTGAAATTTTAGCCATAGCACTTGTGCGGATTTTAATCAGTGCTATGGAGAAGGCGGAGCGCAATTAAAAAGGCATTATCCTTCAAGGATTTGAGAAAGAAGTTTTTTAAGAGTGGCTGGCTCGAAAGGTTTATCTGCCATTGCATTCACGCCTGATTTTGCAACATTGCTGAGATGAGCGTGGCTTGCTTCACTCGTTACCATCAGTATAGGAATATGAGAATATTCACCCGAGCCACGCACATGTTCCGCAAGTTCTAAACCATTTACTTCAGGCATATTGTAGTCGGTAACAATAAGGTCGAATCCATTTGGAAGCAGAGTGATTGCTTCAGAGCCATCTGCTGCTTGAGTGATGTTCTCGATCCCTAGGTTAGCTAATACGTTTATGATGACTTTACGAGCCATGCGGCTATCATCAACTACAAGTACTCTCAAGGACGCAGCATCATAGTATTCTAGATCTAGTTCATCATGCGAAAGGATATCTAGAGTGGAGTTAATTGCAGTGGCCAAATGATCGTGGCTAAACGGTTTTGGAAGAATTGCAATGATGCCTGATTGTTTGAATTGATCTAATTCGCTATGTCTTGTTTCACTGGAAATCAGCATGAAAGGTAGATCTGCTAGTGAAGGGTCTTGGCGGATATGCTTAAGTAATTCTATAGCGGAACCATCAGGAAAGTGGAGAGCACTTATTACGAGATCGGGTCTTACTGCTTTTATCCGTGTAATTGCTTCAGTGACTGTTTCAGCTTCATCAATGGATTCGACAAGCTCTTTATTCAATTCTTTTTTTATGACCTTACGTTGCATAGCCGAAGGTTCAACCAATAAGATTGTTAGATCAGATGAAGTTAAGTCACTCATAGGGCGTGCTTACCATTTTTTTTGTCATTAATCTCTAAGGTAGCAAGCTTTTGTCTTGTACTAAAACAGTTTAGTCTGACTTAATCGCTTTTTGAGGCTAAAGTGTATGAAATTCCCCTTTAATTAAGGCCTTAGTCGGAGATGGAGATCTTAAAATGGATAGAATTTTAATTTCGTTCGTGGCTTTTTTAATAAGTTTCTCTGCCACAGCGGAAACTTCTCTTTGGAAGGTAGCGAAAGCAGATGAGCAAGTTTTTTTAGCCGGAACTATTCATGTCCTAGCACCTTCAGATTTACCGTTTCCGCAAGCATTTGATGATGCTTATAACGCATCAGACATCGTTGTGTTAGAGACCGAAATGTCAGAGATTCTGGATCCTAATTTTCAGGCGAGGCTGATGGCGCACTTTTCTTATAGAGATGGTCGGCTATTAACTCAGATGATCTCTCCGGAGCTTTATCAGGAGCTCCAGCAATATCTGCGTGACCGTGGCCTCATTCCCCACATTTTTATCGGTATGAAACCAGCAGGTGTGATGTTAACGATGCTTGGTATCGAGTTTCAGAGACTAGGCATCTCTGAAGACGGTGCTGATACTGTTTATTATCAGAAAGCTATTAAGGATGGTAAAGCTACGCTTGGTCTTGAATCAATCGAAGACCATATTGGATTCATTGCTGAGTTGGGAGAGGGTAATGAAGAGCGGTATCTGAAACAGACGCTTGAGGATATGAAAGAGACAGAGAATATGATGCGAGAGATGGTTCTCTATTGGAAAACAGGAGATGCGGCAGGCCTTGAAAAAATTGTCGTAGAGCAGATGAAAAATGATTATCCGAAGGTTTATCAATCCTTATTGGTTGATAGGAATGAACGCTGGTTGCCTCAGATTAAAAAGATGCTTACAACGCCGGAGGTCGAATTTGTACTAGTAGGTGCTGCTCACCTGATTGGTCCAGATGGGATTTTAAAAGAGCTCAAACAGCAAGGTTATTCCATAGAACAGATGTAAGGATAAAATTATGCTTGGAACACGCATTATTCTTCTTTCAATGAGTGGTATCCCCGGAGAGGAGGGTAACACTCCAGAAGCAGAGGTGATTTGCGCTGCTAACCACGATATTCCTCTTTTTTGGCTGTTGTCTTTTACTTGTGAGGATCTGCAGTATTTTGAAGTAGCTGCAGAAAACGATGACATACTCAGTCATAGCGTAAAAACAAAATATCCAGTTTTAGTCGCTGATCGAGCAAAGCTATTAGATCGTCTTGAGCAACGTTACACATTAATCAAACCATTTATCTCTGCTGGTGATGCAGAATTGTTACAGCGTTGGGCTCAGTTCATTTCAAAACTGTTGCCACCTGTCATTGCTATGGATACCTATGAGTTGTGGTGTAACTCAAGCCAACAAGAACAGTTAGCGGATAATATCCTCGAAAAATTAGCTATGTTCGATGACCTTAGCAGTCAAAATGCGTCAAATTCTCTAGAAGAGTTAAAGCAGAAAGGCATTTGGCAAGAAGGGAATCAAATTGCCTTAGCTGGTTTTGGTTGGTAAACCTGACAAAAAAAACCGTCACATCTAAATGTTTGCAAGCAAACGTCATGGTGTGACGGTGTTCAGGAAGGTTGTTTTCAGTATAACTTAGTTTATAAACTTTGCAGTTTTACTGAATTTTAATATTCCGATGAAGTTACTTTAAGCTGTTACCCAAACCACTTCTGCGTCTTCTTCACTGGTGGAGACTAATGCATGGCCCATCTCGCAATCGTAATAGGCTGAATCTCCAGGGAAGAGTTCGAGAGGTTCGTAAAATTCTGTATAGAGTAGAAGTGAACCTCTCAAAACAAACAAGAATTCTTCGCCATCATGCCTAACCCAATCATTGTATTCATCAAAATCACGAGCCCTTACGGTTGTGCGATATGGGATCATCTTTTTGGTACTTAGCTGAGTTGCTAGTAATTCGTGTTCATAGGTAGGAGTTGGGTGGGGTACACCTTCGCCGCCACGTGTAATATCTCGACGACCACCCGCTCCGGCACCACGTTTGGGTTGAGAAAACAGTTGGGGGATATCGATACCCAAGCCTTTAACTAATTTATTAACGGCACTAAAGGTTGGGGAGATCTGCTCGTTTTCGATTTTAGAAAGCGTTGAACGGGCAAGGCCTGTGAGTTTACTCGCTTCCTCCAAAGTCAGATTTTGGCTTAAACGGATCTCTTTGACACGTTTACCTAATTGCAGAGGTTCTAATGTAGCTTCTGTTTGACCGTTGCTCCGTTGTAGGCCTAGTTTTTCTTTCTCTTCCTTTAGGAAAAATGGCTCGTCAGACATGCATACAACCCCGAATCTCACTCTGTTTTTAATTATCTTTGAGCACAAATATAGTGCTATCTAGACAGTATACATGGTTGATAAAGGGTTCTCTAATAGGCTAAGGGGGGATAGGTATTTTAATAGAGATGATTGGTTAATTAGGTAAGTGATTTTTCAATCGCGTAATCTCTTTACGAATCAAAATAGAGCGTTCGACTGTGGTTGGGTGAGAGATCTCTTTTCCTTTAGTGATCGTCGAAGGGTGAACCGCTGCCATTTTTTGCCAGAATAGATCCAACCCTTCAATTTCAAATCCTGCTTTGTGCATCAGTTGTAAGCCAATGAGATCAGCTTCGATCTCATACTGTTGTGTATACAAATTTGCGCCTAGTCCCGTTGCGATTAAGGGAGAGGGTATACCGCTCGTGAGTAAAGCTGTATCTAGGAGTAAGCCAAGTGAGCTATTTTTGATCCGTTGCGGGATATGGTGCTGAGTATTGTGTGCCATTTCATGAGCGATAATTAGGGCTAGCTCATTATCATGTTGTGCAAAGCGCATCAGTCCCTGAGTAATGACAATAGTGCTGCCATCAGCGTAGCCATTAATGGCATCACTAGGGCTTAAAATGACTGGATAATTACAAAGTAACTCCGGCTGTATAGAGAGAGTAATCAGGTCTTCATCGCGTTCAACGGTCAGTTCTACAGCGGTCTGATCTTTTAGGTTGCTGCTTAGATGCTTAATTGATTTAGCTGTTCCTTTCGGAAAAGGTTGTTGGTTGATGGAGACCAGTTTATCGCCTACTTTCAGCTTTTGATGTGCAGGCCCGTTACTTAATACCTGTAAAACACTGGGCTGTTCATTAAGTGAATAGATGGATTTAGCAACGGCTTTCTTCGGTTGTTTATAGTCGTCGAGGCTATGGATAAATATACCTAAGCTCGGTTTTGTTCTTTTACCGCAGGCTTCTATATTCTTGGTCAATAAAGGGCGAGCAACTTCGGCAAGTCGGGTTTGTTGTTGAAGCTGATAGCGGAACGCTTTCTCTAATTGAATCGATTGTTCTTGTTTTAATTCTTCTTTGGACGGTGTTTCGGTAGTCAGGGACGGTGCGGAACATCCCGAAATTATGAGCGTAGGTAGAATTAAGCTGATATATCGCTTCCAGTGTCGCATCTTAATATATCCATGTTTTTCATCCTTATAGCAGTGATTTTAGGCGCAAATCAAGTGAGTGTTTTGCCAGATCTATGATCTATTGCAGGTTGTAGGTCGTATCTCTAGAAAGGGTATAGGTGATAGAGATGAGCGAACGGTTCTGGGTTAATGCGATAGGCTTTCAACTTGTTTGGTGGCTGAGTATTTTGTATGGGAATGATGCGGTCATCGTTGTCAGCTTTATATTATGCCTTCACCTGATTTTTCATTCTGATCCTGCTTTAGAAACCTGTATCGTCTTTTCGTTAGCTGCCCTCGGCTTTGTTGTTGATTCAGTTTTAACCCTCTACGGGGTGTTTGAATTCGACAATTCTTCTTTTCCTCCTCTTTGGTTGCTTCTTCTTTGGATGGGGTTTGTTGCCACTCTCAGGCACAGTTTGGCGTTCTTTAATAATCGCTTGTTGCTATCAGCGCTGGTGGGAGCAATAGGAGGTAGCAGTACCTACATTGCGGCAGCGAAACTTGGAGCAGTATCGCTGGGATTCTCAATGGTCTCTTCTTTTCTGATTTTAGCAGCGATCTGGTTGCTACTTTTCCCATTCCTTATGTATTTCAGTCATCGTTTAGGGGCTCGATATGTTCGTTCAAACGCGTAATTTTATTCGTTATATATCGATTTGTTTGTTATTGCTCATGCAGAGTGCATTTGCCCAAGTACAAGCCCAAGCAGAGCCCAATATAGAAAATTGGAAAGAGGTTGGAAGAGCCGAGTTATCAGTCCTTTGGTTTGATGTTTATGACGCTGCTTTTTATACGCCAAATGGTGATTTTCAGGGTTTTAGTTCGCCCCTCCAACTGAGTTTGGATTACAAACGTGATATCAGTCGGGATGATCTCTTGTCAGAAACAGATAAACAATTTGCACGTTTTCAGGTGGCAAAAGAGACGAGATCAATATGGTTAACCCAGTTGGAAAATATATGGCCTGATATTAAAGAGGGTGACCAACTTATCTTCCAAATTAGTACTAGTGGAAAGGCTGACTTTTTCCATAACAAACTTTGGATTGGTGGTATCGAGGATATGCAATTTTCTGAAGCCTTTATACAAATATGGCTTTCAGATCAGGGCGAATACCCTGAACTCGCTAGAAAACTGAAAGGCCAGTGAGAATGGTAAACCTGTTTATTTCATAGGGTAATGGATATGTTGAACAAAGAACTTCCGTGGAGATCCGCTTGGTTAACGGGAGCTGGCACTGGTATAGGTGAGTCATTAGCGCTTTTGTTGTCAGAGAATGGCGTGAATGTATTTGTTTCGGGCAGAACGCTATCTGCGCTTGAGAAAGTAAAGAGCACTGCTGAACAGTCTTGTAATCCCGGTAAAATTATTCCGTTAGCAATGGATACAACCCAACCAGATCAAATTGAACGAACGCTTAAGCAGTTTGATAATGCTTTTCCTGAGTTAGTTGTATTAAACGCTGGCACGCACGATCCGTTTCCCGTCGAGGAATTTAGCGCCAGCAGAGCTAAGGCTTTACTCGATGTTAATCTACAAGGCACTCTCAATTGCTTGGAGCCTGTGATAGAAAGGGCGTTGAACTCCAACTCTGGGCAAATTGCCGTGATGGCATCAGTGGCGGGATATAGAGGTTTGCCTACAGCTGCTGTCTATGGTGCGAGTAAGGCTGCATTAATTCATTTATGCGAAGCATTACAATTGGATTTGAAAGGCACTCAAGTAAAATTACAGGTGATTAACCCTGGGTTTGTTAGAACTCCGCTTACAGATAAAAATGACTTTGATATGCCGTTCTTATTGGAACCTGAGGATGCTGCGCAACGCATCTTAGATGGCTTAATTACAGATCAATTTGAAATTACATTCCCTAAACGTTTCAGTTACATTCTAAAACTTCTAAGCATCATTCCTTATCGTTGGTATTTTGCTTTGGTGAGCAAAGCGCTGCTTAAAAACAGATAAATATAATTAGTCAGGATCAGGATTCATGGATCGTTGGATAATGGAATATGTATCAACTTTAGAAGGGTTAAACAGAGATAACCTTTCATCACTTTTAGAGATAACACGTGATGATTTTGACTTTAAGGACCCTTTTAATCACACCTATACCCGAGATGATTTTGTCGCCATCTTAGATGATATGTACTCCAAGTTAGATCAGGTTGTTTTCAAAGTCGATCAAGTGATGGTTGATGACAATCAAGCCATGATTTATTGGAATTACCGCGCTACAAGTAGACTTACAGGAGATATAAATTTCGCCGGCACTAGCCTTATAAAAGCCGATGAGCAGGGCAAAGTTTATTTCCACCATGACTATTGGGATGGGTCAGAGTTACTGGTTAAAGTACCGGTGATAGGTAAAGTGGTTAAATTCTTGAGAGGAAAATTTAGCCATCAATAAAAAAGCCCTTTATATTCAAATAATTGAATTACATAGGGCTTTAATAAATAGCTTATGGAAGTCTTAGATTATTTTCCTTCATCATGGCAGATGACGTACAGGCCAACATCAATAGATCCGTGTTCAAAACCGCCTTCACAGTACGCTAGATAATAGCGCCATAAACGATAAAAGGTTTCATCAAAGCCTTGATGTTTAATCTCACCCCAAGACTTTTCAAAATCACGATACCATTCGCGTAGTGTTCGAGCGTAATCTTTACCAAACAATTGTTTTGTCTTTAAGGTGAAGCCATGCTCAGCAAACTTCTCTTGAAGTCGTTTATCACTTGGCAGCATGCCACCGGGAAACACATAGCGTTGAATAAAGTCAGCTTGTTTGCGATAACTATTAAAACGTTCGTCATCGATAGTGATGATCTGCAGGACAGCATTACCACCCGGTTTTAGCACACGTTTGAGGGTTTCAAAATAAGTGTCCCAATGTTTCTCGCCGACGGCTTCAAACATCTCAATAGATACCACTGCGTCGTACTGCTGATGAAGATCACGGTAATCCGTTAAACTGAGATGAACGTTTTCTTCTTGTTCTGCTTCTGCAATCTGGTTCTTCGCCCACTTAAGTTGTTCTGTCGAAAGAGTAATACCATGCACGCGTAAATTATTTTCTTGGCTGGCTTTTCTAGCAAATCCGCCCCAACCACAACCAATTTCAACGACGTGTTCGCCTTCTTTAGCGTCTAAAAGCTCAATGATTCTGCCGTATTTATTTTGTTGAGCATCGTATAAAGATTCTTCTTGGGAGTTATATAAAGCAGCGGAGTAAGTCATGCTTTCATCCAGCCAAGGCTGGTAGAAATCGTTACCAAGATCATAATGGGCTGAGATATTTTTCTTACTACCTGAGCGGCTGTTATCTCGACGCCAGTGATAAAGGTTGTGCAAAGAGCAGATTAGAAATCCAGCCTGAGAAAGGTCACTCAGTGAGTCTTCATGGGCTAGGCCCCACTGCATCAATGCAGTTAAATCTTTGCTATCCCAATCACCAGCCAAATAGCTTTCTGACCAGCCATTAATGCCACCGAAGAATAACCGGACTAAGGGGCGGAAGTTATTCAGCTGCACCTCCGCTGTAGGAGAGGAATGGCCGATTTTTTCGGTGTAACCACTAGGTAAAGTAAGATTCAAGCTTCCAATAGATTGATTTAGTTTGGCTGTAAGATATTTGAGGAGTTTTTTCTCAAACCAAGTTGGCTGAGGCGAGTTAGATGTTAACTCGTTGGATGATTCATAAACTTTCATAATGCGTTACTCCATGCTTATCTTGCCAGCTAATGCTGTGACTGACCTTTTTATCACGAGGTTGGATGGTCAGTTTTTTTCGCCAAAGCTTAAGTGCTTCCCAGTGAATCGCGCCAACCACTTTTAAAGTCATCAACGGATATTGGAAGAACATTTTCAATAGTTTACGGTCATTTAAGGGAATCCGATCACCTTTAAATGAAGCATAAAATACGGTGGAGTGTTCTTCTTGAGTTGGTGTTTGTTCTACCTGTTTTATACCGATTGAAACATGTCGATCAGGTGGCGTAATACTGAATTGATAAGCGGTTTCCATTGGCATAAAAGGGCTTACGTACATTAACTTATCGCAGCCATGTCGAATCACTTTGTCTCTGCCTTGTGATTTGATGAGATAGGTATGCCTAGAGCCAAAGGTGTTGCTGACTTCATAAAGAATGACTTCAACCTCTTCTTCTTTGTTGTAACAAAAATAAACACTGAGGGGATTGAAGGTGAAGCCTAAAATTCTTGGATAACAAAGTAGTTCAATGCGTTCAATTGCAGAACTGTGACCTCTGTCGATTAGATGCTGTCTAATCTCAGCGGCAAGGTTTCCTTTGCTGGTTCCGTGATCCCGCTCTTGGAATGAGAATAGATTGAATCGGTTAATCGAAAAAAATCGAAATTTGTCTAGCTTATCCAATTCATCTAAGTCGACTTTCAAGGAAAAAACACTGTACACAAATCGATGATCTGTAGGCTTCACGCGATGATGCATCACTTTTCCTTGGTAGAGTGACGATCGCAAATTAGCCATGACTTTCAGCTCGTTCAATGGTGTTGTCTTCCTTGCGTATTTTACTCTCATGAACATGTATTCGGCCGTTTTTATCTTTCACCACCCAAGGGCGAGGAATGCCACCGAGCTCTTCGGCAACCGCTAGTCCTGCTTGCAAACCATCTTCGTGGAAACCGTAACCAAAATAGGCTCCACAGAACCAAGTTCTTTGTTTGCCTTGTAATGACCATAGTTTTTTTTGAGATTGAAGAGACTCTTTGCCAAAGGCTGGGTGGTCATAAAAGAAGCTGCGGATAATAGACCCTTGTTCCGGTTCCTTTAGCGGGTTTAAGGATACGAAAATAGGTGTATCCGTATTTAGCGGCTGTAATTGATTCATCCAATAGGTAACAGATACTTCCTGGGATTTATCCCTGATGCCTTCAGACAGATAGTTCCAACTCGACCAAACCTTTTCTCGTTTTGGCATTAGGGACGCGTCTAGGTGAAGGTAAGCTTTGTTTCTCTGATAAGGGAAGTTTTGCAATAACCTTTTTTCTTCATCTGTTGGGGATTCAAGCAATGCTAGTGCTTGATCAGAATGGCAGGCTAAAACAACATCATCGTACTGTTCTCGTTTGCCGTGGTGGTCTTCTATAAAAACGCAGTTATCAGAACGAATAATTTTGTGGATACGGCTGTTAATTCTGATATTGTCGCCTAAAGTCTCAGCTATTTTATTAACATAGTTTTTACTACCGCCAACAACTGTTCGCCATTGTGGGCGATCACTTAGCTGAACCAGACCATGGTTGCGACAAAAACGCATAAAGCAACTCGCTGGGTAGTTAAGCATCTGCTCTACTGGAGTAGACCAAATCGCAGCGCCCATAGGTAATAGATGATCGTATATGAAGTGTTTGCTATAGCCCTCTTGAGAAAGTAGGTCACCTAACGTCATTTCATCTAAATTATGTTGCTTGGATAAAGCTTCCGAATGGCGATAGAAGTGCATCACTTCGCTGATCATCTTCCAAAAGGAAGGTTTAAAAATATTG
Organism: Neptuniibacter sp. QD34_54; assembly: GCF_047778055.1. Lineage (GTDB taxonomy): Bacteria > Pseudomonadota > Gammaproteobacteria > Pseudomonadales > Balneatricaceae > Neptuniibacter. The sequence continues at coordinate 2,358,661 of NZ_CP180546.1, read as the reverse complement.
CTCTTCTGAGCAAGCAAACCAGACAAACCTGTACCAGAATATTCTAATTTGCCTTGATTGATCGAAACCGCAAATGACATGTCAGTTTCGCAGGTTTTAACATCTAACGTCTTAAAAAACTCAACAAGGTTAGGATAGTTCACTGGATTGAATACAATAAAGCCAGTATCGACATCGATGGATTGGTTGTTATGTTCAAATGAGACAGTATTGGAATGGCCACCTAAACGATCGTCTTTTTCGTAAAGGGTAACATCGTGAACTTTGTTTAATAACCATGCACAACTTAAGCCGGAAATACCGGAACCAACAATCGCGATTTTTTTGGGGTGCATGGCTGTAATTTTCATCTCTCTAGTCCGTTGTATACTGAATATGTGTTTTAAAGTTAGGTTTGTACAGGTTTAATTGTCATCTGCAGTAACTAATACGCACACACAATGTATTGAGATCACTAGCTTTGTTTTTTAAAAGCGAAAAATTTCATTAAAGAAAACTTCGAAGTGATCCGGTTTGTGTGAGAGTACGTAAGGAGTCTTATGGAAAACAAACCGCCAGGTGAAGACGTGGATAAAGTTGTTGCTATGCCGCAGCCGGAAGCTACTCAAGATTGGAGTAGTTTATTAATGTCGCTCGGTGAAACCAAAGACAAAGCTCTGTTTGTGCAACTGTTCAAACATTTTGCACCTAAGATAAAGGCCTACATCATTAGATTAGGTTTGGTAGAGAGTACCGCTGAAGAGTTGATGCAGGAGACTATGGCCTCCGTATGGCGCAAAGCGCACATGTATCAAAAATCTAAAGCGGCAGCCAGTACTTGGATTTTTACCTTAGCTAGAAATCAAAGTATCGACTGGATGCGTAAGCAGAAATATCCAGAGTATTCCCTTGATGAGTGGCATGAAGAAGCCGACGAATCACAAGATACTTGTGCTGACGTGGTTCTTTCCGCGCGTATGCAAGCATCCATTGATAAGCTGCCGGAACTGCAGGCTCAGGCTATATATATGTCTTTCTACGAAGGTCGTTCTCACTCTGAAATCGCAGATCGATTGGGGATACCTCTTGGCAGTGTTAAATCCAGAATTCGATTAGCTTCAGAAAAATTAAGAGTAATGTGGAGGGATGATGTATGAACATTAAACATCACCTAGATGAAGCCACCCTAGTTAGTTATGCGGCTGGCTCAATGTCTCAATCAATGGCCTTGGTCGCTGCTTGCCATCTCTCTATGTGTCCTGAGTGTCGTGAACGTGCTCAAAAGTCCGAAGCGATAGGCGGCATGCTTTTAGAAAGCCTAGAGCCAGCAACTATTGATGATTCATCACTTAACCAAGTATTGGCCATGCTAGATGATGAGGATATCGGTGTAGCATTCACTCGAAGCAAACCACCTGTGTCGGCAGATTCTGATGTGCCAGCTCCACTCGCTGATTATATTGGCCACAAGCTTGAGAACATTGAATGGAAACGCATTGTTCCGGGTGTCTATTATCATGATCTACCCTGTAAGAGCGAACGAGGTGGCGTTTCTAGATTACTGCGTATAGCACCGGGTAAATCTATGCTGGCACATACGCATGATGGCAATGAGCTGACCTTAGTATTAAAAGGTTCTTTTAGCGATGAAATGGGGCGTTTCACCGCGGGTGATATTGCAGACCTTGATAGCGAAATTGAGCACCAGCCTCTTGTGGATAGTGATGAAGATTGCATCTGTCTGATTGCGACTGACGCACCGCTTAAATTCAGCACATTGTTGGGTAAGTTGGTTCAGCCTATTACAGGCTTCTAGAGAATATTTCGGCTTAAAGTTGAGGGACAAACCATGAACACTGCAACCTTAAATGAATTGATCCCAGTCGGTGTAAGTGCTTGTTTATTAGGACACAAGGTTAGATATGATGGAGGACATAAGCGCTCTAAATATTGCCTCAATGTCCTTAGTGAATGTTTTGAATTTAAGCCTTTCTGCCCTGAGGTTTCGATAGGACTTAGTACACCTCGAGAACCTATCAGGTTGGTGGGTGATGCTGAATCTCCGCGTGTTCTCGGCACGAAAGATCCCTCTCTGGATGTTACTGAGCCACTCAAGGCTTATGCTGCCGAGGTAAGTGACAATAATAAAGACCTCTGCGGTTACATTCTTATGCAAGGTTCACCTAGCTGTGGTATGGAGCGAGTAAAGGTATACCACGAAAATGGTATGCCAAATGTGGCCGGAAGTGGCGCTTATGCTGACGAATTTATGAAGCGCAACCCTGCATTGCCTGTGGAAGAAGAGGGACGTTTAAACGACCCTGTACTGCGAGAAAATTTCATTACGCGAGTATTTGTTTATTTCAGTTGGCAAAAAGAGGTTATGTCGGCCCCGTCGTTACATGAAGTGATTCAGTTCCACAGCCGTCACAAATATCAGTTGATGGCTCACAGTTACGAAGGCTATAAGCTTTTAGGGAAATATCTAGCAACAGAAGCCTCGCAGTTACCTTTGGAGGAGGTACTTGATACCTATATTCTTGAGCTAATGACCCACCTAAAAAAACGCGCGAGTCGAAAAACTCACACCAACACGTTAATGCATATTATGGGTTATCTCAAAAGAGATATTGATACGGAAACCAAGCAAGATCTTCTTGAAGCGATAGAACAGTATCGAAAGGAAGAGGTGAATTTGGTTGTACCTCTTGCGCTATTAAAGCATTACCTGAAGCGTTTTGGCAGTGAATACATCCAATCCCAAGCTTATCTAGATCCTTACCCACATGAGTTAGGTTTGAGAAATTATATTTAAGTATTTTCTAATTAATGATCTATGATGTAAGAGCGTAAACTATATGAAACTGGTTTGGTTTCGCAACGATTTAAGGACAGGAGACCATCACGCCCTTTATCATGCTTGTAAACAAAGTAATGGTGAGGGCGTTTTAGCTGTTGCAGCGATCACAACGAAACAGTGGCAACTACAGGACGAATCCAAAGCAAAGGTTCAGTTCTACTTAGCCAACCTTTCTAAGCTGAGTGATCAACTCAAAGCTCTGAATATCCCCCTTGTTATTGTTAGAGCACCCACCAATAAAGAGCTTCCTGCTGTTTTACTGAATTTAGCAAAACGGCACGGTGTATCAGAACTATTTTTCAATCGTGAGTATCCCGAATTCGAACAAAAGCGCGATGCTGCGGTTATGGGGAGTTTTGTGACGGAGGGTATTCCGGCACAAGCCTTCGACAGCGATCTTATATTTTCCCCGGGTTCTATTCTTACTCAGCAAGGGATGCCTTTTAAAGTTTTTACCCCTTTTAGTCGTGCTTGGCGTAGAAAGTTCTCAGCAGAATGGGTTGAGGCTCTGCCACAACCAAAACAACAGAAAAAACTTGAGATAAAGCCTTCTGAGCTTCCTACAGAAGTAGGTTACTGTTTGGAGTTAGGTGCTGATTGGCAAGAATCTAGCTGGCCTGCAGGAAGTGAAGCAGCACACAAATGTTTGTATCGATTTATCAATTCAAAATTAGCACCTTATCCTGACCATAGAGATATTCCTGGTATCACGGGTACATCCTTTTTATCACCGTACTTGGCTCAAGGTGTTATCTCAACACGGCAATGCTTAACCGCCATACAGACCTATTCTGAAGATCCAGATTGGTTAGATAATCAATGGGTGACAGAACTGATTTGGAGAGAGTTTTACCGCCATTTAATTGTGCAGTTTCCCGAGATGAATCGTTGGTTCCCCTTCAAACCTGAAATAGAAAGCAAATTGGAGTGGTCATTCGATCAAAATTTGTTTGAAGCTTGGTGTCGGGGGGAAACAGGCTACGCCATTGTTGATGCCGGTATGAAGCAATTGAATCAAACGGGTTGGATGCACAACCGAGTTCGCATGATAACGGCTTCCTTTCTAACCAAAATATTGCGTCAAGATTGGCGTCTAGGTGCGCGTTACTTTATGCAGCATCTGATTGATGGGGACTTTGCTTCAAACTTAGGTGGTTGGCAATGGAGTGCTTCGGTTGGAGCTGATGCAGCACCGTATTTTCGTATTTTTAACCCTATGCGACAGGCTGAACGCTTCGATAAAGAGGGTAAGTATATAGCTCAGTGGTTGCCAGATTTGGAGGGATACAACGCTATTCAACAGCATGATCCGCTAATCAGTATGGGCTGCAATAGGCCTCAGCCTATAGTGGATTATGCGCAAGAGCGACGTTTTAGCTTAGATGCTTATAACGCTAAGTAGAGGTCATTCTGAATGGCTTTTTCACCTAAAAGAAATCAAATAAATCCCAATAAATTGCTGTTGTCTAAATGGACAGCTACTGAACCTATCAATAAACGAAAGCACTTTATCGTAATTGAATTGCTGCGTGATCCAGATACTGAAGAAGTTACAGGTTGTATGATTGAAGCAGTGATTGATAAATCTCAAATGCAGATCGATTGGAAAGATCTTAAAAATGCTGAGGTTTGGAGATTGGGTTGGAGATAAAGGAATCCAAAGTGGGTGAAAGTGATGTTTGGGGTATTTGCAAAAAAAGACGGCATTAGCCAATGGTATAGCTAACGCCGAATGTGTTTTAATTTAAAAACTCTGCGCGTGTACGTGTATTAGATTTGAAAATTCCACCTAATGCAGTCGTTTCTGTCTGAGAGTTAACATCCATTACACCGCGAGATTTAACGCAGTAGTGCGTGGCGTTGATTGATACAGCAACGTTGTCCGTTTCTAATAGGGTTTGAAGTGCAATAAGGATCTGTTTAGTTAGACGTTCTTGCACTTGCGGGCGCTGACTAAAGAAGCGTACAAGACGGTTAATTTTAGACAAACCTATGATTTTATCCTTAGGGATATAAGCCACTTTAGCTGTGCCATCGATGGTAACAAAATGGTGTTCACAAGAGCTAAGAACACTGATGTCCTTAACTTTCACCATCTCTTCTAGATCCATCTTATTTTCAATCATCGACATATCAGGGAAATTTTCATAATCTAGCCCAGAAAACACCTCGTAGACATACATTTTAGCCACACGATGAGGCGTTTCTGTGAGGCTGTCATCTTCTAGGTTTAACCCTAGCGTCCCAACAACTTCAGTCATTAAGCTCTTTATGCGCTCATACTTTTGCTCCTGTGAAAGGCCGTTATCAATTGTTGGTGTTTCTAGGCCTTTTTCGATCAATTGATCGCGTACAGCAGCTGCTTCAGCAGAGATCATGTTTTATTCCTTACTGATATTAGAGGGGTGCATTATACATGGTTGATCGCTTTTTAGATCAGTTATGATCTGAGCTATCGGTTTTTACGTAATGCTTCAGTAAATAGAGAAACAAAATTTTACTGTAATGAATAAAACTGATTGGCCTGATGAACTTAATCTCTTTGAATATTTCCGCGGCGAAACAATGGCCTATGGGTTATTTGAGGATCGCTTTGGCAATATTCGTCGATTATTTACCGTAGCGATAAAAGGTACAGTGTCGGGTGATCAGCTCACATTAGAAGAAGACTTTTTTTACGAAGATGGAGAGCTTGAAAACCGTACTTGGGTTATAGAGCGTGGTCAAAATGCGGTTTATAGTGGAACGGCAGGGGATGTTTTAGGTCGAGCTGAAGGTCAGCAAAGTAAAGCACGTTTTACCTGGCGTTATGACATGCTGTTAAATATCAGTGGTCGGCATCATAAAGTAAAATTTGATGACTGGATGTTTTTAATGCCAAACAATGTCCTACTTAATAGGGCGGTAGTTAAAAAGTTTGGCATTAAGTTAGGTACCGTTTTTATCAGCTTTTCGAAGGATACGAAGATCTAGTGATGCGAAGTTAGTTACCTAGATTTGAAGCATGATATAAGCTCTGCTGACAGTTTGTTTGCACTCACCCATGCTCCCTCTAAACCCCCTCCGAGTAGCCAATCACCACAAGCGCCTATATGCGTTGCCTCATCCCAAAGCAATCCGTGGTCTGTTTTTGGATGACGGGAATACAACCACCGATGGCAGCGTCTTACTCCTGTAACGTTAGCCTCTGGTTTTATAGATAGAAACGCTTGGGTAAGAAGAATTTCTATCTCATCTTTAGGAAGGTTGATATGTTCTTGGCTCCATTCGGGTTTTGCCTCGATCGACCATATTGCAGTGCCGTTTACATTATTACGTCCAGGTTTAGCGCTTTCTTTGATACAACGATACAAAATAGGGTGATGCCCTGTTATCAGTTGTTCAGATTGATCAGGTGAGTCTGTTGTTTCAAATAATGCAACCCAACTGGCTGAAGGGGTAATGGCTTTAGCGGTATTTGAAAAGCGAGGCACTGCTTCTAATAAGGTTGCTGCTTGTTGTGCCGGAGCTGTCACTATAGCGGCATCGAATACACCCAGAGATTCACCTTTTTCATCGCGAAGACGTACCTTTTTTTGGGAGCCGTCAAGTTCTGGCCAGATATAGCCAACGCGAGTCGCAGGGTGAAAATTAGCGTGAGCCAGTAAGTGTCTGGTTAGGCTACTAAGGCGTGACCTACCTGTGATTAGATTTGGTGGTTGTAGTTCTTCACCGTCGAAACTTTTTGAAATAGGTGACCAAGTTTCTAACACGCCACTTTCAGCTAACCAAGTAGAAAAGTCACTATTATTTGTTGAGATAAAGGGTGCGCCTAGATCGGCACTCATTTCATCTAATTTACAGCTGGAAAGACGACCACCCGTACCTCTGCTTTTCTCATAAACGCTTACATCAATGCCATTTGAAGTCAAAATGTCGGCAAGAGTTGTACCTGCTAGACCTGCACCAATAATGGCAACATGTGGTTTTGTTTCTGTCATAGTTGTTCGCCGGAATCATAAATAATGAATACCAGAAAACGCTTTAAAGGATTATCTCGAGGAGTAGGGTAGAGCTGATATTAATATAGATGCTTATGAAAGCACTTGGAAAACCAAACTTACTTCTCTCCGGTAACAAAGCGTTTACAGGTTGTAATTTAGCTTTGTTACGGCGAAATGAGAGGATTGGATCAGTAGATCAGAAATAGTGATCAGATTAGATCAGGGAAAGGGAAATCATCGCACATCACACGAGGGTGCTGTGTTACTGCAATCGCATGCTGAATGTTTGAGCCTTCTCGCATTGCGTTAATAAGCAAGGTCAGAATGAAGGTAATTGAGTAGTATTCAACGTGTGCCGTTAGGAACGGCAGATTAATGTCATCGTGAGCTTGTTTGCTTAGGCGAGCTGCCAATTGAGCTGCTTCGCTATCATCGAAACCTTCATCAAGATTATGAATCAGCTCATAAATTTCGTTTGGAAGCTGTTCATACAGGTAGTTATCAATCTTAAGAATGGTCTTTACAAGCACCGCGTGTTCTTTTGCTTCACTTAGGAAAGGCAAACTAACCTTTTCATTTAAGCGTTCTGCTATTGCGATGTTTTCCTGCTGGGTAAGAAGTTTTCTAGCCGATTTTTTGGCAAAAAAATCTTTAACCAATACGTGGAATTGGTCTTCTGTCATTGAAATGTTTGCCATTGTTATTCCTTACCTTATTACTAGCTAAAAACCTTAATTGGATTTTAGGTTAGTTTTGAATGTGAGGATAGGGGGAAGTACTGAAAACTCTATCCTACTCGGTAATTTATCAAGGTTAAAAATTAAGAGTCTACTAATGCTCAGGCTACCGTTTTCTACGGTGGTACTTTTATTGAGCAGTTGTTCATGGCCTTTAGGAATCTTGAAAAATCCTCGTTTTGATATTTATCCTTTTGATTTACATGGATTTTAACTGACGTTGCTTGTTTTTAAAAACAGCTTAATAAAGTAATGAAACGTTTGTTTGGAAAATATATGATGCATTAACTAATAAAAATGATAGGGAGATGGCGGGATGTTTTTTTCAGGTAAATTGCACTCTAAGATTGAAAGTTTGCAAGGCGAAATCGATAAGCTAAGAGCGGAAAACAGGCAACTGATAGAAGAAAATCAGGTGCTAACTAAACGCTGTTACGAGCAGGAAAATATCCAACCAGATCCTAACACCCACCAAAATGAAATTAGTGAAGCCTGGGTGAAGGGGAGTCGATTATCAGCACAGGTCAAAGATGTTCTTTCTGATACAACGTCCTCACTAAGCGCTGACCAACAGCATATTGAAGAGAAAATTTCTGTTTTTGATGAGACGCGACGTTCGGTAGAAGAGATTCTGGAACGCGTACAAGTGATCCAAAAGCGCGCGCAAGATGGTAATCAACAGGTTAAAGATCTACTCACGGTGTCGGATCAAATCGAAAAGTTTGTTGGTGTTATTCGCGATATCTCTGATCAGACCAACCTATTGGCATTAAACGCCGCAATTGAGGCTGCGCGTGCGGGTGAATCCGGTCGTGGTTTTGCTGTGGTAGCTGATGAAGTACGTAACCTTGCTCGTAAGGCGAGCGAAGCCAGTAATGAGATTGCCAATCTTGTGGGTCAAATCAGTACTCAAACGGGGACTGCATCGGAAGATATTGCTCAGGTTGATCTGCTCAGTACAGAGGTGGTTTCTTCTGCTTCACAAATTACCTCAGGTGTTCGCGATGCGGTATCGATGTCTGAAATGATGCATTCAACTATTAAGAATACCGTGGCCGATACTCTGATTGAAAAGCTGAAGATGGAGCAAATTAGTTGGAAAAATTCTCTCTATGAAAGAATTGTATCCGGCAACGTTCACGATCTATCAACTATTGAAGATCATACTGGCAGTGGGTTTGGCCAGTGGTATTACATGGGCAATGGACGTGAGCAATACAGTCACCTTTCCAGCTTTGCGGCTTTAGAAACTCCTCACACCAAGCTTCACAAATCTGGTGTAGAGGCTGCTGCTGCAGTGAGACGTGGTGCAGTAAGAGAAGCGGCGAACCATCTTACAACGATGGAGCAGGCAAGCCTTGAAGTAGCAAATCTGCTTGATCGTTTGAATGCGGAATCCAAAGGCCAGTAAAGCTATCTGATTGCCCGTTTCTTTGTTCTTGGTTGTTTATGTTCTTTAGAGCCATTTTACAACGCGATGAAATTGCGTAAGCTAAACTTATTGTTTAAGTAAAATGGCTTTGGATCTTCCGAGGAGATCTAAGCATTGAGGAAAATTAAATGGGCATAAATCGTCGATCAATAGTCAAAGTGCTTTCACTAGGCGGTGCGATGATCGGGGCAGGTGTTTTGATGCCGCGTGTCGCATTAGCTACATGGAAAGCGGCAGCGTTTGAGGCGCAAGACCAAGATATTGCTATACAACAGCTTTTAGGTGACGTACCTAAAGAAAGTGCTGATGTGATCCTGAAAACGCCTGATACGGCAGAAAACGGTGCGATTGTTCCGGTGACTGTACGTTCCAGTATCGCGAATGTTGAATCGATCAGCATTTATGTCAAAGATAATCCATCCCCTCTAGCGGTTGAGTTTAAAATTCCAGAAGGCACTGACGCTGATGTGTCTACTCGGGTTCGAATGGCTCAAAGCTCACGAATCACTGCCGTAGTAAAAGCCGAAGGTAAACTTTATAGCGCAGCGAAAGATGTAACCGTCACTGTCGGTGGTTGTGGTTAAGTTTATCTGAGGAATCGTTAGGAGAGTTATTATGGCAACAGGTATTATTCGAGTTAAAACTAAGGTTTCTTCCGGTAAAACCAAAGTTAAAATGATGGCGAAACATGCCATGGAAAGTGGTTTTCGAAAAGACAGCAAAACCGGTGAGTTTTTTCCTGCTCTGTACCTTCAAGAGCTTCAGGTCGTTCATGCCAGCAAAGAGGTGTTTGCCATAAACCTAGGCCCGACGGTTTCTAGAAACCCATATTTTGTGTTCACGTTTGTAGGTGGAGCAAAAGGAGAAGAGCTTTCTTTTACTTGGGTAGAAAGCAGCGGTAAAACGGCAACAGAAGTAGTTAAAATAAAATAAAGTTCTTATTTGGCAGAAATGCTTTTGTCGATTTCTGTCTAAATAGCTATTCCTTTCTAAAGCTTCCAACTGCCGAGCAATGGGTTAAAATAGCGTCTTTCGATCTGCAGGTCAGGAGAGACGCAGTGTCCTTTTCTAAAGTTTTTGTTCTTTGTTCGGTACTCATACTTACCGCATGTAACTCGGCGGGCGTTAAATCCGAATCCGACGTTGCCAATGCAAACAATGCCGGTCAACCTAGCGCTTCAACACCTGAGCAACCTGCGCCGAAGTCTGCAACACAGCCTTCGCAGTCTTCAGATCTTCAACCTGCGAGCCAGTTGGATATCATTGCTAATCGAATGACCGCAGTGCAAGACCATCTTTTGCAGCTTAAATCTCAAACGGGTCAACTTCAGCAACAAAATAAAGAGTTGGCGCTTCAGCTTCAGGGCTTAGCGAGTGAAGTTCAAGCTATGGCTGTTGAGCCTGATACGACCGGCCAATCTGAGCCTGTATCGCCTGACGCATTTAACGGTGTGTTGGATCAAATCACTATGATGGCTAATGAGCTCAGTAGCCAAGTGCAGGATGGTGCATTCCGTATCGCATCAGCCTATACCTCAAAAGGTCAGTGGGTGTTAATTCGTTTTCACCGTTTTACGGGTGAAGCTTGGTTAGCCGATAAAGGGCAATGGCACTTACTTGAAGAGAGCGGAACTACCGGCACAGCAGAATATGAAGTTGTTCTATTACGTGCTGATAATGACGTAAAAGGTTATGTTGCAGCAAGAATTAACCGTATTAGCGGTGATACTTGGTGGTTAAAACAAAATACTTGGCAGCCTTACATTAGTAATTAATAGGTCATAAGTGAAAGAACCGAATGTTGATGAGCTGATTACTCTTTTTAATCTGCTCTTTAAAACCTCCCTAAATACGATTCTTGTAAAAGGGGATGATGAACCAATCTACCTGCCTGCAGACCAAGATAATCCGCATCATCGGGTTATCTTTGCACATGGTTTCTATGCGAGTGCATTACATGAAATCGCCCATTGGTGTGTTGCTGGCCCTGAACGTCGAAAATTAGAAGATTTTGGTTATTGGTATAAACCTGATGGTCGCACTGCTGACGAGCAGTCAGAATTTGAAAAAGTCGAGGTCCGACCGCAAGCATTTGAGTGGTTAATGTCTAAGGCTGCAGGGCATAAATTTAACTTTAGTGCGGATAATCTGTCTTCTGATATCGGGGCGAGTGATAGCTTCAAAGCGAATGTACTGAGCACAGTTCATGAATTACTTGATAATGGTTTGCCTGAGCGTGTGGGTATCTTGGTGGAAGCGTTAAGCAAGCACAGCGGTAGGCTGCCTTTGCGGAAAGAAGAGTTCTCTATCTGATCTTTCCTTTTCTCTCTTATTCTTCGATAACTAGCGCGCTGGTTTATTCGTATGACCAGCTGCCTTGCTCTTCTATCAGTATTTCCTGGGGTTCACGAATCACTTGCAGTAAACCAGATTCATAAACGTTGTAAGAGATATTGCCGTTCTGAAAACGGTAACCAAGAAAGCGACATGGGGTAATGCCATCAGCACAAGTTTGATGCAGAGTTTTTCCTTTTAAGTGAATACTGTTTCCAGATCTCTTTGACGTGCCTACATAAGTGATCTCTTCACAACTAACTTCGCCTTCATCGCAATCCTTAGTGATAACAATTTTGTAGTTCTCTGTTTCAAGCATCTCGCCAAATGCAGTACTGGTTAGGAAGAATAGGGCGATCGCAACAATTCTCATAACACCACTCATCAATCTACCTGCTTCCATGCTACAGGAGCGACTCTTCGGTACAAACCATTTTAAAGATATTTAAGAAGAAGGGCTTTGTTGGTTTTATGAACTAACGCGATGTGAGGGGGTCTATGAAGCTCACATAGATGATGGGATTAATATGTCGTATTTAATCGAAAAGTTAGTATCCACCCCGAGAAAACAAGAGTTAACGCGGCGCCAATGGCTTAAATCAGCCGCTTTAGCGATTGCAGGAATAGGCGCATTTGGGCTTATGTCTGGTCCATCCATAGCTAAAGAAAATACACGTGGCATCAAGGGGCGTATAGCGCCTGAGTTAAATGTGAATCATTGGATCGATGGCCAAGGGAATAAGACTGAACCGTTTTTGATATCAGAGCATAGAGGCAAATGGATCTATCTGAAATGTTTTCAGGAGTGGTGTCCTTCTTGTCATTCTGTAGGTTTTCCAAATTTGCAGAAGCTGAAAGCTGCCTTCCCTGATGACGACAAAATTGTAGCAGCGGTTATCCAAACAACATTTGAAGGTCACTCTATCAATAGTGCTGATGCTTTACGTAAGAATCAGCTGAAATACGGTTTGGAACTGCCTTTTGGTCATGATCCGGGTAACTCTAATCTACCTCGAACCGATCCAGGCCATTTCCCAAATACAATGGTGAACTATCGTACAGGTGGAACCCCCTGGGTTACGTTGATCGATCCGAACGGCGTGGTAGCCTTTGATGGTTTCCATATCGATATTGATCAACTGATAAGTTATTTAAAAGAACATGCTTAACATTTTGGTATCACTGTCTGAATTAAGGAATACTGACGTTGTTAGTATTCCTAAGTGAATTAGCAAAAAGCTAAGCGGTTAACGTTTCGCAGGTTAAGTATTTTTCTAAATCTTCTTCATTTAGAGGTTTGCTGAAATAGTACCCTTGGTAATGTTTACAGCCCTGTCTCAACAATAATTGTTGTTGTTCAAATGTCTCTACACCCTCTGCTATTACGGAATAGCCTAGCTCGTGGGTCATAGAGATTATATTACCGACAATAACCGCATCGTTAGGATCTGTAGTGATATCGTTGATAAAGCTTTTATCAATCTTTAATTCGTCTAGAGGCAGTAATCTCAAATAGGTAAGGGAGGAGTAGCCTGTACCAAAATCATCCATAGATATTTTGACACCTAGCTCTTTTAGCGAGTGCATTTTAGTAATGGCTGATTCAGTATCATCAATGATTACACCCTCTGTTATTTCTAGCATCAGTTCCTCGGGCTTTATCTGGAAGCGATGAATACTGGCTTTCACATCGTTAACGAAGTTAGCTTGATTAAATTGTAGCGGGCTGACGTTAACAGCGATATAGCGAATAGGCTTTCCTTGGGTATACCACTTTTTCATTTGGCTACACGCTTGTTCAATTACCCAATGACCTAGTGGGATGATTAAACCGCTTTCTTCAGCGATAGGAATAAATTCGTCAGGTGAAATGAAACCTCGCTTAGGATGGTTCCAGCGTAACAGGGTTTCAACGCTTTCACATTCTCCGTCCACGTTAACCTGAGGCTGATAAACCAAATTTAATTCGTTGTGGGAAATTGCATAGCGAAGTTCAGCTTCTATTCGTAAGCGTTCATCTGCTTTGGTTTGCATATCTTTTTCAAAGAAGCAGTAATGGTGTCGACCATTTGATTTAGCTTGATACATTGCTGTATCGGCTTGCTTAAGTAGCTCTTCCGCACCAAAGTGAGCTTGGTTGAAGAAGGTGATACCGATACTCGTAGTGATATGGAAGTGGTTAGATTTAAGTTCAAAGGGAACATCGAGAGCTTCGATTATTTTGTTAGCCACAATACGCGCGTGTTCATAAATCTGTTCTTGATTTAGGCGGGGTAGAGCTACAATAACAACAAATTCATCACCACCTAAACGGGCTATAGTGTCCTCTTTTCGTAAACACTCGATAAGCCTGTTACCTACCTGAATAAGCAGCTCATCCCCTATGCTGTGACCTAGAGAATCATTGAGGTGTTTGAAATGATCTAAATCCAAGAACATGACAGCTCCACTGCAGCGTTGTCTTTCTGCACTGGCTAGACGCTGATTTAAACGATCATAGAGTAATCGTCTATTTGGGAGGCCGGTTAAAGGATCAAAAAAAGCTAGTTTTTGAATTTGAAATTGGCTTTCTAAAAGCTGTTCTGTCTTGCGGTTAAACCAATGGGTTAAAGCACCTAATTCGCCTTTATCTGTTGTTTTTATCAACTGCTGTGAGCGATGATCGTCAGTTAAGCCCTCTTGTAGTTGTTGCGTAAGTTGAAAGAGAGGATACGTTAGGTGGTAACGCAATAGGGCCCAGACAAGTATCATGGCTATCAGAACAATAAAAATAGTAGCCATAAGGAGTTGATTAAAGAGTGCTTTAGCATCTTTACGGGCGGAACTGTTTGGCATAACTGTAACAATCTGCCAAGCCGTTTTAGGCATAGTGGTTACTGTAACGAACACGGCCTCGTTTAAAAAGTGATCTTGTTCAATAAGTTTATTAGCTCTTTGAGAAGTTTTAAATTCAGGTCTACTTAGTAAAGACGCAATGATTTTTGCTTCTGGCAGATCGATTTGATAACTATCGTTTGCAAGCAATGTAGCAAGCGTATCGGTCTCAATGCCGTTAGGTGAATTTAGAGATCTATTCTGAATACGGAGTAATCTGGCGAGAGATTCAAATGCCCTAAACTTTTTTGCTAGCTCTTCCATTGTTATGTAAGGCAGGAGACTTCCTTCGTCGGAAGAAGGATTTGATAGGCGAGCCAGTTTGTCATCAGGAAAGGATAGAAACCTGCCGTTACGATCCAGCGCGAAAGCATATCCACCAAACTCTTGTGTCGCTTCATGGAGTAACTTTTGCAGCCCTTCGAGTTTGAGATCGACAGTTGTAGCGCCTAAGAACTTGTTATTGTAATAGAGAGGCGCTGTGACAGTAACCATGGGTTGTAGTGAGTAGGGATCTGTATAAGATTTTGACCAGTAACGTTGATTTTTACCTAAATGCTGAGCAGGCACGTACCATTCTTCATGATGATAGCCGTTACCTCCAGGTAGGTTATAGTCGTTATAAAAGCTCAGCTCTCCGTTTTGATCGCGACCCCAAAAATGGCTATTTCGTTCAAGGTTTTTATTAAAGGCGTAGGGTTCTGGCCATGTTCCTCCGCCCGCGATCAGATGTTTGGAGCCTGTTCTATCGAGAAGGGAAAGCATTAAAGAGGTAAAACGTTCATCTTCAGAAGGGATCACTTTGGCGATATCGGCCATGGATATCACGATTGATTCTGCAATCATGGCTCTCTGGTTGAGTTCAGAGACAACTTTATCGCCCGCCTTACTCAGTTTTAAGTAGGCTTGGTTTTCAATTAGGTGGTCACCAATAGCGCTTACTACAGCGATAATGGTTACCATTATTAGAAAAAAGATGGTCAGGAAAATTGCAGAAACGCGAAATTGCAGGCTGTGGTACCAATGGATATTGAAATCAGGTGTACTACGCATAGCTCAGCCTCCTGCTGATCCAACTCTTATCCTTAGAATGGCGGTGATCTCAAATATTAGGCCGTTCCAAGTTGCCTTTTGGGCATACGGTCTGATTACAAAGTAGTACAGATATCACGCAGTTGCGAGAGAATGAGAAATTAAATTTGTATGACTAAAAAGAGGGTATTAAGGGGGGAGGGGAGTTTAGAGATTATCTTTTGAACACCTAAATAAAAAAGCCCTGTATAAACAGGGCCTTTTAAAATTACTGTGTCCTTAGTGATGATGGTGAGAATGTAAACCATCAATTACTTTTTTAACTGGCGCTTCCAATTCTACTTTTGTTCCGTCAGAAAAGCTTAAATCTACTTCGATGTTTTCACCCACTTCAAGATCACGTTTAAGATCGATAAGCATGATGTGATAGCCGCCTGGAGCTAGCTCAACTGTTTGGGTACCGCCAATTTTAATTTGCTCTACAGGGCGCATCATCATAGCGCCATCATTGTTAACATGATTGTGCAGTTCAACATTAACAGCGATTGAGCTGGCCGCTTTCGTTAGGTATACATCACCGTTATTTCGATTAGTAATCTTTACAAAAACAGCTGTATTTTCAAACCCAGCTGGAACTGCTCTTACATAAGCGTCGCTAGTGATGATCTCCGCCATAGCAGAAAGAGATGTTAGGCTCAGTAATGTCGCTAGGCATGTATTTAGCAGAGTTTTCTTGTTCATTATGTTTCCTCGCTTAGTAACGCTTGAATCTCTTTAGTGAGCTCAATAGGTGTAAGTGCATGGTTCAAGGCTTTTGATAGTTTGCCTTCTTGGTTGATTAAGTACAGGCGTGATGAATGGTCCACAGCGTAGCCCAGAGCCGAATCTTCTAACTCAACCATACGATAAAACGCACCATACTGTTTCACTACTTTATCTATTGTTTCAC
The DNA here is from genome assembly GCF_047778055.1 of Neptuniibacter sp. QD34_54. Lineage (GTDB taxonomy): Bacteria > Pseudomonadota > Gammaproteobacteria > Pseudomonadales > Balneatricaceae > Neptuniibacter. Next base: position 2,342,481 of record NZ_CP180546.1, on the reverse strand, counting down.
GATCTGCTGTAGCGCCGTGAAAATTAGGATGGAAGAAGTTGGCATACTTAGCTAGCTTCTCCGGAGAGTCTCGATCAGGATCTACACTCATAAATACACCAGCTACGTTTTCTTGTTGAGCAGGTGTTAGATCTTTGAGCCCTTGGGCTGCTACAGCTAAGGCTGTAGGGCAAACATCAGGGCAAGAGGCGTAGCCAATGAAAAACAGTACAACCTTACCACGGTAATCTTCTAATTTTAGCTCACCTTGCTGAGACTGAAGAGTAAAGTCGCCACCCAATTTTTCACCCAATGCGATGCGTTGCTCTACAGGCTGTGGGCGAAGGTAAAAAGCTAAAGCCACACCTGCTAGCATAACGAGAGTTAGTAGAAGAAGATTTCTTAAAGTGGTCATTTAATCATCTGTCCTTTAGGTTAAAGGTTATCGGGCATCAAACTCAAAATCGGCCTGTGTAACTTGTCCCTGTTCTTCAATCTTAATGGAAGATACCCAGGTCATCTTTCCGGTTGTACAAATTGGGAGGGTGATACTCCCTTGCCATCTGTTGTCCGTACCTGGGATCTTTGTCAGTAAAGTTTGGTTGATTCCCATGTACATCGATTTACCTTGAAGGTCGACTAGGACCTGTTCGGCAGCAATATTTTCGATAGTCACATCAAACAATAATGGCTTACTTGAGCTGATCTCTTCTGCAACGATCGATAGCTCGACTTGCTGATTATCATCAGCCGCAAGGCATTTTCCTTGATGCAGATCGCACTCAGGAGCTGTTAGCAATTGACGAGTGTGAGGGGGCGTTTCTTGTAACAGCTGCGGCAAATATATTACAGACCCCAACCCGATGATTATGACAAAGATAATCAATATCTGTAGGGGGAGGGTATTACGACCCTGAGTTGGTTCGTTCATATATCTGTTCCTGAGTACCGCTATAGTCTACGTTCTTGTAGTGTGACAACAAAAGTGACAAATTGTCGCACCAAGAATACATCTTTTTATTAGTTAGTGATGCAACTGACTAATTGTTGCTCAAAGCTTTTCCAATCATGTGCTTGGTGGGAAATAACTTCGATCCGGTTATCCCTTCGATAAGCGATGGTTTCTATACTAAGTTCATTGCCCACTTGATTAAAGAATTTCCAGCCTTGATCGGTATGAAATACACCTTTGACTCGGTCTACATTTTCAATATCTTTTAGAACCGTTTTGAGCTTGGCGTTCGAGAATTTATCATCAGGATTAAATATCCACCCCATTGTATGTAAACCGTCATTAACATTCCCTTTATGAAACGGAATTTTAGGGCGAGGCTGAAATAGCATACCGATCATTGGAGTTGCACTATTATCCTTGTTAGATAAGTGTCGGTGTTGCTGTTGTGATTTAGTTTCTTTGCCCGTGTGAGTGATATCTAGAAGTGATAGGTTAATCTGCCCTTGGGTCGTTACTATTTGCTTTTGTTTTGGGGGGTAAAGCCCTGCCATTTTTTGTTCTGTAGCCAAAACTTGTGCTGATGAAGCAAGATCCGTTTTGTTTAATACAATTACATCGGCTAAATTAATTTGGTCTTGAAACGTAGGGTGTTCAGTTATCTCGCTGTTTTCGATCGAGCGAGGGTCAACGAGGCAGATAATTGAGCGTAGTTCTAAAACATCTTTGAAATGTTCATTTTTTAGAGTATCAACGATGCCGGCAGGGTGGCCTATACCAGTAGGTTCAATGATGAGTCGGTCAGGTTTTGTTTGCCTTAGCAGCGTCGCTAAAGTTGAGGTAAGGCTGGGGCCTAACGTACAACAAATACAACCACCAACGAGCTCTTTTACTTTCACTCCTTCGTCACTTTGCGATAGGACTGCCTGGTCTATGCCTATTTGGCCAAATTCATTCACTAAAATTGCCCAATTTTCGTCTTCGGGCTTTTGAGCTAGCAGATGATTTAGAGCTGTTGTTTTACCTGTCCCTAAAAAACCAGTGATGATGTTGGTTGGAATATTTTTTAATTGGGACATCTCAGGTTCTCTTCTTATAGATTGAAGGCAGTTGTGAAAGCAGCATACCAAATAACATTAAGCCACAGCCTAGTATGCCTAGCGTGCTGAACTGTTCTTCTAGAATCAACCATCCACCAAAAGCTGCGGCTACAGCTTCAAGGCTCATAATGATGGCGGCATGAGCTGGAGGGGCGTGTCTTTGGGCAAAAATTTGTAATGTGTAAGCAATGCCTACAGAAATAAAGCCTGCATAAGCAATAGGTCCCCAGGAGTTGAATGCATTATCCAGCGTAAAACTATTGGATTCGATAGTCATTGCTACGAGTCCACTGCAAACAGCGCAAACTAAAAATTGAATTATAGCTAATCGAAGGTTATCAAGTTTTGGGGCTAGTTGTGCAATAAGTAGCACGTGTATAGCCCAGCATGCGGCTCCCAATAATTCTAATATATCGCCGAAGTTTATGGCACTGAGATCTCGGAAGCTGAGTATATACAAACCCAAAACAGCGAAAACGCCTCCTAGCCAAGTATTGATGTTAGTTGTTTGTCCTAGCGCTAAACCAATGATGGGTACGAGGATGATATATAGCCCAGTGATAAACCCAGCATTACCAGCAGTCGTATAGACTAAGCCGGCTTGCTGAAATGAGGCACCGGCAAAAAGTACTAGCCCAGCTAAAGTGCCGCTTATTACAAGATTTCTATTATCAGAGCAGTGCGCTGATCTTTTAAATAAAAATAGCAGTGGGAGTAGGGAGCAAGCACCAAGTAGAAATCGTAATGCGTTAAAACCGAATGGTCCTAAAGATTCCATCCCAAGTCGCTGCGCGACAAAAGCAAATCCCCAGATGCATGCAACTAAAAGTAACATGAGATCAGCTTGTATATTTTTTGAATTCATAGGCTAAATTTGAGCGTTACAGGTGAGGCGCTAAAGGTACTCTATAAGTGAGCGAAAGATAAATTTAAATTTTTATAAAATGGTGTTGCTAATCATTCTCAATAGCATTAATATCGTAGTCGCTCATAAGTGATAGGCAATGAACGACCTCACCTCACTGACATTGCCGACCTTAGCGTCTACTTTCACTGCTCACTGAAAGTTTTCGCGGACATTGATACTCCCCTCGATTATCAGTGTCGCAAACTGAACTCTCACCGGTTCAGTTTATTTTAAAAAGCCGGATCATTTGATCCGGCTTTTTAATGTCTATCTTTCTTTAGTAATCCCATTCATACCTGATCTCTTTAGCTAAATTAGCGTTAGGTAAATATGTAAGTGCAGATCAAGGGCTACATTCTCATTACTCTACGTCTAGAGTTTTGCGTTAAGAAAAGAGTAGAGACATAAAAGCAAAAAATTAAATTATTTATCAAACGTAGTTGAAAATCGTTCTCATTATCGATAATCTCGTAATCGCTCATAAGTGATAGGCAATGCACGACCTCACCTCACAGTCATTGCCGAACTTTGCATTATTTTTCACTGCTCACTGAAAAATAGTGCTGACGTTGGTACTCCCCTTGATTATCAATGTCTTAAACTGAACCCTCACTTGTTCAGTTTATTTCAAAAAGCCGGATCTTTGATCCGGCTTTTTGCTATCTATAGGTAATGTTCACCTTCATCTATATTGAACGAACTTATGCTGAATAAATTTGTCTACATAAGTTGGTTCTAATTTATATGCTACACTCAAGGGTACATTCCTTTCTTAGATACTAGGGCATGGAAGCTCACCTTAAACCGTAGTGAAAAGCTACGAGGAGTTATAGGTGAGATTAGTTAAAGATATTGATAAAAATGGCATCTTTTTCTATTGGTCCGATCCTGATTTTATAGACGTCCCAATAAGTCCCCGTTTGCCCTGCATTGAACTTGCAAAAGAGTGGCGAGATAAACATCTATTCTCGCTATATAGGGGAGATGAACGGAGGCACTCACATATTGATAGAAGACTCAACAGAGCAAAGCGGAAGCAAGTCGATGAAGCTCTGTTCTACTCCAGACAACGTCCAGAGGGAAGGCGGTCGACAGATAAGCCCCTTACTGTAGATATTGATTTAGTAGCGGACAAAGTCCAGTTGTACTCTTAGTAGGAGTACAACATACGCAGTGAAAATATTCCCATTTTTATTGTTAATATAGTTGCAAATCATTCTCATTCATATATTATGAATATCAACACGGCAGGCGGCAGGCTCCCCTCACTAGCTAGGCCGCCATGCACTAGCGATATTGCATGTTCGTGTATGTGTTAGCACATCTGCCTCCGCAGAAGCTACAAGCACATGGCTCTTGTCATTGAAGCAAATTGCTTAACCGGACCCCCAAGGGGATCCGGTTTTTTTTTGCTTAAATTCTCTGTGTTATAATTGCGTACTTCAAAAAAGAGGGGGCGGGTATGCAAGAGATAATAACCTTTTCAATCGTTGCTCTACTGCTAGTGATTTCACCAGGTCCTAATGGTGTATTAATTGTAAAAACAGCCTCTGTTCAGGGCCGTACAGCTTCTTTTGCTAATGTCCTAGGTTTGTTTACCGCTACATTTTTCCATGGCGCTTTTTCAATTTTGGGATTGTCCGCACTTCTGCTCCAATCTGCTGAATTATTCTTTGTAATCAAATTACTGGGTGCACTCTATCTGTTCTATATAGGCGCTAAAGCGATCTACCAATCTTTTTTGACTCCGGTAATTGATCAAGCAGATGCTCAACATACAGCGAATAACAAAAGGGCTAAATCTTTACTTGGAAGCTTTATCGAAGGCTTCTTGACTCAGTTACTAAACCCGAAAGTTTCGATGTTTTATCTAGCGGCATTCCCGCAATTTGTTCAATTTGGCTCGTCTAGTTATCTAGCAGCGTTTGTTCTAGTGGCTATCCATGCAGTCATTATTGCTTTTTGGTTTATCGGTATGACGTTGATGATTGATAAACTAAAAGCTCGCAGTAAGCACTCTTCCGCAGGTCGGTGGGTTCAGCGGATATCAGGGTCAGTGATGATCTACTTCAGCTCTTTATTGATAGGCCATAAAGCATAGAGGTTCAGTTGTGTACGCAGTTATCTTTCGAGCAAATACAGGAAAACAGGACGAACAATATTTAGAAACTGTCGCGCGAATGCGTCAGTTGGCTTTTGAAAAGTATGGTTGTCTAGACTTTATTGCAGTAACAGAAGGGGAACAAGAGATTGCAATCTCCTACTGGGAAAACGAAGCCGATATATTAGCTTGGAAAAAAGATCCCGAACATCACTTAGCGCAACAACAGGGGCAGAAACATTGGTATAGCGCTTATACAGTGCAAGTGGTTAAGATCGAGCGGGAATATAGCTTCTCAGCCGATTAAGTATCCTTTCTTTGTTACCCCGGTTCTTAGAAATAACATTAAGAAAACTTTGGCGATTCTTTTTCGGTTCAGCGTCACCAATTTTTCATCTTTTCGTTAGAAAGTTGTCACGATAGTTTTTCAGACTGGTCATAACTCATAAAGAGAGAATTTATGACCGTGTCTGCACTTATCAATGCTCGTACTATTTTTATCTCCGATGTTCATCTCGGTTTCAAAGACTGTAAGGCTGATTATCTGTATCAATTCTTATCTTCAATCAAATGTGAAACCTTGTATTTGGTTGGGGATATTGTCGATCTATGGTCATTGAAGCGCCGACTGTTCTGGCCTGAAGAACATTATCGAATACTTTTAAAACTTTATGAGCTCGCTGACCAGGGTACGCATGTTATTTACGTGCCTGGTAATCATGATGACCCTTTGCGTCACTTTGACGGTCAATGTTTCGGGCCTATAGAGATCATTCATGAACATGAATTTAAGACCGTTAAGGATAAGCGATTTTTAATCATGCATGGCGATGCCATGGATGCGTATATGAAGCACACTTGGCTGACAAAGTGGGCAGGTGATTTAGCCTACGATTTCCTACTTTTCCTAAATCGCTGGTCCAATCGATTACGGAAAATCAGTGGCCGTCCGTTTTACTCTTTAGCAGGGCAGGTCAAAGATAATATTCGCGGAGCTAAGCATGCTATCCACCGTTATAAAACCGAGTGTAAGGCTGAAGCTAAAAGACGTGGTTTTGATGGAGTGATTTGCGGTCATATTCATTACCCAGAATATGACGACGCAACCGATGTGGTTTACGCAAATACCGGTGATTGGATTGAGAACTGCTCGGCGCTTATAGAAGATTATTCTGGTGAGTTAAAACTGCTGCATTTTAGTGATCGTTTAGAATGGAAAAATTTAGTTAAGGAAGAACAACTTCAAGTTGCATGAGGGCTTGTAAGTGGGGCGGGTGCAACAGAAATCTGTTGCACCATCGAACATATGGTTACAGCCCCAGTTTGTCTGCGACGTAATCGGCGTCCTTATCGCCACGGCCTGATAGGTTTACAAGGATGGTTTGGTCTTTTGATAGTTCAGGTGCTTTACGCATTGCCCATGCAACAGCATGAGAGCTTTCCAGTGCAGGTATAATGCCTTCAACCTGAGATAGGGTCATAAAGGCATCTAGGCACTCTTGATCAGAAGCGGTTTCGTATTCAACGCGTCCGAGCTCTTTAAGGTAGCTGTGCTGAGGGCCTACACCAGGGTAATCAAGGCCTGAGGCAATTGAGTGAACAGGTAAAGGTTCGCCATTGTCATCTTCAAGGACATAACATTTCATGCCGTGAAGAGAGCTTGGTTTACCAAGAGTCAACGTTGCTGAATGCTCTGAGGTGTCTAAGCCTTTCCCTGCAGGTTCAACCCCAACAATATTGACCGCTTCATCATTCAAAAATGCGGTAAATAACCCCATTGCGTTTGAACCACCACCTACACAAGCGGTGATGTAATTTGGTAGCTGGCCCTTTTTCGCTTCGAACTGTTCGCGTGCTTCGTTACCAATAACACTTTGGAAATCGCGGACCATTTTCGGGAAAGGGTGAGGACCGACCACTGAGCCGATTGCATAGATATAGTTAACGGGATCTTTTAGGTACTCTTCAAATGCGCTATCCACCGCATCCTTCAATGTCGCGGTACCCTGAGTGACGGGTACTAACTTACAACCAAGAATTTTCATTTTGGTGACGTTAGGGTGCTCTTTCTCAATATCTACTTGGCCCATGTGAATTTCACAAGGGATGCCTACGAGTGCGCAGGCCGTTGCTAAAGCAACGCCGTGTTGGCCAGCACCTGTTTCGGCGATCACTTTAGTTTTGCCCATATATTTTGCAAGAAGGGCTTCACCTAGGCAGTGGTTGATCTTATGTGCACCTGTGTGGTTCAGGTCTTCACGTTTTAGGTAGATCTGTGCGCCACCTAATTTGTCACTTAGACGTTTTGCATGATAGATCGGACTTGGACGGCCAACATAGTCAGCAAATAGCGTGTCTAGCTCTTGTTGGAATTCCGGTTGTTGGCGGATCTCTTCGTAGGCGTCGTTGATCTCATCCATGATTTTTTTAAGTTCTGGTGGGATCTCTTGCCCACCAAATTGACCGAAGAAACCCTCTTTATTTGGCATCTCGGAAAATTCAAATTTCTTCATCTTCTTCCCGCAATCTATATTATTGGTTTTAAAGGGATATCAGCATGGACAAACGCCATGCGGGTTATATGATTAGATTATATGCACTTAATCTTAAGTAATAAATTGTTTCAGGTGTAAAAAAAAGCCGCTATGAAAGCGGCTTTTTTAGAAAGTTTAACTAGTGATTTTCTGGCCAATAACCTATGCGTAAACCACCCCAGTGGCGACCATTGATATAGATAGGTACCGATAGGTCGTGCATTATTTCACCGGTATCACGCTTATAAGTTTGTAGAAGCATGGTTTCGGTATGGCAACCACAACGTGCGCCCGTTCGGTCATTAAACAGGCGTTTACTTCGGCTTTTTACAAGATCGGTTTCAAAGTCACCCGTAGGAGGGTTAGCAAACTGATTATTGTGAGTTGGGACATAGCCGTTCGGGTCAGTCACAATGGCGTAGACCATTTTGTTATGACGAGAAAGCGCTGGCTCTTGAATGCCTGGTAAAATTTGATCGCAATATTTATCAAACTGCGTTGTATATTTTTGCGGATTAGTACCATTTACGGGTACGTAGTTGCGATCAAATAAACTACCTTCATGCATTTGCCCGGAAGATAGTGCTTGTTGGAATGATTCGGCTACTTGATCAGCAGTATCACGTGCAATCTGATAGAACTGTTGATGGAAGTTTTGGTCTGAGGATGCGGCTAAGATCGCATTGGATCTTTCAGCAGCCTCCATCAACGCTGATGCTTGAGTCGCAAGTTGGCTAACCTCTACATCACTTTCTTCCAGTTCGTGGCGAACCGTTTGCAGAGAGTTAAAGATGACTTCTAGGTTCTGGCGATTGGCACGAGCGCCTTCGGCGATAACTGAGATCTGTTCTTCTACAGCGGAAGATTGCTCTGAAATCCCCCCTAGTTGATTGCTGATAAGTTCCATTGCTTCAGTGCCGCTTTCGACATCACCGGATAGGGTCTTAATGCGCGCAACAACTTGCTGAGTTTCAGCGCGGATCTCGTCAACAATTGTTTCTACTTCACCGGTAGCGCTGGCCGTTCTGGAAGCGAGTTGTCTTACCTCGTCAGCAACAACGGCAAATCCGCGTCCATGATCACCAGCTCGAGCAGCTTCGATTGCTGCGTTAAGTGCAAGCAAGTTGGTTTGCTCAGCAATCTCTTCAATAACCTTGGTCACATCTTGGATTTTCAGAGATTTCTCATTCAGCTGCTCGATGAGTGTTAATGTCTCAGCTGCTTGAGAGTTAAGCTCGCGAATGTTGCCCATCGCTTCTGTCAGCGCTTGTTGACCTTCTGCCCCCGTGGTTTTCGCTTGAATTGCCATATCTGCGGCAATTTCCGCTTGTTGTGCAGAATGTTGGACAGTCACAGTCATCTCTTCAGAGTTCTGTGCAATTTGAGAGACTTCTTGAACTTGATTATCGAGCTTAGTTTTTAGGGTATCTGCTGAGTAGGAAACCTCAGCTGCTGCTACGGCGTTTGCGTTTGCGCTAGAGGATAGCTTAGCGCTGACATCTTCATTGCCTTGGCGATTACTGAACAGGTCGCCAAATAAAGTCGGGAGTAATTCTAATTCGTCAGTTTTATTAGCATTAACTAGAGAGGCTTCTTTGCTCAGTTTGCCTAAAACTGAGTTGTGTAACACTAGGATTGAAAGACTTGATGCTAAAAGAGCGGTGACGATCAGAATGATCAGCGCAGTGCTGTCGACTCCTAAATAGAATGATGCTGCGCCAGCAATAACAATAATAAAAACTGCCGCAAAAAAACTTTTAAAGTAAAAGCTAGAAATGGACCTGTTCATGCAATTTCCCTATTTTGTTGTTATTTAGGGGAGGTGATAGTTAAGGCTACAAGTGTTTATAGATATTTCTTGATAGTACCCTAACTGCCTGTATTACAAGCTTATATACAGGAATATATCATCACAAAAATAGGGTAAATGCTGTACTTTAGTAGAGATTTTTAACGGTGGTAGGGGAATATAGAAGGGAATGCGCTCAGAATAATTTTTCTGAAAACAGTAGAGCATGTTTTTTTGGTGTATCTATATGAATAGGGTCAAATTCAAATCCCAACTGAGTTTCCTTGCGAGCGATAAGCCTAAAACCCTCAGTTTTTAATTGCTTACGAATTTCTCTCACAATAAAACGAGCATCTTGATATGATTTGGCAACTGTTTGATTACACTCGTTTTTATCGTCAGTCGAATTACCCCAACTTTGGGTTACAATCCAATCACCGACCAGGTCTTGGTACATCCGAACGATGTAGTATTCCTGTTGTTTTTGCCAGCGTATGATCAAACTGATGTAATCCGTAGAATGACAGCAGGTTTTGCCCGCTGATAGCCAATGAAAACCGCGCATTGAGCCTGATATCGCGCGGTTTGTAAAGACTGGAGATAGATAAATTGTTGAACCGGAAACTAAAAATCTTGGCTGATGAGAATATGCCTATGGCTGAGGCTATTTTTTCTCGTTTTGGAGAAGTTAGACTCTGTGCTGGTCGAGGCTTATCCGCAGAGCAACTTTCAGATGCTGATGTACTTTTAGTTCGTTCTATCACTCAAGTTAATAAAGCGCTGTTACAGGGTAGTCAGGTGCAATTTGTCGGAACCGCGACTATAGGTACCGATCACATCGATAAGGCTTATCTGGAAGACAACGATATCGCGTTTGCCAATGCGCCCGGCTGTAATGCCGATGCTGTTGTGGAATATGTATTAAGTGTGATCTATCAATTGGCGGCGAAATATCAGTTTGATCCTAAGGAAAGAACCTATGGCATTATTGGCGTAGGCAACGTTGGTGGGAGATTACAAAAACGTTTTGAAAAGTTAGGCTTCAAGGTTTTACTAAATGACCCACCTCGGGCTGAATCAGAAGCTGGTTTTTCTGATCTAGACACTTTGCTTGAGCAAGCTGATGTCCTTTGTTTGCATACCCCACTTACCTTAGATGGTGATCACCCGACAAAACATCTGCTATCGACTGAGCAACTCCAGACACTGCGTAAAAATGCGATTGTTATTAATGCGGGACGTGGCCCTGTGATTGATAACACTGCTTTGCTTAAAGTTGGCCAGCAGCGTTCTGATCTGCTTTTTGCCTTAGATGTTTGGGAGCATGAACCCGCGGTCAATGCAGAGTTAGCTGCACGTTGTGAATTCGTATCACCGCATATAGCAGGCTATAGCTTAGATGGCAAAATTCGAGGCACTTACATGCTCTATCAAGCACTATGTAAGCATTTGCAGGTTAGGTGTGAAGAGCCTCTAACCGATTTTCTTCCAGAGGCGGAATTGTCATTTAAGGAGCAGGGGAGTTTAACAGCGTTAGAATTGATGACGTTGATTTACGATCCACAGGTGGATGATCAACTCTTGAGAGGAACGTTAGAATTACCGGAGGCAGATCAAAAACTAGCGTTTGATCAACTTCGTAAGCAGTATAGGGTACGTCGTGAATTTGCATCTCTAAAAGTGGCTAATGCAACGAATCCAAAAGAGCTATCGGCATTGGGTTTTCAGCTCGCAGACTAACCCTAAATCCCTTAAGCTATAGTCTTTATTAATGCAGTTATAAGAACCTTGAATGACCGAAGCGTTAGCACAGTTAAAATCCGTTAGAACTCTTGCTGAACTGAACCCTAAAGTGGGTGAAAAGGTTCAGATAGAAACGCGTACTCCCCGTGGGCGTTATTCGGTCCAGCTATTAGGCTATCGAGAAAACGGTAGTATGATGGTTTCAGCACCACGTACCTCGAATTCCATTAACGTGGGTTCGCGAGTTACCGTCCGTTTGATGAGTGGTAACTTTATCTGTGCCTTCAGTGCTAAGGTACTCAAAATACAGACCAGCCCGTTTGCTTATTGGCACCTTGAATATCCAACTGATACTGAAGTTAGGCGCATACGCAGTCACACGCGCGTGCCTGTTAATTTGATGGTGTCGATTGATGAATTTGAGTTGGGTAAAGGGCTAAGATTAGATTGGCCTATCAATGCTTACTGTACTGATATTAGTATCAAAGGTGCCTGTATAGATGCGCCCGTTACCCTAGGTAAAAAAGGTGACAAGTTATTTATTACGACGCGCTTTCAAGTGGCAGGTGCCGATCAGGTCGTGCTCACCCCTGTTGTGATAAGAAGTGTGCAAGCGGCAGAAGATGGTTTGACCAAAGTGGTGAGCCACGGTGTTGAATTTGAAGAGATGGATGATGACACCCACCTCATTCTAGCTGCTTTTGTATACCAGCAATTTTTAATTGAAACCGGTAATTTGGAGATCATAGGTGTTTAAACTCGGTCTTATTATTAACCCTTTAGCAGGAGTTGGCGGCAGTGTCGCGCTTAAGGGAAGTGACGGTGAGGAGACCGCGAAGAAAGCTCTGGAATTAGGTGCTGAACCTAAAGCGGGCTTACGTACCCTCCAGGCTTTGGAAGTACTTCAAGGTTTAGATATCCAAGTTATCACTTATCCTGCTGAAATGGGTGAAGAGGTTGCCGTTAAAGCTGGGTTTGAACCGCAAGTCGTTGGCCAGATCGAATCAGGCAATACTCATGCAGAAGATACCTTAAGAGCTGCCAAAGATCTGGTTGCTGCAGGGGTTGATATCATCCTATTTGCCGGAGGTGACGGTACCGCTCGTAATATCTGCGAATCGATTGCCGGTGAAGTACCGGTTCTGGGTGTGCCGGCAGGTGTCAAAATACACTCTGGTGTATACGCGGTGACGCCTAAAGCAGCGGGTGAAATTGTTGCCATGCTGGTGAAAGGTGAATTAGTTACCCTAGGTGATCAGGAAGTCCGTGATATTGATGAAGAGGCGTTCAGAGAAGGGCGTGTTCGCGCTAAATATTATGGCGAGCTAGTTGTGCCTCAAGAGCACCGTTTTTTACAGCACGTAAAAAATGGCGGTAAAGAATCCGAAGAGCTGGTGTTGGATGATATCGCAGCAGATGTGATCGAAAAGATGGATCCCGATTCTTACTATGTAATGGGTTCTGGTTCTACGGTAGCTGCGGTGATGGAACAGTTAGGTTTGCCAAATACCTTGTTAGGGGTCGATCTGATTAAAGATAACGAGATCGTTGCTTCAGACTGCACAGCACAACAACTACTGGAGTTAACCGAAGGTGAGCCTTGCGAACTAGTGATTACATTGATCGGTGGTCAAGGGCATATTGTTGGGCGTGGCAATCAGCAGCTGAGCCCCGCATTGCTTAAGCGAATTGGCAAAGAAAATATCAATGTGATTGCGACCAAAACAAAACTGCGTGAACTGGAAGGCCGTCCGCTAATAGTAGACAGCGGTGACCCAGAGTTAAACGCGAAGCTCTCGGGAGTAATTCCAGTTACAACGGGTTATCATGATTCCGTATTGTATCGAGTGGCAGATTACTAAGAGCTTATCTATGCTTTAAAGGCCTGTGTTACAGGTCTTTTTTATATGGGCAGGTGACGGTTGTGGTTAATCACTTATTCAATTTTTTTCTTATGCTGCTTGCGCCAGAATGGATGCGTGATCAAACCCCTGATAAAGATCACTTCTATCGGCGTTTATTCACTGCTAAGCACCGCGCTAAGCGAAATAAAATTAAACTACTCTGGATCTGCGTACTTAGTCTTTGCGTCCTCTTCCCATTTCCTCATGCAATTGCTGCGTTGGTATTGCTGACCACATTTATTACATTCAGTTGGTTGGATGAATCAAACTGACATCGTTCTGTCATAGAGTCTCGGTAAAGTTTCGCCTGATATTTTTTATAAGAACTTATTGAGGCTCACCCCATGAAAAAACTGATCGCAGGCGCTGTTGTTGCAGGCGCAATGATTGCTCTAACTGGTTGCCACACAAATCAGGCGAAGCAGGAAGAAACTAAAGAAGTTGCACAACTAAACAATGATGACCTATACGAAGTTTCTCACGAAGGTCGTCACTATGTGTTTGACGATTTCACAACTTATCAGTCTTTCCTAACAGTTGGCGAAACTTCTTACCGTAAAGTATTTATTGGTGGTGGCCCTAAAGGCGAAACATTGGTATTCGGTCTAACTGGCGCAGACAAAAAGAAAATGTCTGGTATCGCTAGTATCGATATGTTTAATGGCGAAATGGCTGGTGCAGAAAGCTTCTACGGCGAAATGCGTGGCGAAGATGGCCGTCTATATGTTTTCAGTACTCTTGAAGATATGGAAGACGTACGTACTGTAGGTGAAGCACCATACCGTTTCACTCAGATCGCTGCGGGTCCTCAAGGTCAGACAGTTGTATTTGTTCTAAACAAAAACAACAAGAAAAAGCAGCCTGTTGCTTTGATGGCTAAATTTAAAGAAATGAACAATATGAAGTAACCCTTCGAACAAGGGCTTGTTTATTTATTGGTCGATAAACGGGTCCTTTGTTTGGCGATACTATTTTCCCATATTGCATTTGTATTAGAAGTCTGTAGAAAAAAATCTATTTTACTAATGGAACTTTTCTATACGCAGCACAGTCAATAAATACATCCTGTAAGACGGGAAGGCCTTTCGATATGTCATAGGAAAGTTTGGGTTCTGTTATTTACGAAAGGTCTTATTTTAGGCGCTGTTTACGTGAGTAAACGGCGCTTTTTTTATCGGGTTAAACTAATTCAGGCAATAAAAAAGCCTGCTGAATAAGCAGGCTTTTTAGAATTAGCGAGAGATTAGATCTCAGCGTTGTGATAAATGTTCTGAACGTCGTCGAGATCATTCAACATATCGATAAATTTCTCGAACATTGGAAGGTCGTCTGCTGATACAGGCGAGCCGTTGTGAGGTACGAATTGGATCTCATCAACGTCTAAGTCCAGACCTTCAATGTTTTCTTGAAGCGCTTTCTTCGCTTTAAAGTAATCAGTGTGAGGTGCGAAAACAGTAATCTTGCCGTCTTCGGCTTCGATATCTGTTACATCTACGTCTTCCATCATTAGCGCTTCTAGCACAGCATCTTCGTCATCGCCGTTGAATACGAAGATCGCACTGTGGTCGAACATGTGGCTTACGCTGCCTTGAGAACCAATTTTACATTTGGTTTTGTTAAAGCAGTTACGAACATCACCAAAGGTACGGTTAGGGTTATCGGTTAGACACTCAACGATAACCATGCAGCCGCCAGGGCCGAAACCTTCATAACGAGCTTCAGAGAAATCTTCACCGCCGCCGCCTTTAGCTTTATCTAGCGCTTTGTCGATTACGTGAGCAGGCACCTGAGCCTTTTTAGCACGTTCGATTAAGCCTGCTAATGCAAGGTTTCCTTCGATTTCGATGCCGCCTGCTTTCGCACAAACATAGATTTCACGGCTAAATTTACTGTAAACCTTAGCCTTAGCATCGGATGTTTTTGCCATCGACTCTTTACGGTTTTGATAGGCTCGACCCATTGCGATATTCCATACACTGAGAAAAAAGAAGAAAATTCTACCGTTTCAGAGCCAAACAGGAAACCCGCATTTAGGGTGTGCTGCTAAGTAATCCACAAAAATATGGTTCTTAATCGAGATCTGGGCAAACTTACAACGTTTGCTAGTCGGTTAAAGCGGACAAGGGCTAATTAAATAACATCATGCCCTCTAACTTCTGCCTTTCTTGAAAATATCTGATTGATAGCCCCAGAGACGATTTCTTTGATAATAGGGTGTTCACCCTCAAGGTCTGCTAGTTGAGCGCAAAACAGAGGTTTATCCTTAGCGGAAGCCCAAGCGGTGAAGTTATCATCGATAACAATAGATCTAATGACCGAAGAGTACTTATTAATTTCCATGATCAGCTCCATTGTACATTTATTGTGCTTGTGCAGCATTTTTGCACTTGATTATGTCTAAATGGTTAAAGTTTCCTTTCGTTTATGTTGTTTGTTTAATGTACAGCACTAAACGTGCCATAAAGCACTAGTCCTGATGAGCAAGTGCTTTTCATTTTGCGTGATAGCTATTGCCTCACGTATAGTTCCAAATAACTTCACCAGCATCGCTAAATGGATTTAGCGCTAAGGAATTTTCTATGGATCTGCAACAATCGCTACAACAACACTTTTCGTTCGATCAATTTCGGGATGGGCAAGAGCAAACAATTCGTCAGTTACTTGATGGTCAATCGACACTCTCAGTATTTCCAACGGGTGCAGGCAAATCGCTTTGCTATCAATTTACAGCGATTCATCTACCTAATTTGACCTTGGTTGTCTCGCCGTTATTAGCGCTGATGAAAGATCAGTTAGCTTTTTTAAAAGAAAAAGGGATTGCTGCGGCAAGTATAGATTCGACGTTGACGCCTGATGAAAACCGTCAGGTTATGAAGGATATTCGTCAGGGCAATATTAAGATTTTGATGGTCTCTGTTGAGCGGTTTAAGAATGAGCGTTTTCGAGAGTTTATTAGCTCTGTGCCAATCTCAATGTTGGTGGTGGATGAGGCGCATTGTATCTCTGAGTGGGGGCATAATTTTCGCCCGGATTATTTGAAACTCCCTCAGTATTGTCAGCAATTAAACATTCCGACCGTATTATTACTGACGGCGACTGCTACCCGAAAAGTTAAAAGAGATATGGCGCAGCGCTTTAATATTGCTACGGAGCATATAGTTCAAACAGGTTTTTATCGCTCGAATTTGGATTTATCTGTATTGCCGGTTAATGAAGGGGATAAAAAGGCCAAGCTAGCTCACGTTGTTGCTACGCAAAACGGTGCAGGTATTGTGTATGTCACTTTACAACAAACAGCAGAGGAGGTTGCCAATCACCTACAGCGGCAAGGAATCGCGGCAGTTGCTTATCATGCAGGTTTGGACAATGAGCTTCGACATCACATTCAAACTGATTTTATGGCGGGAAGAATTGGTGTTGTGGTTGCGACTATCGCTTTTGGAATGGGGGTTGATAAGTCTGATGTTCGCTTTGTAATCCATTATGATCTGCCGAAATCTATTGAAAACTACAGCCAGGAAATCGGTAGGGCCGGTAGGGATGGTCAGCTATCTCACTGTATTACCTTGGCCAATCTGGATGGTATAACTACGGTAGAGAACTTCATATACGGTGATACGCCAGAGCTACCGGGCATCGAATATGTGATCAACAATATTCGGGATGAGGAGAGTGATCAGATATGGGAAATGCAGGTATCTCCATTATCCAGCGCTTCTAATATTCGCCAGCTTCCGCTAAAAACTCTTTTGGTACAGTTAGAGCTTCGAGGTGTTATTCAGCCTAAATACTCCTATTTTGCTGATTTTAAGTATAAATTTTTGGTCGATCAGCAAGCGATATTAGAGCGATTTAAAGATGAGCGGCGTCAGTTTATAGAAGCTATTTTCCAACATACCCAGTTTAAAAAAGTGTGGGGGAATTTAGATTTTGAAAGCCTTTATCAGCATTATGGTTGTGATCGGCAGCGGGTTATTTCTGCGATGGAATACCTGCAAGAGCAGCAGTTGATCGCGCTTGAGACTAAGAAGATTACCGAAGTCTTTGCAGTTAATGCCAATAAACTTGCTGAACCTCAATTGGCTCAATCCCTTGCTGATTATTTTAGCGAAAAAGAGGAGAAAGAAGTTCAGCGTATTGCTCAGTTAATTCGCTTTTTTGAATTGGATCGGTGTTTAACTGCAAATTTAGCACGTTATTTTGATGATCAACTTGCACCAGAAACGTGTGGTCATTGCTCGGCCTGTCGTGGTGAAATTGCTAAACTAAGTTATTCCTCGGAGCCCGTATTGCCAAACGATTCTGAACTGATACTGCAGTTAACAGAGTTGAAAGAGCGTTTAGGTCAGTCGGAATCACAAATCGGTGCTGGCAGCTACAGCCGGTTTTTAGCCGGTGTATCCCTTCCTGCCTTTAGCCGAAATAAAATCAGACAACTAGTTGGTTTTGGTAGTTGCGAAAAGGTCAGGTTCTCCGAGATTAAAGACAAAGTATCTGCATTATTCCCCTCGCTATAAGTACAAAAAAGCCCTCCTAAAAGGAGGGCAAAGAGGCCTTTAAGCCTAAAGGAGCCCAACAGCTCCGGAGTGGTAACACCACCATCGTGAAGAGCGTAAAAACGAAGGTCTAAAGCTGTTCAATATCCAAAGCAAAAGTATGATTTAAGCCAGTCTGTAGGGTTGCTGCATGTTGGCTTACTCTTGGTAGGTAATGGTCAGCAAAGAACAATGCGGTAGAAACTTTAGCGTTAAGGAAGCCATCGCCGTAGTCGTTATCCGCGCCTTTTAGCTCTTCAGCTTTGATGGCGCCTTGCGCTAGTAGCCAGCCACCAGTTAGGTAGCCCATCATCATGAGATTATCGACACTGATATTGCCCATTAATTGTTTATCGCTGCCCGCATTTTCTAGGATAAATTGACCGGCCGAGGTCGCATCTCGAAGTGCAGTTGTTAGTTTTTTACCAAGCTCTTGTAGGGCTTCTGAATCTGAGTGAAGTAGCAGTTCAGTTGTGGCTTGAACATCGGCTTGCAGTTGCGATAGCGCAACGCCTTTATCAAACAGTGTTTTGCGACCGATAAGGTCAAGGGCTTGGATACCTGTAGTACCTTCGTAAATCGGTAAAATACGGGCGTCACGGTAATGTTGTGCCGCACCAGTTTCTTCGATGAAACCCATGCCGCCGTGAACTTGGATATTCAGTGATGTCAGCTCTTGTGCGAGTTCAGTCATCCAGCCTTTAACAATTGGCGTGTAAAACTCTACCCGTGATTTGCTTGTTTGATCGCCATGATGTGCGCGGTCAATATCCGCAGCAGCGGTATAGGCAAGAGCACGCATTGCTTCATTACCTGCTTTCATCGCCATCAACATACGACGTACATCTGGGTGATTGATGATCGCAATTTTGCTGCCATCAGGATTGCTGCCTTGGAAGCGTTCTTGGCTGTATTGCAGTGCTTGTTGGTAAGCGCGCTCGGAGATAGACAGACCTTGTAGGCCTACCGATTGGCGAGCATGGTTCATCATTGTGAACATGTAGCTCAGGCCTTTGTTTGCTTCACCTACGAGGTAACCGATTGCGCCTTCGTTATCACCAAAGCTCATGACACAGGTTGGGCTGCCATGGATACCCAGTTTGTGCTCTAGGGATACGCAGCTTACGTCGTTTAATTCACCCGGTTGGCCTTGCTCATCTAAAAGATATTTAGGCACGATAAACAGGGAGATGCCTTTAACACCGGCAGGTGCATCTGGCAGGCGAGCAAGCACTAGATGCACAATGTTTGATGTCATCTGGTGATCACCCCAAGTGATAAAGATCTTCTGGCCCGTAATCTTGTAGTGATCGCCTTCAGGGATGGCTTTGGATGCTACCGCTGCTAGGTCCGAACCTGCGTTTGGTTCAGTCAGGTTCATGGTACCGGTCCATTCACCACTAATCAGTTGTGGTAAGTATTGTGATTTTAATTCGTCGCTACCATGCGCAATCAGAGCTTCTACAGCGCCTTGGCTTAGCATAGGGCAGAGTGCAAAGCCCATATTGGCCGAATGCCACAGCTCATTTACGGCTGTACCTATGACATTGGGTAGCGCCTGGCCACCAAACTCTTCAGGACCCGTTAGCGTAGCCCAACCATTTTCGACAAACTGCTGATAGGCATCGGAGAAGCCTGCGGTTTCTTGTACTGCACCATCTGCAACTGTAGCGCCGTTTTGGTCGCCTACCCAGTTTAAAGGGGCTAAAACATCAGAGGCTAATTTGCCTGCTTCCTCAACGATAACATTGGCTAGCTCAGAGTTAACTTCGTCTAGGTTTTGTTCACTGCATAGCTGATCTAGATCGATCAGATGGTTTAGTAGAAAGCTGGCATCTTGTAGTGGTGGAGTATAAGTGCTCATAAATCTCTCATCTCTTGATTAGAGCGGCTATATAAAAACATCCAAGCGGCTCTTTAAATTGTATCGTGTTTGTTACTTTAAAAAGGCGAGCTGGGTAAAAAGGCGACAAGTACCCAGCCCGCATCAAAGGAGCTACAGTTTATTTTGTAGCTCTGGCATCACGTCGAACAGGTCAGCAACTAAGCCATAATCTGCGACGGAAAAAATAGGTGCCTCTTCATCTTTGTTGATAGCAACAATAGTTTTGGAATCTTTCATTCCAGCAAGATGTTGAATAGCACCTGAAATACCTACAGCGATATAAAGCTCTGGCGCGACGATCTTACCGGTCTGGCCTACTTGCATATCGTTTGGAACAAAGCCGGCGTCAACCGCTGCGCGGGATGCACCTACGGCAGCGCCTAGTTTATCTGCTACTTGTTCTAGCAGACCGAAATTCTCACCGTTACCCATGCCGCGACCACCGGAAATAATGATGTTGGCAGCAGTCAGTTCAGGGCGATCAGACTCAGCGACCTCTTCACTAACAAAGTTTGATAGTTGGGCATCATGAGCAATCGATATCTCACAGATCTCTGCCGAATTACCTGTTTCAGCAGCGTCGAAAGCGGTTGTTCGTACGGTGATGACTTTAATCGGATCTAATGATTCTACGGTTGCGACCGCGTTACCTGCGTAGATAGGGCGCTGGAACGTTGTAGCTGATTCAACTGCGGTGATATCTGAGATTTGAACCACATCCAATAGCGCTGCAACGCGTGGAAGGTAGTTTTTCCCTGAGGTCGTGGCTGGTGCGAGGATATGATCGTAGTCCTTACCTAACTCGGTAATTAGCTTAGCCATGTTTTCCGCAAGCTGGTATTCATAAGCTAGCTCATCAGCAAGCAAGACTTTACTAACACCAGCGATCTCTGAGGCTGAAACGGCTACAGCTTTACAGTTACTGCCCGCAACCAATAGATGAATATCACCACCGATTTGTGTCGCTGCTGTAATCGTGTTGAGAGTGACTGGTTTTAGTGTACGGTTGTCATGTTCTGCAATAACGAGAATAGTCATATATCACCCCCTTAAATTACTTTTGCTTCGTTCTGAAGTTTCTCGATCAATTCATCAACGCTGTTTACTCGGATACCCGCTGCACGCTCTGCTGGTGGCGTGACTTTCAACAACTTGGTGTGGTTTTTTAGCTCTACACCTAAGTCCGCAGGGGATTTGACCGCTAAAGGCTTACGCTTAGCTTTCATAATGTTTGGCAAAGAAGCGTAGCGAGGTTCGTTGAGTCGAAGATCAGTGGTCACGATTGCTGGTAGTTTGAGCTCGACTGTTTGTAGACCGCCGTCCACTTCGCGAGTAACTTGAGCTTTGCCATCTTCGACCTTAACTTCTGAAGCAAATGTACCTTGTGGCATATCGGTTAGCGCCGCTAACATCTGCCCCGTCTGGTTGTTATCGCTATCAATCGCTTGTTTGCCCATAATGACCAGATCAGGTTGCTCCTCATCGATCACTTTGCTTAATAGTTTCGCTACATTCAGTGATTCAGGAAGCTCACCTGTTTCAATTTGAATACCACGATCTGCACCTAAAGCTAGGGCTGTTCTAATCTGTTCCTGGCAGGCTTTTGGTCCGATCGATACGATGACGATCTCGTCTGCTTTACCAGCTTCTTTTAGACGAACAGCTTCTTCTACAGCAATCTCGCAAAAAGGGTTGAGCGCCATCTTGACGTTGGCTAGATCTACATCGGTATTATCTGCTTTAACGCGCACTTTTACGTTGTAATCAATCACGCGTTTTACGGTAACTAAAATTTTCATCTGTTTACCTCTCCGACCTAGGAGCAGTGCTCCTAGGTTTTCACTCTGGTGTTATAAGTCTTATGATTTTTGAGGTTCGGTACCGTTGGCACGATCTCGAAGTAGGAACTTCTGGATCTTACCGGTCGATGTTTTAGGCAGAGGACCGAAAACAATATCCTTCGGTGCTTTAAAGTGAGCCATGTGTTCACGACAGAAATCGATCAGCTCTTTTTCTGTGATATCGCGTTCAGAACCCTCTTTTAGAGCAACGAAAGCACAAGGTGTTTCACCCCATTTCTCGTTGTTCTTAGCAACTACCGCAGCTTCTTGAATAAATGGGTGACGGTATAGAACATCTTCGACTTCAATGGATGAGATGTTTTCACCCCCAGAGATGATGATGTCTTTGGAGCGATCTTTGATCTCGATATAGCCATCCGCATGCCATACCGCTAGATCACCCGAGTGGAACCAGCCGCCTTCAAAAGCTTTATCAGTGGTTTGTGGGTTCTTTAGATAGCCTTTCATCACAAGATTACCCTGCATGAAGATCTCACCCATAGTTTCGCCATCCTGAGGCACGGGTTCCATTGTTGTTGGATCTGCAACCATAAGACCATCAAGCATCGGTGCTCTAACACCTTGACGAGATTTTAAGCGTGCTTTTTCATCAGCCGTTTTGTCATTCCACTCATCGTGCCAAGCACAAACCACAGAAGGACCGTAGGTTTCTGTTAAGCCGTAAACGTGGGTTACGCTAAAGCCAAGCGCTTCCATACCTGCAATAACTGCTGCTGGTGGCGCAGCGCCTGCGGTCATTACATTTACTTGATGCTCGATACCGGCTTTAAGTTCATCATCAGCGGAGTTAAGCATGTTCAGAACGATAGGTGCGCCACAGAAGAAACCAACTTTTTCTTCTTTAATGGCATTAAATATATGATCTGCACGGACATGGCGAAGGCAGACATTCACACCAGCCATAGCAGCGATCGTCCATGGGAAACACCAACCATTGCAGTGGAACATGGGTAGGGTCCATAGATATACCGGGTGCTGGCCCATACCCCATGAAATGGAGTTACTGATAGCGTTTAGGTAAGCACCGCGATGGTGGTATACAACACCTTTTGGGTTACCAGTAGTGCCTGATGTGTAGTTGAGCGTGATGGCGTTCCATTCATCATTCACATGATGTGGAGTGAAGTTTTCGTCTCCTAGCTTGAGGAAATCATCGTATTTGATATCGCCGATGAATTCGCCTTCGGTCCAATAAGGATCATCGATATCAATGATGAAAGGTTTCTGGTCCATCAGCTCAAGAGCACCTTTAACGACAGAACTGAACTCACGGTCAGTAATAAGAACCTTGCTCTCAGCATGCTGCAAAATAAATGCAACGGCTTCTGAATCTAGACGGATATTGATTGAATTAAGAACTGCACCACACATAGGTACGGCGAAATGCGCTTCAAAGTGTTCAGCTAGGTTTGGCGCTAAAATTGAAACGGCATCGCCTGGATTGACGCCTTTTTGTTTCAAAGCGCTGGCTAGTTTCTTGCAACGATTATAGGTTTCGGCCCAGCTGCGGCGAATTTCACCGTGAACAGTGGCTGTACGTTCGGGATAGACACTAGCTGCACGTTCGATAAACGTAATAGGTGTTAGTGCAGAATAATTGGCCAGATTTTTATCCAGATCGGTTTCGAAAGCTGAAGTGATCACTGTCTCTCTCCTTGCTATTTATCGCTAACGCTCAGTTTCGCGCTTAGCTAAAGTTATTACGTTTAAATTTGATCAATTGGCCGACTATTCCGCTGCGGAAGCTCAAAACGCAAACCACAAAAACAGCGCCCATAATGATGTGAATGTAGTTACCCATCTCGCCACCAGAGAGGTAGTTCTGCATGCTGACGATAAAGCCTGCACCCAACACTGGTCCAAAGATCGTGCCCACGCCGCCAACAAGTGTCATAAGGATGACTTCGCCTGACATGTGCCAATGAACATCGGTTAGGGATGCCAATTGGAAAACCAGCGTTTTGGTCGAGCCAGCAAGTGCTGCCAAAGCAGATGAGATGATGAACGCAATCCATTTGTAACGATTAACGTCGTAACCCAATGAAGTCGCGCGGGCTTCGTTATCACGAATTGCTTTTAATACTTGGCCAAATGGTGAATGAATGGTGCGGTTGATCATCCAGTAACCGAATACAAAGATGGCCAGCACAAAGTAATACATGGTGTAGTTATCGCTTAGGTCTAGAAGCCCAAACAGCTCGCCACGAGGCACACCTTGCATACCATCTTCACCATTGGTGAATGGTGCTTGTAGGTAGAGGAAAAACACTAACTGTGCTAAAGCCAAGGTCACCATAGCGAAGTAGATACCTTCGCGTTTAACCGCAAGCTTGCCAAAAATTGCACCTAATAAACCACCGGCAACGGTACCCGCAAGAATGGCGAGTTCAGGTGTAATACCGCTATTGATCATGAGGTAACCAGTGATGTATCCACCTGTTCCTAAGAACGCCGCATGACCAAAGGAAAGTAAGCCTACAAATCCAAGCAATAAGTTAAATGCGCAGGCAAATAGTGCAAAGCACAGTACTTTAGCTAGAAAAACAGGGTAAAGAGCTGCTGGTGCGATCAACGCTAGAGCCAGCAGTGCAATGTTTAGTTTTTGATTATTCATACCTATCTCCTAAGCTTCTTTACCGAATAAACCGGCTGGCTTGAGTAGCAGCACAATAACCATCACCAAGAAGATAATGGTGGTAGAGGCTTCGGGATAAAAATATTTGGTTAAGCCTTCCACGATCCCCATACCAAGGCCCGTGAGAATAGCGCCGCCGATAGAGCCCATACCGCCAATAACTACGATGGCAAACACCACGATTAAGATGTTTGAGCCCATATCAGGTGATACTGAATAGACTGGAGCGGCCATAACGCCGGCAAAGCCTGCTAGAGCAACGCCGAAACCAAAGGTCAAAGTAACGATCAATGGCACGTTGATCCCAAAGGCTTGCATCAGTTGTGGGTTCTCTGTGCCCGCTCTCAGGTAAGCACCTAATTTCGTCTTTTCGATCATCCACCAAGTGCCAGCGCAAACAATGATGGAAGCGATAATGATCCAAGCCCGATAATTAGGCAGATACATAAATGGCAGGCGGTTACCGCCTTTTAGTTCTTCAGGAATGGCGTATGACATGCCTGAAGAGCCAAACATATGGGTAAAAGCACCTTGAATAATCAAGGCTAAGCCGAACGTTAGCAGGAGGCTGTAGAGGTGATCTTCGTTAGCGATAGGGCGGATAAGGAAGCGCTCCATCAATATGCCGATCGCGCCAATGCAGATCGGTACAAGGATCAAAGCCACCCAGTAATTGATGCCCATATATTTAAGGGCAAGAAAAGCGATAAATGCACCCAGCATATAGAGTGCACCTTGCGCGAAGTTAATGATCTTCAGTAGACCGAAGATAATGGCCAGTCCAAGGCTAAGCAAGGCGTAGAATGAGCCGTTGATCAACCCAACCAATAACTGGCCAAATAGGGCAAAGAGGTTAATATCAAACATAATAATCATCTACCTGTAGTCATCCCAGAGGAATGTATGAAGCAGGTGTGGTGGCAAAGCCAAATAGCATTTGCCACCACGCATTTTTCTTATGAGAAGTTGCACTGAGGTAGCATTGGGCTGTAAGCCTCATCTGCTGGAATAACCTTCAGTACTTTGTAGATGTCGTTTTGATCTTTACGCTCGGCTGCTTTCTTAATCTCTACATACAGCATGTCGTGTACCATACGGCCGTCTGGACGTAGAGTTGCATTACGTGCGAAGAAGTCTTCAGGTTTTGTCTCTTTCATCTTCTTAGCGATCGCTTCTGCGTTATCGCTGCCTACCGCTTTTACTGCATTTAGATAGTGAGTTGTTACCGAGTAAACACCTGCGTGAATCATGCTTGGAATAGCGCCGTGACGCTCTTCAAAACGTTGACTCCACTGACGTGTTTTCTCATCCATGTCCCAGTAGAATCCAGACGTTAAGCGCATACCGCCAGCAACATCTGCATCCATCGCTTGAGCGTTTGGTGTAAATACCAATAGGCCAGCAACATCCATCTCTTGAGTTAGACCAAATTCAGTGGCTGTTTTAAGTGCGTTTACTGTGTCGTTACCAGCATTCGCTAGTGCAACTACATCCGCACCAGAAGCCTGAGCCTGAAGAACATAAGAGGAGAAGTCTGTTGTGCCTAGTGGCGCACGAATAGTGCCAACAACTTCACCACCGTTTTCTTTGATGACCTTGGATGCAACACCTTCTAGGGCGTGACCAAAACTGTAGTCAGCTGTGATGAAGAACCATTTCTTCTTACCCGCTTGAACCATTGGCTTTACAGTGCCGTTTGCTAGGGCAACAACGTTGTAAGTCCAGTGAACGTTGTAAGGGTTACAGCTCTTGGTTGTGAAAGTGTTGGATGCTGAGCCAGAGATCAGTGTTAGCTTTTTAGCATTCAGGTTAACTTTTGATACTGCGCCAGATACCGCAGAAGAAACTAAGCCACCGATTGCATCAACGTCTTCAGCTTCTACCCACTTACGCGCAATAGAAGAGGCTATATCTGGTTTTAGCTGCGAGTCAGCTGTAACTAGTTCGATCTCTTGTCCAAGTGCCTTACCACCAAAATCTTCAATCGCCATCTCTGCTGCGGTTACACAACCTTGACCACAAATGTCGGCATATGTGCCACCCATATCTGCCAAAATGCCCAGCTTAATTTTGCCGTCAGATTCTGCCAGTGTAGCACCTGAAACTGTTGTAGCCATTGCGCCTGTGATAACTGCTGAGATTAGTGATTTTTTAAATGTCTTCATTGACTCGCTCCAGTTGCCGTACCTTCTACTCAAAGGCCGTATCTATGTTGTTTTTATTCTTTAAAGGCTTAAACACCGAGGTAGGTATTTAATAAATCTGTTTTAGCTTCGAGTTCATGAGCATGAACTTCTTCAACGATGTGGCCGTGCTCCATCACGTAGTGGCGGTCAGCAATAGGCGCTGCAAAGCGGAAGTTTTGCTCGACTAGCAGAATGGTTAATCCTCTCTCTTTGAGGAGACTAAGAACCTCGCCCAGTTTCTGCACAATGACGGGGGCGAGGCCCTCAGTAATTTCATCCAGCAATAGGATGTTTGCGCCAGTACGCAAAATTCTTCCTAGGGCAAGCATCTGTTGCTCACCACCAGATAAACGTGTGCCTTGACTGGCTTTGCGTTCGTAAAGGTTTGGGAATATTTCGTAGATCTCTTCCACACTCATGCCGTCAGAACGTACTTGAGGTGGCAGCATGAGGTTTTCTTCAACATTAAGGCTGGAGAAAATGCCGCGCTCTTCCGGGCAAAAACCTAGGCCTAAACGGGCAATCTTATGTGCTGGCAGGGACATAGTTTCTTCGCCATTGACCACAATGTTGCCGGTACGTTTGCCGACCATGTTCATGATGGCTTTGAGGGTGGTAGAGCGACCTGAACCGTTACGGCCCAATAGGGTTACTAATTCACCTTGGTTTACTGTTAGGTCGATGCCATGCAGAATATGTGACTCGCCATAAAAGGCGTGTAGATTATTAATACGAAGCTTTTCGCGCTGATTACCATGAACAGCTTCGTGTTTGGTCTGTAAGTTAACGGCCTGATTCATACCACAGCCTCCGCTTCTTGTTTTGCTTGTTCAGCTTCAACTTCTTCGGCTGCAGTGCCCATATAAGCTTCACGGACACGTGGGTCTGCGGAAACAGTGTCGTAATCACCCTCGGTTAAGATGGCGCCTCGTTGTAGCACGGTGATGCGATCTGCAAGTTTGGAAACCACATGTAAGTTGTGTTCAACCATCAAAATGGTGCGGTTGGCAGAGACTTTTTTGATTAGGTCGGTCACTACATCGACATCTTCGTGCCCCATGCCTTGTGTCGGCTCATCAAGCAGCATCAATTCAGGCTCTAAGGCCAGTGTGGTTGCGATCTCTAGAGCACGCTTGCGGCCATAAGGCAGGTCAACGGTAACGCTGTTGGCAAAACTCTCTAAACCTACAGATTCGAGAAGCTCTAAAGCGCGCGCATTTAAATGGTTGAGAATTTTTTCAGAACGCCAAAAGTGAAAGCTATTGCCTTCTTTGCGCTGCAGGGCAATACGAACGTTTTCTAGAACCGTTAAGTGCGGAAAAACAGCAGAGATTTGAAAAGAACGGACAACCCCTTTGCGTGCTATCGCTGCAGATTGCATCGAGGTGATATCTTCATTGTTAAACAAGATCTGACCGTTCGTTGGTTGCAAAAATTTGGTCAGTAAATTGAATACGGTGGTCTTACCAGCGCCATTAGGGCCGATAAGGGCGTGAATGTGTCCTCGTTGAATCTTTAGATTGACATCATCAACCGCAGTAAAGCCTTTAAAGGCTTTGGTCAGATCCCGAGTTTCCAGAATGAAGTCTTGATTAGGCTGAGTCATCGTGGCGCTACTCTTTTCTTTGAATGACCTTTTCTGCTACCGCTTCAGATAGGTGATTCTCGATTTTTGTTTTTATGTGGCATCCAGATTAATGGAGAAAGTTTGCTTAACTATTTTTGTAATCTAACGAAATGTAACAAGTCGCCGTTGTAATTCCGGTTTGTGTTACATTCGATATAAAGAAATACTGTTGTATGAAGCAGTTATCTCTCATGGAGGGGAGAGTTGTGTTTGTAACATCAACGAGATAGTAGATTCGATGTATCGCCGTTCACCTATTACTATTCGCTTGTTCTTAATGCTATTAGCGCTAATCGGTAGCATTTTTGCCGCAATTTATTTCTTTACCGTTCCTTTGATTAAACAGAATGTTTTCAATCTTGAATTGAATTCCAACCGCCAGGTTTTGAACATTGTTTATGATCTTGCTAATCGAATGTATGCAGGGACGGAACGTTACGTAGATAACACCCTTAAATCTCATGAACAGCGTTTGGGCTCTGTTCTTGATATAGCCGAAAACCATATTCATCTTGCGCTGCGTGATGGTAGGCAAAGTGGTTTAAGCGACGCGGAAATATGGGAGAAGGTATTTACAGACCTTCGCAAGTTTCAATTTGGTAATGGCGATTATATTTGGATCTCAGATTATGACGCTAACCTGATTTCTCACCCGGATGATGCTTACTATCAGCAAAATATGTCAGATGTAAAAGATGCTGATGGCAATCTGATTATTCCAGGGATTCTCTCTCTCGCTTTAACCGACGGTACTGGCTTTTATAAGTACAAATGGAACCGTCTTAATGAAACCGAAGCAATCGATAAATATTCCTATGTAAAACATTACCCAGAATGGGGCTTTGTGATGGGGGCTGGGGTTTATATCGACGATATTCAGCGCGAGGTTGCTGCGCAAAAAGAGCGAGCGATAGCAGAGATAAACCGAGCGCTTAAAGATATTAAAATTGCGCAGAATGGCTATCTTTACGTCTTTGATTCGCAAGGGAATATGCTCTTTCATCCCAACCGAAATATTCATGGGATCAACTTTAAAACGCAGTTAAATCCAGTAACAGGGCTGCCTATCTATCAAGATCTGATGGCAGTGTCAGATACTGGTAAAGAGCTGTATTACAAATGGGATAGACCCGATGATCCAGGGCATTATGAATACGAAAAGCTATCGTTGGTAAGACACTTATCAGGGTTTGATTGGTATATAAGCTCGTCGGTGTATCTGGACGACTTAAAAGCAAGCTCGGTACAAATCAGTCAGCGCATTATGGCAATGGGCTTTTTTGGTCTGTTGGCGTCTATTGTTGCGGTATTTATCTTTGCCGAGTGGTTAACTTCTCCCATTAAATCTCTTTCGCAGACGGCGTATAAAATCAGCCGTGGTGATCTATCTGCGAAAACAGGTATCTCTCGAAATGATGAGCTTGGTATCTTGGCTGAATCATTCGACTACATGGTCGATCGCTTACGGGGAAATATTAACAACCTGAATAGCCGCGTGAATGAACGCACCAAAGAGTTATCAGAATCGAATAGTCGTTTATTAGAAGCAGTTAACTCCCTGCAAACTACGCAAGACGAATTGCGTGCAGTCGAGACTCGACAGCGTTTGATTCTAGATGCACTACCAGCTCAGGTGGCTTACCTCGATAACCAACTACGTTATGTGTTTGCAAACCGTCAGTACCGAGAGATGTTTGATCAAACCAAAGAGGGGATTGTTGGTAAAACTTTTGAAGACGTAGTCGGCGAAGATATGAATCAGGCTCTGCAGCCGTATATTGCCAAAGCGATGCAGGGTGAGACGCCGGTGTACGAATATCGGCTTAATGATCACGGTAAAGATATTTTAACTCGTCGTACTGTGCTGCCATTTTATAACGTACGCAAAGAAGTCGAAGGGATGTTAACTCTCTCTATCGATATTACGCATGAGCGTGAAGTAGAACAGCGTATGGCTGAGGCGAGCAAGATGAAAGCGGTTGGGCAGATGTCGGGTGGTCTAGCCCATGACTTCAATAACCTACTTACGATCATTCTGGGCAATCTTCTCGAGCTGCAAGGAAAACACGATCTACCTAAGCATCTGCAGCAGCATCTCACCCCAGCGGTAAGAGCGACTCGAAGAGGGGCGGATATGACGAAACGTTTGTTAGCGTTCTCACGACGTCAGCCGCTTAAGCCTAGCTATGTGCAACCTGAACAGCTTATCAACGATTTAGTCGGTCTATTGGCTGCGCCTCTGCCCGAAAATATTCAGCTAAGAACTCAAATTAAACCAAACCTGCCTGCTGTCTATGTTGATAGCGCTCAAATGGAAGATGCCTTGGTAAATTTAGCGCTTAATTCGGCTGATGCAATGCCTAAGGGTGGGGAGTTGTGCTTAATGGTATCCGCGGTTAGTTCAGATAGCAGAGAAGTTCAGCAAGCTTCGTGGGACGAAGAGGTGGTTTCAGGCGAGTATGTATTACTTAGCGTGATAGATACGGGTGAAGGTTTTAGTGATGAAGCCTTAGATAAGGCTTGTGAGCCATTTTTTACTACCAAAGGCACCGGTGCAGGATCAGGCTTAGGTTTGAGTATGGTTTACGGGTTTGTAAAACAATCTAAGGGTTATTTCAGAATTCAAAATCGCGCTCATTACCATCATGGTCAAGTAGGCGCGAGAATTGATCTGTTGTTAGGTGCGATGGAGCAACAGAGTCCGCAGGCAACCCAAACCACAAAAACAGTTGAGGGAATCGATCGGGCGGAGATCACTGAAAGTTCTCTTATCTTATTAGTTGAGGACGATGCCGATGTGCGTCAGTTGGTTCGTGGGCAATTAAGGTCGATGGGCTTTTCCGTAGTTGAAGCGACTAGTGGTGATGAGGCCTTAGCTATGCTGACAGGTTTATCGGATTTGGCTGGTGTTGTAAGTGATGTTGTGATGCCGGGAGCTGCGACGGGTTATGATGTTGCGACAGCAGTGAATATGATTTTCCCTAGGGCATTTGTTGTAATTATGACAGGTTACAGTGAACAGCCATCCAAGCTCGAGTTTGAATATAGCTTGATTCAAAAACCTTTCGATGCTGAAACCTTAGAAAGAAAAATAGTGCCTTGCCTAAAAGAACATAATCAGGAGAGCAGATGATGACAGATGTCAGCACCCCGTTGATCTATGTAATTGAAGACGAAGTGGATCTAGGCCAACTCATTTGCACGACCCTACAGGGCTTTCGTTACCAAGCTAAACCTTTCACAAACGGTGAAGCGGCTCTTGTTGAGATAGGCTGGGCGAAACCAGATATCTGCATTGTGGATCTTAACCTGCCCGATATGGATGGTATGGAGTTAGTTAAGAAGCTTGATGAAGATGAGGTAGGGGTTATCATTGTTTCAGGTCGTGATGGGCTGACTGATAGGATTTTAGGGTTAGAGTTTGGTGCTGATGACTATATCACTAAGCCATTTGAGCCAAGAGAACTTGTAGCTCGTGTTCAGAGTTTACTGCGTCGTATTCGTAAAAAGAAAAACTTGGTGATAGATACGCCAACCAAAGCTCGCTTTGGGCAATGGGTCTACCAACCTGATTCGTTGAGTTTAAAGCATGCACATAAGCCCGCTGAATCTTTAAGCCGGGCTGAGGGTGATATGTTGCTAGCGTTGTTAAAGCATCCCTTCCAAATACTTTCGCGGGATCAGCTATTAGGCGAAAACTGTGTTCCCTATGATCGTAGTATTGATGTGAGAATGTCGAGGTTACGTAAAAAAATAGAAGAAGATCCTCAACAGCCCGCGTTTATCAAAACAGTTTATGGGGCGGGGTACATGTTTACTTCTGAAGTGCGCTGGGAATAATTGATTGTGAAAATAAAAAAGGGAGCTAATTTTAGCTCCCTTTTTGTTGATTCGAAACAATTAAACCTTGAACAATGCGATTACGCGTTTCAGTTCTTGTCCTGCATTTCCTAATTCATTGATTGCTGAATTCATTTGCTGACTAGAGTTAGCTGTCTCTTGAGCGATACTACTAATACTTTCAACGTTACGACTAATGTCTTCACTCACAGAAGTTTGCTCTTCTGCCGCAGAGGCAATTTGAGCGCTAGCATCAGAGATATTCGCAACAGAATCCGTAATGGAAGTTAGTGCTTGGCCGGCTTGACTGGTCATATCGACGCTGTTCTGGACTTTGTTATTGCTTTTTTCCATACGATCAACAGCACTTCGAGTATTACCTTGTAGGCGCTCGATCATCTCTCTGATCTCTGTTGTTGATGAAGCTGTTTGTTGAGCTAGATTTCGAACTTCATCAGCAACAACGGAGAACCCTCGACCTGCTTCACCTGCGCGTGCTGCTTCAATGGCGGCATTGAGCGCTAGTAGGTTGGTTTGTTCAGCAATGTTTTGGATTACATCCATAACGGTGCCAATGGCATTACTGTTATTTTCAACCTGTTCGATCATGTTTGTCAGTTCATTAACCTCAGAGGATATGCCCTGAATAGATTCAACAACTTCTTGTACTAGATTATCGCCATGATCTGCTTCGTTGTTTGCACGCTGTGTTTGTTCCGCTGTGGCGGCGGCATTACGAGCAACTTCTTCAGAAGTAGAGGTCATCTCTGAAATTGCTGCTGCAACCATCTCTGTTTCTTGTTGCTGGCGGTTGATATCAACATTCAAACGATCAATACCAGACGAAACTGTACCCAGATGGTTTTGAATAGTATTCATGGTTGTATTCAATTCGCCTGTTACTTTGCGTAAACCAGCAATTGTCTTCTTGGCACTTCGACTTAATTTGTGTATCTCGTTGTGAGTCTCATCACTGTCACCCATATCGGTATCAATATGAGTAGTTAAGTCGCCTTGGCCAATAGCCTGCATATAATTACAGATGGTATCGATTGGCTGTAATTTTATTCTCAATGTAATGAATAAAAGCCCAGCAATTAGAAGCGCGCAAAGAACAGAGAGAACAATCATCTCAAGGCGAAGCTTCTCACTTTCAGTCAGAAATTCTTCAGTTGCAGCTCCTGCAACGATAGCCCAGTTGAAGCTGGAAACCTGAGAATAAGCAATCAACTTGTCTTTGATGTCACCATCCTCATGGGTAAAGGAAATATGAGTGAATCCGTGGTCGTTGCTGCTAATTGTATCAAGCAAGCTGTTGCCGCTTTCCGATACCTCAGTAAGATTTTTGCCTTTAGCGAAAGGGTGTAAAAGCAACTGACCAAATTGAGCGCCTTGTTTCAGATTGACGATGTAAGCAAAACCAGTTTCACCAATTTTTAGATCGGAGATTGTTTTTTGTAAGGCTGCTAGTCGCTCAGTGTAATCAAAGCCTACGTATAGAATACCGATGACCTTACCTTGAGTATCTTTGAATGGAATATATTTGGTCATGTAGTCACGGCCAAATAGATGCGCTGGGCCACTATATTCTTCGCCATTTATTAGCTTTTGATAACCAGGGTGCTTTTTACCAAGCATTGTACCGAAAGCTCGGCTACCGTCTGTTTTGCGTAGGGACGTGCTAACACGTAAAAAATCATCTTCTACGCGCATAAAGATGGTCGCGGTACCACCTGTCATACTTGTGAATTGATCAGGTTTGGAAAAATTCTGTGTGACTGTTTCGTAGTCATGGAGAAGTGTCGGAACTGTAAATTTACCAACTTTAACCTGATTTAGATCGTCGATAAGCATATCACCAGGAAACATCTGGATAAAAACATCG
Organism: Neptuniibacter sp. QD34_54; assembly: GCF_047778055.1. Taxonomy (GTDB): domain Bacteria; phylum Pseudomonadota; class Gammaproteobacteria; order Pseudomonadales; family Balneatricaceae; genus Neptuniibacter. Next base: position 2,309,017 of record NZ_CP180546.1, on the reverse strand, counting down.
GCAATCTGATTTGTTTGCAGTTGTAATGTCTGATTAAAAAAGTCGATGTTTTTAGCTAATTGATCGACTTGTTGATCAAGTGAATGCTCGACATTTTTTATGAAGCCTTTGTCTACTTCGTGATTGACAAACATAGACAAAGCCGTAAATACGGCAAATACAATTAATAAAACAATAATGGCTAGTTGATTAACAATCGACGCGTGTCGAAAAAATGATGGCATGCGAACTACCTCAATGGCTGGGCCAAAGTAAATGCTTTGAGTTATCTCAGGCAAGGAGCCTTAAATTCTACATAACTATATGCTCATGTAGTCTCAAAGCAACTCTATAGCGGGCAAAAAGTGCTTATGTACTATAGAAAGGTAATGCAATTATTTAAAAAATCCTACAAAGGTATGAATGTTTTAATATTTTCTTCGCCTAGTTATAAGATAATGATTCTTAATTGTTTTTATGGGGCTAGTTTAGAATGTCTTGTTTCATTTCGTTAAACTTTTCAGGCGTTAGATCAAGATCTACTACAGGCACTTTGTCGGTTACACGACGCCCTTCTGGGTTCAAACGTCTAGAGTAAACCAGTTCCATTTCAGCAGTGGTCGCAGCGGTATTTTTTTTGCGCCTGTCGACCATGGATTTGCGTCTTTCATTACCTTTGTAACTAGTAGAATTATGTTCGATGATCCATTCTCCAGCATGGAGAAGAGTAGGGAGGCTTGGGCTTACTTTTCCTTGATCTGGACAAGCCCAGTAGTAAACAAACTTAAAATTATCGAGATCTTTAATTAGCTTTAGAGGACTACGAGACATCTAATACATTCCTTGTAATAAGAGATTGATAAAGCCTGTTTACATCCATAGGTAGGCTTTGTGGGCGTATATTAATCGCCCTGATTATGCGCACAATGATACTTTGATAATAGAGGATAGCCAATTAGGAAAAATTCCTAATTTGTTAAGGGATTTATATCACTGACTCCTTATTATTCTTTAGGCTTAGGTATCTCTGTGCATGAGTGCTCAATATAAACGATTTATTGCAAATTATTTTGGAAACACAATGAGTCCAAGCCTTTGACCAATCTTTAGTCTTGCTGTCTGTAAGTATTGGCCTATCTCTAGAAAGCCTTTCAAGACCGCAATCCACGGGGGCTGCTAAACTGTAGCAATAACGTTTAAGTGGAGTGTCAGTGTTTTGTGGTGTCCTTGCTTAAGATAAATCTGGCTTATTTTTTATTTGCTCTGAGGCTTTAGGTTTCTAACTTCCGACAATTAAAAACTATTTTCGTGGAAAAGCGCAGCAAAAGTATTGATTTGAAAATTTTGCACCGCCGAAGTTTTACTATAGGATTAGGGTATTATTCTGCTTGCTTAAGGAGTCGGGGTGTGAAGTTCAAAATCGATATTGATATGTCGCCGGAAGAACTGCGTAAAGTTCTGGGTTTACCAGATGTGCAGAAATTTCAGCAAGATATGATGGATAAGATCACTGAACAGATGGATGCTGGTGCGGAAGGGTATGATCCATTGACGTTGTTCAAACCTTACCTAAACAGTGGCCTCGGTTCTATGGAAGCACTGCAAAAAATAATGATGGGTCTTATGACCTCGGGCTATGGTAGCTCTGATAATAAAAAAGACTGATCAAGGTGAAGTGATCAGTTAAACCAAGGGAATGATACGAGAGAGAAAAGTACATTGCGTATTCTAAGAAAATATACAAATCGCCGTTTGTACGATACCTCGCGCAGCTGTTACGTCACGTTAGATGATGTAAAGCAATTGGTACTCAATGGTGAAGCCTTTAAAGTTGAAGATTCTAAAACTGGAAATGATCTGACAAGAAATATTCTATTGCAGATCATTAGTGAGCAAGAAGCGCAAGGACATGGCACTCTATTGACAAATCAGGTACTGCAACAATTGATCCGTTTTTATGGTGACAGTATGCAGGGTATGATGAGTCAATACCTTGAGCAGAGTATTGCTTCTTTCCTTGAGCATCAGGATCGAATTCGAGATCAGATGCAGACGATGATGGGCGCAGCGAACCCGCTCACTATGATGAACCGCATCGCGGATCAAAATATGCAGATGTGGGGAATGTTCAAGCCGGGTGAAGGCCCAGAGCATCAGCAGCATTCATCAGAATCAGACCCTAAAAAAGATCAGTAATAAAAAAGGCCGCTAAGCGGCCTTTTTTATATCAGAGACTTTACTTCATATCTGGCATATTACGGCCATAAAAAATTTCATTCATCTCTTTAGATAACCGCTCGGTGATCTGTTGAACTTCCGCTTCTGGAAGCTCCTCTTTTGTAGTACCAAAGAGATAAGTATTCAAATCTACATCTTTCAACATCATCTTAGTGTGAAAGATATTTTCCTGATAAACATTCACATCAAGCATCTGATAATGATCATGAATATCGGACGTGAAGAAATTCTGAATAGAGTTAATATCATGGTCGATATAGTGCTTGATGCCATGAATGTCTCGAGTAAATCCACGGACACGATAATCTACCGTCACGATATCCGATTCCAGACGGTGAATCAGATAGTTCAGTGCTTTTAGAGGCGAGATAATGCCGCAAGTCGACACTTCGATATCTGCACGGAAAGTACAGATTCCATCATCTGGATGCGCTTCTGGATAAGTGTGCACGCAGATATGACTCTTATCTAAGTGAGCTACAACCGAATCCGGCATAGGGCCTGGCTTTTCTGTGGTATCTACGGATTCTGAATCTTTAATCGGTTCTTCGGCGACTAGAATCGTAACGCTAGCCCCTTGAGGGTCATAATCTTGTCGTGCAACATTTAATATATTTGCACCAATAATGTCACAACATTCGCTTAAAATTTCAGTTAAACGGTCGGCACTATATTGTTCATCGATGTACTCGATGTATTCCGCTTTTTGCTCAGGTGTTTGTGCATAGCAGACGTCATAGATACAGAAGCTTAAACTTTTAGTTAGATTGTTAAAGCCCTGTAGCTTAATTTTGTCATTAGTCGCCAAGGTGGTTAGCTCCAAGTGAGGACTACTATATTTTGACGCGGATTTTAGTCGACAAATTCACTCTGAGAAAGAAAAAAATCACGCTTAATGAGGTGAAAATTACTAATACAGGCAAAAAAGTGGGGAATAGGAGAGAACGGGGGATTAGTCCCGTTCTGATAGCCAATCTACGATAGCAGGTGCTACTTGGGTTTGTGATTTCCCAGAAACGAAAACACCGATGTGCCCACCTTTTACTTCCAGCTCTGTGTAATCATTGGTTTTTACATGCTCGGCTAATGCTGTAGAGGCTTTAGGTGGTACTAAATGATCGAAGCTGCCAAATACATTGAGGACTGGTTGCTTGATGTTGCCTAGGTTGACTTGTTTATCGCCGATCATCGCTTCACCTTTTATCAACTTGTTTTGCTGAAAAAACTGAGTAATAAATTGGCGGAAGGCCTCGCCTGCTTGATCAGGGCTATCGTAAATCCACTTTTCCATTCGTAAAAAGCTTAGGGCGCTTTCACGATTTTCTAACTGGTTAGGCATACCCAAGTTTTTCTGTACGCCTAAACGCATCGGCATTAACGAATTATAGGAATCATTCAGCATGCTGCCTGGAATATTGCCATAGGTTTCAACGGCTAGATCAGCGTCAACATATTTTGCTAAATGATAGAGAAGGTTATCTTCGGTCTGAAAATCGACCGGTGTCACCATAGTGATCAAGTTTTTGATCTTCTCTGGATTTAAAGCTGTATAGCACAGGCTAAATGTGCCGCCTTGGCATATGCCTAGAAGGTTAGTTTGATCGGAGCCTGCGTGTTCGCATGTAGCTGCTACACAGTTATTGAGGTACTCATTGATGTAATCATCAAGATCAAGATAGCGATCAGCAGCATCTGGATAGCCCCAATCGATTAGGTAAACATCTAACCCCAGCTCTAATAGACGCTGAAGCATTGAGCGTTTGGCTTCTAGGTCAATCATGTAAGGGCGATTAACCAGTGCATAACAGATCAATAGTGGGGTAGAGCAACGCTTCTCACCCTGGCTTTGGTAGTAGCGTAAACGAAGTTTATCTTCTGTATAAATTACGTCATAAGGCGTGGAGTCGACATCAACTTCTTTTAGCTGCGAAAGCGTATTGTAGCTTTTGAGAAGCTTGCGATTAAATTCAAAAAGTTCCTGAGAGACAACACTAGGGTCAAGATTAAAGCCGTTCATCATTTAGTCCCCTTAGCTTGTTTTTTCAAAGCGGTGACTTCTTTCTTAAGAGCTGAGATCTCTTTCTTCAGTTCGGAGATCAGGTCGGTAGTTGCTTGTTCTTTTAATGCCGTTATCTCTTGCTGCATTGCAAGCATTTCTCGGCGATTAACACGCATTTCTTTGCGTAGCTGATGCTGTCTCTGTAAGGCTGTGTCTAGGCCTTTTCTAGTCGCTAAACCCACCGATTGAAAATGCACATCTCGAACATCTTGAGCAAACTTCCGCATCTGCATTAATGCATTACTAATGCGGCCATGAGAGCGTTGGTAATCGTCGGTGAAAACTGTGTCTGAGTACGCTGATTCATAGGCATCTACCCAGATATCATGAAGTTGTTGCAGTGTTGATACCTCATCACCCGCATCCGTCAGCTTATTAAGCATCTGTGTTGATGCGTTCTGATTGATAGAACTGTAATGCTCAATATACTCTTGCAGTGCTTCTTGATATTCAATGGTTAGCTTTGTCGCTTCTCGTATTTGTTGCTGAGTTTCGCGGTTTGTACCAATGATAGGAGTTTCTAAAAGGCTCTTCATGCCACTGGAAAATGGGTTTTCGAAGAGAAGGTCGTCGCGAAAGCTGTGGGTCTTAAATAAAGAAGCGAACTGTTCTGGCAGCTGCCATTGTTGCATCAGTGCATCGGCAGTCTGCTTTTGCATGTACTTCTGAAACTCATGTACTGCTTGATTGAGGTGTTGTTCTCCACCGTTGCGGTACTGGTTTAATAGCTCTTCGCCGTATTGAGTAAAATTCTTAGATTGAGCGCCGAGGATGTCGAGCATTTGAGCAAATTGCTCAGGCGCTTCTTGTTTGAGCGTTTCTTGGCTTTTGCTAAAAAGCTCCGCCCATTCCTGTGGTTGAGGCATTTCTGCACCGGAAGTGATTTTTTTCCAATACTCTTTCTGGGCATCTAACAAGGCTTCGATTGATAAGCCGTTATTTTCCATCAGCCAACTCTCCGATTTTTACTCGATGAAAACTATCTTATTACAACTGGCTTTTGCTTACATCCGCTTATCGCTCATTCCTAAGCATTTCTACTAAATAGTTTGCGGCGTTCGATAAGGTGCGATTGCGGTGGTAGATAATCCCAAGATTTCGATGAACGGGTTCTGAATCTGTTACATCAAGGACACATAAATCATCATTTACTAAACTATCGGGCAAGAGGCTCCAGCCGAGGCCAATGCTGACCATCATTCGAATTGTATCGAGGTAGTTTGTCGACATGCTTACATTCAGTTCGAGTGAGTGCTGCTGGAATAGTTTTTCTACTAGGCTTCGAGTAAATGTATTGCTGCCGGGCAAAATTGCGTTGACCTGATTGAGCTGCTCAAGACTGATCGTATTGCATCCTGCTAAAGGGTGATCTTTCGCTACGACATATCTAAGTACATCATCCCAGATAATCTCCGAATGAATAGAAACATCGGGCTCAGGCGACAAAGTGATTAAAGCGAGTTCTAGGTCGCCTTTAAGGACGCCCTCATAAGCGATCTCTGATTCGGCAAATTCAAGATCGAGCTCTACTTTTGGGCAGGCTTCTGCGTATTGCTTCAATAGAGGTGGAAGTCTGTGCAAGCTAATGTGGTGGCTTGCTGCTAGTTTGAAATTACCAGTGATCTCGCCCGCGTTTAGATTGCTAATTAGCCTTTTCGCATCATCCAGCTGCAGCAAGATATCTTTAGCTCTAGGTAATAGGGCGGTACCTGCTTCCGTCATTGTCACGGTGCGGCCAATCCGATCAAATAGTTTGCTATTTAACTGATCTTCTAATAATGCCACGCGCTTACTTATGGCAGATTGGGTTAGAAAGAGTTGGTCTGCAGCCTTTGAAAATGAACCTGTAGCAGCTACAGCCAAGAATGCTTGCAGTGTATTGGTATCCATAAATTTCTTTCCTGTAACTCTTTCTTTAATACAGTAACCTTCCGAATCTTTATTGTATTCCTATTTGGAATCTAAAGCATAAAAAATATGAATTTGTGTTGTAGTTAAGTGTGCACTAGGATTGCTGCATAAATTAGTTGGCTCAGCAGTTTTGGAAGTGTTGAGCGAATGAAAAGAATAAAGTGAGGTGAGCTTCCATGGCTGGTAAAACGTTATATGACAAGTTGTTCGAATCACATTTGGTTCGTACAAATGATGACGGCAGTTCTTTGATTTATATCGACCGTCAGGTTCTGCACGAAGTAACTTCTCCGCAGGCTTTTGAAGGTCTTCGTATGGCTGGTCGTCAGCCATGGCGTATCGATGCAAACATCGCGACCCCGGATCACAATGTGCCAACAACGGAACGTTCTGGTGGCGTTGATGAGATCGTTGATCCTGTTTCTAAAATTCAGGTAAAAACGCTGGATAGCAACTGTGATGAGTTTGGTATTTTAGAATTTAAGATGAACGATCAGCGTCAAGGTATCGTTCACGTAATGGCGCCAGAACAGGGTGCAATTCTTCCTGGTGTGACAGCTGTTTGTGGTGATTCTCATACAGCAACGCTGGGTGCTCTAGGTGCGCTTGCACATGGTGTTGGTACATCTGAAGTTGAGCATGTGTTGGCAACTCAGTGCCTGATCACTAAGAAAATGAAAAACATGCTTGTGCGCGTTGATGGTGACCTAGGCCTTGGTGTAACGCCGAAAGATGTTGTGTTGCATGTGATTGGTGTGATCGGTACTGCAGGCGGTACGGGTTATGCGATCGAGTTTGGTGGCGATGTTTTCCGTAACATGTCTATGGAAGGCCGTATGACTGTTTGCAACATGGCAATTGAAGCAGGCGCTCGTGTTGGTTTGGTTTCTGTTGATCAGATTACGCTGGATTACGTTGAAGGTCGTCCATTTGCGCCTAAAGGTGAGCAGTGGGATATGGCAGTAGTAGCATGGAAAGATCTAGTGTCTGACGATGATGCTGAGTTCGACGAAGTGGTTGTTATTGACGGCGCTGATATTGAACCTCAGGTGACTTGGGGTACATCTCCAGAGATGGTTGTTGGTGTATCTGCACAAGTACCTAACCCAGCTAACGAAACGGATCAGGTTAAGATTGATGGTATCAATCGTGCACTTGAATATATGGGTTTGAATGCTGATCAGAATATTACTGATATCAAACTTGATCGTGTATTCATCGGTTCTTGTACAAATTCCCGTATTGAGGATCTACGTGACGCTGCGAAAGTGGTTGAAGGTCGTAAAGTGGCTGACAACATCATTCAAGCATTGGTTGTACCGGGATCTGGTTTGGTAAAAGAGCAAGCTGAGAAAGAAGGCTTGGATAAGATCTTTACTGCTGCAGGTCTAGAATGGCGTGAGCCTGGTTGCTCTATGTGCTTGGCAATGAATCCAGATAAATTGGGTAATGGTGAGCACTGTGCATCTACTTCTAACCGTAACTTCGAAGGCCGTCAGGGTTTCGGTGGTCGTACTCATCTGGTAAGTCCTGCTATGGCTGCAGCTGCTGCAGTAACAGGTCACTTTATCGATGTACGTGAGTTGATTAAGTAAGGTATCAGGAGAGCGACATGAACAAATTTACTTTGCACACAGGTATCGCAGCTCCATTGGATCGTGCCAATGTTGATACCGATATGATTATTCCAAAGCAGTTTTTGAAATCCATCAAGCGTTCTGGTTTCGGTAAGAACTTGTTTGATGAACTGCGCTATCTGGATGAAGGTCAGCCAGACCAAGAATGTACGGGTCGTCCATTAAATGAAGAGTTCGTTTTGAACTTGCCGCGGTACAAAGGCACAAGCGTTCTACTAGCACGCGAAAACTTCGGTTGTGGTTCTAGTCGTGAGCACGCGCCTTGGGCTTTAGATGATTTTGGTATCCGCTCTGTTATCGCGCCAAGCTTTGCTGAAATTTTTTATAACAACTGCTTTAAGAATGGTTTGTTGCCAATCATCTTAAGTGAAGAACAGGTTGATCAGTTATTTAAAGAAGTCGCAGCATCTGAAGGTTACGAGCTAACGGTTGATCTTGAGAATCAGGTTGTTAAGACGCCTTCTGGTGAAGAGATGGCTTTTGAAATTGATGATTTCCGTAAGCACTGCTTGCTTAATGGTTTGGACGATATCGGTCTTACATTGCAGCATGCGGATGATATTAAGGCTTACGAAGAGAAACGTCGTCAATCTGCACCTTGGTTGTTTGACGCAATCAAGTAATCGAATTTAAGAATTAGATAAAAGCCTCTGTATGAGGCAATCGGGAAGGTTATAAGAATGTCTAAAAATGTATTGATTTTGCCGGGTGACGGCATCGGTCCTGAGATTGTTACAGAAGCGCGCCGCGTTTTGGAATTGGTTAACGAGCAAGATAATCTAGGTCTTGAGTTCAGCGAAGCTGACGTAGGTGGTGCTGCCATTGATGCTGCTGGCGTACCTCTGCCAGAAGCAACTCTAAAAGCTGCAAAAGCGTCTGATGCGATTTTGTTGGGTGCAGTGGGTGGTCCTAAGTGGGATACAAACCCTGATTTCCAGATTCGTCCAGAAAAAGGTCTATTGGGTATCCGTTCTCAGCTAGAGCTATTTGGTAACTTGCGCCCAGCAATTCTTTACCCTCAGCTTGCTCACGCATCTACCTTAAAGCCAGAAGTTGTATCTGGTTTGGATATTTTGATCGTTCGTGAATTGACGGGTGGTATCTACTTCGGTCAGCCGCGTGGTATCCGTGAAAAAGAGGGTGGTGTTCGCGAAGGCTATAACACTTACGTTTACGATGAGAATGAGATCCGTCGTATTGGTCGTGTTGCATTTGAAGCTGCGATGGCTCGTGACAAGCGTCTATGTTCTGTAGACAAAGCTAACGTGCTAGAAGTAACTGTGCTATGGCGTGAAATTATGGATGATCTGGCAAAAGAATATCCAGAAGTTGAACTAAGCCACATGTACGTAGATAACGCGGCTATGCAGTTGGTACGTGCGCCTAAACAGTTTGATGTTGTAGTAACAGGGAACATGTTCGGCGATATCTTGTCTGATGCTGCTGCAATGTTGACGGGTTCTATCGGTATGTTGCCGTCTGCGTCTCTAGATGAAAATGGTAAAGGTATGTATGAACCGTGCCACGGTTCTGCGCCTGATATTGCAGGTCAAGGCCTTGCAAACCCATTGGCGACTATTTTGTCTGCTGCAATGATGCTGCGTTATTCTCTAGATGCTGGTGAAGCCGCAGATCGTATCGAAGCGGCAGTAAGTAAAGTTCTAGATCAGAATCTACGTACAGCTGACATCATGTCAGAAGGTATGACTAAAGTGTCTACTTCTGAGATGGGTGATGCAGTGGTTGCTGCTCTGCGATAAATATTAGAAAAATAGTCGTAATCTACTGATGTCTCGGTAGATTACGATAGTCTCAAATGCAGAAATAATGCATAATTGAGCAACTCTGATGCGTTCGGAGTATACGAAAGCTGGTATCGATGGCGGTACCGGCTTTGTTGTTTATATTTGATTATTTGGTGAATTTAATGAAACGTGTAGGTTTTGTTGGCTGGCGTGGAATGGTGGGTTCCGTGCTTATGCAACGCATGATGGAAGAACGTGATTTCGATCATATCGAAGAACCGGTCTTCTTCACCACATCCCAGGTAGGTCAGGCTGGTCCGGATATTGGTAAAGACATTCCAGCACTGAAAGATGCGACATCTATTGAAGATCTAAAACAGATGGATGCCATTATTTCCTGTCAGGGCGGTGACTACACGAAACAGGTTTACGCTGATCTGCGTGCTGCTGGTTGGGAAGGTTACTGGATCGATGCTGCATCTTCTCTACGTATGGATGACAGTGCGATCATCGTGCTTGATCCAGTAAACATGAATGTGATCAAAGACGGTCTGTCTAACGGCATCAAAACTTTCGTAGGTGGTAACTGCACAGTTTCACTGATGTTGATGGGGTTGGGTGGTCTGTTCAATGCGGGTCAGATCGAGTGGATGACCTCCATGACATACCAGGCTGCATCCGGTGGCGGTGCACGTCACATGCGTGAGCTGATCTCTCAGATGGGTATCATCAAAGAGTCTGTTGCTACAGATCTTGCTAACCCAGCATCTGCTATCTTGGATATTGATCGTCAAGTTGCAGAAACTATTCGCAGCGATGCAATGCCTGTAGATAACTTCGGTGTACCGCTTGCGGGTTCTTTGATCCCTTGGATCGATACTAAACTGGATAATGGCCAAAGCCGTGAAGAGTGGAAAGCGTTTGCTGAAACTAACAAAATTCTAGGTTTGGGTGAAAGCCCAATTCCAATTGATGGTACTTGTGTGCGTATTGGCGCGATGCGTTGTCATAGCCAGGCATTCACGATTAAGCTGAAGCAAAATGTTCCAATGGATGAGATCGAGTCAATGCTGGCAGAAGCAAATGACTGGGTTAAAGTTATTCCTAACGAGCGTGATATTACTGCTCAGGAACTTACACCAGCTAAAATTACAGGCACATTGAATGTTCCTGTAGGTCGTCTTCGTAAGATGAACCTAGGGGACGAATATCTAAACGCGTTTAGCGTTGGTGACCAGCTATTATGGGGTGCGGCTGAACCGCTGCGCCGTATGCTGAGAATTCTGTTAGAAGACTAATAAATCAGTCTTTAATTAAGAATATTGACCAGCCCGACTTAGTTCGGGCTGGTTTGCTTTTGGGGAAACGAAAATGAGTCAAGGTTTTAATATTGCTGTTGTTGGCGCAACAGGCATGGTTGGTGAAGCAATTCTAGAAATTCTAGAGCAGCGTGAATTTCCTGTAGAGAATCTGTATTTGGTAGCAAGTGAAAACAGTGCCGGAAAGCAGATTCAGTTCAATGACAAGAACTATAAAGTCGAAGCGATAGAAGATTTTGATTTTTCTCAGGCTCAGATTGCCTTTTTTACTGCTGGAGCTGCAGTCTCAGAAGAGTATGCACAGATGGCTGCAGATCAGGGCTGTATCGTTATAGATAACACATCATGTTTTCGTTATGACTATGATGTGCCGTTAGTAGTGCCAGAAGTAAATCCTGAAGCTGTAGCCGAATATCCGAATAGAGGGATTATTGCAAATCCTAACTGTTCCACAATACAGATGCTTTTAGCGGTTGCTCCAATTCATCGTCATGCTTCCGTTAAGCGTATCAATGTTGCAACTTATCAGGCGGTATCTGGTAGCGGTAAGAGTGGCGTGGAAGAGTTGGCTGGTCAGACTGCTAGGCTACTAAATGCGCAAACGCCTGAGAGTAAGGTCTACCCTAAGCAGATTGCGTTTAATGTGTTACCACAGATCGATGCGTTGCAAGATAATGGTTATACCCGCGAAGAGATGAAAATGGTTTGGGAGACACAGAAAATCCTTGGTGATGAAGGTGTCATGGTCAACCCAACTTGCGTTCGTGTACCGGTTTTCTTTGGTCATAGTGCAGCAGTGCATATCGAGTGCTGGGATCCAATTAGTGCTGAAGAAGTGCGAGAGCTATTGGGTCATTCTGCTGGTGTAGAGGTGGTTGATGATCAGGAAGAGGGTGGTTACGCGACTGCTGTAACAGATGCGGCTAAAAACGATGAGGTGTTCATTAGTCGTATTCGCGAAGATATTTCCTGTGAAAATGCTATAAATTTATGGGTGGTTGCCGATAATGTGCGTAAAGGAGCTGCTCTAAATAGCATTCAAATAGCTGAGATTTTGATCCAACAGTATATTTAGATCGATTTTTTAAGAGGAAATACAAACAGTTGTTTGTATTTCCTTGACCCGTAAGCGGTTTATAAACAATACTGTGGAAGGATTTCAGAATCGCAACCCTCTGAATTACTCAGAGTTTTGAGGGTAGGGGAACAAGGAAACTGATGATGTTGCGAAAACTCGCCGTCAGCCTTGCTGTAGCAGGGATTATAAGTGCCTCCAACGCAAATGCGCTGGGATTGGGCGAAATTAAAATTCACTCAGCATTGAATGAGCCGTTAAATGCGGAAATTCAACTACTTGAAGTGAGGAAGCTAGGCCCATTACAGATACAGCCAAGAATGGCGAATATTGACGAATTCGCTTTGGCTGGTTTGGAAAAATCACGCTTTCTAACCGATGTTAGCTTTCAGGTGAAAGTTAATCCTGATGGCTCAGGCTTAATCACTATGCGGTCAGATCGACCTGTGAAAGAGCCTTTTCTTAACTTTTTGGTGGAAGTGAATTGGCCAAGTGGGCGTTTGGTTCGTGAATATACTTTGTTGCTTGATCCTCCCGTCTATGATCCAACACCTGTCCGTAAGACTGTTCAGCCTTCTACCACCCCTGTAGAGACCTCATCGGCTGTAAAGTCAAAGTCTATGCAGGTGACGAACGATAGTTCAAGATCAATAAGCACGAATGCTTCTCAAGTGTATGTCGATGTAAAGGATACTCTATGGTCCATTGCTATTAAGCACAGACCGAGTGCAAGCGTCTCTGCAAAGAAGATGATGATCGCTTTGCAGAAAAAGAATCCTCATGCATTTGTAAATGGCAACATCAACGCGCTAAGGGCGGGTGTTGTTTTGGATCTGCCTACTAGAGAAGAAATTAATCGTCTTAACTCCAAAGATGCTGCACTTGAAGTGGTGCGTCAGACGTCCGAATGGAAAAATAAAGGTAAGACAAGCTCTGCGCCTGTAGAGGCTTCTAAAAAGAAGCCGGTTACTAAAGCTGTAGAGGAGGAGCCTAAACCAGCGCCTGAAGATGATAAGTCTGCAGAACTTAAGATTGTTACGCCAAAAGATTCCATTGAACCTGAAAAAGGAGCAATGACGGATCAGTCTGACAAGGCTGAAGGTGATAAGCCGCAAGACCAAGAAAATGACATGCAGGATGAGTCTGCTGAAACTAAGCCTGAAGGTGATGTGGATGCTGAGAAGCAAGAATTGCTCGCGCGTAATCAGGAGCTTGAAGATAGGCTGAGTCAGTCTCTTGAAAACGTAGATAAAATTACCCGTGATAATGCAGAGCTAAATGAAAAGCTGGATTCTATTCAGTATGAATTAGCCAAATTGCGTGAAATGCTAGAGCTGAAAGATAAAGAACTAGCTACGTTACAGAATAAAGTTGAAGCTGCAGAAAAGGCGGCTACTCCGCCTCCACCACCGCCAGAAAAAAGTTTCTTAGACACTATTTTGCAATCACCGGCAATGCTAGGTGGTATTGGCGCTGCGCTTATAGCGTTATTGGGTGGTTTATTCTTCTTCCTTCGTCGCGGTAAAAAAGATGAAGAGACCGTAGAAGAAGAAAATGCATTAGTTCAAGTGCCTGAGGATCTAGAAACTCCTGAAGAGGTTGATGCAGCAGAGGTGCCTGAAGAAGCCTCAGAAGCTGATGCTGAAGTCAGTGAAGCAGAAGATGATGTTGCTGCTGAAGATCTGGATTTAGGTGCAGACGATGATCTGTTAGATGATGCAGATTTGGATCTTACGGATACCGATGATCTGGAAGATTTGGACGATCTGGATCTAGATATGGATATGGATTTGGATCTTGAAGAGGATGCAACGGGTGATGTCCTTCAGGCAGTAGAAACTGATGATCCAGATGAGCTTGATTCGCTGCTGGAAGATGATGAATTTGACTTAGGTCTAGATGACGACGAAGTTGAGGAAGCGGAAGAGGCATCAGCAGAGTCTGAAGCTGATGAGCTAGATGCCATTCTGGAAGAGCCGTCAGATATTGTTGAAACTGATGAGCAGCTGGAAGTGGCGGACGCTGATGAGCCCGATGCGCTGGATGATATTTTAGGTGAGGTCGAAGATGCTGAGCCTATAATTGATGAGACTGATCTTGACGCAGCTCTAGAATCTGATTCAGCAGAAGGGGTTGATGAGGAAGAAATCGATTTAGGTCTTGATGATACTGATCTAGAGTTTGACCTTGATAGTGTAGCTGATGAAAAGGTTGATGAAGTTGCCGAAGAGTCAGTGACTGAAGCGCTTGAAAACGATGATGCAGACTTGGATTTTGTTGTTGATGAGATGCCGGATCTTGTAACTGCGGAAGATGTTGCTGAGCTTGAAGCAGAAGGTCCCGACCTAGAAGCGGATCTGGCTTCTGATATGGAAGTAGATACGGTTCCTGAAGAGCTTGACGAATCAGGTTTGGATGACTTGCTTGATTCCGTATCCGATGAAGATATCCAAGAACTGACAGATGCTGCTGAACAAACAGATGTAGAGCCAGAAATAGACGACCTTGATGATCTATTAGCAGAAGTAGAAGAAGAGCCGTTGACAGAAGCGTCTGTTGAGGCGGTGCAATCTGATGCTACTGATGACTTAGAAGCTCTTCTAGCTGAAGATTTAGACATGGGGAATCTAGAAGAGGCTGTCGAAGATTCTGAACAAGAGTCTGCAGAAGAAGATGTTACGGACGAAGCATTGGAAGCAATGCTTGCTGAGAATCCAGATCCAGGTGATATTTCTCTTCCAGGTCAGCTTGAAGCTCAGGATGAATTGGACACAGAATCGCTAGAATCAGATGAAGACTTTGATGCGTTGCTTGCTGAAGTCGATGACAGTATGGATCAGGAAATAGCTCCTGATCTAGAGATCGGTGAGCTTGAAGAGCAGCAATCAGAAGAAGCACCATCCGATGCGGCAGCCGATGATCTAGATGCAATGCTGGATGATTTGGGATCCGATTTAGATCTAACCGATGCTGCTGTTGGTGGGGCTGCTGCGACCACCGCTTCTTCAGAGGAAGAGGTTGTATTAGAGGATGATGATTTGGAATCATCTATCTCTGATGATCTGGAAGCTGATTTAGATTCTGAATTGGATGCGCTACTTAATAGTGAAGAGGGTGATATAGTACTGGAAGAGAGTGCTGTAGAAGAAGAGGATGCCTCAGTGGATGAAGATTTTGACGAGCTGGCAGGGTTAAACCTGTTAGAGGGAGCAGATGAAGTTGAAACTAAGCTTGATCTGGCTCGTGCCTATATGGATATGGAAGACCTCGAAGGCGCTAAAGATATTCTGGAAGAAATTGCTGTAGAAGGCACTGATGACCAGAAGAAAGAAGCTGAAGCGTTGATAAAATCCATTAACGAAAAGTAGTATGTCAGAAAAAAGTTGTACTGAACTTAACAGTTCACCAGAAGGGGCGATTTCTATCGCCCCTTCTTATCGTTATGCCCTTTGTGTTGAATACTCTGGTGCCGCGTATCGTGGTTGGCAGATTCAGAAAGAGGGTGATGTGCCAAGCATTCAAGAGGAAGTGGAAAAAGCGCTTTCAAAAATTGCGAATGCACCTGTATCGGTTATCTGTGCAGGTAGAACTGATGCGCGGGTAAACGCAACCTATCAAATTATTCATTTTGATAGTCCTGTACAAAGAGAGGACCGTGCTTGGGTTTTAGGTACGAATACCAATCTACCCGATGATATTGCTATCCAGTGGGCTGTACCTGTATCGGATGAGTTTCATGCACGTTTTTCTGCTGTAGAGCGACGTTATAGATATCTTATCTACTGTAATCCGGTAAAGCCTGCGATTTTGCCAAAAGGTATTACCTGGACATACAAGCAGATGGATGTAGAGCGGATGCAGGAAGCAGCAAACTATCTCATTGGTGAGCATGACTTTACCTCCTATCGTGCGGTAGGCTGTCAAGCGCACAGTCCGGTTCGTACGGTGAAGCAGCTAGATGTTTATCACAGTGGTCAACTGATTGTTCTAGATGTGCGAGCCAATGCGTTTTTGCATCATATGATTCGAAACTTTGCCGGGGTATTGATGAGCGTTGGTTGCGGTGAGGCTGATCCTATATGGGCAAAAGAGGTTTTGGATGCTAAGGATCGCCGTCAGGGTGGTGTAACAGCTCCTCCTTATGGTCTTTATTTCGTCGATGCTAAGTATCCTGATGAATTTGAATTGCCAAAATCAAAAATAGGGCCTTTTTTCCTGTCATAGTTGACTGACTTAGTGGCCTTCTATCTGCTACTATTTGCAACCTGATATTTTCTAAGTGAACTGTATCTGTGAACCGAACGCGCGTTAAAATTTGTGGTATTACGAATATAGAGGATGCTTTAGCAGCAATTACTGCTGGAGCCGATTCTCTTGGCTTTGTTTTTTATGCGCCGAGCCCTCGTGCTGTAGAGGTTGAACAAGCGGCAGAAATCATTGCAAAGCTTCCAGCGTTCGTCACAACAACAGCGCTGTTTGTTAACGCAGAGCGAGAGTTTATTGATCGAGTTATCGAACAAACTCGTATAGATTTACTTCAATTTCATGGTGATGAAACTGAAGCGTTCTGTAGCAGTTTGAGCCGCCCGTACATCAAAGCTATACGGATGAAGCCAGAACTGGATTTAACAGAGACGGTAGAACAATTTACATCAGCGCAGGCTATTCTGCTGGACGCTTATCGTCCGGGTGTACCAGGTGGAACTGGTGAAGCCTTCGACTGGGATCGTATTCCTACACCTCATCCAGCTACGATTATTCTTGCTGGGGGGCTTAACTGTGAGAATGTAGCAGAGGCTGTTCAAACCGTTAAACCTTACGCGATAGACGTGAGTGGTGGGGTAGAGAAGAGTAAAGGTATCAAAGATACCGACAAAATTAATAGATTTATAAATGAGGTAACCCGTGCCAACTAATATCGATCTTAAAGCACTTGCTCAGTTGCCCGATAGTAAAGGCCATTTTGGCCCTTACGGTGGTCGTTTCGTATCTGAAACTCTAATGGCTGCGCTTAAGCAGCTAGAAGAAACTTATGAGAAGTTGTGGCGAGATCCAGCGTTCCAGGAAGAATTTGATCGTGATCTGGCACATTATGTTGGACGCCCTTCGCCTTTGTATCATGCGAAGCACCTTTCAGAAAAAGTAGGTGGTGCACAAATTTACCTGAAACGTGAAGACCTCAACCATACGGGTGCTCACAAGGTTAATAATACAATTGGTCAGGCGCTTCTTGCTAAATACACTGGCAAGCCGCGTGTTATCGCAGAGACAGGTGCTGGTCAGCATGGTGTAGCTTCTGCAACTGTAGCGGCACGTTTAGGTCTTGAGTGTCAGGTATATATGGGCGCTGAAGATGTTCAGCGTCAGGCACTTAACGTTTATCGTATGAAGCTTCTTGGTGCAGAAGTTATTGCGGTTGAATCGGGTACTCGCACGCTTAAAGATGCGATGAATGAAGCGATGCGCGATTGGGTAACCAATGTTGATAATACTTTCTACATCATTGGTACTGCAGCGGGTCCACATCCATACCCTAAGTTGGTTCGAGATTTCCAGTGTGTAATAGGTCGTGAAGCACGTCAACAGTGTTTAGATCAAACGGGCCGTCTACCTGATGCACTTGTAGCTTGTGTTGGTGGTGGTTCAAACGCTATTGGTCTATTCCACCCATTCATCGAAGATGAATCTGTAAAAATGTATGGTGTTGAAGCTGGCGGTTATGGTGTAGAAACGGGACAGCATGCCGCGCCACTATCTGCAGGTAGCCCTGGTGTGCTTCATGGTAACCGTACATATTTGATGTCTGACGAAGGTGGTCAGATCATTGGTACTCACTCTGTATCTGCTGGCCTGGATTACCCAGGCGTTGGTCCAGAGCATGCTTACCTAAAAGATACTGGTCGTGCCACTTATGTTGATGCGACAGATGATGAAGCTATGGATGCATTCCGTGCACTAACACGCGTTGAAGGTATCATGCCGGCAATTGAATCAAGCCACGCAGTTGCATATGCAATGAAGTTGGCTAAAGAGATGGATAAGGATCAGACAATTGTTGTTAACTTGTCTGGTCGTGGTGATAAAGATATTCATACGGTCGCACAGATCGATGGCATCAATATCTGATTTGTGCGAGGAAAAGTAGAATGAGTCGTATTGCTGCAAGCTTTGCAAAGCTTAAATCTGAAGGCCGCAAAGCCCTAATCCCTTATGTAACAGCGGGCGATCCTGCACCGGAAGTTACAGTAGGTTTACTACACGCTATGGTTGAAGCGGGTGCCGATGTTATCGAATTGGGTATCCCATTTTCAGATCCAATGGCAGATGGTCCAGTTATCCAACTAGCTTGTGAGCGTGCGTTGACACACAATGTACGGTTGCTTGATGTGCTGGCAATGGTAGCTGAGTTCCGTCAGAAAGATAATGAAACGCCAATCGTTTTGATGGGTTATCTTAATCCGATCGAAATTCTGGGTTACCAGCGCTTTGCTGAAGAAGCGAAGAAAGCAGGTGTGGATGGTGTTTTAACCGTTGATCTTCCTCCTGAAGAATCAGGTGAGTTCAACCAGATCATGCGTGAGCATGATATTGATACCATCTACCTATTGGCGCCGACTACTGAAGAAGAGCGTATTAAATACGTTTGCGAGAACGGTAGTGGTTACCTGTACTATGTATCAGTGAAAGGGGTTACAGGCTCCGCTTCACTTGATGTTCAGGCTGTAGCTGACAGACTAGACATCGTTCGTAAATACACTGACATTCCTTTAGGTGTAGGTTTTGGTATCAAAGATGCTGAATCAGCTACTGCCGTGTCAAAAATTGCGGATGGTGTTATTGTCGGCAGTGTTTTAGTTAATAAGATTGCATCTCTAGTAAAAGATCAGGGCAAAATCGCTCCTGAGGTAGCTGCAATTATCAAAGATATGCGTCAAGCAATGGACAGCTAATAAGGTTTTAAAATAATGAGTAACTGGCTGGAAAAAATTGTTCCTTCTCTTGTTCGTTCAGAGAAAAAGCGCTCGAATATCCCTGAGGGCTTGTGGAAAAAATGCCCTAAGTGTGAATCTGTTCTTTACCGCCCTGAGTTGGAAAAGAACCTGAATGTTTGTCCTAAGTGCGATCACCACATGCGTCTAAACGCACGTCGTCGCCTTGAATTGTTCTTAGATGAAGATAACCGCCAAGAGCTAGCAACAGATGTAGAGCCTATCGATCGTCTGAAGTTTAAAGACTCTAAGAAATATAAAGACCGTTTGAGTGCAGCACAGAAAAGCACGGGTGAAAAAGATGCATTGATCGCTATGCGCGGCGAACTAGAAGGTTTGCCTGTTGTAGCGGTTGCATTTGAATTTAGCTTCATGGGTGGTTCTATGGGTGCAGTTGTTGGTGAGCGTTTTGTTCGCGCTGCCAATATTGCTCTAGAAGAGAATATCCCATTGATCTGTTTCTCTGCATCAGGTGGCGCGCGTATGCAGGAAGCCTTGTTCTCTCTATTCCAGATGGCGAAAACAAGTGCGATCCTAGAAAAATTACGTCTACAAGGTACGCCTTATATCTCTGTACTTACAGACCCAGTATATGGTGGCGTTTCTGCATCGCTGGCGATGTTGGGTGACTTGAATGTTGCTGAGCCTAAAGCGCTTATGGGCTTTGCGGGACCTCGCGTAATCGAACAAACAGTTCGTGAAAAATTACCTGAAGGTTTCCAACGCAGTGAGTTCCTACTAGAGCATGGCCAGGTTGATATGATTATTAACCGCGGTGAAATGCGCTCTCGTTTGTCTCGCATCTTGCGTAAGCTAACCAACCAAAGCCCGCTACCTCCTGTAGAAACAGTTGAGGGTGAGGTTGTTGTTGAGGAAGAGCCTGCGAAACCTGAAGCAGAGTAATTGCTCAAGGTAATAAAAATGGCCGACGTGAAAACGCCGGCCTTTTTGGTTTCTGGTGATTGTTAAAAGTTGTTGGTCTTATGAATACCGCTAATCAAAAAATGAATCTTTCTGAATGGTTGTCTTGGATGGAGCAGTGCCATCCGTCTGAAATCGAACTAGGTTTAGGCCGTGTCAGTCAAGTTGCAGAAAAGTTAAAAATCGATCTGTCAGCATCAACTGTTGTGACTGTTGCAGGTACAAATGGAAAAGGTTCAACGATTAGTTACTTGAACAGCATCTACCAACAGGCTGGATACAGTGTCGGCTGCTACACATCTCCTCATTTTATCGACTATAACGAGAGAGTTAAGTTAAACGGCCAAAATTCAACTGACCAACAATTGTGCGATGCTTTCGAAAAAATAGACCAGGCGCGTGGTCAGATACCACTGACTTACTTTGAGTTTGGCACTTTAGCTGCCTTAGTTATTTTTTCTGAAACGAAACCGGATCTGGTTCTGCTTGAAGTAGGCTTGGGTGGCCGTTTAGATGCAGTGAACATCATTGATGCGGACATTAGTGCGGTCACTACCGTCTCGATTGACCATGTTGATTGGTTAGGTGATAACCGCGAAGTAATTGGTCGAGAGAAATCGGGTATTTTTCGTGCTGCTAAGCCTGCTATCTGCGGTGATCTCAATCCTCCAAAGTCTGTTGCTATTTATGCTGATGAGATCGGTGCCGATCTACATCAATCAGGCGTTGATTTTACCTATGAAGAAAACGGCGAACTGTGGTGCTGGCAAGGAAAGGATGCTCAAGGTCAGTCTAAATCGATTACCGATCTCAAGCAGCCAGAGCTGCCAATTCAAAATGCAGCTACCGCAATCAAAATTGTTCAGCATATTCCGTTAGCGATTTCGGATGAGCAGATTAAAACAGGTATTCAGCAAGCAGCGCTAACAGGTCGTATGCAACATGTAGAACAAGACAATCTGCATTATTGGCTAGATGTAGCCCATAACCCTGAAGCAGCAGAGCTGTTGAGTGATCGTATCCAAGGATTATCGGGGGATGTGTATCTCGTTTTGGGGATGTTAGCGGATAAAGATTGTCAGCAAGTTATAGATACACTAGCTCCAGTAGTGAAAGCTACTTATCTTTCTGACATCAATGTTCCGCGAGGGCAAAAAGCTGCTGAGTTAGCCGAGCTATTCCCTAATGAGGCTTCGGTTCAGGAATTTTCATCAGTTAAAGCGGCAATTGAAGCGGTTCGAATAGACACTAACCCAAATGACAATGTTATTATTGCGGGATCATTCTTTACCGTCAGTGATGCGTTGACGATTTTGGCAAGGAAATAGCTAATGCAGCAGAAAGTAAAATACCGCTTAGTAGGGTTTGCAGTGATTCTTCTCTCTGCAGCGGTGATCTTTCCTGTTTTTTTTGACGGTGCTGGTTATAAAGAGCGACACCTTCAGTCCGAAATTCCTCCAGGCCCCGAACGTCCTGAAATTGTACGTATAGAACCACAGAATAAACCGTTGCCTGATACTTCTAAGCCTGCTGAACCTAAGCCGCCGGTTGAGTTGCCTAAACCACCAAAACAGGTGAAGCAGGTAATCGAGAAGATTGAAAAAGAGCAAAAGGTTGAGCTAGAAATTCATAAAGATCAGCCTGTACTTGACCAAGAAGGTGTTCCAGTGGCTTGGACGCTGCAGCTTGCTAGTTTTAAAGATGAAGCTAATGCTAAGAGCTTGCGTAAGCAACTAATCGGTGAAGGGCACAAAGTCTTTACTCGTAAACAGGGTGAATTGATTAAGGTTTATGTAGGGCCTGAATTCCAAAAGAGCCGATTAGAGTCGCTTAAGTTATCACTTAAAAAAGATTTTGGATTGAATGGCATTATTGTTCGTTTTACTACGCAATAATAAAGCGTGAAGCGATCCTATAAACTCTGTTAAAATGCGCGCAATTTCTTACTGAGCTGTAAAGATGAACTGGGCTGACTGGACCATACTTAGCATCATTGCGATATCAAGCCTTATGAGCTTAAGGCGAGGCTTTGTTCGAGAAGCACTTTCCCTGATCACATGGGTAACGGCTTTTATCGTTGCGCGCCTATTTTCGCAGTCATTGTCAGTTCTGTTAGAAGCTTATATTCAAACGCCGTCAGTACGTTTAGTCGCAGCGTTTGCTATCCTCTTTATAGCCACTCTTGTTGTTGGAGTCATGATCAATAAACTGATCGGTGCGCTCGTAGAAGCAACGGGGTTGTCTGCAACTGACCGTATTCTTGGAATCGGATTTGGTGCAGCACGAGGTGGTTTAATTATCGTGGCTATAGTCGCGCTAATTGGAATGAGCCCAGCGGTTGAAGATCGCTGGTTCAAGGAATCACAATTGATTCCACACTTTTTACTTATGGAAGCATGGACCAAAGAGACAGCGAGCGAAGTGGGTCGCTTGATCTGGAATGCGGGACGCTAAATTTTTCTTTTGTTAGTTTGCACTTTGAGGTGAGTTTTAATGTGCGGCATTGTTGGCATCGTAGCCAAATCTAATGTAAACCAGACTATTTTTGATGCTCTGACTGTTCTACAACATCGTGGACAGGATGCAGCGGGCATGGTTACTTGTGAAGGTAACCGTTTCTTCTTACGCAAGGATAATGGCCTGGTAAACGAAGTATTTCGTACCCGCCATATGAAACGTCTGGTAGGTAACGTGGGCATCGGTCACGTTCGTTACCCTACGGCCGGTAGTTCTAGCTCGGCTGAAGCGCAGCCGTTCTATGTGAACTCTCCATACGGTATCGCGTTAGCTCATAACGGCAACCTGACAAATGCAGAAGATGTAGCTGAACAAATGTTCCGTGCTGATCTGCGTCACATCAATACAACATCTGATTCAGAAGTGTTGTTAAACGTATTTGCTCATGAGCTTCAACGTCAGGGCAAACTGCAGCCACAAGCTGAAGATATGTTTGAAGCGGTTCGTCGTGTTCACGAGCGCTGTAAAGGTGGTTATGCCGCAGTAGCAATGATTACGGGTTACGGCATGTTGGCGTTCCGTGATCCTCACGGTATTCGCCCACTGACTTACGGTAAGCGCGAAACTGCAGAAGGTACTGAGTACATGGTAGCTTCTGAAAGTGTTGCTCTAGATATCTCTGGTTTCGAACGTGTTCGTGATATCGAGCCGGGCGAAGCGATCTACATCGATATGGAAGGTAACGTATCTACTAAGCTTTGTGCAGATAACACGCAGCTTGCGCCGTGCCTATTTGAATACGTATACCTAGCGCGTCCAGATTCAATTATTGATGATGTAAACGTACATATCTCTCGTATGCGTATGGGTAAGAAGCTAGCAGAGAAGGTTTTACGTGAGCGCCCAGACCACGATATTGATGTGATCATCCCAATCCCAGATACAAGCCGTACCTCTGCTATGGAGATGGCTAAAGATTTGGGTGTTACGTTCCGTGAAGGTTTTATCAAAAACCGTTACATCGGTCGTACTTTCATCATGCCAGGTCAGACACAGCGTAAGAAGTCTGTTCGTCGTAAGCTGAACCCAATTGGTATGGAATTTAAAGATAAAGTTGTCATGTTGGTTGATGACTCTATCGTACGTGGCACTACCTCTAGCCAGATTGTTCAGATGGCTCGTGATGCAGGTGCTAAGAAAGTTTACTTTGCATCTGCTGCGCCAGCGGTTAAATACCCGAACGTTTACGGTATTGATATGCCAGCAGCGGAAGAGCTTATCGCTCATGGCCGTACAGATGATGAAGTGGGTGAAGAGATCGGTTGTGACTGGATGATCTACCAAGAGCTAGATGATCTTAAAGCATCTGTATCTGAAGGTAACCCAGAAATTACGGCGTTCGATACCTGCGTATTTGATGGTAAATACGTAGCGGGTGATATCGATGAGCAGTATCTTGAGCGCTTGAAGGCTGCCCGTAACGATGACGCTAAAGGCAGTAATAACAAAAAGGTTGAGAGTAACGAATCCTCTAACCTTTGTAGTAAGATCGATTAAGGAGCAATAGTCGATGTCTATTTCTGATTACGAACGCGCTGAGCGTATCCAGTTCGAGCCTTCAGAAGGTTACGATCTGGAAACACTTGCTTTGCGTTCAGGTCAACACCGTTCCTTAGAAGGGGAGCACAGTGACCCAATCTACCCGACATCAAGCTATGTCTTCTCGAGTGCGCGTGAAGCAGCTGCACGTTTTGGTGGTGAAGAGGAGGGTAACATCTACTCTCGCTTCACTAATCCAACTGTACAGTTTTTTGAAGAACGCATCGCAGCACTAGAAGGCGGAGAAAGAGCAGTCGCAACAGCTTCTGGCATGGCGGCAATTCTTAGTACCTGCCTATCGTTAATGCAAAATGGCGATCATGTTGTTTGTTCGCGCAGTGTATTTGGTTCTACTGTATCTCTGTTTGATAAGTACCTTACACGTACAGGCATCAAAGTTTCTTATGTTGACCCAACTAATCTTGATAGCTGGGAATCAGCAATTACAGAAGATACTAAGATGCTGTTCTTGGAGACGCCTTCTAATCCGTTGTCTGAGCTAACAGACGTTGTAGCCGTTGCTGAGATCGCACATAAGTATGATGCATTGTTGGTCGTTGATAACTGCTTCTGCACGCCGATGCTTCAGCAGCCGTTGAAGCAAGGTGCAGACATCATTATTCACTCAGCGACTAAGTACCTTGATGGTCAAGGTCGTTGTGTCGGTGGTGTGGTTGTTGGCAGCGATAAGCATATGGAAGAGGTGTTTGGCTTTATCCGTACTGGCGGCGCTTGCTTGAGCCCTTTCAACGCTTGGGTTTTCCTTAAAGGCTTAGAGACCCTTAAATTGCGTATGGATGCTCACTGCACCAACGCTATGGAGATGGCGAAATGGCTAGAAGAGCAAGACGGTATTGATCGTGTCTTCTACTCAGGCCTTCCAAGCCATCCACAGCACGAGCTAGCTAAGAAGCAGCAAAAAGGTTTTGGTGGTGTGCTTTCCTTCGAAGTGAAAGGCGGTAAAGACGCAGCGTGGCGCTTTATTGATGCAACTAAGATGGTGTCCATCACCGGTAACCTAGGTGATGTGAAAACAACAATCACACACCCAGCGACCACGACTCACGGTCGTATGACACCTGAAGCTCGAGCTGAAGCGGGCATCAAAGACAACTTGGTTCGTCTCTCTGTTGGTATTGAATCGATCGAAGATCTTAAAGCAGATATGCTTAGAGGTCTGGCAGCAGTTTAATCGTTGCAGTTAAGATCTAAAAAAAGCGGCTCTCGGGCCGCTTTTTTGTGCTTCAAATAAAGAGTCTAAATGCTTTTCTGGCTTAAATTAATATCTCCAATCTCCACATCTTTAGAGAGTGACATAATCATTTCTATCGAGGTGATGATATCCGAGATTGGAATAGGGGCTTGATCCGGCATGCGGCCCTCTTCTATATCCATTAGTACCTCTTCTGTACCCACATTTCCCGGGTTTATGACAGTAAAGCCGATGCTTTCTAGTGTTAGTGCTTTACGTAGGCTTTGTATGGCGCCGCGAAGGCCGAACTTGCTTGCTGCATAAGCGACTTGCTCTGATCCAATATTTTCTAAACCTGAGATAGCGCCTAGGTAGATGGCTCTAGGGTTAGAAGAGCGTGCTAAGTTTGGAGCGAGAGTTTTGGTGAGTTCGATGGGTGCAACAAGATTAACTTGCATGATCCGCTGCGTTTCTGCGTATTTGCTTTTTCTAAAGTCAAAGTCGTCACTGAAGCCTTCATCTTCCCAAATACCGCTTGAATAGATCAGGGTGTCTATGCGGCGCTCCCCAAGTTGATCAGCAATCTTTTGTATACCGTCTAGCGCAGATAGATCTGCAGAAATCCATTCGCAGTTTTTGGATGGGCTGCGAGATACACCTATAACGTTGTGGTCAGCGTCAGAAAAGTATCTTGTTAGCTCTTCACCAATGCCACGGCTGCTACCAACAATCAAAATTGTCTTCATCAAATTGCCATCTATTTAAGGTTATAGGGTATCTCGATTACCGTTCGGTTTTATAACGGTTTTACTTTGATATAAACATTCATTTCGACAAAGCCATCTTTCCTAGTATCATTTAGATAATGAGCAATAGGCGCTAAGTCGTCTGGCTCAAAGCCGCTGTTAGGGAGCCAATGAGAGTAGAGCTCCATATAGAAATTACTTACCTTGTCACCATCTCCTTTGTAATAAGCCGAGGCATATTGACCGGACGGTATAGTTGTTACTTCAAATGGTTCGCTCACCGGCGTGTTCTCTTCAATCTGAACACAAGCATCATAACGGCAATGCTCAGTCGGCGTGATCATCGGGTTATCATGGCAGATAGCAAAGCGTTGGTTTTCAAAATTTGTTAATTTGATGCTTTTTGCCCAGTTATCCAGTTTATCCCAAGTTTCAAAAATGGCGGGAACGTCATATCCCTTTGGTGCTGTCAGATAAGCGATGCGTTTAGCTTTAAGTTCTTCAATGGTAACTTGCATGAGTATTTCCTCTAATTTGTCAGGATCAAACTTCACTTGGTCAGTGACAAATTGAGAGTACAGATCGCTTGGATTGAATACTTTTCCGTACTTGCTAGTTAGTTTTCCAATCTTGCTATCTTTTATTTCGCTTGGGTCCCTTATTTGGCTAGGGGTGATGCCGAAGTAATTTTTAAATGCTTTTGAAAAGTTAGCGCTAGAAGAGTAACCGCCGGCGTTGGCTACTTCGGTAATGCTCATTTCCTTATGGCAAATTAGTCGATTAGCAGAGGCTTCCATCCTTTTGCGGATGATAAAGTCATTAACGGTTTCACCTGTGAGGGCGTGAAATATACGGTGGAAATGAAAAGGGGAGAAGCAGCTAACTTGAGCAATCTTATCTAAATTTAATTGCTGCTCTAGGTTTGAGCAAATGTATGTGGTTGCTAGATTTATTCGGCGTAAATACTCTTTGTTCGCCTGATTCTTATTCATGTTTACTTTTCACTAATACCACTTGTTGCTTAGTTTCTACGTACCCTAGTTCTTGATAAAACTTGTGGGCCGATTTACGAATCGAATTGGCCCGAATTCGAATGCTATCCACTTGGTGCGACAACCAATGTTCAGCTGTTTTAACTAATCCTTTGCCTAAGCCATATCCACGGTGTTTATTATCAACAACGAGGCTTACGATTTCACCTTGAGCGCCTTCAGCTAATCGAATATCAATAATGGCAGAGATACAGCCTACAACAACGCCATTTAGCTCAGCGATAAAAACCTCTCCGCCGGCCTTATGAACTGCTTTGATATTCGTAAGTAGAGATTGTTCCGAGTGGGTATAACCTAATTGCTTCATTAGAGCGATTAAGGTCTGAAGGTCCTTTTCTTGGTATGTTCGATAGATAGGTTCCATCAATTGACTATATCACAGCTTTTCAAAGGTCAGTCAGCAGAGCAAACCATCAATCAGGCAAAAATTCACCTTCGGTTAGGTACTCGGCGCCATTGGCTTTCAAAACACTACTTTTAAGTTGGAACGCGCTAACCACCATGTTCGCAGTGAACCCCAATCCTTTATGGCTTACCTGACTCACCACTTGAGGTGTTAATTTTTTGCTGCGCCCCAACGTGATATGAGGCATGTATTTTCGTTGTTCTAGTTCTATGCCAAGCCCTCTAACTTTGTGGCTTAGTGACTTTTGTAAACGCTTTAAGGGCTCAGATTCTTCTACGCCTAACCAGATAATTCCCGATTTGAAATAGCCTATCTTCTGTAGACAAAGTTCAAAAGGTTCAAAACTGGTTTCAGACACAGCTTCAATTATCTCTTCTAGATATTGATGGGGCTGATCGCCGATAAACACTAAGGTGATATGCAGTTGATGACTCACGGTCCAGCGAACTTGTTCGAGTTCAGGGCAATAGAGTTCGGTAATTCGATCCTGAAGATCTTCAGGCAGATCGATAGCTAGGAATAGGCGCATAGCGAAAACTAAAATACAAAACTGATGGTTATTTTTATCTTAGTAAATCATAGGTGGGCTTGGAAGGACTGTTGCAAAGTCTGTTAAAGCAATTCTCAAAGTAATCTAGTCATTTTTATCGTCTCCGTTGCAGCTTATAATAGCCGTCCTTTTCATTCCTAAAGATAGCCTGCTTTGAAAATTGTTTTAGCCCCGATGGAGGGCGTCGTTGATTACACTATGCGCGATCTGTTAACACAGGTCGGTGGTATAGATCACTGTGTTACAG
The DNA here is from genome assembly GCF_047778055.1 of Neptuniibacter sp. QD34_54. Taxonomy (GTDB): domain Bacteria; phylum Pseudomonadota; class Gammaproteobacteria; order Pseudomonadales; family Balneatricaceae; genus Neptuniibacter. The sequence continues at coordinate 2,280,895 of NZ_CP180546.1, read as the reverse complement.
AGTTCTTGCGTGTTAGTGATCGTGTTTTGCCCGCTAAAGTGTTCCGACGTTTATGTCCTGAGTTACATAATGGCGGGAAAACGCCTTCAGGTACGCCCGTTATTCTTCAGTTGCTTGGGAGTGATCCAAGTGTCCTAGCCGGTAACGCACGTAAAGGCGCTAAGCTTGGTGCACCTGGGATCGATCTGAATTTTGGTTGTCCAGCCAAAACGGTGAACCGCAGTAAAGGCGGAGCAGTTCTATTGGACACACCGGAGCTTGTCCATGAGATCGTAAAGGCAGTAAGGCAAGCTGTTCCTGCAGAAACCCCTGTATCGGCAAAGATGCGTTTGGGTAATAAAGATAAATCCTTGGCTATGGAAAATGCCCACGCAATTGCTGAAGGGGGCGCCGATAGCTTAGCCGTACATGCCCGAACAAAACTCGAAGGTTACAAGCCTCCAGCTCACTGGGAATGGATTGCTAGAATTCGAGAGGCAGTCGATCTTCCTGTGGTTGCTAATGGTGAGGTATGGAATTGGCAGGATTTTCAACGTTGTCGTGAAGTCAGTGGTTGCGACACGATTATGATCGGTCGCGGCCTTATTGCTAAGCCTGACCTAGCCAAGATCATCAAATATCACCTTGCCGGTGAAGAAGTGTCCAGTTATAACTGGACTCAGGTTGTGCCATTTATTGAGGCTTATTTAAATCGTATTGAGCGAGATATAGCCCCTAAATATGTACATGGTCGTATAAAACAGTGGTTACATCATTTACAGCGAGAATATCCTGAAGCGGGTGAGTTGTTTAGTCAAATTAAGTGTCTGAAAGCTCCATCGGAAATCCGTCAGACGTTACTTTTATAATCATCATTCTATTAAGGATAATTGGATGAAAGCGATCTCAATCATTAAATACCTGTTCAGCCTGATTGGTTTAGGTCTGTTGATTCTAGCGTTTGTGTTATTCACAAATACTAAGAGCTTTTTGGAAACCGCTGTTACTGCTGAAGGAACAGTTATAGAGCTAAGAGCCTCTAGAAGCAGTGATTCTCTTACTTATCACCCAGTCGTCTCATTTGTTACTAATGAGGGGCAGAAAGTGACATTTTCATCTAGCGCTGGAAGTAACCCGCCAAGCTACTCCCAAGGCGAGATCGTTGAGGTTCTATACCAAGCGAAATCGCCGCAAGACGCTAAGATTAATGGCTTTTTCACCCTCTGGGGTGGGGCAACCATTGTGGCTGGCCTTGGAACTGTTTTCTTCATCGTAGGCATACTTATTCTGATATTTAGCGGTATGAAAGGCAGAAAACGTGATTACCTGAAAACTCAGGGTGTACCTATCAAAGCTCAGATTCATACACTAGACCGGAACACCTGTATGGAAACGGATGGTGTAAGCCCGTTTGTGATTAGTTTGCAGTGGCACAATCCAGAAGATAACAAGATCTATCTATTTAGAAGTGATGATATTTGGTTTGATCCTACTGAATATGTTGTGACTGATGAATTAACTGTTTATATCGATCGAAACAATCCCACTAAGTACCACGTCGATCTCTCTTTTTTACCGGAAGTAGCCTAACTTTATAGCGTGTCACTTAAGTGTCATGAAAGTGGTTTATAAATTAATTGAGCAGGCAGTGACATGGTCTGCTCCAATCAGTGAGTGGTAGCACTATGAACCTCTATGACCTGTCAGGCTCGGGACCAGAATCAGAAAAGTTCGACCCGTTACTCTCTACTGATCAGTTTCGCATTGAACGCATTATCTCTCATGCCCATGCAACCCCCGAAGGGGAATGGTACGACCAAGCTTGGGATGAGTGGGTAATCGTTATCTCTGGAAGAGCAGGGCTTCGTACAGAAAATCCAGATCAAGAATTTACCCTCAATACAGGAGACAGTTACTGTTTTCCTGCACATCAACGACACCGTGTTGAATGGACTGATTCTGATCAGCCGACGATCTGGCTCGCTGTTCACTACAATGAACCTAAGGAGGCTGAATCATGACAGCCAAAATTAGCTTTGTTAAGAACGATATTACTCAATTGGATGTTGATGCAATTGTTAATGCTGCTAACAACAGTTTGCTGGGTGGTGGCGGTGTAGACGGTGCTATTCATTCTGCAGCTGGCCCCGATCTGTTAGCTGAGTGTCGCACGCTTAATGGCTGTGACACGGGTAAAGCGAAAATTACCCAAGGTTATCGCCTTCCTGCTCAACACATCATTCATACGGTAGGGCCAGTTTGGCGGGGTGGTAATCAGGGAGAGTCAGTAGCGTTGGAAGCTTGTTATCGTAACGCGCTGGCTGTAGCCAACGAAAACAAAATCAAAACTATCGCATTTCCGGCGATCAGTTGCGGTGTTTATGGCTACCCATTAGAACAGGCTGCAGAGATTGCGCTATTAACGGTTAAGAGCGAACTGAAAAAAGAGACAAGCGTAGAAGAGGTAGTCTTTTGCTTGTTCAGTGATGAACTGCTTTCGGTATATCAAGAGGCTGCCTCTAAACTTCCTGAAGCCATTAAAAAAGGAGGCAATATGACCTCCTTTTTTGTCCTAGAGCGCTGTCAGTGAGAGTTCTAACAGTATTAGTGTTCGATCTGGATCTGACGAGGCTTCATCGCTTCAGGGATTTCATGAATCAGATCAACATGAAGCAAACCGTTTTCCATAGAGGCTTTAGTCACTTTTACGTGATCCGCTAGCTGAAAACGTCTTTCAAAATTGCGAGCTGCTATACCTTGGTAAAGGTATTGGCGATCTTGAGTTTGTTCTTTCTTCTGACCCGTAATCGTCAGAGTGCCGCTTTCACTTTGAATATCTAATTCGTCTTTTTCAAAGCCTGCCACAGCCATGGTAATACGGTAATTATTTTCTCCAAGTAGTTCGATGTTGTATGGAGGAAATGAAGGCTGATTGTCGTTGCGGTTAGCGTTATCTAGCATGTTAGCTAGACGGTCAAAACCAATGGCAGAACGGTATAGTGGAGATAGATCGAATTCACGCATCTGTATATCCTCATCAAGCAATATATCTAAATTTAAAAGTCTGGCCCCTCTCTTGAGCGAGCCGTTAACCGACCTCTTTTGAGCCTCGGTTAACTATTTAGATAATGTCACTTGATGAGAATTCAAGCGTAAGGGGAATTATTTTTCTTCTTCAACGTTAAATCGATCAACGTCGTTGGTGATTTCTACATCAACATCGTGCGAAGGAATGCGGTAATCGTGCACACGTTCCCATGAGTCTGAACCAGGAACACGTTCCCAAACTGTACCTGCATTGTAGGTAACCAGCTCGCTCAAGGATGGGTCTAGGCGGCACATCTTTTCTACTGGGACAGGAAGAAGGTTGGAAAGCTGATCTTCCAAAAACTCTTCAGTTTCATAACCAGTAAACATGCGCCAGCCGGTGTCGTTTAAGTGTTCAGGAACTGTCTTATACATAAAACGAATAGGCAGAGTTTCATCAAAACAAAGTTTTGAAACCAGCGCTAAGAAGCCGTTTTTGGTTTGGTTTGTTTCGGATTCAGTAGTTTTAGGCGTATCAACGTCAACAGATTTCATGAGCACTCAAACAGTAATAAATTAATAGCCATTCTATTTTAAACGCTGATTGGGCCCTATGCCAGCCGCTAAAAGGTTAAGAAAATGGATGTTTTTATGCTTTTCCGACTAAAGGGATAGAAATCAGTCTGAACGTCGAATTAGTCATGCTAGAATACGCTACTTATACAGATTGACCTGCTAGGAATAAATGAATGGCCAAAGGTAAAAAGTACGATTTTCAGTTAGTAGCCGAAGGGGAAACTTGGAGCGCTAAAATTTTGCGTCAGGCAAGTGCTCGTAAGACCGTTGTCTCCAAGAAGCAGGATGGCTTTGCTACTGAATATGAGGCTAAAGCGTGGGCGGAAGCTCAGCTACAGAAATTCCTAGAGCAGCAGCAGGAGCGTAATAAGCGCAAAGCTGAAAAGCGCGAAGAGCGTGCGGAGATTGAAGCACGTCAGGCTGAAGCTCGTGCGCGTAATGACGAGTCTTATTTCGACGAAGACGAGTAAGATCGCCCAGTAATAAAAAAGCCGAGTTACGTGTTTAGCGTACTCGGCTTTTTTGTAGACGTTACATCTAAACTTGTACTTATTTAAACACTTCTTTTAGCAGGTCAGTTGTACGTGCTGCTGGGTTTTCGCGAATCTTCTTCTCTTCTGCAGCAAGCATGGTGAATAAGCCATTTAGTGCTTCTTCAGTTACATAGTTGTCTAAATCTACGTTAACTTTTTCGCCCACAAATGGGATATCTTTGGCTTCGCCGGCAAGGTCATTGTAGTAACGAGTCGCACCAACCTGACCTAGGGATTCTTTTACGCTTGGCTGGAACAACTGGCGCAACTTATCGCTGGTCTTCTCTTTGAAGTATTGAGTCGCTGCATCGTCAGAGCCTTGGTAGATCTTTTTTGCATCTTCAAAGCTCATCTCTTTTACCGCACCGACAATCAGATCGGTTGCTTGAGGAGCTGCTTTCTCCGCTGCGCGGTTCATGCTTTCTTCAAACTGATTAACTTGTTTTTCTAGACCGTATTTGCGAAGAAGGGAAGCAATTTTATCGATACCATCTGGCAGAGGAATACGGATGTTTTTGTTATCTAGATAACCGCCTGGTTGACTAATTTCTTCGATAGCGCGCTTGCTACCAACTTCTAACGCTTCTTTAAGGCCTTTAATTAGCGTTTCCGTGTCTAGATTAGTCACTTTACCACTGCTAGCACTGCCTGTTGCTGTATCAAGTACTTTCTTTTGAAGCTCTTCATCTTGAACGGCTTCTTTAAGTGCGTCAGCCCAACCTGCGTGAGCTGTAACGGAAGCCATTGATGCGGTTAGGATAGAGGCGATCAGATATGATTTTTTCATGTGTAAAAGTTCCCTTTGTCGCTATTGGGCCTAGCATAGCAAAGAACCACGAACAGAGCCTTAACATCCTAAGCAATCTAGTGAGTAAAAAACGTGAACTATTGGACTATAAAAAAGTATTTTTTGTGTAGAGCTACTAAGCTAGTATCGGTAGGGTAAGTACCCATCGTTTAGAGGTGGGTATTTGAGTTAAGGGTTTACCGTCTGAGGAAAGGATATAGGTGCCTAGGTTTTATCAGGACATATCTGATTTATTATCCGCCAGCGGGAGGGTCTTCGCTTTCCTCCTGTGTACTCTTCTTTTGATTTTTTCATTTCCCATCTATGCCGGTCAGAGTAGTGAAAAATCCTTTGCCGTAGAGTCATTTAATACTCGGTACCTTCAAGAAGTTGATGGTATTAACCTTCACCCAAATCAAGCGTTAAAAGATGTTCGCTCTAAGGGAACGCGCTCGGAGTCCGATATCCTTAATTTCGGTCTGGGTGCACCTCCGGTTTGGGTTCATTTTGAAGTAAGTAACTTCAGTGAAAGCGAACAGCTTCGTTATATTCAGATCGAAAACTCTTGGCTAGATCATATACACCTCTACGTTTTTAAGGAGGGTAAGTTACTTCAAAGCGATAAAGCTGGTGATGCTATACCCTATGAAGAGAATCGTACGAGTCGATTCTTTTCATTTCCTCACAATTTCCAGCCAGGCGAAACCTCAGTATTAATTAGAGTCGAAACGCCAGAACCGCAACTGTTGCCGTTATTTGTTTTAACAGAAAACGACATGTTGGAGCGGAAGATTAATACAGGTTATGAATATGGGATAATCTACGGTTTTCTGACCGCGTTGCTGATCTACAATGTATTGCTGTACTTCAGTTTGCGCAGTAGTCGATATCTATTTTATTCGCTCTACTTGGCAACCTTTATCATCTTAAATCTGGCATATACCGGCCATGCATTCAAATGGATCTGGCCGAACTGGCCCGAATTCCAGAACCAGATGATCCCACCCATGATGATGCTGTTTGCCTATCTAGGGAACCTATTTTGTCGAGCCTTTCTGGCCTTGCCAACGAAATTTCCTAGGATAAATACCAGTTTCAATCTGCTAAACACATTTATGCTCTGTTCGGTGATCTGGTATGCCCTGTCAGGCAATTACCTGACTATGTTGGTAACTGCTTTTATCTGTGTAATCCCATTTGCTCTCTTAATGATTACTGCCGGTGTAGTAGCCTGTCATGCAGGTGTTAAAGAAGCTAAATACTTTTTGGGCGCCGCGATTTTTGCCATGATCAGCGCAATTGTTACGGCTTTCACCGTGTCTGGTGTTGTTGAGTACCACCCATTTGGCTTCCACGCGGTAGAGTACGGTATTTTGATTGAGGCGGTGCTCTTTGCTTTAGCGCTCGCTTACCAATTCCGTATTAGCCAAACTGAAAAAATTGAAGCTCAACGTTTAGCCGATCGAGATCAGTTAACTGGTTTATATAATCGCCGCGGTTTTCAGAAGGTGATTGAGCCAATTTACAGTAATGCCACGCGCAACAACCGAAATATCTGCGTGATGTTGATGGATATTGATCGTTTTAAAGAGATCAATGACACTCATGGTCATAGCTTTGGCGATCTGGTGTTACTTGATCTATCTGGGCTGTTGATGCGAGAACTTCGAGCCGGAGATATCGTAGCGCGCTGGGGTGGAGAGGAATTTATTTTGGTCCTCCCAGAAACGCAGCATGATGAAGCGATAACTTTGGCAGAGCGATTGATTGGAGTTATCTCTAATCAGGTGGTTCAACAGCAACAACTTGATGTGCAATATACAGTGAGTATAGGTATCGCTGAGATGAGTGATCCGATGGATAGTATGTCTAATCTTATCGATAAAGCTGATCATTACTTGTATAAAGCAAAAGCGTCGGGTCGAAATCGGGTCGCCTATAAGGTTGAACCCACTCGAGAATTAGTCAGTGAAATTTAAAGGATTAACATGAAGACGATCGGCTTACTGGGTGGAATGAGCTGGGAGAGCACGCAGGGATATTATCGCTCGATAAACGAGGGTGTTAAGTCGCGCTTAGGTGGTTTACATTCTGCGCAGATAGCGATGTATAGCGTAGATTTCGATCCCATTGAAAAACTACAGCATCAAGGTGATTGGGCAGGAACTGCTGCTATTTTGTCGCAAGCAGCTAAAAATATTCAGGCGGCAGGTGCTGACTTTCTCCTTATCTGTACCAACACTATGCATAAAGTGGCGCCTCAGATTGAAGCGGCGATCGATATCCCACTGATTCATATTGCTGATGCCACAGCTGAAGAATTGATTAAACAAAATGTAAAAACTGTGGGCTTATTAGGCACTGCGTTCACTATGGAGCAGGGTTTTTATAAAGACCGATTAGCAGATAAGTTTGGCCTGTCTGTTGTTGTCCCGAATGAACCTGATCGAGCGGTTGTTCACGAGGTTATCTATAAAGAACTGTGCTTAGGTAATATCAATCCCAACTCTAAATCAGAGTATTTAAGGATTATCAAAGCTCTAGCAGAACAGGGTGCGGAAGCGGTGATCTTAGGCTGTACCGAAATTGGTATGCTGGTGAAACAGAGTGATACGGACATCCGTCTTATTGATACCACAGCAATCCATGCGCAAGCGGCAGTGGAATTGGCGCTTGCATAGTCCTTATAGTTCCAGTTGTCATCGTTATTTAGAGCAGAGGGGGCGGCTCGTTTAACTGTACCCTCTGTACCTATCTCTTTTCTTCTCATTATCCTCCTATTTAGGCCGATAGGGTTTCTTACACTATCTTTTTAGCTCCGGGTGCCGCGGCAGGGAGGCCTTATGAAAATCTCCAGTTCGATGGTTGGTTTTAATAGCCAGCACGAAAAACAGATTACCGATTCCGCTCAACAACATAGCGCTGCGGTCAGTCAGCAAGTGACGCTGTCACCAGAAGCGGCTTCTAACTGGCGAGCGGGGACGAGCGTTGATCTTTCCTACGACGCGCGTATGCGTTCCGATAAAGCTGCCAGTGTTAATAGCGTCAGTAGTGTGCAATCGGCGCAAGGTACCAAGCAAACCCAGCAAACACACAATGTAATCTCTCTCGTTGAAACCGTGTTGCATGAAGGGATGCAGCTTGAACGTTTGGCGATGAACCCGCCAATCCCAGTACAGAATATTCAGCTTGCATCGTTAGAGGCGTTTCAGGCGATAGAAGCCTTTAGCGAGCAAGAGATACAAGCCCTTAGCGCTCAAAATATACAAGCCCCTAGTGCCGAAGAGTTACAAGCACAAGTGAGCTTGGAACAGCTCGATATCAATATATTTGATATCACCTTGAATGTAGGTAGACAGGTCGCTGATGAGGTCCGAGTCCAGATAGCGAATCAACGCGTATATACCGAAGAGGAAAAACTCTCGGTAGGCACGCAAGGTGTCATTACCACCGAGGATGGTCGAGAGATCAACTTCCTGTTAGAGCTAGAAATGGAGCGTAGCTTTGTTTTGGAAGAACGCTTTAGTGAAGAGCGAGTCGATAGGAGCCTAATCGATCCGTTGGTGATCAATCTCCATGGTGGTGCCGCCGGTTTAACCAATAGCAGTTTCAGCTTTGACCTCAATGCTGATGGCACTGAAGAAGAGATCTCTTTTGTTGCTCAGGGTAGTGGGTTCTTGGCTTTAGACATCAACAATGACGGCCAAATTAATGATGGCTCTGAGCTATTTGGTACGCAGGGGCAAGATGGTTTCTCTGATCTAGCTAAATATGATTCGGACAATAATCATTGGATTGATGAAAACGATGAGATCTTTAACAAGTTGAAAGTTTGGACCCGTGATGAAGAGGGTAATGATCAGCTAACCAGTCTGAAAGATGCTGGTGTTGGTGCGATCTATCTGGGCTCAACCTCATCTTCGTTTGATCTGACTGATGATCAGAACAACCTGTTAGGCCAAGTAAAACGCAGCGGTGTGTTCCTATTTGAAGATGGTACCGTCTCCAGCATTCAAGAATTGGATATAGCGGTACATGAGGAAAATACACCTGAGGCTGGTGGTTTAGCCGAGCAGTATCAAGATGCTATTGATCGTTTTGGACAAGAGCAGCGTTTTGACAACGATCAGCAAGTGTTTGAAGAACGTCCTACATTCTTAGATCTGCTGTTAGCTCAAGACCAAGCTGCAGACGAATTAGCTGAACGAAGAGGTGAAAGTGAGACACGGCAGAGTGTTCGTGCTGAAAGTACAATAGAGCAGCGCGAAACGAGCCAGAGCCGAGAAGTAACACAAACCGACGGTGAGATAGAGCAAGAGGAAGCTAGAGTGTATGTAGAGCATGAGCGGCTTTCTGTCTTGCAAGATCTAAGAGAGAGAACCAAGATTCAAATCGCGGATGAGCAGGATAAGTACGATTACCTTAAGTCTATTATAGAAACGTTAAAACAAGTGCATGCGAAACAAGCTAACGAAGTTTAATGCTTAGTGGCGGGAGGCTAAATAGGCACCCGCTGCAACCATAATGGATCCAGCGCTTCGGTTAAGCCTTTTAACACCTTTCTCTGACTGGAAAAAACGCCGTGATTTTGCCGCAAATATGGCGATCATCATCAAACCGATCATTAAGGCAATCAGCGTTAATACAGATGCTAAGATAATGTCGCCTCCGTTTAACGCCTCTAAATCCATAAATGTTGGAAGAAAGGCGATGTAAAAGAGGATGACTTTGGGGTTTGAAGCGGATATCAAAAAGCCTTGTACAAATCCCGAAATCGCACCGGATCGAGAATTCTTTTCAGGCTCTGAATTCAGATTTAAGGGCGCATTCCACATCTTCCATCCGAGATAGACAAGATAGACCGCCCCGACAATGCGGATTACCGTAAACAGTTCACCCCATTGGTTAGCGATAACGGCAAGGCCAAAACAAGCTGCGATTAAGTAGAGAATATCGCTGATGGTCATACCTAAAGCTAGAGATATGCATGAGCGGGCATTAGAGGTCAGAGCTCTTGCTAATATGGCGAACACACCAGGCCCAGGAGTAACTCCAAAGACTAAAACGGCCAAAAAGAAAGAGATAGCGCTCTCTAAAGACATAATAAAACTCTGAGATCGTGTAGCGTTTAAGATAGTAAATATTAGCCAGTCACTATGTTATTTGAGCCTATAAAAGGCAAGGGATTTATCTTCATATAGCAGTAAAGAGTTTCAGGGATGTGTGAAAATTGTGCCAAAGAAAAAGGCGATCAAAGTGATCGCCTTTTGGGGACAGGAGAGAGCAATATTAGCGAGTCGCTGTGTTGTAACTCTGAGCGTTGTTGCTATCGATCCAAATCTCTACGCGGCGATTCTTCTCGCGGCCAAGCTTAGTTAAGTTAGAGGCGATCGGGGCCATCTCACCTAAACCTATTGAGCGTTGAATATTAATTCCGCGAGCAAGTAGCGCTTGTTCAACGGCTCTTGCGCGTTGCAAAGACAAGCTTTTATTTATTACAGGGTCGCCAATACTGTCGGAAAAACCGATCAACGTAGCTTGCTGACCCGGGTTGGATTCAAAGAATTGAATTACACGCTCCAAGTCGCGTACCGCTTTGTTATCTAAAACTACAGTGCCACTTTTAAAACGGAAGTTCAGGGATAAACGCTGAGCATTCTTAACGGATTGAATATATTCCTGCGGATAGGTATCCGTTAATGCAGGCGTGGTCGGGTAGATATTCTGCGAAATAAAACCAGCTTTCTTAACAACATCTTGCCCCTCTTTAGATAGAACAAAACTGATAAAGCGATGAGCTTCTGACTGCGTGCTAATGGTGCTCGGCTCGTATATATAAAGACGACGAACCAACGGATAGTCTTCTGTAGAGATCGTGAAAGAGGTTGGGTAGATCGGTAAACCTTTTTCACCATCAGAGATCGCTAGGGCTTTAGAACGTAAAACATAAGGAAGGCCGATAAAGCCAATGGCTCCTGGGGTTTTACTTACGTTATCTGATAGTTCAACGCTGGATTCTAATCGCTCCGCAGCTTGAGAAAGTTTCACCCCGTGCTTTTTTAGCACCATGGATTTAAATGAGTCCCAAGTGCCCGAGTTGCTATCGCGGGCATAGATCTTAACCGCTAGATCAGGGCCGCCTAGCTCGCTCCAGTTAGTAATATTACCGGCAAACAGCTTAGCCAGGTCTTCTGTGCTGAGGTGAGCGATAGGGTTATCTGGGTTAACAATGACTGCCAAACCATCCATACCAATGATGTGTTCAGTACTTTTAGATTTTAGATTGCCGTAACGACTTTCTAACTGCTCAACTTCTTTGTCTTTGATTCGACGTGAAGCCATCGCAAGGTCAGTTTTATTCTCGTTTAAGGCTTTAAAACCCGTGCTAGAACCGTGCGCATGAATTGGGATAACCGAGATCTCTTTTTTACCCGGGTAAGTAATCTCAATGTTGTTTTCGACTTCAATATCACTCGCAACCAAAGTGGATTGCTGGGCTCCTTCGTTTGCGTAAAACGCTTTTAGCAGCTCCGGTGCAAGCACTTCACCGATCGTGTTTGAACCTTGGATGCGGAAAGGTGTTGTTTTAACAACCTCTTCAACTTCGACAACGGCTGCAGCTACAACCGGTTCTGGTTGTATTGCTGGTGGAGTAGTTTCAACTTTCTTAACTTCAGTTCTGACTACTTCAACGGCTTTAGCTGGTTGAGCTGTCGGTTTCGGCTGCTCAGTCACCTTTGCAGCTGTGCTTGTAGGTTTAGGTGCACTAATCGCTGCGATTGGTGCTTTAGCCTCTTGTGTTGTGCTAGAAAATTGGAATACAGCGAAGCCAAATACCAGTAAAACGACTGCGGCGATTCCATAGAAAATAGGCTTATCGTTTGGCTCTTTATCCGATCTCTTCTTCTCTTGAGCTGGAATAGGCGCAGGCTTTGGCTCAGGTGGCAGCTCGACCTCTTTAGCCAACTCTAGCTCGTCTGCTTCTAGCAGATCTTTATAGATCTTCTGTAGAGAGTGACTTAGCGGTAGCTCACTAATATCTACATTGAGTAAGATCGCTTTACGATAGTCTCTTTCGTGGGTAAAGCGGTGTAGATCTATTTTTTCATGGCCCTGTTTTTCCAGCGCGTTCTTAAACTTCCAGATAAGGTCAAAAACAGTAGTCTTCACAGCAATACTCTCATCTATTTGTGTGGTGATCTGTCACGGAGGCGGCTATTGTAGGAGGCAAAGGTTTCTGCAATATGACAATGCAGACATATAACTTAAGATCTGTATTAATTAGCTAAAGTGATCAGTTAGTAGAGTAATAGGGCATGTTACACACACATAAGATAGAGCCTGTGGTGCAAGAGGAAGTGACAGGCTGTGGAATCGCCTCTGTGGCCAATATCGTGGGTAAAACATATGCCGAGATGAAACAGATCGCCAATGCAATGGGGATCTTTGCAGACGACAAATCGCTCTGGTCTCAAACCGATTACGTTCGTCAACTTTTGAAGAGCCAGAATGCTTCAGTTTCAAATATAGAAACGCCGTTTAACACTTGGGAAGAGTTGCCCGATTTAGCGCTTTTATCGATTAAGCACTATCAAGAAGAGGGCAAAGATTTTTGGCATTGGGTTGTGTTTCAAAGGCTAGACGGGAAGCCATTTGTGCTGGATTCAGCAAGCTATCTGGACAGCAAGATCAGAACCGATTTTGATCAAATGCAGCCGAAGTGGTTTATCGAGGTTGGGTTACATATGAATAATTCGGAATTTAGGGAAGGCGAGTAAACACTTTACTTATTTATTCGCCTTATCCACTTCTAACGTATTTGGCTTTTATCTGTGACGCTTTTCAGCTTAGTTTCATGTTTAAAAAGCGGTCCAAATTATCCATGAAATATTGATTAATTTTGGACTTGTTTTGGCTTTGATAAGCACCAAAATTATCCGGCTGGTCATTGAGCTTTTGTTGTTTGGCACTGTATTGCTCTAATGCTAATTCATTCTCTTTCCAGAATTCTTGAATTGCTAGCTCTTGAGGATGTATCGAACCATCTTCGAGTTGTGCTAACGGTTTGTTCTCAAGGTGGTTATCGATCATATCTTGTAAGCTGTAAGGACTATTCCCGCTGCTTTTACCAAACAGGTCAGAAAACTCAGAATACAGATCTTTACTTAAGATTTGCATTTCAGCATAAGTCTGTCGGAGATCATGTTGTAAAAACTCTTTGCCTGCGTATTCGAGCAAATTATCTTTAAAGCCAAAAGATGTGTAATCAATCTGTGCATTTTTAAGAGCTACTTGTTCAAGGCTTTGCAGCAATGAAGAGCCTTTATCCGATTCAGAAATAGCTACTGTGTTCGGTGTTGAGGCACCTTCTTCTATTTGAAGGTCAAAGCTTCGCGCTTGGTAGTCTTTTTCTGGACCTGTAGATTCTATATTCACCCAGCTATTTTTCAGCTGATCTACAATTTGAAAGACTTCATCGCTGATAGGCTCGTCTTGATGCTGAAGCCAATTATCAAGATCTTTTGGAAAGCTTTGTAAACGAGTCAGGCTATTATCAAGTCGATTTAAATTAGCCGTTTGGTCCTGCCAAAACTGCTCAATTTTTTTAACGTCAGACTCGCTCAAATGATCCAGGCCGTGAGTCAAAGAATTTCCAGCCTGCGCGTTATCTAACACCTGATGAAAACTAATCTTATCCATGCTGAGATCATTGAACTCTGTAGCTAAGGATGTAACTTGGCTGAGGTATTGGTTGGCGATATCTTGTCGCTCAGCAATCATCTGTTTGTGATACTCAGCAGCTTGTAGAGCAGCATCACTGCCTTCTTGGTTATAGGCTTTCCATTGAGCATGACTTTGATTGCTCCAGTAACTGATGGAACCGGACTGAGCACCAAAACCAATTAAACTGTCTTCACCAATAAGGCCTTCTTTTACCAAATCGTTAGCTTCTGCTGCGAAATCTGTAGCAGCCGTTTTTATTTGATTATTGGTGTTTAATAAAGATGATCCGTAGACAGCGGAGTATGAATTAATGCTAGACATCTAAGGTTCCTTGAATATTAGCTAAATGTATCTTTTGTACATTTTTAAGCATAAATCATTCCAGAACTAGATAGGCCGTAATTATAGGGATTAAGCAGGTTTCTTTGCTCTGAGGGGAAAGGCTCTTCCGCACGAGTGCGGAAGTTTTTTACCGCCATGTTACCGAAGGGAAGTCTGTAAAGTTGTCGAAGCTAGGTTGTAGGTGAATCTATTTTACGTATGAAGGTGGAGTCTTCTTTAGAATAGTTGACGACGATCACTAGCTAGATTTTGCTTCTTCCTCAATCATTCTTGTCTATACTGCTCTAGCAGCTTGGAAAAAGCTTATAGATTTCAGTGCATAACACTCTCCGGCAACAACAAGAATAAGGAAGCGAAGTATGTCACGAGATAAATTTCGGTTGGTAACCCGTAGTGACTTTGATGGTTTAGTTTGTGCAGTTTTGCTTAAACATCTGGATCTGATTGATGATATTAAATTTGTTCATCCTAAGGATATGCAGGATGGGACAGTCGATATAACCTCCAACGACATCACCACAAACCTGCCGTATGTCGAAGCTGCTCATCTTGTATTTGATCACCATCTATCTGAAACCATTCGAAATAAAGGCGAAAGAGAAAATCACATCATCGATCCCGAAGCCCCATCAGCTGCAAGAGTGGTGTGGTTACATTATGGCGGCATCGATGGTTTCCCCGATGAATGGACCGACATGATGGAAGCGGTCGATAAAGGTGATTCTGCGCAATATAACCAAGAGGAAGTGCTGAATCCTAAGGGGTGGGAACTGCTTAATTTTTTGATGGATGCCCGTACCGGTCTTGGTCGATTCAGAGAGTTTAGAATCTCCAACTACAACTTGATGATGGACCTGATCGATTACTGCAAAGATCACAATATCGATGAGATCCTAGCGCTGCCGGATGTAAAAGAAAGGGTTGACCTTTACTTTGAGCAAGAAGCGAAGTTTAAAGATCAGATCAAACGTTGCGCTACCGTACATGGCAATCTCGTTGTCTTAGATCTACGTAACGAAGAGACTATCTACGCCGGTAACCGTTTTGTTATCTACGCCTTATACCCTGAATGTAATATATCCATCCATGTTCTTTGGGGCCTAAAACAACAGAACACTGTATTTGCGACTGGTAAGTCGATCTTTGACCGAGGTTCTAAAACCAATGTGGGCGAGCTGATGCTGAAATATGGCGGTGGTGGTCATCATGCAGCAGGCACTTGTCAGGTAGAGAATGATGCTGCGGAAGCAACTTTAAACACGTTGATCGGTCAGATAAATCAGGATGGTTAATCAAGCGGGTCGAAATCGGCGCAAATAATACAGCTTGATTGATTTAAGGTTAAGTGAAACCGGCACAATATTGGTGTCGGTTTTTGTTTCTGATGTATTTGCATCTTTAGAGCATCTTTTACAGATGCAGATTTGGTTAATTACTAACTAGCTTCTGCTCTAATTCAGCTATCGGTTGTTTGGTACGGAAATATCCTCATTTATGAGGATAGATCACTTCTTTTTAGGTACTTAGTATTTATCTATCCCTTAATTCTAATTATTTCAAATGACATTAAGGAATGAACTTACTTCTTCGCTCTAAATCGGATTTGTCGAGGGTATACCATGAGTTTTTTTTCTAAGCCAGAAGCGCCTAATCAACTAGATAGTAAAGCCTCATCAGTGCAAGCGTCTTTTGTTGATATTTTATATGACCATGCAAAATACCTTCAGGACAACAACGGATATATAGCCCAAGCGGGTTCTGGCTTTGAAGGTAAAAAGGTAGCAATCATTGGCTCTGGCCCCTCAGGACTATTGGCTGCTTATCAGTTGCTACAAGTAGGTGTTGATGTCCGGATTTTTGAAGCGGGCGATCGTTATGGTGGGCGCGTTTATTCCCATCGTCCAATCTCGGATGACGGTGCCATTTATGAGTTAGGGGCGATGCGTGTTCCTACCTCAGCCAAAATCTTTAATCACTATGCTGACGCTTTTTCTATGAAAGGGAGTGATTTTCCTGACCCGGGAAAAGTAGCCACAAATATCCTTTTTGAAGGTAAAAAGTACGAATGGCAGCCAAATGGAAACCCGCCAGCAATCTTTGAAAAAGTTAATAAAAGTTGGTTAGCATTTGTAGACACACTCACGCCTTTAATTACGGCGTTACAGGATGGTACCGAGGAAGGGTTTGAACTTGCGTTACAGAAATGGCAGGCATTGATAAACCCCGCAGATAAAAAGAAGCCTGCATATAGCAATATCAGTTTCTATCAAGGGCTTGTTCACTTATTTGTAGATAATTACACATCTTACGATTTAGAGAGCCCGTGGGAACCTAAAGACTTTGATCTATTTGGAGCCTTAGGTGTGGGATCTGGTGGTTTTGGGCCATTATATCAGGTGAACTTTGCTGAAATTGTACGTTTGATTGTTAATGGTCTGGAGACCGATCAGCGTTTTTATGAATGCGGATTGAATCGTTTAGTTGAGGGGCTTGTAACAACAAAAACTGCTTACGGTAAGGTGGAGCAAAATATTATTTATGGATGCAAAGTTACCAAACTGCATACTGATAATCCCACAGGTACACCAAAAGTTCATTTAGAAATTAACCATGTTATGCATGAAGAAGTCTTTGATTCTGTGATTATCGCAACGACAACACGCTCGATGCAGGTAGATATGGGGTTAACGTTGACTGAGGGGCAGGGAAATATACCAAATCCGATAGTGAGTGCAGAAGGCGGTTCGGCTATAAGGCAATTGCACCTGATGAATTCTTCCAAATTATTTGTTCTAACAAAAACCAAATTTTGGAAAGATGCTCCGCAGTTACCTATGAATATCCAAACTGATGGTTTAGTCCGAGGGTTGTACTGCCTTGATTACCCTGAAACGGATTATGGTGTTGTTCTGGTTAGTTATACATGGGGCGATGATTCTACCAAATATATAGCTGTTAAAGATGCAAACAAACGGTTAGGCATATTACTTGATTCGTTAGCTCCATTGGAGCCTGCATTTACAGAGGTGTTTACTGCTAACATCATGCTTGAACATACAATGCTGATCGATTGGCAAGATCAAGAAAATTATTATGGAGCTTTTAAACTGAATTATCCGGGACAAGATAGGTTTAATCAGGCGCTTTATTACCAATTTACGGCTAGTGATAATGGTGTTTATCTCGCTGGTGACAGTATTTCATGGTCTGGTGGGTGGATAGAAGGCGCATTTCAAACTGGGATGAATGCTGCGACTGCGGTTATTAATCAAATTAATCCAGAGAGCTTGCACCCTAATAATCCGATGGCACAAAAGAAACAGGCAGAACAGTATAAGTATTAACGTGATTTGCTTGATGTTGTTACAGGCAGTTAAAGCTCTTTTAGGGCTGCCTGTAATTTATTTCGATTGTTGATACCTGTTTTTTTGAAAATATTTTTTATATGGGTGCGGACAGTCGTTAAAGCAATGTGAAGTTGACTTGCGATGTATTCATCCCGCTCCCCAATAACCAGCAATCTTGCTACTTGTAGCTCTCTTTCAGTCAGCGAGTATTGTCTTTTTAGTAAAGAGCTTATCTCGTCGACATTAAATTGATGATTACTTGAGTTAACTGTATTTACGCGGATTTGTTTGATCGCTTGGATTAAGTGAGGCTTGAGCAGATCAAGGATAGTGCAAGCAGACTTATCAAAGTCACCGCGGCCTTTTTTGCGCCAAATTCTCATATCCCCAATGTTCTCTTCGAAATTATAGAGGTGTAAATTTACACCGTGATACAAGCCATCATTGAGTAAAAAATCATTAAAGAACTGAGTTTTTTTAAGCTGCTGGTGGGGCATTATTTCACTCACCGCTGTGGCATCACGTTTGAGTGAAAGTCTATGAGTGATGGGGTCGTGAAACTGATAATAATCGTAGTACTGGGATATATTGGTATCGTCCATATTTAGGTAGACACCTTCACCATAAGATTTGTGATTTTTGTCCCAAATAAAAGAAGCGAAGTAATCTGCTTCTAACAGATCAAGCATAGGCTCTGCTATATCGGTACGCATCTCATTTTCATTGTTGTGTTCATGGATCTGTTCAATGATTTTCAGGATCTTGTTGTAGTGCCTTGCCGTGACGTTCATGTTGCTTATCATCCCTGAATTTGCGCATGTGGAACCACATATAACGGGTTGTATTGCCTAGTTCTAGTATCCAATAGTCTGATTAAGGTTAGGTGATTTTGCTCTGCTTAGGCCAGAAGGATCTGAGCGATTACAGCTTTATTTATACTAAGAGATTTATAAATTCTTACCTATATATCCTCATTTTTGAGGGTGTCCTGCGGGCTTAAGCACTTCTAATATATTGAAAGCTTTCATGTTTTGATTCGATTGGCACCGCCCATATATGAACTCAATTTTCATTATGGTTTAGGAGAGTTCAGAGTTGATAACAATGAAGGTCATAGTGAGGTTTTGTATAACTTTTTAAATTCCTAGTTAAGGGAATAAAAATAATAATATGAAGGAATACAGGTATGAATAAGCTTAGAAAGGCAAAAATAGCAATGTTATTTAGCACAATGTTTATGGCAAGTGCTGTCAATGCTAAAGATCATATGTCGAATTGTGAACACAATTGGATCAGCAAAAATGACAAAGCTTTTGCGAAAAGTTGTGCAGATATGGCGTTTGGTGATGATCTGGAAGCACGTCAAAAGGTGGCGTGGATGCTGTTTGCGCGCGTTAATCAACTTATAAAAGATAATCATGGTGTCTCTAACAGTGATCGAGTGCCCCAATGGATGGCGTGGGCGACAGATAGCGATACTTTTACGTATTTCCCTAGTTTTAAGTATTCAAAAGTGAACCGAGCAGATTTAGATTCGGTAACACCTAAAAAGCTTCTAGCGGGTAAGGTCTCGATGAGTGAACCTAACGGCGCGAATGAAGAAGTAACACGTAACAAAATCAGTTATGACTACCTAACTAAGAAAGCGAAACTGAATACTAAACTGGGTGTGCTGCAGTATATTAAAGCAGGTAATACCGTTGACATGCCTGTTGGCACCATAGAATTGAAGGCGTCTTGGTTAAAAGTTCCACCAGGAGGAGCACCGAAAGGAGCGTTAACGTTTGAGTTTGCATCAGGCACTTATTGGTGGAGAGGCATTCATATAATGGCAAAAATGAAGCCACTACCTAAAGGTGAAAACCTTTATTACACAGAAGAGCCAAGCTGGTTCTGGACTACGTTTGAGCTGACCACTAATCCGGGCGTACAACACGTAAGGGATACGTTTATTACTCAAAACAAGCCGCTGGGAGATGAGATGATAGGCTCTATTCTCAAAGAAAGCGGCTTAGCAGGTTTTGGTTTAGAAGCTTACTCGCCTAATGGTACGCAGATTCGGTATACCGAAGGGGGAGAGGGCACTACTCCAGTGATTTTGGGCCATACCGATATGGAAGATTTTGCTGGCTTCCCTAACACGGCACAACCTGCATATTGGTCTAGTTATAATTCATCTTGCCATACCTGCCATGCTACAGCAGCTATCAATCCAGAGACAGAAACTTACTTCCCGTTTACGGTACCTGTCGGAGCTTTGAATCCTCAGTATTATGGCGCAGATGCAAATGGTACCAACTTATATTTGGGTGATGGTTTTGTACCGTTGGATTTTATGTGGCCAATTTCATTCCATGCTAAATAAAGCTATCACTATTTATCCTTAAACTAGTATAAAGCCGAGCTTGTAAGAGTTCGGCTTTATATAGTAAATCCTAATAAGCGCCCGCCGCATAATGCAGTTCATAACTATGGCTGTAGATCTCGAGAATATTGCCGAACGGATCTTCCATGTAAATCATGCGATAAGGTTTTTCACCTGGGTAGTAATAGCGTGGTTTAGCCATACGCTTTTTACCGCCAGCTGAGACAATCTTTTCGGCTAGGCCTTCGACATCTGGGTCCTGAACGCAGAAGTGGAAGATGCCCGTTTTCCAGTATTCAAAATTATTTTCAGGATTCTCCTGATTTTTGAATTGGAATAGCTCAACACCAATGCGATCGCCTGTAGATAGATGTGCGATTCTAAAAGAACCCCAATTAGGGCCGAACACATCGGTACACATCTCGCCTATGGCGCTGTCATCTTCAGTTATCTCAGTTGGTTCCATAATCAGATACCAACCTAGAACCTCGGTATAGAATTTCACTGCGGCTTCAAGGTCAGGTACAGAGATACCAATATGAGAGAAAGTACGTGGGTAAGGTTGATTCATCGTTATGCTCCAACAAGATTTATTGGAAGCAGTTTATAAAGAGGTTATGCTTATTAAAAATTATCATTTGAAATCAAAATAATAATTTATTGTTATGATTAATCCGCATCATCTCCGAACTTTTATTACCCTTGTTGAAACGCAACATTTCACGAAAACGGCTGAATTATTACATATGACGCAACCGGGGGTTAGCCAGCATATTAAGAAACTAGAGACTCATCTGAATTGCCCGATTATCAGTCGCTTCGGTAAAAAGTTTGAGCTCACTGAAGCGGGTGAAGAGTTGTATGAGTTCGCGCAACAACAGTTTCAGGAAGAGTCCGCTCTTTTAGATAGGTTAACCGATGTACAAGCAGAGAAGGGTGAAATTAAACTCGCCTGTTCAGGGTCTATGGTGACAAAGCTTTACCCTGATCTACTGCAATTACAGAAGCGTTATCCAGAGCTATGCGTCAGTATGGAAGCGGCTCCCAATCATGAAATCCTTAAACAGATAAAAGACAACAGAGCCGATCTGGGTTTGGTTACCCAACTGATCAATGATGTTGAATTAGAACAGGGTCTCCTTGGGCATGATCCATTGTGCCTCGTTATACCTAAAGGATTTGACGCCGATTGGAACGGATTAATGGAGTTAGGCTTTATCAATCACCCAGACGGCCATCATTACGCTGTGCAGGTATTGGAGAATAATTTTAGTGAACATTTCAGAGGGATGGGGAAAATAAAGCAGTCGGGTTATATCAACCAGCTAAGCCAGATCTTACTGCCAGTGGCTGAAGGCTTGGGATTTACCGTATTGCCAGAATCCTCGATTGTGGGGTCTGCTTATTATGAAGCCATCGAAATTGCTGACTTAGCTGAAGTCGTGAAAGAGCCTGTTTATCGAGTGCAGAAAAAATACCGTCCACTTCCTAAACGTTATGAACTGCTTGAAGGTGTCCTTGCAAAGCATTTTGAGAACACGTAAAGAACGCATCATTTCCGTAAAGCGCCCCATCTCTAATGTCGGCCTTTCAGCTACAGAAAAGGTGCATAGGCATATTCAATCCGATATGCTCATTAACCTAATGCTATAAAAAGGATTTTTATGAAGTTTTTGGTCACTGGAGCGAATGGTTTTATTGGCAGTGCTGTTGTTGAAGCGCTGCTAGCTCATGAGCATAGAGTGGTTGCGGTTGGGCGCAGTGTTGCAGGAAAAACTAGCCGACCAAATCTTCAATGGATTAGTCAAAATCTCCAAACGACTTTAACCCCTGCTGATTGGTTGCCTCTATTGGAGGGTATAGATGGCGTTATTAATTGCGCCGGTATCTTAAGAGCCTCCTCTGCAAACGATTTCGAAACCGTTCATATCAAAGCGCCTTTTGCATTGGCTAAAGCGTGTCATGAGAAAGGGATTAAACGATATATACAGCTGTCTGCCTTAGGTGAGTCTGAGCAGGGCGAGTTCATTGCGAGTAAACATCGATTTGATCAGCAGCTATTAGGGCTTATGCCTTCTGCTGCAGTGCTACGCCCGTCGGTGGTGACCTCGTTAAGAGGCTCTTATGGCGGCTCTTCCATGCTTCGAGGTTTAGCGGCTTTCCCACAAGTAATGTTATTGCCTGGGAAAGGTGAGCAAGCGATACAACCGATTCTTTTAGAAGATCTTGCAGAGTTAATGGTTGAGGCTGCAACCACAGAGTCTATATCCGGTGTTATCGAAATTGGTGGGCCTGATACCGTCAGCATCAAAGATTACCTTACCGCTGTAAGAGGCTGGTTAGATATTCCTACCCGAGGCTCTATCAATGTTCCCATGGGGTTAATCAACCTCAGCTTTACTATTGGCGATAAGCTCAAAGCAGGGCCTTTAAACAAAACTATCTGGACGATGTTACAGCAGGGTAATGTGCTGAATGATCCAGCCGCACAGCAACAATTCAAAGCACAACCACGAAGCGTAACAACCGCTTTTAATCAGCAGGCGAGTTTTGTTCAAGATCGTTGGCATGCCAAGCTTTTCCTCATCCAGCCTCTGATCTGGTTTTTACTTACGGTGATCTGGTTTATGTCTGCAGCCGCTGGTTTTTGTGCTGAGCCAGAAGGCTTTGCACCGATCTTATCGGCTGTCGGTTTCCCGCAAGCGTGGCATTTTAGTTTAGTAATGCTTACTAGTGTTTTAGATCTGGTATTGGGCTTGATGATACTGGTTCGGTTCAGAGAGAACTTAACCCTCTGGCTGATGTTACTCAGTACTCTGGGGTATAGCAGTTTACTCGGCGTAATGGCTCCAGAGCTTTGGTTAGACCCATTAGGCGGACTCCTAAAAAACCTAGCGATAGTTCCTCTCATACTGGTTTATATGGTGATGAGGCAAGCACGCTGATGGATTACATGACGCTTAAACTGATCCATATCCTCTCATCTACAATTCTGTTTGGTACAGGGTTAGGCACTGCTTTCTATATGTGGCGAGCGCAGCTAAGTGGCGATTTATCTACATTTAGAATCGTTGCGAAAAATGTCGTTCTTGCTGATTGGATCTTCACTACTCCTGCCGTCATTATCCAGCCCTTAACGGGTATAGGTATGATGCACCTAGCCGGATTTAGCTGGCAACAACCCTGGTTATTCTGGAGTATCTGCCTATTTATCTTAGTGGGGGCGTGCTGGCTTCCAGTGGTGTTTATCCAGATCAAAGTAGCAAAACTTCTAGAATCAGATCAGCCGGATCTACAACGTATTAAGCGTTTAATGTTTTGTTGGTATAGCTTGGGCGTACCCGCATTTTTGGGTGTGATCGGAATATTTTATTTAATGGTGAGTAAAGCAGCCTAATGAGAGAAAGTTTAAAAAATAAGATCATCGAAGTCTGCGATAAGAAGATTGCGAGTAAGGGAGATAATGTAGGTATCTCGTTCTACGCATTCTTCAAAAACAAAAATGATGATCCAGAGCTATTAATGGAAGCCGCCGAGTGGTGGATCAAAACTCACCAGCTCGATCACTTTGAGAAGGCTGTGAAGATTAGGGAAATGGTCAAATCAATCTAGATTTTTATAGTATGGGACAATGGTTTTACCCATTAACGATAATAGTCAGTAAGCTGACATAACCTTTGAAATTACGATGGAACGTGAATTATGTTGTTTTATTTAGGAGTTTTTGCCGTATTTTGTTTGTCAGCTTTATTCGCTTTTGCTCAACTAACCTCGATGTGGGAAGGGAAATTTCATAAATTTGAGGATACTGTATATAAGCTTAAAATATTGAATCCTGGTAATGGTACTAAATATACAGGGGCTTTGTTTGGTATTAAGGCTAATGAAGGCTATGACTATTCCTTCAAAAGAGAGAGCTCCGAAGATAGGTTTTTTAAGCGGGTAGGCCTTACTTATAAATATAAAGTTGGTGATTCAAAGTTTGATGATCTTGTTTTTATAGTCTCAGATAATATCAGTTTACTTAAGAAACTATCCGATTGCCCTAAACTTACTTCTTTAATTCTAGAAATCTTTGCTTGCCCTGACGGAAATAAGTTATTCGTTGAAAAAATTAGACATGGTGCAGGCTGCCTCTCGGTTGAATTCGGAACTCATGGTAAGTTTGATCAGCATGATGTCTAAGAATTGGCGCCAAAGCTAATTCCTCTTTTAGAACAGTTGGCCGAAGAAATCCATCAAGTACCCATATGTTTAAACTCGTTTTATAAAAAGCTTAAAAAGTATATTGCAGGTTTGTTATTGGGTATTAGTTCTGCATTGGTAATTGTTGGCTCTGTTCAATATATATCAATGCCTTCGTCCTATGAAAATATAATAGTTGAGCCATTTTGGTTATATCTTCACACCTTCATTTTTGGAAGTGTAGGAGTTCTATTGTTAGCTGTATTGACGATATTGACGTTAGGCAAAAAATCAGGATTTCATTTGGTATTGTCAGAAATAATTTTAATCGGGGGAGTTGGATCATTCCTAATGTCTTACACCCAGCTTGAACATATTAATCGCGCATATGATGAATCTGAGGCTGAAGTTTTCTATGTGAATATTTTGAACAAAAGAGAAGTTACAACTAACAATAATCAAAAATATTACCTACGCACAGAAGGTTGGGATGGAAACAATCAGAGACAAGAAATTAGGGTGAATTCTGATTTATATTCAGCTTCATCTATCGGTGGGAAACTGAGTGTTCATCAAAAGTCCGGTAGGTTGGGTTATCGGTGGGTTCCTAGATTATACGCGATGAATAAAGTCTATTATGGCAACAACTAGTCACCGAAACATGCGTTGCTTAATGCATGGATTTGATAACAAGTTAGATTCAAATGAGGTTGAAGCATTTGATAGATTTCGTGAAGAAAATGAGATCTTGGATTCCAAGTAAGCAGAGTTCAAAAAAGCGTTGCTCCAAAAGCTTCAGCATACTCAATCTAACTAGCAGATTATAAGGGGCTCGGACTCCGTATATGCATTAATGGGTTATTAGAAAAGGGTTGTCTTAACTAGCCATAGCGCTGTCTACAGTGTCGTGTGTAACAAGTACCTGTTCTAGTAACCCAAGCATCATTAGCGAGCTTCCAAGGTGTGGAAGCACCTCAACATTGATATTTTTATTCCTCATAGATGCTCTCTCGGCTTCTTGAGGGATATCTTCATGAACGTGTATACCGGCGGATAAAAAGTAGGGCAGTATTTTTATGTCAGTCGATCCTTGTTGGATGCACTTATCTATTGCTTCCTCTATCGAAGGGCGCGCTAATTCTAGGAATGCGGTCTCGATAATCGGGTATTCATTTTCAATCTTGTTCTGGAGAGAGGCCGTTAGCTCAAGTACTTCGTTGTTAGAACGTTCACGTCTACTACCGTGGGCCACAATGACGAGTGACTTCATCATATTTCCTGTCAATGTTGGGTTATATGTACAACTAAACTAAGTTCAGAATTGAGCTTTATTAAGCCTCCAAGGCTTCCCTTCACAAGTGTGATAATGCTTACATGTTTTTCGACAGCCTCTGCATGGAAGTCTGTTGTTGGAGGAGGGCTTGTTTGTACTTGATGAATCAGGAGTGGTTTTCATGCATCACCGGCTTCTATTGACTGGTTAAGCACTATTTACGCGGGTTGAATCTGTTTGGATCAGAATTGGGTGAGCAGAAAGCAGCTTTTATTTGATCCTAATTATCCTTACTTAGCTTTCTAAGAGTGGGGTGAATTAAGGGAACTGCGCTAATTAAGCCAGTTCCCTTTGATGATCTATTCTGCCAGAGCTAATTCTGCCATTTTCATTGTGCTGTCAAAGGACTCGCAGCCTGCGATAAATAGTCCGTTATGACAGAACATGGCATCGCTTATGCCTGTCTCATCTTGCAGTGCTTTACCGGATAACCCAGCCCATGCTTTAGGCAGTGATTTTTTATCCTCAAAAGAGCCGGGTTTAACTGGAATGGCCTGAATACGCCACTGACCTGTATCGGACGGATAGACGATATACAAAGCCTCTTTTGATAGGGCGTGTACGGTTCTTTTCCAAGGTGTGTACTGCTCTAACACAATCACTCGAGGGTCTTCAGCATCCTCTATAGCTTTAGCGACGATATCTTTGGCGCTGATCCCGCCGTCAGCCGATGCAATAAAGCGGTTTAAAACACGCGATGCAAAATCTACCGCTTCATCAAAGCCCTCATCGAAATGCGTATCTTCTTGCCAAGTTGGGTTAAACATAGAGATTGTTTGGCTCAGACTCACCCCTTTTGCAACGCCATCACCATAACCACAATCGATCGCATCAATGGCAGAAACCAAATCCGCATCCACCGCTTGAGCGACTTCAGCATTGCCTTGGCAAATCTCAACGCCATATTTCTGCCAAATCAATCCAAATGAGGAGTAGGGAATACCGTTCTCACGCTCACCGGCACCACCGCGTTGGTGATGATCAAACCGACCTGAGTCAGGCTCATATTCACCACCAACATCAACCACAATATCAGCCTGACGGATAAGCTCTTCATCACGTGTACGGATTAGCTTAAAAGAGGGAAAAACAGCTCTAAGCGCAGCGATACTAAAAACATCATCTGCATGAAAATTACCGCTGTGCGTTACTATCGTGATATCAGGCATTTCGATTGCGTCATTTAAGTGTGGAAAGAAGGCAGCTAACCAAACCCTAGTGAGTAGGCTCGCTATTGAGACGTGATTTTCATCGTCTAATTGATGGGCGGATACTATACGAAGGTGGCTGAGAAGAATAGGGGCTTCTGTATCTAGTGACCGTAGCTATAACTACTGATAGTGGTTAGTGTTTAGCTGGATTTTTGAGACAGGCATACTCCTTTAATGCCTTAATCTTGCTCCTTAAGCGCTGCAATGACTTTTTTGCGTTGAGCCGTGACTATATCGAGTTTCTTACTCAGGAGGTTTCTTTCTGTTTCATCTTGTTCATCAGCAATTTTTTCTTTTAGTTGTTTCTTTTTCTTTTTTAACTTTTGCTGGATGTCCTTAAGGCATCTCTTTCGTTCACCCTTTTTCAGCTTCTCATCGTTGAGATATTCTTGGGTGATTTCTAAAAGCTTAAGCAGTTTCACAATCTTAACTCCAATCAATCCATGCTGAGATGTTATTTGTTATCTTCGAGAATTTCGGCAACTTCATCATCGTTAAGTGCCACGCTGCGCACTGCCTCATTCATATCCAAATTTCCGCTAGCGAATAGGGACTCACCCATCTGGATCAGGTTTTTGGCAACACCATAAGCATAGTTGGCGTCATTCATCATTGATGTTGCCATGACTGCAGTGATTTTTTTGTCGCGAATCAGCCTTTCCATCTCACCGTTTACAGTCACGTCATTTGCTTTCATATCAAGCTTTAGATTATCTAGAGAAAGAATGTTTGAAGCATCTTCATCATCATTGCGAATATTATCCAGTTCACGCATCAGTTTACCCAGTTGAATACGGAACTTGTTGTATTCTGCTCGGATATGGCAGTTTGGGGAGAGAATGTATTGTGAAAGGTTTTTGTTCATGTGTTTGGTATCTTTAATTGCTTCCACAATGTCGCGTCCTGCGGCGCGCAGCCTGAATAACTCATCACTTTGTTCCGGGGTCATATTCGATTGCGCGCTACTGATGAACTTTACGATGTCACTGTAGAGGCCTTTGATACTCTTTTCGTACTCGTCGTCAAAATCGATTGGAATCACGTGATTGTCTTGCCTGACGACATCTTCAAGATCTTTATCCGACAAAATATCATCTCGATGTAAACTCAAGCCGTGGGCGAGAATGGCGAATGCATTGTCATACAATCTCAACGTCTCTTTACGCACCGCCTCTATCGCTGTGTCTGGTAGCTCTTCAACTGCCTCATTGAGGTAGATAGGTTTTTCTCTGGGCTGCACTGTTTCAGGCATAGCTTTAATCAAAGAGTTGGCCAGTTTCTCGATGAAAGGCATCATCGCAACCACACCGATTGCATTGAAAATGGTGTGAAATACGGCCAGCTTCAAAGTGTAATCATCTGCGGCAATACCAACCCAAGCACTGAACCCATCTACAAGATTGGCAATCTGGTAGATAAACACAATGGCGATGAACGCAGTGACCATGTTAAATATCAAGTGGGCTACAGCAAGACGTTTACCCTGCACATTGGCACTCATCGAGCCGATTATAGCCGTGATAGTGGTACCTATATTGGCACCGATGGCTAAGGCCAAAGCGTTTTCATAAGTGATCTGCTGTGCCGCCAGCGCGGTAATTATGATTACCAAGGTTGCATGACTGGACTGCATAATCACAGTCGCGGCTACCCCGATTAGGGTGAAAAGCATAATCCCGGCATAACCCGAAACTGCAAAAGCTGTTAGATCAATGGTATCGCGAAAGGCCTCAAAACCCTCTTTCATATGGTGGATGCCGAGGAATAGGAAACCGAGCCCCGCAAGAATATAGCCGATGCCGTTCATCGTTCTCGATTTCTGGAAAATCAGAATAACTCCGAATACCAGCATTGGCATAGCGTAGGCAGAAATCTTTACCTTCATCCCCAAGCCGGCAATTAGCCAAGCACCGGTGGTAGTGCCAAGGTTAGCACCAAAAATTATTCCGATTCCGGCGGCTAAGCCAATAAGACCGGCACTCAAGAAAGAGATAGTAATAACCGAAACCAATGAGCTGGATTGCATAACAGAGGTGCTGACCACACCAAATGTTAGTGATTTCCATGGGCCATCGGTCGTTTTACGTAGTATTCGCTCCAACACTCCGCCAGTGAAGGATTTGAAGCCTTCTTCAAGGGCAAGCATCCCGAAAAGGAAAATAGCAACGCCGGCAGCAATTTCCTTGAAGTTTGGACTGATCCAGAAACCCCAAGCCAAAATCGCAAGCATGGTGAATAAAATTATCTTCCTGAACATTTACGAGAGTTGCCCCTTTCGATTTTTAAAATATAACCAGTCTAAAAGGTAGAATTACAATTAGGATTTAACTTATTGAAAAATAGGCTATATCTATATTTCTAGCATCATTCCTCGTAATGTGAAGAAAAGAATGGCTGCCATGATGCCTGCCGCAGGGACGGTGATGACCCAGGCCGCAGCGATTTTTAACAATGCCGAACGTTTAACTAACTCTGTACGGTAGATTTTCTTCAGATTTTTGCGCTCTTTCTTGTTCAGCTCAGCAGACGCTTTGTGCTCTTTTAGCTGTTTGAGCAGTAGGCCTTTTTCTTCGATGCTCGCATTCTCGAATGTTTCGATGAACTGCTGAACTTTCTCTTCATCCTCTTCTGGATGATGTGCGTGTATCTCTGCGATTTTCTTCGCATAGTTGGCTTTCAAATACTCACGCAAGAAGCCAACACCGAAAACACCACCAACGGCAATATGGGTTGAAGATACTGGCAGCCCTAGCTGGGAAGCTATGATTACGGTAATCGCTGCTGCCATTGCGATAGAGAAAGCGCGCATCTGGTTAAGTTCAGTGATTTCAGAACCCACCGTTTTGATCAATTTTGGACCGTATAAGGCTAAGCCGAGCGCGATACCAAGGGCACCAATCATCATTACCCATATTGGAATGCTAGCCTTGGCAGATACTTCACCGCTCATAATGGCATCATTTATCGCGGCAAGCGGACCAACCGCATTGGCAACGTCATTCGCACCATGAGCAAAGCTCAACAGTGCCGCGGCAAAGATTAATGGGATTGTGAATAAAGAGTTAACGGAATCTTTAGTGTTCTCAAGTTTATCGGCCGCAGATCTAATCATGGGTTTTACAATCACATAAACAACGGCAGCCGCTAAAGCGCCAATTAATGCGGCAGTGGTAAAGTCTAGTTTCCAGATTTTCTTCAGACCTTTCAGAGCCAAGTAAGTAGAGAACGCCCAAGCCATGACAGTAACTAAAATAGGTACCCATTTTTTGGCCGCGGCAATCATGTCGCTTTGATAAGTAATGTTCTTTTTGATGAGCATTAGGAAAGACGCAGCTATCACACCACCCATTACAGGGGAGATAACCCAACTGGCGGCAATCATGCCCATTTTGTCCCAGTTGGCGACAGCAACGCCACCGGCAGCCATACCGGCACCTAACACGCCACCTACAATGGAGTGAGTAGTAGAGACCGGCGCACCTAATGAAGTGGCGATATTAAGCCATATTGCCGCAGAGAGAAGGGCGGCCATCATTAGCCAGATAAATGTATCCGCATCCTGAATTATTTCAGGATTGATGATCCCTTTTTTGATGGTACTAACGACATCACCACCGGCCAATAAAGCCCCGGCTGCTTCGAAAACTGCAGCAATGATAATGGCGCCAGTCAATGATAAAGCCTTGGAACCAACGGCTGGACCTACGTTGTTTGCCACATCATTAGCACCGATATTCATCGCCATATAGCCACCTATCATGGCCGCAGCAACAAGCATTATTCCGTTTGGAACGTTACCCACTGTCGAGTAACTGTACATAATGACCCCTACAATAAAGAGGACTGCGTAGCCCAGCCTGACGATTTCTGGTCTGCCGAAGAGTGTAGCCTGCTCTAGTTTGTCGAGTTGGTTGATATCCACTTCCGTTTTACTCCTCAGGTTTTCACCTTAATGGACGAATTTTCAGGAATTATCATGTAGCCCCGAAGTGTTCCGTTCGTCACGAAATAGAAATATATGATTAACAAATTTAACTTTCTGCATGGTTTAAAACCATTGAGCAGATCAATAAAACAAGCATTAAATAAATCCGAGAAGGTGAGCTTTTGGTAAATGGGAGTCAGATTTTTAAAGGGGGGATTGGAGCAATGGTTTTTCCTAGCCGCAGCCGACCTGTTAAATATATTTTGCTATGTGCTTTGAATATCCTCAAATGCTAGACTGAGAGCAGAAATTTATCGGAGGCTCTATGTCAGCTGCATTCGAAAGAGTTATTGATGAAATAGACTCCTTGTCCCCAAAGGAGAAGGCGCTTGTGGCTCATCGTCTGATTGAATCACTGGATTCAGCACAAGATGACGATGCTGAGCAAGCTTGGAAAGAATTAGCTGAAAAGCGGCATGATGCTTTGTTATCTGGCGAAGCTAAAGCTATATCTTGGGAAGAGATAAAACAGCAGGTAAAGTAAAGGGCTAGGATGCCAGATATCAAATTTCACCCGGATGTGAGCCAAGAAGTCAGAACTGCATACCAATGGTATGAAGAGCAAGCCCAAGGGTTAGGCGATGACTTTCTTATCGAGCTTGAATATTCATTTAAGCTTATCCGAAAACAACCAAATACGTGGCCTGCTTTTAGTGCAAGAACACGTCGTTTCCTCCTAAATAAATTTCCTTTTTCTGTCATCTATACCCCATCTACAGAAGTCATTTTGGTGTTGGCTGTTATGCATAATCGTAAAAGGCCCGGCTATTGGGAGGAGAGGGAATGAGTAAGCTAGGAATTAGATTTAGATTAGGGAGCTAAAAAGGGCTTTGACCCCTTTAATTTTCTTCACTTCACTTTCAGTCGGCATAATCATTTGTTAATTACACATAACGCTCAAAGCAATTGCGCACATCGCGCGTTGGATGCCTGTTCTTGTTATAAGCTACTTATGTGTAGCCCATTTGGGGAGGCCGCAATTTGAGCACTTATTGCCTACTAGCGGCGAACTAAAATTAGAATACTTGGATTGGCAGCTTGGACATTTGAAGTTCATTAACCGATATCCAGTAAACCAAAAAAATGGAGCCCAAATAGCAAGGGCTAATAATCCAGAATAGGCTAAACCAAATAATGAGTTCAGAACAAAGTTTAATAAAGGGCCTATAAACAGCCAACCTACCCAGGATGCATAGAATAGATTCCTTCTTAAACGAAAATCTTTCCAACTCGCTTCAAAATCCACTTCCATGGGCACCTTACTTATAACGCCCGGTTAAGGCGCGACCAATATGTAGCTGCCTTTGTGTTAACTTAAGAGCGAAGCGAACAACACAAAGGCAGCGGAGTGTTGGACGTCGGATTTTCAACCGTTTGTTATGCATTTTTCACCAGCACACAATCACCATCAACTGCCTTACAAACAAGCTCAATACTCGAGGTCTGAAACTGTATAGAAAGAACAATATGATAATTAGGCTTTCTGGGGTCACTAACTTGAACCGTCACAATGCTTTGATTTTCGTATTCCGAAGTTAAATTTTGAACTAGGACATCATCGTCCTTATCATCCTCTACCATACACTCTTCATATGCATCTATTCCACAGTACCAGCCATCGATAAAAATTCGATACCATTTATTTGATGGAGCTACTTGGAGCCAGATAAGAAAGATATTGCCAGTATTTGCGTCATCCAAAGTATAAAGCGCCGATACAACGCTCCCCTCTAATTGGTCGATACTGCCAGAACAATCTTGGAAGATACGATTAAACACTACAATCCTCAATATGCATAACAGCTAAATATATGTCAATTTGACGTGTTTAAACGCGTCAAATTGACATATATCTCCAAGATATGGAATTAGAAAGGGCGGGCAATATTCTGATTTTCATAAACTTTCCTTGTTTAGCTTTCGTAGGCTTTTGGGAAAAAGCGTCAATTTGACTTACTATCCTTACACAACCTACGAACGTATTAAATGCTGTATGTAAAAACAGTAAAATTATCTGCTTTAACTTATGTTTGAATTGAGCTTCTTACAGCTATGTTTTAGTTCTGTTAAAACTTCAAATGTAAGAGGAGTGTTGTGTTGATTAATTGGCCTTTCCTACAAGGCTTAAGCATAAAAAAACCGAACCCCAAAGGTTCGGTTTTTTGCTTTTTCTAACAGCCACGAAGTGGCGTTCTAAAAGCGAAGCGATCTCTAGCCGAAGGCGTCCTCTAGGCGAAGCCGTCCTAAGTTACCCCTCCTCAGGCTCATAGCCCAAGTTTGGTGCCAACCAACGTTCAGCTTCTTTCATCTCCATACCTTTACGCTTCGCATAGCTTTCTACTTGGTCTTCACTGATTTTCGCAACACCGAAGTATTGTGATTCAGGGTGGCTGAAGTAGAAGCCGCTTACTGCTGCGGTTGGCAGCATTGCGTAAGAGTCGGTAATGGTCATGCCAGTGTTCTTCTCAACGTCTAGCAGTTCCCAAAGTAGGCCTTTCTCTGTGTGCTCTGGGCACGCAGGGTAACCTGGAGCAGGGCGGATGCCTTTGTATTTCTCGGCGATCAGGTCTTCGTTGGATAGCCGCTCGTCAGATGCGTAACCCCAGATCTCTTTACGCACTTTATCGTGCATCATCTCAGCTAGGGCTTCTGCAAAACGGTCTGCCAAGGCTTTTACCATGATGGAGTTGTAGTCATCGTGGTCCGCTTCGTATTTCTCTACCAATTCATCACAGCCATGACCTGCAGTGACCGCAAAGGCACCAAGGTAATCTTGCTTGCCAGTTTCTTTTGGCGCTACGAAGTCGGTTAGACACATATTGGCTTTGCCAGCGACTTTTTCAGTTTGCTGACGTAGGTGATGTAGCTGCATCAGTACTTCGCTGCGGCTTTCATCTGTGTATAGCTCAATATCGTCGTGGTTGACGCTGTTTGCTGGGAAGATTCCAACAACCGCTTTAGCGGTTAGTAGTTTCTGATCAACCAAGTCTTTTAGCATCGCTTGAGCATCTGCAAATAGGCGAGTCGCTTCTTCACCGATGATCTCATCATTCAAGATGCGAGGGTAACGACCGGCTAGTTCCCACGAGTGGAAGAATGGCGTCCAGTCGAAGTACTCTTGAATATCGCTTAGGGCAATATCATCAAATACATGAATGCCCGGTTTTAGCGGTGCTGGTGGAGTGTAGTTATCCCACTCGATTTGGTATTTGTTTTCACGCGCAGCTTCAAGTGTGACACGACGCTTGTCATTCATACGGGCAGCATGACGATCACGTACCGCTTGGTACTCTTCTTGAATCTCTTTTACGTAACCGGCTTTCTTCTCGCCTAGTAGGTTAGAGGCAACGTTTACTGCACGAGAAGCGTTAGTTACGTGTACCACTTGATCGCGGTGGAATACTGGATCGATCTTAACCGAGGTGTGAGCTTTAGATGTAGTTGCACCACCGATCAGAAGCGGAATATTAAATTCCTGACGTTCCATCTCTTTGGCAACGTGAACCATCTCATCTAGAGATGGGGTGATCAGACCAGATAGGCCGATTAGATCAGCGTTCTCTTCACGTGCAGTACGCAGGATTGTTTCTGCTGGCACCATTACGCCAAGGTCGATGATCTCGTAGTTGTTACATTGCAGTACTACACCGACGATGTTTTTACCGATATCGTGTACGTCACCTTTTACAGTTGCCAGTACAATCTTACCGTTAGAGCTGCTTGCACCATCTTTCTCTTCTTCGATAAACGGCATTAGGTAGGCAACGGCTTTCTTCATTACACGTGCAGATTTTACTACCTGTGGTAGGAACATCTTACCGGCACCGAAGAGGTCACCCACCACGCTCATACCGTCCATCAATGGGCCTTCAATTACATGAAGTGGGCGGTCGTGGTTTTGACGGGCTTCTTCGGTGTCGTCTTCGATAAATTCGGTGATACCTTTAACCAGAGCGTGCTCAAGACGTTTATTTACGTCCCACTCGCGCCACTCTTGCGTTTTAGTATCTTCTTGTTGCGAACCATCGCCGCGGTATTTCTCAGCAATATCCAGTAGGCGTTCAGTGCCGTCTTCACGCGTATTCTGGATAACGTCTTCTACTGCTAAACGTAGTTCTTCTGGTAGGTCATCGTAGATTGCCAACTGACCGGCGTTAACGATACCCATATCCATGCCTTGCTGAATTGCATGGTAAAGGAACACGCAGTGGATCGCTTCACGCACCGGGTTGTTACCACGGAAGGAGAAGGATACGTTGGAAACACCACCGGAGATCTTCGCATAAGGTAGGTTCTTTTTGATCCAGCCTGTTGCTTGAATAAAGTCGACTGCGTAGTTGTTGTGCTCTTCGATACCGGTTGCTACGGCAAAGATGTTTGGATCGAAGATGATGTCTTCTGGTGGGTAGCCCACTTTATCGACAAGTACGCGGTAGGAGCGTTCACAGATCTCGATCTTACGCTCGTAAGTATCGGCCTGACCTGTTTCATCAAAGGCCATTACCACTACAGCGGCACCGTAGCGGCGAAGCTTTTTCGCTTGCTCGATAAAGTTCTCTTCGCCTTCTTTAAGGCTGATCGAGTTAACAACGCCTTTACCTTGGATGCACTGAAGACCGGCTTCGATTACATCCCACTTAGAGGAGTCGATCATGATCGGTACGCAAGCGATGTCTGGCTCAGATGCGATCAGGTTAAGGAATTTAACCATCGCTGCGTGAGCATCCAACATGCCTTCGTCCATGTTGATATCGATAATCTGGGCACCGTTCTCAACCTGTTGGCGAGCAACATCCAGCGCTGTCTCGTAGTCCTGCTCTTTGATCAAACGTTTGAACATCGCAGAACCGGTAACGTTGGTACGCTCACCAACGTTAACGAATAGGGTATCTTCGCCAATGTTCATTGGCTCAAGGCCCGATAGGCGGCACTCTACTGGAAGATCTGGAAGCTTTCGTGGCTCAGCTTTTTCGGCTGCTTCACGAATCGCTTTGATGTGTGCTGGGGTCGTACCGCAGCAGCCACCGATAATATTTAGGAAACCGGACTGCGCCCATTCGCCGATCTCTTCGGCCATCTGCTCAGGTGTTTCGTCGTAACCACCAAAGGCATTTGGTAGACCTGCGTTAGGGTGAGCAGAAACGTGAGTCTCAGAGATACGAGACAGTTCTTCTACATACTGACGTAGCTCATTAGGACCTAGCGCACAGTTAAGGCCAACCGAGATTGGCTTAGCGTGGCGAACGGAGTTCCAGAATGCTTCGGTCGTTTGACCGGATAGGGTACGACCGGATGCATCGGTGATCGTACCGGAGATCATTACTGGCAGACGGATATCGTTTTCTTCGAAGTAAGTTTCTACTGCGTAGATAGCCGCTTTCGCATTTAGAGTATCGAAAATAGTTTCGATTAGGATGATGTCAGAACCACCCTCAATCAGACCGTCGATAGATTCTGTGTACGCTTCAACTAGCTCATTGAAGGAAACGTTACGGTAAGCTGGATCGTTTACATCGGGAGAAATGGAACAAGTACGGTTTGTTGGGCCAAGCACACCTGCTACATAGCGTGGGCGATCCGGTGTTTCGGCTGTAATTTCGTCACAAGCTTCGCGAGCAATACGTGCGGCTTCTAAGTTGATCTCACGGCTGAGTGATTCCATCTCGTAATCAGCCATAGCGATCTGAGTCGCGTTGAAGGTATTGGTCTCGATGATATCAGCACCGGCCAATAGGTATTCTTTGTGAATTGCTTTGATGATGTCTGGCTTAGTCAGTACCAAAAGGTCGTTATTACCTTTGACCTCGATGTGCCAGTCTGCGAAACGCTCGCCGCGGTAATCCGCTTCTTCAAGCTTGTAATCCTGAATCATGGTGCCCATACCACCATCCAGAATCATAATGCGTTTTTTAAGGCTCTCTGAAAGCGTTTCAATCAAAGTTTTATCGGTCACAGTTAAATACCTAAATCAGCGACTACTAGAATAAGAGCGCTATTGTAAATCAATTAGTTAAGAAAGGGAGTGAGGAAAGTTAATCTATTGATGAACTTCGCTCAATTTGAGCTGAGCAAAGCTAATAAATAGCACTAATTTAGCTATGTCTTTAGTATTGGGTCCTATATGAGGGGCGGGTATTAAATCTGTTTGTGCTAAAGAATGCTCAATAACCCCTTAATATTTTCCCAGATGGTGGTAGAATAGCCGCCCTTTGTGCAGTGCGAATATATCTCGAAGGGCATAAATGTCAGTCCTTTAGACGTTTTTCGTATTATGTGCAGCGCAAAATACTGGTTAAAATGCCGTTTTTTGTGGACGAGCTTACCTGTCATACCGTTAAAAAGGGTAGAAACAGGTACAGCGTTGATGTGTTACTCATATTTATTCGGCCAAAAGCTGAGATGAGTAGCGAAAGGGGGCAACCGGGGTTAACCCTGGTTAAGATGAGCAAACGCAGGATTTAGTCTATGCTGCAGACATTCTTAAAGTGCAAGCTACACCGTGTAACAGTAACTCACGCTGAGCTTCACTATGAAGGTTCATGTGCAATTGATGGTGTACTGCTTGATAAGTCAGGCATTCGTGAATACGAATTAATTCACATTTACAACATCAATAATGGTGAGCGTTTTACCACTTATGCAATCCGTGCAGAAGAGAACAGCGGTATTATCTCTGTAAATGGTGCGGCGGCGCATAAAGCAAGTAAAGGTGATCTACTGATCATCGCTTCTTACGTTCAATTGGACGACAAAGAAGTTGACGAACACCAGCCAACACTTTGCTACTTTGAAAATGCGAAGTCAGATGGCGGCGTAGGCGCAACTGATGAAGAGCTTCATCAGCGCAACGTGCTAACAGGTATGAAACGCGCAATTCCTGTTCAGCCGAAAGATATCTGATCAAGATTTTTTAAAAGCCACTCACCACCGAGTGGCTTTTTTGTTTAGAGAACCCGCCGAGTGCGGGTTTTCTTTTGTCTGTGAGTTTGTAGTGAATCCCGCTGGCGTATGAATTTTTAGGCCTAATATCGCCTTGCATGGTAGGGCTATTGCGGGTAAATTGGCGCCCAGAATATTGCTTAGGCAAACATAATAAGCACACCAAAATACAATTTAGGAGTTACACGTGGAACTCGCATGTCTTGACCTTGAAGGGGTATTGATCCCAGAAATCTGGATCGCTTTTGCTGAAGAAACTGGTATTGAAGAATTAAAAGCGACGACTCGTGATATTCCTTGTTACGACGAGCTAATGCAGCAGCGTCTTCGCATTCTTGATGAGCACGGTCTAAAACTGCCGCAGATTCAGGAAACAATCAGCAAGCTTGAGCCTCTTGAAGGTGCTGTTGAGTTTGTTAACTGGTTGCGTGAGCGTTTTCAGGTTGTGATCCTATCTGATACCTTCTACGAATTCTCTCAGCCGCTAATGCGTCAGCTAGGCTTCCCAGCACTTCTTTGCCACAAGCTAGAAGTAGACGAAGATGGCCGTATCACTGATTACACTTTGCGTCAGAAAGATCCTAAGCGTCAGTCTGTTCGTGCGTTCCAGTTGTTGAACTACCGTGTAATCTCTGCGGGCGATTCTTACAACGATACAACTATGCTTAAGCAAGCAGAAGCGGGTATCTTGTTCCACGCGCCTGATAATGTAATTGCTGAGTTCCCTCAGTTCCCAGCAGTACACACGTACGAAGATCTGAAGAAAGAATTTATCAAGGCAAGTAACCGCGATCTAAGCCTGTAAGCTCTTTCTTACTTAATCTACTGCTCAAAAAAAGTCTATATTGGGCAGTAGATTAGGCATTCTCCCCAAGCCTTTCTTATTAGTTTTTGTTAATATATTTCCCGTCGTCGTTTAAGCGCCGGATTTATTCTTCCTCTTATTTAAGGTGTTTACCCTATGCCTCTGGCAAAGATTATCAGTGCTAATTCTCTATTAACCGACCAATTGGTTGGTATTTTGTCTGAGGACTATCAACTGGAAATATCTTCTTGCTTGAGAGAGGTGTGTGTAGATAGTGATCTAGTGTTACTTGATCATGGCCTTGTTGGCCAGTATGACGAATCTGAATTAGTTACGGCTATCCAGCAGTATGAGCACCTGCATGTTCCGGTCATTTTAGTTTGGAACAATGCGGAGGAAGATTATCGTGAGTTCGCGATCGAAGTAGGATGTTCTGATTATTTAAGACCGCCGTTTTTTCCATCGGTTGTAAATGCCAAGTGCAAAACTTATATCAGCTTGGCTAAACTCAAGCAGAACTTTACATCGCGTGCAGGAACAGGTGTGCCTACGAGTGCAGTACCTGCTGGTGATCTAGTTGATGTCACAGAGCTATTGGCCGTTCAAGATGCGGCAATCTTATGTTTGGCGACGATTGCTAGAATTCGTGACCATTCTACCGGGAATCATATTCTTAGAACTCAGCATTATGTAAAAGCATTAGCTGAGCACCTTTATAAGAATCCTGCTTATCATGACGAGCTGGATGCAGAGACCATTGAACTGTACTACAAGACTTCAGCTCTGCACGATATCGGTAAAGTGGGTATTCCAGATCATATCCTTCAAAAACCGGGTGAATTAACAGCTGAAGAGTATCGTGTGATGAAAACTCATACGGTTTTAGGTTATCAGGCAGTAACTTCGGCGCAACAATTGCTGGATAGTTCATCCAGCGGTAAAGCGGTTAAGTTCTTGGAGCTAGCTCAGCAAGTTACCTTGAGTCACCACGAGCGATGGGATGGAGAAGGTTATCCGCAAGGCTTGAAAGGCGAAAACATTCCATTGATCGCGCGTTTAATGGCGGTGGCTGATGTTTATGATGCGATGATCTCTCGTAGGCCTTACAAAAGTGCGGTAGATCATCAACGAGTGACTAATGTTATTGTTTCCGGTCGCGGTACTCATTTTGATCCAGCAGTTGTGGATGCGTTTTTGGATCTACAGGATATGTTTGAAAGGATCTCTTTCAAGCTGGAGGATGTGTTCCCATCCAGTGCTGATTTGATGCTTCATTCCATGAGCGATCTTATTGCTGAAAATGATCTTGCTACGGCTGAGGAACTAGCGGGTAGTTAAATGCTTCGCGTGTAGTCCTGAGCTGTGAAGGTAGCCATTTTTGGTAGGACTCATAGATGGTTGCTTTTAACTCTTCATCTTTCTCGATCATCTGATTGAGTGTGTTTATCAGGGCTTTATTCCAGTCTCCTTTTGCACAGCCTACGTGCCCCATACTGGTTGCGGGTTGTCCCTCTAGCGGTACGAAATACAGATCTTCCTTTATATTGTGCTGTAGCTTGCTGAACTGCGCTTCTTCTGGTCGACCAATCATCGCATCTAGGCGATGGTTCTCGACCATTTGAATAAGCCTTTCCTGATCTTTTTGACCTGTTTTAACTTTGAAGATGCTATTGGGCTTAGTTTTATTATTTTGAATCACTTCGTCGATGTATGCAGAGTAGGCTCTTGCATCATGGATACTAATAGAAAGGGGCTTTTTGGTTAAAGTGTTCAGGTTAACAGGGTTGATTTTGTCTGCACTGACGCCAAATTTATGTAGGCTTCCTTTTGTGGTGACTAAGCCATTTGCATACAAACGCATTAATGGCTGACTAAAATCCATAAATTTTTGTCTTTCTTTCGAATTAACTAAAGATACATGGCAGATCGTCTGTCCCTCTTTAGCTAACTGCATTGCGCGCTTTAGGCTCATATCGCTACTGATGTGACGATAATGTTTTAACTTTCTCTTAAATAATTTGATTGCTTCATCGCCGATTCCTTGATTGCTGTATTTGCCTTTTAGGATGAATACGGGAGCAAAATCGGTTCTGGCCCATACAATGATAGGCTTTTCATTAGCTGAGATTTTTGATGGATGTTTATCGGCTACAGCAGCATTAGGGCTAGCCAGAAAGAGCATCAATAATGTGATGGATAATAGCCTGCTTCGCTGCATAGTAATTCCTTTTGGAACACGACAGTTCAAGTATAGGCAATCTATTGGGATCTGTTGGCTAAATTTAGCTAAGTCTGACTCAGTGCGAATCGATTGTTCATTCGATTTAAACGTAGAGCCATTTTTAGGATCAATTGATCCTTGAGTTTCTCTCTAGTTTCTATCGGAAGCTCATCCAGCAATTCTTGGTCGATTACGAGCGCGGTGCTCTCTGTATTGGCAATGACACTGGCGGTACGTGGCTCATTTGTTAGGAAGGATATCTCGCCGATAATCTCGCCTGGAGAGAGCTGGGTAAGAAGCTGCTGAGATGTTCCTTTTAACACATTTACACCGCCGCTAAGCAGAACAAAAAAGCGTTTATCTAAAGAGTCTTCATCGGTGAGGTAGTCGCCGGTGTTATAAGCAACAAAGTACCAGTGGAACTGAGCAAGCAGCTGTTTGTCCTTGCGGTTCATATCGTCGAACAAAGCCACTTTATCCAGAATGGCTAGGGCACTTTCTTTGCTGAGCGTCTTATTTTTAGCCATAGATATACTCCTTCTAGTTAGGAATAGTCGCTTCCAAGCATTGCAGCAAGTTATTCACTTTGTCGAAGGTTTCTTGATACTCCATCGAAGAAACAGAGTCTGCGACAATGCCGCCGCCAGCCCAGCAGAAAATCTGATTGTTTTCGCATAGCAAAGTACGGATGGTGATGCTGGTATCCATGCGACCACATAGGCTGATATAGCCGATAGACCCGCAGTATATAGAACGACGATGCGGTTCTAGTTCCTCGATAATCTCCATTGCTCTTATCTTTGGAGCGCCGGTAATAGAGCCACCAGGGAAGCAATGTTTTAGTAGAGCAATCGGCGAGTAATCGGAACTTAAGTAGCCAGTGACTGTGCTGACTTTGTGATGCACATTGGCGTAGCTCTCAATGTTGAAGAGCTTAGGTACTTTTACAGAGTTATGCTGACAGACCTTACTAAGATCGTTGCGCATCAGATCGACGATCATAAGATTCTCGGCGCGATCTTTTAGCGAATCGCTAAGCTCTTGCTTCAGGCGTTGATCTTCTGCCGTATCAGATGAGCGTGGTCGCGTACCCTTAATCGGCTTAGTCGTTACTACCCCGTCTTTAGTTTCTAAGAACTGCTCAGGGGATAGAGACAGAATTTGCTGCTCACCCAAATCGATATAAGCAGAATAGGGTGTTGGCGCATGGGTTCTTAGCTTTTTATAGGCTTCCCAGCTGTCGCCTTGATAGCTGCTATTAAAGCGTTGAGCAAAGTTAACCTGATAACAGTCGCCAGCATGGATGTAGTTATCTATCTGCTCAAGCTTCTGTTGATATTCCGCTTCAGTGATATTGGCGCTAAAGGCTTTATCAAGCTGGAAATCAGTGTTTGGCGAGGTTGTTGCTCGAGTTAGTTGCAGTTCGATCTGGTCGAGTTGCTCTTTAGATACGCGATGATCGGCAACGAGGTAAGCTTGCTCTTTATGGTGATCAACCACTAAACCCCATAGGTACATGCCTACTTGCATGTCGGGTAGGGATGCAAAATCTTCTGCCTTCGCCGGCATGTTTTCAACGGATCGACCCAGATCATAAGCAAAGTGACCGATGATACCGCCTTGGAAAGGCAGGTCTGCTTGTTTCGCTTGCGGGTTTTGATAGCGGTTGTACAGATCTTGTAGTGCATCAAATGCAGGTTGATCTGCATTCATGCTCAAGGTTTCAACCGGTGCAGCCGCGATGATGTCGAACCGTCCCCATGGACAGTTAGGGCGACCACTATCAAGAAATACAGCATTACCTAGAGGGCGAAGGCGCTCAAAGTAAATTTCACTGTTAGCTAAATACGGAACAGAACGTTGGGTGATCAATGAACTGGCTTAATTCTTAGTTATTGAATGAAGTGTGTGAATTGTATGTAACCCCATTGGAACTGTCTATGTGAAAGGCTTTGTCGCAACGAAATAAGTGAAAACAACTGAAAACCTTTAAAAATCGTTGTTTGTTTTTGGTTCATACCAAAGATTGTCGACAAAATGCTGGTTTGGATACTCTGTTCAGCTAGAATGAGATTAAATCTATTAAAGCATTAAGAGTATTGTTGCTACATGAAGCATCCTTTTAGTGTTGATAAGCAAAGCCTTACTTTGCCTGATCAGCATATTGTTTATCGAATCTATCGAAATCCTGATATTAAGCCTTCCAGAAGGCTGGTCTTACTGCATGGCGCAGGTGTTGCTGGGGTTGATACTTGGGAGCATATCACTGCATTTTTAACTCAATGGTCTGAGGTGTTAGTGCCTGACCAGAGAGGCATGGGCGATACCTATTTCCCCGATAAGAAAGAGCACCCCTTTGCAGCGCAGGAGCTGGTTGCAGACTTAAATGCCTTAGTTGATCACCTAGGCTGGTGGCAGTTTGATTTAGCAGGTTATTCCCTAGGTGGCTTAATCTCGCTGCTGTTTAAACAGCAGCACTCTGATCGTGTTGGTAAGCAGTATCTATTGGAATCAGCGGTGCTAGATCGTCCTTGCTGGGAAACCACCATCGAGCTACGTAATCAATTCTCGGAAGCGGCGTTGAATCTCAGAGGTTCTGTGCAGGTAGAGAAGGGCATTGTTAACTTTTTAGATGCGATTTCGCCTAATCGTAAGGTTTCACCGCAAGTGGAAAAGTTAACTGTCAGCAGATTAGGGGCACGACCGGAAGGTTTTGCCAATGCTTTGGACTGCGTAACACAGGCAGTTAAGCAGATAGATAGAGAAGAATTAGTGGCGGCGCAAGGTGATGTTACCAGCTTTATAGGCGGTAACAGTGTCGATCTTATGCACCAGTACCAGCGAGAGCTGGCGGAGCGTCTGCCCAATTGGCACTACTTTTTGATGGCTGGAACTGATCATTCGTTACCGTTTCAAAAGCCGCGCCAGATCGCGCGAGTGATGAATGATGAGTTACAGCGTTATATAACTAACAAATAATTACGAAGTGATAAGGTAAAACCCTTAAACTTTTGTATTGTGTTGACAATCTTTTCGCTATTTCGAGTTGACGGCTCAATTTAGCAGGAGTATCTTGGTCTCAGTTCAAGATTGTCGACAATCTTCAATCAAGGGTTGTTATGACTGATAAAACAGACAATAAAGCGTTTCAACAAGAAACGCGCACATTGGCCGATCGCGTTTGCGAACAAATTGTAACTGCGATTGTGGTGGGGGATATTCCTCCCGGTCAGAAGATCAGCGAGCCTGAGCTTGCCAAAACATACGGCATTAGCCGTGGGCCATTGCGAGAAGCGATGCGTCGTTTGGAAGCGCTGAGGTTGGTTGAACGTAAGCCTCATGTTGGTGCGCGGGTTGTTAATCTGTCGGCAAAAGAACTTATTGAAATATATCGTGTCCGCGAAGCACTTGAAGGTATGGCCTGCCGCTTAGCGGCAGAGAATATGCCTCAAGACGAAATCGATAGCCTGCGTGCTCTATTAGATGAGCATGAACAGAGTGTCGAACAGCTAGAGGGCCGATCGTATTTCCAAAAAGAGGGTGATCTAGATTTTCACTACCGCATTGTTCACGGCAGCAAAAATGAGAAGCTGCTCGAATTTTTAGGCGGGGATCTATATCACTTAGTACGAATGTACAGATACCAGTTCAGTGTCTCTAGTTCACGACCAAAACGTGCACTTAAAGAGCACCGCCAGATTGTAGACGCGATTGAATCTCGTGATCCGGAATTGGCTGAAATGCTCATGCGCCGACATATAGGTGCAGCACGCCGAAACGTGGAAGAGAAACTGAACGCAGCGACCGAAACCAGAGGGGAAGAACATGTCCAATAACCTGTCTGCCGGTGCACGTTTTCGTAAAGCACTAGCTGAAACAAACCCACTTCAGATTGTAGGTACGACTAACGCATATCACGCCATGATGGCTGAACGTGTAGGTCATAAAGCAATTTACTTATCTGGTGGTGGTGTCGCTAACCACTCATACGGTTTGCCTGACCTAGGCATGACATCGATGAATGACGTTCTAGCAGATGTAAGCCGTATTACCAGCGCAGTAGAAACTCCGCTGATGGTTGATATTGATACGGGATGGGGTGGAGCTTTTAACATTGCACGCACAGTCAAAGAGATGACCAAAGCAGGTGCAGCAGCGGTTCACATTGAAGATCAGATTGCACAGAAACGTTGCGGTCACCGTCCAAACA
This sequence comes from Neptuniibacter sp. QD34_54, assembly GCF_047778055.1. Lineage (GTDB taxonomy): Bacteria > Pseudomonadota > Gammaproteobacteria > Pseudomonadales > Balneatricaceae > Neptuniibacter. The sequence goes on along the minus strand of NZ_CP180546.1, from coordinate 2,236,326 downwards.
AAGAGATTGTTACGCTTGAAGAGATGGTTGATCGCGTTAAAGCAGCGGTTGATGCAAAAACTGATGATGACTTCTTTGTTGTAGCACGTACAGATGCTTTCCAGATGGAAGGTCTTAATGCTGCGGTTGAACGCGCGCAAGCATGTCTAGAGGCTGGTGCAGATGGCATCTTCGCAGAAGCAGTGCATACGCTAGATGATTACAAAGCGTTTTCTGATGGTATTAATGGCGCTCATCTATTGGCGAACATTACTGAGTTTGGTGCTACGCCTCTATTTAATACCGAGGAACTAGCTGCTCACGGTGCAAGTATGGTGCTATACCCACTGTCTGCATTCCGCGCAGCCAACAAGGCAGCCCTTAATGTTTACGAGCATCTTCTAAAAGATGGTGATCAAAAAGCTGTTGTCGATACCATGCAAACACGTATGGAACTTTACGATTTCTTGAATTATCACGACTTCGAGCAGAAGTTGGATGCATTGTTCGCAGAAGGTAAGAATAAGTAAGCAGTATTTTGATTTTACGCTTTACTTAATTGATTTTAGCAAGCGGGTCGCAGAACCCGCATAGATAGGAAACAGGAGCATAATCATGGTCGACAAAAAACTGGGTGGTGCTGGTCTACGAGGTCAGTCTGCAGGTGAAACGGCATTATGTACTGTAGGTAAAACAGGTTCAGGTCTGACTTACCGTGGTTACGATATCAAAGAACTATCTGATAAAGCGCAGTTTGAAGAAGTTGCTTATCTTCTACTTTACGGAAAACTGCCAAATCAGGCTGAGCTAGATGCATACAAAGCTAAGTTAAAAGGTATGCGTGCACTGCCAGAAGCACTAAAAACAGTTCTAGAACAGATTCCTGCTGAAGCGCACCCAATGGACGTGATGCGTACAGGTTGCTCTATGTTGGGTAACCTAGAAGAAGAGAAAGATTTCTCTGAGCAGCACGATCATATCGATCGTATGCTTGCAATCTTCCCTGGCATGATCAACTACTGGTACAACTTCAGCCACAACGGCGTACGTGTAAACGTTGAAACTGATGCTGATTCTATTGCTGAGCAGTTCCTATGGACGCTTCACAACGAGAAGCCTGAGCCGCTGCATGTTGAAGTAATGCACGCGTCTTTGATCCTTTACGCTGAGCACGAATTCAACGCGTCTACATTCACTGCGCGTGTATGTGCATCTACGCTATCTGATATCCATAGCTGTGTGACGGCTGCAATTGGTTCCCTACGTGGTCCTCTGCACGGTGGTGCTAACGAAGCAGCAATGGACATGGTTCAACAGTGGAAATCTGCGGATGAAGCTGAAGAAGCAATCATGGGCATGTTGGCGCGTAAAGATAAGATCATGGGCTTCGGTCACGCGATCTACCGCGAATCTGACCCACGTAACGCGATTATCAAAGAGTGGTCTAAGAAACTATCTGAGCAGGTTGGTGACACTCACCTGTACGCAGTTTCTGAGCGTGTTGAAGCAGTTATGTGGCGCGAGAAGAAGTTGTTCTGTAACGCAGACTTCTTCCACGCATCTGCATACAACTTCATGGGTATTCCTACGAAGCTGTTTACGCCTATCTTCGTATGCTCTCGTGCAGCAGGTTGGACTGCTCACGTAATGGAGCAGCGCGCTAACAACCGTATCATCCGTCCATCTGCTGACTACACTGGTCCAGAAACGGCTGATTGGGTTGCTATCGAAGATCGTCCATAAGAGACGACAGCAACAGCGGTTTGAGCTATCAGCCGGATCGCTGTCCTGATTTGAATAATAAAAAGCTGAGAGATTAGCTTTGCTAACCCCTCTTGGCTTGAATGAACCTGACAGGTTGTGCCATGAATACTGAATACCGCAAGCCTCTTCCGGGTACCTCTATAGATTTCTTTGATACCCGCCAAGCGATTGAAGATATCCAGCCAGGTGCTTACGCAAAATTGCCTTACACCTCTCGTGTTTTGGCTGAGCAACTGGTGCGTCGCTGTGAGCCATCTGCGCTGACCGACTCTCTAAAACAATTAATCGAAACTAAACGCACACTGGATTTTCCATGGTATCCAGCGCGTGTTGTATGTCATGACATCCTTGGTCAGACAGCACTGGTTGACCTAGCAGGTCTGCGTGACGCGATTGCTGATCAAGGCGGTGATCCATCTAAGGTAAACCCTGTTGTACCGACTCAGCTTATCGTTGACCACTCTCTGGCTGTTGAAGCGCCAGGTTTCGATCCAGATGCATTTGAGAAAAACCGTGCGATTGAAGATCGCCGTAACGATGACCGTTTCCACTTTATCGACTGGTGTAAAACTGCGTTTGATAACGTAGATGTAATCCCAGCGGGTAACGGCATCATGCACCAGATCAACTTGGAGAAGATGTCTCCGGTTATCCAAAATCGTGATGGTGTTGCTTACCCAGATACGTGTGTAGGTACGGACTCCCACACGCCACACGTTGATGCACTAGGTGTAATCGCGATTGGTGTAGGTGGTCTCGAAGCAGAAACAGTTATGCTGGGTCTGCCTTCTATGATGCGCCTACCGGACATTGTTGGTGTGAAAATTGTTGGTGAGCGCCAGCCTGGCATCACAGCAACAGATATTGCACTAGCAATGACTGAGTTCCTACGTAACGAAAAAGTTGTTTCTGCTTACCTAGAATTCTTCGGTCCAGGTGCTGCTACGCTTTCTATCGGTGACCGTGCTACTTTGTCTAACATGACACCTGAATACGGTGCGTCTGCAGGTATGTTCTACATCGATGAGCAGACTATCGATTACTTGAAGCTAACAGGCCGTGAACCAGAGCAAGTAGCTCTGGTTGAGCAATATGCGAAACACACAGGTCTATGGGCTGATGATTTGGTTGAAGCTCAGTATGAGCGCGTACTTGAGTTTGATCTATCTTCTGTAGGTCGAAACATGGCTGGCCCTTCTAACCCACATCGTCGTCTACCAACGACTGCGCTAAATGAGCGTGGCATCGCTGGTGAAGATATGTTGGCTGCAGCAAAAGCTGAAGAAGCAGAAGGTCTAATGCCAGATGGTGCAGTAATCATCGCTGCTATCACATCTTGTACAAACACATCTAACCCGCGCAACGTTGTTGCTGCAGGTTTGGTAGCGAAAAAGGCAAACGAGCTAGGTCTAGTGCGTAAGCCTTGGGTTAAAACCTCTTTTGCACCAGGTTCAAAAGTTGCGAAACTTTACTTGGAAGAAGCAGGTCTATTACCAGAACTTGAGAAACTAGGTTTCGGTATCGTGGCATACGCATGTACTACATGTAACGGTATGTCCGGTGCGTTAGATCCTGTTATCGAGAAAGAAGTCGTTGAACGCGATCTATACGCAACAGCTGTTCTATCGGGTAACCGTAACTTCGATGGGCGTATCCACCCACACGCCAAGCAAGCATTCCTAGCGTCGCCACCGCTAGTAGTTGCTTACGCAATCGCAGGTACAGTTCGTTTCGATATCGAGAATGATGTATTGGCTGTTGTTGATGGCAAAGAGATCACACTAAAAGATCTATGGCCATCTGATGAAGAGATCGATGAAATCGTAGCTAAGGCAGTTAAGCCAGAGCAGTTCAACCAGATCTACATCCCAATGTTCGATCTGGGTGACGTTGAGCGCGCAGAAAGCCCGCTTTACGACTGGCGTAAAATGTCTACTTATATCCGCCGCCCTCCATACTGGGAAGGTGCACTGGCAGGCGAGCGTACTATGAAAGGTATGCGTCCGCTGGCGGTTCTAGGTGACAACATCACAACTGACCACCTGTCCCCATCTAATGCGATTCAAGCGAGTTCTGCTGCAGGTGAATACTGCGCGAAGATGGGTCTTCCAGAAGAAGACTTTAACTCTTACGCAACTCACCGTGGTGACCACTTAACAGCACAGCGTGCAACGTTTGCTAACCCGAAACTGTTGAACGAAATGTGCCGTGACGAAAACGGTGAGATTAAGCAGGGTTCCCTTGCGCGTATTGAGCCAGAAGGTACTGAAAGCCGCATGTGGGAAGCTATTGAAACCTACATGGATCGTAAGCAGAACCTGATCATCGTTGCAGGTGCTGACTACGGTCAGGGCTCATCCCGAGACTGGGCTGCGAAAGGTGTACGCCTTGCAGGTGTTGAAACGATCGTTGCTGAAGGCTTCGAGCGTATCCACCGTACTAACTTAGTTGGTATGGGTGTACTACCTGTTCAGTTCAAAGAGGGTGATACTCGTAACACATACGGTATTGATGGTACTGAGACTTTCGACATCGTTGGTGATATCTCACCACGTTGCGATCTAACTCTGATCATCAACCGCGCTAACGGCGAGAAGGTAGAAGTACCAGTGACTTGTCGTTTGGATACTGCTGCGGAAGTACATGTGTACAACGCGGGTGGTGTTCTACAGCGTTTCGCTAAAGATTTCCTAGAAGGCGATGCATAAGCACCTTTGATTGTCATTCCAGCGAAGGCTGGAATCTACACTAGATAAAGTAGACCCCAGCCTGCGCTGGGGTGACGGAAGCATTAGCTAACAGTTCGATAGGCGTTGTTTGCAAATCCTAGCTCTACAGGCTCACGTAGGGCTGGGGTTTCAAAGTCGAGCAAGCAGCGCCCATCATTTTGCCGAAAACAGAAAGAAGCAAAGCTTTTACTAACAATGACTGGCCAGAGTAGAGACTGCATGTGGCCTTGAATACAAGGTCATGTCAGCCATTGTTACTAAGCGTTTTATTCGAATTGATAGAGCAGCGTTAGATAGCTGTGTGAATCAAGTAGGAAAAGTTTATGTCACACGTACCACAGATAAAAATTCCAGCGACTTACTATCGCGGTGGAACCAGTAAAGGTGTTTTCTTTCGTCGTCAGGATCTGCCAGAAGTAGCGCAAGAGCCTGGCGAAGCTCGTGACAACATACTAATGCGTGTGATTGGTAGCCCAGACCCTTACGGTCAGCAGATTGATGGTATGGGCGGTGCTACATCCAGTACCAGTAAAACCGTTATTCTGGATAAAAGTTCAGAACCAGATCACGATGTGGATTATCTGTTCGGTCAGGTAGCGATCAACAAGCCTTTCGTAGATTGGTCGGGTAATTGCGGAAACTTGACTGCAGCGGTAGGTGCTTTCGCGATCAGTGGCGGTCTAGTTGACCCTGAGCGCATTCCTGAAAACGGTATCTGCACAGTTCGTATCTGGCAAAAGAATATTAAGAAAACCATCATTGCTCACGTGCCAATCACTAATGGTGAAGTGCAGGAAACCGGTGATTTTGAGTTGGACGGTGTAACTTTCCCCGCGGCTGAAGTTGTGATCGAGTTTATGGACCCTGCTGATGGTGAAGGTTCGATGTTCCCAACGGGTAACTTGGTTGATGATATGGAAGTACCGGGCATTGGTACCTTTAAAGCAACATTTATCAATGCAGGTATCCCGACTATCTTCGTGAATGCTGAAGATATTGGCTACAAAGGCACTGAGCTACAGAAAGATATTAATGGTAATGCCGATGAGTTGGCGCGTTTCGAAACTATGCGTGCACACGGTGCTGTGCAGATGGGTTTGATCAGCGATATCTCTGAAGCAGTTGCACGTCAGCATACGCCGAAGATTGCGTTTGTTGCGCCTGCGACTGACTACGAAGCATCAAGCGGTAAGCAGATCTCTGCAAACGATATTGATGTATGTGTACGTGCATTATCTATGGGCAAGTTACACCATGCGATGATGGGCACGGCCTCTGTTGCTATTGCAACAGCTGCAGCTGTACCAGGAACCTTAGTTAACCTTGCTGCCGGTGGTGGTGAGCGTGAAGCGGTAACTTTTGGTCACCCATCTGGCACATTGCGTGTCGGTGCTGCCGCTGAAGAGGTTAACGGCGATTGGACTGCTAAGAAAGCGGTAATGAGCCGAAGTGCCCGTGTAATTATGGAAGGTAATCTACGCATTCCAGGAGACAGTTTCTAGTTCTAGAGTAACCCTGAAGGGCTCACTGGGGTTCTATTTTCCTATCAGAGTAGATACTCCAGCTCTTCCTTAATGGCCACGCTTTTTAGCGTGGTTTTTTTTATCCAAAAAAACTAAAAGGCCATTTTCTTATGAGTTAGATGGCTTTTTGTTGGATAGGAAAAAAGAGCATACACCAGAAGAAAAGATAATGATGAGTCCAATACCACTGATCATATCTGGCCATTCATCAAACAACACAACGCCAAGTGTAGTGGCGATAATGAGTTGAGAATAAACGAACGGCGCAACAATACTGGCTTCTAGGTGTTTGCTGGCTTGCAGGATAATTAGATTGCCAATGGCAGAAGCGAGTGAGCTCACTAATACTAGTGTGATTAGATTAGTATCTAATTCTGTAGGAATGGTAGGTACAGCTATAGGCGCTAGGGCTAAACTGCCTGCTAAGAGAGTGGATACCAGAATGAGTCTTGGTCTAAATTGTCCGGCCAGCCATCGATTGCATACCAGCATACAGCCAAAACACGTACCTGCTAGTAGTGCTAAAGGTGTGCCGGTTCCCATATCAAATCCTGGTTTTACTACCATCAGTACCGCGGCAAAGCCTATAAGCAAAGCGATTGAGCGCGCCGGTGTAATTGTCTCTTTAAGAATTAATCCGGCTAGAAAATAAGAAACGATTGGTCCTATAAAGAAGATACCAAAGACATTGGCGATAGGCTCGGTTTTCAGCGCTGTGAGCATACTGAAGATAGCGCAGGTGAATAAACCTGCACGGATTAATAAGCGCCAGTTAAATAGCAGGCCTATCTCTTTTAAGGTTAATCCAGAGAAGGGTAGAACAAACGCAAAACCAACGGCGAGCCTACTCCAAGCAATAAAAAGTGGATCAACACCTTGAATGCCAAGCAGTTTACCGGCGGAGTCTCCAACAGGTATGAGCGACAAACCTACTAGCAGGAAAGCTATGAGAAGTGCTTTGGATTTTAATGTCATCCTTAACTCGGTATTAGGTATGTAGGTGTAAGGACAGTACCCTAAGCCTGTTTTGACGGCCAGTCATTTAGCTGTCAGAACGGGGCTTTACTCTGTAAGTTCTTTCTCTATCAGTCTTTTGCTGCTTTTAGCCGTTTTCTACCGAACTTGGCCTGTCTTTAAACCTAATCCCACCAGAAGTACCAGCAGTCGTGGTTAAGTAGAACTTCTGCTAGTTTTGAAACTGTTTCAACGCCTTGATCTACAATATCCGGACAATATAGATATTGCTCCCAAGCCAGTTCCATTGCTTCTTCGGTGGTTTGTGGTGGCTTAGTGATATAGGCTTCAATCACGTCGTTGCTGACGCCGACAATCTTAGCGCCATACTTAAGCTGCCAGTGTTTCCACATCGCGCAGTGAACCTCAGGTTCAGGGCAAGCGTTCCAGCCACCAAATTTAAAATGAGCAGGGATCTTCCAACTGCTATCAGTTTTAATTTTGACGCCTAGAAGATTATCAACGGCCTCGCCTGTGACAAAGTCTGTCGCAAGATTAAAGCCCTGTTTATCGCTTGATTCAGCTTTAAATTCGCCGGTTATTTCTGCGAGGTTTAACTCCTCATCTGATTCTAACAGTTGGCGTCGTTTGCTGAGCCATGTAGCTGCTTTGATATTTGCAGCAGCGCGGATAATATCTTTTGGAGATTGCGAGCTTTCTAGAAGGTGCTCTTCAATATAAGATTTATCTTCTTCAGTACCGCATACCACCAGTTTGTTATCTTTGCTGCTTGCCTTAATAGCTTTTGCGAAGGCATCAGCTGGATCAAGATTGACGAATTTCATTTTCGGCCCTAAAGAATGGTTTCGCGTAATGGTATCAGAAATAGGAGGGGGATTTATAAGTCTGTTTGAGTTGCTAAGGGAGTGGCTTAGTTAATCAGTAATTTTTAAGTACGGGTCGAGCAGTTACGTGCATTTGGAAGAAAGTGACTGATATTCTTTGATGCGGTGTTATGAGTGTTCTTCTGATCGGTGGCTTAAAGCTTAACGTAAGTCAGTAGCAAATTGCCTGATTTGATCTATGTGGAATATGCACAATACTGTTTAGATATTTGAGAAATTCGAGGCGTGCTAGATGGAGTTGAATCGATACATAGCAACGTTGTTATGTTTTTGTACGCTATGTTCTTCAGCTGCCATAGCTGATGATATTCCAGAAGTAGTTTTTGCTACGACGCTTCATTATCCTCCCTATGAATATCGTGAAAATGGCGAACCGAAAGGGCTTGCTGTAGACATTGCCAAAGAGGCTCTAACCCGAGTCGGCGTAAAGCAAATTGATTTTCAGTTTTTCCCTTGGAAGCGTGCGGTCTATGTGACTGAGCATGGAGAGCGTGATTTACTGTTTAATGCGGGAAAAAATGAACCTCGCCAGAAGTGGGGTTACTACGTTGATAGTGTCTTGATTCAGCAAAGCTATGTGCTATTTAAGCGCAAATCTGATCAATTTCAGGTTCAGCCTGATTTTTCAAATGTTAAAGATAAAGATATCTCTGTTAGGGCGGGCTATCTATACGGAAGCGGTCTGTTCAGACAGGCGTTAGACAGTGAGAAGTTTCATAAAGTTGAGTTGGCTGATTCAACTGAACAAAGTGTTAAACAGTTGCTGAATGATCGAGTAGATATGTTTGTTGGTGATCTGCTGCCAGTGATGCACTACATCCAAAAGCAAGAGCTGGAAGATCAGATCGATATTGTTCTCTACAACGGTGAGCGAATGGAGGTACTTTCTTGGTCAACTTATCTGTTGTTTTCTAAGTTGAGAGTGACGCCAAGTTTTGTAGAGAAAGTTCGGTTAGCGATGGATCAGATGAAGGCAGATGGAACCTTTGCTGCGATCGAAAGCAAATACCAATATTAGGCAAGGCTAGTCATTTGGCAGAGCATTAAACTCTTCGCGCTTTTCGTTCATCCAAGCCTGCATAGCTTCAGGGTCTAACATCATCAGCTGTACTTTTTGCATAGCTGCTAGGTGATCGGTATCTTGTTGCTGAAACATCTCCATACCATGTTGTTTTGCTAGTTCGGACATCTCTTCAAATGTATTGGCTTTAAACTCAAGATCGCAACCGCCGCCAAGTTGCCTGCAAGTCATGGTTTTCACGCTATTTCTCCTATAGAAAAAATTCTGTTTAGTTGTTCGCTTCAGGGTAGTCGAAAGGGTTTAATTGGACAAACTTCGTTTAAAGAGTATGTGTGTAAGAAGGAGGGAGTTCATGGCAGAAACAAAAAAGCCCGCTGATTTCTCAGCGGGCTTTTTCAACGAGTTAAGTAATTAGATTACTTAGCTTCGTTTTTAGCTTTTACTTCAGCGATTACTTCGTCAGCAACATTCTGTGGGCATGCTGCATAGCGTTCGAATTCCATAGAGAACTGACCGCGACCAGAAGTAATAGTACGTAGGTGACCGATGTAACCAAACATTTCAGATAGTGGAACGTCTGCTTTGATGCGTACGCCAGTAGCGCCAGCTTCTTGGTCTTTGATCATGCCACGACGACGGTTAAGGTCACCGATTACATCACCAACGTTGTCATCTGGAGTGAATACGTCAACTTTCATGATTGGCTCAAGAAGTTGTGCACCCGCTTTAGGGATAGACTGACGGAAAGCGCCTTTAGCTGCGATTTCGAATGCTACAGCAGAGGAGTCAACCGCGTGGAAGCCACCGTCGTATAGTTCGATTTCAACGTCTAGTACAGGGAAGCCTGCTAGTACACCTTGTTCCATCATGCCAGCGAAGCCTTTTTCGATCGCTGGGAAGAATTCTTTAGGTACGTTACCGCCTACTACTGTAGAAGTGAACGTAAAGCCAGAGTTTGGCTCACCTGGCTTGATGCGGTAATCGATCTTACCGTACTGACCAGAACCACCAGACTGCTTCTTGTGCGTGTAGCTGTCTTCAACAGACTGAGTGATCGTTTCACGGTATGCAACCTGTGGCTTACCTACTTCTAGCTCAACGCCGTAAGTACGCTTAAGGATGTCTACCTTAATGTCTAGGTGAAGTTCACCCATGCCTTTAAGGATTGTTTCACCAGAATCTTCGTCAGTTTCAACTACGAAAGATGGGTCTTCTGCAACCATCTTACCGATAGCGATACCCATTTTCTCAGTAGAACCTTTGTCCTTAGGAGTTACAGCAATAGAGATTACTGGCTCAGGGAAGATCATTGGCTCAAGAGTACAAGGGTTCTTCTGATCACATAGAGTGTGACCAGTCTGAACGTTCTTCATACCAACAATTGCGATGATGTCACCAGCTTGAGCAGAATCTAGCTCAGTACGGTCATCAGCGTGCATCTCAACCATACGGCCGATACGCTCAGTTTTGCCAGTGTAAGAGTTAAGGATTGTGTCACCCTTGTTAAGAACACCAGAGTAAACACGTACGAAAGTTAGAGCGCCGAAACGGTCATCCATGATCTTGAATGCAAGTGCACGGAATGGCTCATCTATAGCTACTGTAGCTACTTCGCCAGTTGGCTCACCAGTTTCTTTGTCAGTTAGTGGCTGAGCGTCAACTTCTACTGGGTTCGGTAGGTAGTCAACAACAGCATCTAGAACAAGCTGGATACCTTTGTTCTTGTATGCAGAACCACAGAAAGTTGGGAAGAAGTCTAGCTTACGAGTACCTTCACGAATGCAACGCTTGATGTCGTCCATTGATGGCTCAGTACCTTCTTCTAGGTATTCCATCATTAGGTCTTCGTCTTGCTCTAGAGCAGTTTCGATTAGTTGCTCACGGTACATAGCCGCATCGTCTACTAGGTCAGCAGGGATGTCAGTTACTTCGTAGTTCTCTGGAAGGCCAGAATCGTCCCAGATGTAAGCTTTTTGAGATAGAACGTCTACAACACCTGTGAAGTTGTCTTCACGGCCGATTGGTAGAGTCATAACTAGTGGGTTAGCGCCTAGTACGTTCTTAACCTGATCTACAACGCGGTAGAAGTCAGCACCAAGACGGTCTAGTTTGTTTACGAAGATCAAACGAGCTACTTCAGACTCGTTCGCGTAACGCCAGTTAGTTTCAGACTGAGGTTCTACACCACCGGAACCACAGAATACACCTACACCACCATCAAGTACTTTTAGGGAACGGTATACTTCAACTGTGAAGTCAACGTGGCCCGGAGTATCGATGATGTTCATGCGGTGATCTTTCCAGAAACAAGTCGTCGCTGCAGACTGGATTGTGATACCACGCTCAGCTTCCTGCTCCATGAAGTCAGTAGTAGCTTCGCCATCGTGAACGTCACCCATCTTATGGATCTTACCAGTAAGCTTAAGGATACGTTCTGTTGTTGTGGTTTTACCCGCATCTACGTGCGCGAAAATACCGATGTTTCTGTACTTGGTTAAGTCTGTCATCTCTATACTCGACTAAGTGAGGTCCTAAAATTGCGCGACAGTATACAAGGTTTTTTATGACTTTTCGAAGAAAAATTACAAGGAAATACTTCTTTCTGCTGATATTTATTTAAGAAGGGGGATTAACGCTAGGCTTTTAAAAATTCTGGTAGTTTTTTTAACTGAAAATTAGATTTTAAGTTACTGATATATGAGGGTTATTGATATTTTTCGGAATAAAAAAATAAATTGCACTCCTTTATCGCTTTTATAACTCCCGATAGTGTTTGCTACCAAAAAATGGTCGTGCCCCCAAAAAAGAAACAGATTTAGATTGAATAGGGATTTGAATGATTGCGATGACTGATTATGATCCACTGTAGATAAATATTTTAGGTAGTTATGAGTATGTTAAGTGTTGATGTGCTGATCGGATTTATTGTTGCGTCTACGTTAATCTCCTATGCGCCGGGGCCTGATAATATTTTTGTTTTGATTCAATCGATTCTTCATGGTCGTAAAGCCGGGATTATTGTCACCTTGGGCTTATGTACCGGTCTGTTATTTCACACCGTTGCTGTCACTTTAGGTGTAGCTGCAATATTTCAGGCCAGTGCTGTGGCGTTTACCCTGCTTAAAATCGTCGGTGTGGTTTATCTGCTTTATTTGGCGTTTATGTCTTTTCGTGCGGCTGCTGCTAACGTATCTATGTCAGAGCAGCCACAGCTTAGTGCGATGCAACTCTATCGTCGTGGGATTCTGATGAGTTCTACTAACCCTAAATTGGCGATCTTCTTTATGGCCTTCCTGCCTCAGTTTGCCGACCCAGCGGTTGGCTCACTGAGTCTGCAGTTATTTACCTTAAGTATGGTTTTTATCGTTGTAGCTTTCTTTGTCATGAGCTCAGTGGCGCTACTTTCGGGGAGTTTACGCGGTTGGATTCAAGATTCCGAATTGGGTCAGTCGATTATTAATAAAGTGGCAGGCACCGTCTTTGTTGGTTTGGCGCTGAAGCTCGTTACGACTGAAAGATAATGCTACTTAATCTTGCCTGCTACTCAGCAAGATCACGCCAGTGATCGTAATCTTCAGTAATAAAACCTGCGTGTATATAAGCTTGGCGAATCGCATCTGGTGATTTTTGTCTTTGCTCTTGGATGTAGCTTTGCAGAATAGTGTAAAGCTGAGTATTACGTGCCGGCAAAATAAACGAGCGGGACGCATCAAAGCTGACTTTTACCCCTGGTACTCGGATTAGCTCTCCGCCGATCCTCGTGACTACCGGCTCTTTAAGGTAGGAGAGGGTAAAGTCTCCACGGCCACTGGAGATAAAATTAGCAATAAGGTTTCTAGTGGGTAGTAAGTTGACTTGCTTAGTTCCTATGTTGTTGAGCGCGGCTTGGTCGGTTTTCCAGCTTTTAACGGTAACGCCTCTTAATTTAGTGACATCGATACTATCACCTAACTCCAAAATGTCAGTTCTGTTCTTAGTAGAAAAAATGCCGACCTGGAATTCCCCTATTCGAATAACAGGGTGAGTGATTAATAGGTTTTCTTCCTTACGATGATCGCCCTCAAACAGCGATTGGCCAACCATATCAATCTTATTGTTGTTAGCTAGTTGAAGACCGCGGGCAACATTAGGGTATGGGACTAGTCGAAGTAGGTCGACGTATTTGGCCGATTTGACTGCGTTGCAAATGACCATGATATCCATGGTGATTCGTTGAGAACCTTTAAGTTGTTCGGAGTCTAGTTCTGGGCACTCTTTTACAGGCAATACATTTGAATAGCCGGCTCTACCTGCGGCTAATTTAAAATGCTCATTAACGTAATTAGCATGCACACCGATCGATAGAGTGTCTGCACTAAGGTGGCTTGATATTAATAACAGCAGTGTTAGAAAAGTTCGCATTGTACGGCTCAACCGAATTGGACCATTTTATTGTAGTAGATCAATCAGTTAAGGAATATAGAGCTTCTTAGGTTAAAAAGTCTCATATCAATGGCTATAATGCGCCTCCTTATTACAACGTGTGTTAGGTCAGGTATTAATGGACGCTCTCGACGAGATCAAAGAATTTTTAGCATGTGAAACTCCCGATTCTTGGATTCAAGCTGCATTGCAGAATCAGGATATTCTTCTGATTGATCATGCGCATTGTGAGAAGAAAGCGGCTTCGACAGCAATGACATTGATGTTTCGCTATGTTGATCGTCTTGAGTTGCTAAACAAGATGTCACGTTTGGCGCGTGAAGAGCTAATTCACTTTGAGCAAGTGTTGGCGATCATGCAGGATCGAGGTGTGGTTTATGACCATATGTCTTCTGCTCGATATGCGGGCGGTATGCGTTCCCATGTTCGTACTTCAGAACCGGGCCGTTTGATCGATGTGCTGATTATTGGTGCTTTTATAGAAGCGCGTTCATGTGAGCGTTTTGCCAAGCTTGCTCCGTTTTTAGATGATGAACTTGCGAAGTTCTATCGTTCATTACTGAAGTCTGAAGGCCGTCATTATCAAGATTACTTGGGTCTTGCTGAAGATTATGCCGGCGAGCCAATTGATGAGCGCGTGGCATTTTTCCGCGAAGTTGAGCGTGAGCTAATTGAGTCACCAGATGATGAGTTCCGTTTCCATAGCGGTGCACCAACATTCATCTGATTATTATGTAGGAGCCCACCCCCGTGGGCGATTTTTATCATTTATCGCTCACGGGGTGAGCTCCTACATCACTCGATTTCGAAGCTAATGAGATCGTAACCATCTTGATCGACTTTAAGATACCAGCCGAGTTTGTCCCAATCGCCGAGCACAATACGTGTCGCAGACTCGGAAGCTAGCTCCACTTCATGTATAGCAGGTCTATGGGTATGACCATGGATCATCAGTGAAACTTTGTTATCAGCAAAAGATTGTTTAACCGCGTCTGCATTTACATCAGTGATGTAATCAGACTTTTCGGTTGTGCGTTGTTTGCTGGTGTCTCTCAGTTGTCGAGCGATAGCTAAACGCTCTTCTAATGACTTACTTAAGAAATCTTGTTGCCATTGTGGATTGCGAACCAAAGAGCGGAACTGCATGTACTCCGTATCATCACTGCAAAGCTGATCACCATGAAGAACCACGGTATTACCAATTGGCAGTGAAAGCACAAGTTCTTCAGGTAGCAATTTAGCTCCGATGCTTTGGCAGAACTGTTCGCCGACCAAGAAATCGCGGTTGCCGTGTTGGAAGAAAATTTCACAGCCTTTGTCACTCAATGTTTTGAGTTGTTGTAAAAGATCATCCAAGCCGGGGGTAGGGCAATCGTCGCCAATCCATACTTCGAAAATATCCCCTAGAAGATACAGCTGTGTCGCATCGGTAGCAGTATGTTCTAGGAAATATGAAAACGCCCGGGTAAGATCCGGGCGTTCAGGTTTCAGATGTATATCTGAGACAAAGTATACGGGCATTATTCTTCTTCTGCGCTTTCTACTTCTTCTGTAACGATTTCAGCTGATTCGATGATGATATCTTCAACCGGTACATCTTGGTGGCCTGCGCGGATAGTAGTCGATGCAGCTTTTAGTTTGTTAACTACATCCATACCGTCAACAACTTTACCAAATACCGCGTAACCCCAGCCTTCAGTTGTCTTAGCTGTGTGGTCAAGGAAAGTGTTGTCAGAAACATTAATAAAGAACTGTGCAGATGCGCTGTGTGGATCCATTGTGCGTGCCATAGCGATAGTGCCTGCCGCATTAGATAGACCGTTGTCTGCTTCGTTTTCAATAGTTTCGCGAGTGGTTTTTTGTACCATACCTGGTTCAAAACCGCCGCCTTGGATCATGAAGCCATTGATTACACGATGGAAAATAACGCCATCGTAGAAGCCTTCCGTGACATATTGCTCGAAGTTTGCTGCTGTTTTCGGAGCTTTTTCGTGGTCTAGCTCTATAGAGATATCACCAAAATTAGTATGGAGGATGATCATTGTTGTAAAGTCCACTTCTTCGCCTTTGACTGGCCCATTATACGCAAGTCTAAGAGAAACGCATCACTGTTTATTCCTAAGTGGCGAATAATTGATTCTAAAGTACCAACCCCAAAGAATTGTAGGCGGCCTTTTTGGTATGCGGGGATTACTTAGAAATTTATTGAAAAAATCTTACTGATATTCACTGCCAATTAGGCGGCGCATCCGTTTATAATGTACAACAATTTATGCCCTATAGATGTGGACGCGTTTCAGGGCAATTCAGAATTCATGCAATGTCGGGATTAAGACGTTTTTATGAGCAATACAGAAAGCAGTAAACCTACTAACTTTATTCATCAGGTGATTGAACAGGATCTGGAAGACGGTAAGAACAACGGAAAAGTTGTTACACGTTTTCCGCCAGAGCCAAATGGTTATCTTCACATTGGCCACGCTAAGTCTATCTGCCTGAACTTTGGCACTGCTGAGAAATATAACGGCGAATGTAATCTACGTTTTGATGACACTAACCCGACCAAAGAAGATCAAGAATACGTTGATGCGATCAAGCAAGACGTTGAATGGTTAGGTTTTAAGTGGGCGGGTGAAGTTCGTTACGCGTCAAACTACTTTGATCAGTTCTACGAGTGGGCGCAGCACCTTGTTCGTGAAGGCAACGCATACGTTTGTGACCTGAGCCCAGAAGAAGCAAAAGAATACCGTGGTTGGGCAACTGAACCAGGTAAAGACAGCCCGTTCCGCGAGCGTTCACCTGAAGAGAACCTTGACCTTCTAGAACGCATGCGCAAGGGTGAGTTTGACGAAGGTAGCTGTGTACTGCGCGCTAAGATCGACATGGCATCGTCTAACATGAACCTGCGTGACCCGATTCTTTACCGTATTCGTAAAGAGTCTCACCACCAAACAGGTGACAAGTGGTGCATCTACCCAAGCTACGACTTTGCACATGGTCAAGAAGATGCGATTGAAGGCGTAACGCACTCGATCTGTACGCTAGAGTTTGCTGATCACCGCCCATTGTACGAGTGGTTCATCGAAAACCTACCTGTACCATCACAGCCACGTCAGTATGAGTTTGGTCGTCTAAACCTAAACTACACAGTAACCAGTAAGCGTAAGCTGAAGCAGCTTGTTGATGAGAACCATGTCAATGGTTGGGATGACCCACGTATGCCAACTATCTCTGGCCTACGTCGTCGTGGTTATACGCCAGCTTCTGTACGTAACTTCTGTGACAGCCTAGCGGTTGCTAAAACTGACGGCACAGTTGATATGGCACAGTTCGAATTCTTCGTGCGTGAAGATCTAGATAAAAATGCACCGCGTGCAATGTGTGTTGTTCAGCCACTGAAAGTCACAATCACTAACTATGACGAAGGTCAGGAAGAGTGGTTCGAGCTACCTAAACACCCTAAAGATGAAACTATGGGTGTTCGTAAAGTACCGTTCACACGCAACATTCTTATCGAGCAAGATGACTTTGCTGAAGTACCGCCACGTAAGTGGAAGCGTCTAACGCAAGGCGTTGCGGTTCGTCTACGTGGCTCTTACGTTATTACCTGTCAAGAAGTTATCAAAGACGCAGACGGTAACGTTGTTGAGCTGAAATGTACTTACGATCCAGCAACTGCCGGCGCTAACCCTGAAGGCTACAAAGCTAAAGGCGTTGTACACTGGGTATCTGCTGATAACTCTGTACCTTGTGAAGTGCGCGAGTACGATCGTTTGTTCTCAGAAGCAAACCCAACAGGTGATAAGGAAAAAGATTTCCTTGAGTTCATCAACCCAGAATCTCTAGTGATTAGAACTGACAGCCGTTGTGAAGTAGGTCTGGTTGATGCTGCAGTAGAAAGCGCTTACCAGTTTGAACGTACCGGTTACTTCTGCGTAGATTCAGACTCTACAGCTGATAAGTTAGTATTTAACCGTACCGCTGGCTTGCGTGATTCGTGGGGCAAGTAAAAGTTAAGACCGGCTGTTAACAGCTAAGGTCAGCTAAAACCGGCTAAGAGCAGAGATGCTTTTAGCCGGTTTTTCGTTTAGAGCTGATTTTATCCGCACCAAGCTGTTTCTTCCTGCCTTTATCCGATTCTTACCCGCCCTTATTAACCCCTTCTCGACAGGCACTTAATAGCTGCTCTGCAAAATCGTCTTCATTAACAGCTCTTGCAATCGCAACACCGCCAATCATTAACACTGCTTTCTTAATCGCTTCGCTCTCATCGAGGGCTGGCTGGCCTTCATTTAGCTCATGGATATTATTGATAAAGCCTTTCAGTACGCGCGTATAGGTGGTGCGAACCTGATCATCTCGTTGATGAATATCAGTGGTTAAAAACGCTAATGGACAGCAGAACTCACCGTTTCGATGTTTGTCGCTGAGGTAAGTTTCAATTATATCCGATAGCTGAAAACCAGAGCGTTCAATGGTATGGCTTTTGGCTAGGTGGGCTGCACTCAGAATCGCTTCGGCGTATAGATCGCTCTTAGACTCAAAGTGATTGTAAAACGCCCCACGGGTAAGGCCGGCGTGTTTCATCACATCGTTAATCGCCACTTTATCAAAGCCATCTTTGGTAAAGAGTTCTGCAGCGCTATCAATAATCTTTTTACGACTCTGCTGCTTTTGTTCAGCCGTCCAACCCATAAAACTACTCCTGTACTTGCTTATGCCGGAGTATGGCATAAGTTTAAAATATGTTCTTGAACATATTGTGTCGGTCAATAAAGTGGAGCTCAGGTAGTTAACCGAATGAGTTAACCGAATTAGATAACAGGAGTTTAAGCATGACTGCACCAATCCGAATTTATGGTCCATCTTTCAGTACATTTGTGCGCAGTGTGATGATGGCTTGCGAGCTAAAAGGATTGCCTTACGAGGTAACTACACAAGTGGATGGCGAAGCAGTGGATTTTCATACCCCAGGCCATAAAGCGATCCACCCATATACCAAATTTCCAGTGCTTCTAACTGAGAAAGGACCAATTCCAGAGACCGTTGCGATTCTGCATTACTTAGAAAATGAATACGGCGGCGCAAAACTTTATCCAACTGACCCTTATGCTCAAGCTCAAGTGGAAGCGTGGAGTGGTATCAGCGGTATCTATGTCGATTTTGAAATCGTACGTAAGGTGCTGCTTGAGTTCATCTTCCCGAAAGGTGAAAACGGCACAGTACGCATGGATAAAGTTGAAGCTGCTGTCCCAGGTATCGAAAACGCACTATCCGTAGTTGCTGATCAGCTAGCTGATTATCCTTTTATCTGCGGTTACGAACTTACAGCTGCAGACCTAATCTTGATCCCAATTATCGATTACATCGAAGGCAATGAAGTAGGTAAACCGCTGGTGGCTAAGCACGAAAATGTACTGAATTATATTCAGACTATTCGTCAGCAGGATTTTGCTAAAGACATTCTTAAATAGATTCAGGACGCTACGCTAGAGGACGCTGCTTCGCAGCTAGAGATCGGCTTCGCCTTTTAGGACGCTTCGCTAGAGGACGCTGCTACGCAGCTAGAGCTCGGCTTCGCCTTTTAGGACGCTACGCTAGAGGACGCTGCTGCGCAGCTAGAGATCGGCTTCGCCTTTTAGGACGCTTCGCTAGAGAAAAAGCAAAAGGGCAATTCAGAAGTTGATTAGAAAGTAGGGTGTAATGGATTAGCCGTTACACCCTTTTTTATGGTTTGGTTTTTATATTAGGCTTTGTTGATGCTTGTTTTCAGCCTAGGGCTAAGTTAAAAATACGTATAAAACAGACTGATGGACATCTGGCATGGGTAGATCTACGGACCCATTTATATACAAATGTTAGAAATCAAATGCTATGGATCAATTCTTTGAAACAGTCGGAACAATAATCGCTTATGGCGGCGGGTCTGCCGGAGTATCTTATCTTCTCTTTCAATACTTAGGAAAAACTTGGATCGAAAACAAGTTTAACCAAAGGTTGCAGAGCCTCAAGCACGATCAAAATATCGAGGTTCAAAGGCTTAGGGTAGAAATAGACTCGTTACTGAATGGGGCTGTCAAGCTTCAAGAGGTGGAGTTCAAAATTCTTCCGCTGATATGGAAGAAGCTTTACAGCGCGCAACAGCACGTATCAGCACTAGTCTCGCCGACGGAACGATATGTTAAAATCAATAAGCTAAATGATGACGAGCTTGAGGATCTACTGTCACAAACTAAATTCATGGATTCTCAAAAGAATGAGCTGAAGCGAACTAAAAGTACTGATCTATATCGAGAGTTACAGTTCCGCTATGAGCTGATTGAGACAAATAGAGTCTTCAATGAGTTTATAGACTGCTTCTCAGAAAACAGCGTTTTGTTTGATCCTGCTATTAAGGAGATTTTGAACCAAGCGACCAAGCTATTTAGAGCAGCTATTGTTTCAAAGGAAGTTGGTAGAGAGTGCAACGATTGGAAGATGCAAAATGAAGGGTGGGACAAGCTTAAGAAGGAGATTGATCCGCTTGTTGATCAAATTGAGAGCCTCATTTATTCAAGGTTGCAATCTCATGCTAAGACTAAAGAATATCTAACAAAAAGCTCAAGCAAGGACGCCGAAAGCGGCACCGCTTAGCTTGGCGTTATAATACGAAGTCGGCAAAGAGGATTCTCAGCCTTCGAAGCTGGAAGTATTTATCTCTGAGAATTAAAGGAAATAATTATGAAGATGATCAAATATCTTTCAATGGTTTTATTAGCAACGTTTCTGGCTGCTTGCGCAAGTAGCACGCCGCTTCCCAAATCTGTAGCGGTCGATGCAAACAATCTGAAGAACGAATATTTTCCGATAGAGCCGCTGATAGCAAAAAGTCAGATCGAAGTCCCAGTTAATGGAAACATTGTGACTAAAGACATTAGAACACTTACTAATTCAGAAAAGCTTGCCTTCTTGGGTGATACGAGAGTTGTGGTGACGTTAGCAAAAGAAACTGCATCAGGAGAACTGTCGTACTTAACTGGAAAGATTACTTCGGAAAAAGGTACTTACGTCGCGTTTATGGACTACGCCAATTTTTTCATCGACGATCTTACTGATGGTAGTGATGTAATAGGTAGGGCGAGAGTTGGTGTAGGATTAAGGCTTGTAGCTCGTGTAAAAACCAAGAAAAGGGGGGTTGATTTAGGCAGTATTCTGAAAATAGGCTTTGCTGCTAATAATAATGAACTGTCCGGCGAACTTGAGGTTCGAGCAATTGGAGTGACGTCAAAAGAAATACAAAATTTATTGCCGGGTTCGCTGCCCAACCTAGATGAATCTTCTATACAAAGAGCTTTAGAGGCGCTTGCTGCTGTTAAAACAAAAATACATGATACTGACACGAGTGTGCAACCAAGAATCATGGCAGTAGCTCTCAATGAAGAAAATATGCTTCAGAGAGCCGGTGTTAAGCCAGACGCAGGTTAGTTATAACAAGGCCAATCAGCAAGTAATGTGTATTAGCGGAGCGTATTACACAAACCCATATCGGACGGTGCAATACGCTTCGTTATTGCACCCTACGATCTGTGCCGTAAAGGCTTTTCCTCTAGCCGCGTCCTCTAGCGAAGCGTCCTAAAAGGCGAAGCCGATCTCTAGCTGCGAAGCAGCGTCCTATTTTTTAAATACCACCGTCCTATTACCATTGAGAAAAACCCGTTTCTCAATATGGTATTTCACCGCCCGAGAGAGTGTGATGCGCTCTATATCCCTTCCTTTAGCGATCAGATCTTCTGGATAGTAGGTATGGTCAACAGGTTCAATTCCTTGGGCAATGATTGGGCCTTCATCGAGATCGGCATTGATATAGTGTGCGGTAGCACCCACCGTTTTCACGCCTTTTTCATAAGCTTGGTGATAGGGTTTTGCACCTTTAAAGCCGGGTAGGAGCGAGTGATGGATATTGATTGCCCAGCCTTCCAGTTTTTGACAGAGTTCATCCGAAAGCACTTGCATATATCGAGCTAAAACTACGAGATCGGCGTTTGTGTCTTCAATTAATTTCCAGAGTTGCTGTTCCTGCTTCTGTTTACTTTCTGGAGTAATAGGAAGGTGGTGATAAGGGATCTGATACCAGTCTGCTAGATCTTTCAGATCGGGGTGGTTAGAAATGATAGCGGGTATATCGATGTTTAGCTGACCAATCTGTTTTTTGTAGAGCAGGTCATTGAGACAGTGATCAAATTTAGATACCAGAATAACAACTCTGGGCTTGTAATCACTAGGCTGTAACTCCCATTGCATATCAAACTTTTCCGCTCTGAGGGAAAAGCGCTGGCGGAATGTGCCCTGATCAAAGTGGCTATTGGTTCTGAAGCACGCCCGGATAAAAAAATGCTCACTGCTCTCGTCATCAAAGGAGTGAAGCTCTTCTATATAGTGTTCATTCTCGTAGAGAAAACCTGTCACAGCATCAACCGTACCCAGTTCGCTGGGGCAGCTAGCCGTGAGTATCCATGAGCTGCCAGACATTTCACTCTCCTGATCAGATAATCGTTAAGTGTAGACGATCTCTTTTTGTGCCAAAGGAGATCAGGGTTTAGGCTTACATGAAAGAATGATGCGCATCGTTTGATCTGTACCCAGAGGTTTTTCCTCTAGCCGCGTAGCGGCGTCCTCTAGCGAAGCGTCCTAAAAGGCGAAGCCGATCTCTAGCTGCGAAGCAGCGTCCTGCCCTTAAACCTTAAACTTCCCAAGTTCCGCATCTTGCTTACGCGTCAGGTCAGTCATTTGATGGCAGTTTGATTCCTGTGCTTTAGCGTTGTTAGCCACCGATTGGCTAAGGTCGCGGATATTGGTGGTGTTGCGGTTAATCTCTTCTGAAGTGGCGCTTTGTTGTTCTGCTGCAGTCGCTATCTGGACTGTCATTTGGTTAATTTCTTGGATATTGTCGCGGATAGTATTGAGGACAGTGTTGGCTTCACTGGCAATGTCTTGGGTTTTGCCAGCTAGCTCTCTGCTTTGAGTAATCGTATTTTCAGCATTTCTTACCCCAGACTGAAGCTGCTGAATCATATTTTTAATCTCTTCAGTCGATTGCTGAGTTCTGGAGGCGAGGGCGCGGACTTCGTCGGCAACTACGGCAAAGCCTCGACCTTTATCACCGGCGCGGGCAGCCTCGATAGCTGCGTTTAGGGCGAGTAGGTTGGTTTGGTCTGCTATTTCGGTAATTACGGTTAGGATCGATTCGATATTGTTACTGTAATTAGCTAGCTCATTGACGGTATTGACAATATTTTCCATATCATCCGCTAAATGGCTGATTGATTCTGTGGTCTTGGAGACAACTGTAACACCATCGCTGGCCGCACAATCGGCACGCTGAGCTGAGTCTGCTGCATGCTGGGCATTGGTCGCTACATCTTGTGCAGTGGCGGACATTTGGTGCATAGCCGTGGCTAACTGATCGAGTTCGTACAGTTGTTTTTCCAATTCATTGGCTGCTGTGGAGGCTGAGTTGAAGGTGTGATCACTGTTAGAGCGTACATCTGATGAGATCTGTTTTACCCGAATAATCAAATCCTGAAGGTAGCTAATAAATTGGTTAAAATCGGTGGAGACCTGACCAAATTCATCTTTAGTGTTCACTTCTAAGCGTTTAGTCAGATCGCCGTCACCACTGTTTATTTCGACTAGGGAGCTGCGTAGATTTTCTAGCGGAAGTAGCTGTTTAGATACGGTTATATATAAAGCGCCGCTACAGATCAGTGCGCTGATGATAGTTGCGATTAGTGCAGTAATACCAATTTGATTGGCTTCGGCCATTACAAGCCCTTTATCTAAAACTACACCTATTAGCCATTGGCTACCTTGAAGATCTTCTAGCCTACTAAAAGAGACAAATACGGTATCGCCGTTAACGGATGATTCGGCTAGCTCACGGTTAAAGCTAGGTGCAGTGCCATCGAATAAATCATTGATGGATTTGCCATTCATATCAGCGTTGGGATGGCTGATTATGTTGCCGTTTGAGTTGAGCAGGAATGCGTAACCGGTGTTGTTGAAGTTAAGGGTGTTCAGAGCATCGGATACGGTCTTTAAGCTTAGATCGCCACCAAATGCGCCTTTGAATTGACGGTTATCGTAGAAGTTAGCTACGGCTGAGATAAGGATTTCGCCACTGGCAGCATCGGCATAAGGGTCGGTTAATACCGCTCTGTCATTTTGTTTTGCATAAGGGTACCAAGGGCGTTTTCGTGCATCCCAACCTGTTGGGTTCCATTCTGGGTCATTGGTTATCTTTTTACCGTCGGTATCTAGGCCACCAAAAATCAAAATAAACTCTTTTTTAAGGATGGGGTTATCAAAGGTGGCTTGTATGGTTTCTTGAGAAAAGTCTGCGTTGATACTCTCCGCCATCATGTCGATAAGTTTTAATTTGGCGTTGAGCCAGTTGGTTATCTGATAGCTCAGGACTAAGGTGGCTTCTTGGGTACTTTGCTCTGTTTTCTCATACAGAGCATCTTTGACGCTGCTGTATTGAATCCATGAATAGATGGCAAAGGTTAGGACGACAACCGTGGAAGCGAGTAGGGCAACCTTGTGTGAAACTTTCATACAGTTAACCTCAAAGACGAGACTTCAAGTTTATCAATAGCGTGACAGGGCATTTCCCTGCGTTGATAACTAGTTATTCTAGACCAGATATGTGGAAGGCAATTTCGGATTATGAAATTGTTGAGTGTTTATCGAGGAGAATATGCAAAGTACCTGAGTTAAACGCTTGGTTTTTGTGGTAGTATCTGCGCCCAAGATCTGCTGTTGTGCAGATAAATTGTTGTCGCCTCAGTCAAAACGGCTGGGGTTTTATATTTTGCGTTGGGTTTACGCCCCAATTAGCGGAGTTTGTATGACTGATTTACCGCAAAATTCTGAAGAGCAGACGGTTGTTTGCGCTCTGTATAAATTCGTCACCCTAGAAAACTTTGAAGCATTAAGAGAACCATTGTTCGAGTGTATGCAAAAAGTAGGCGTGCGCGGCACCTTATTGTTAGCCAATGAAGGTATCAACGGTACGATTGCGGGAAGCCGCGAAGGTATTGATACAGTGCTAGGGTGGTTGCAGCAAGATGACCGCCTGAATCCTATCGAATACAAAGAGTCGTTTGATACCAGCAATCCTTTTATGCGTACCAAAGTTAAGCTGAAAAAAGAGATTGTGACTATGGGTGTTGAAGGTATCGACCCTAAAAAGGTGGTGGGTACCTACGTAAAACCAAAAGATTGGAATGCGCTTATTTCTGATCCTGATGTGGTTTTGGTTGATACGCGTAATGACTACGAAGTGGCGATCGGTACATTTGAAAATGCGATCGACCCAGAGACTAAGACATTCCGCGAGTTTCCTCAGTACGTTGCTGAAAATCTTGATCCAGAAAAGAACAAGAAAGTTGCGATGTTCTGTACTGGCGGTATTCGCTGTGAAAAATCGACAGCCTATTTGAAAGAGCAGGGTTTTGATGAGGTTTATCACCTAGAAGGCGGTATTCTGAAGTATCTTGAAGAGGTAGATGAAGAAGATTCGATGTGGAAAGGTGATTGCTTTGTCTTTGATGGCCGTGTTTCTGTAAAACATGGCTTGGAAGTAGGTGACTACGATCAATGTCACGCGTGCCGTATGCCAATTACAGAAGAGGAAAAGCAACTCGCTTCGTACGAGAAGGGTGTGAGCTGTGTGCACTGTATCGAAAAGATGAGTGATTCACAAAAGCAGCGTTTCCGTGAACGTGAACATCAAGTACAGCTAGCGAAGGAGCGTGGTGAATCTCACCTAGGTTCTGATGTGCAAGATGCTGTTCAAGCGCATCGTGATGCCAAAGCCGCTTATCGCGCAGCGCAAAAAGAGCGTTCTAAAGGCTAATCAGCCTTGATCAAAACTAAAAAAACCATGCCAAGGCATGGTTTTTTTATATCTATCTGAAGTTGCTTATTTGCAGCAAGGTTCAGAAATGATCTCAATCTTGTCTTCTTTTACAGCGTGAAAGAAACAGTTAGAACGTTCTGTATGGCAAGCCGGACCCGACTGATTCACTAGGCACAAAAGCGTATCGCCATCACAATCGATGCGCATCTCAACTAGCTTTTGTACGTGGCCAGAGCTTTCGCCTTTACGCCAGTAGCTTTGGCGTGAACGAGACCAATAGCATACTTGGCCAGTTTTTAATGTCTCTTCAATGGAAAGGCGGTTCATCCACGCCATCATTAACACTTCGCCAGTTTCTGCTTGCTGAGCAATCGCAGGAATCAGACCGTCTTCGTTATAGCGAAGGTTATCAAGTGCTGCACTTAGATCTGTTTGACTGCCTTTAACGCCAGACTCTAAGTCGTAGTAAAAACTGTTTTTCATTGTTGCTTCTCTGCTACAAGTAAAATCTGCGGGCATCATACCACAAGGAATTAAAAGGGGCGGGACAATTAAATTGAATCATTGTCCTCTTTTGTGCTCAAACCAGTAACTGGAATTTTGAGACTGCACTATGTTTTCACGGACTAGCCTTTTAGCCTTCCTTATCGCAATACTCGTCACCTTGGTTTGTTTTAAGTCTTGTTCGGTTTTTGCTGAACATAATGGGTTTGATCTTTCCGAAAGTCTAATCCCTGCCGAAAAAATACTACCGGGCGGTCCTGCTCGTGATGGCATTCCTTCGATTGATAAGCCTGAATTTATAGCGGCGAAGCAAGCGGGCGGTTGGCAGGATGATCAACAGGTGTTGAGTTTGACTTTGGCTGGTATTACCCGTGCATATCCTATTAATATCTTAAACTGGCATGAGATCGTGAATGATAATTTTGGCGGTCAGCCTGTTGTGATCAGTTATTGCCCTCTATGCGGAACAGGCATGGCGTTTTCTGCTGATATGAATGGTGAGGCGCTGACCTTTGGTGTCTCTGGCTTGTTATATAACAGTGATGTTCTGCTCTACGATCGTCAGTCAGATTCTCTCTGGTCACAGTTAAAAAGTCAGGCCGTGACGGGGAAATACAAAGGTCAAAAACTCACTCAATTACCGTTGAATCAGATGACCTGGAAAGAGTGGAAAGCTCGTTACCCCGATGGTGAAGTGCTCAGTCGTAATACTGGCTATTCAAGGGACTATTCTCAAAGCCCTTATGGTAGTTATGACGAAAGCCCTGTGCTGTATTTTCCTGTGGAGTTCCGAAGCCAAGCGTATCATCCCAAAGAAAGAGTTTTGGGTGTGGAGGTTGATGGGAAATTTAAGGCGTATCCCTTTGCCGAACTATCTAAAATTTCAAATGATGAGCTGCTAGATGAGTTTAATGGTACGCAGTTTAAGCTTCGCTTTAATACATCATCTCGCACAGGTGAAGTTGTTGATGCTGAAACAGGTCAAGCTTATCCAGCGGTCAACTCGTTTTGGTTTGCTTGGTATACCTTCCACCCTGACACAGATGTTTATAAAGCCAAGTGATTTAGCTGATAAACTATTTATAAAAGATCTTTAGTAAAGCCCCAAAATGGTATTTGAACCTGCAGTCAAAAGGTCGTTAGACTGTAGGGGAGTTAGATTTAGTTAGTAAAAGATGGATTCGAATCACCGATGACGAACGCTTTAGGCATATCTGAAAAACAGAATACGTTGTTGCCTTTTATTATTGCTGGGCCTTTGTTGCGCAAAGTTACTCCAGACCAAGTAGCTTTGTGGCTGGTTACCTCTGAGCCTTTAAAAGGCTCGTTCCATTTTTATCAGGAGCAGGAACTTGTTGCCCAGATAGATTGTGCTTCGATTAATCAGTCTATACAGGTGGGTAAGTCTGCTTTTATCAATTTAATTGAGTATCGACCGGAGCACTCTCTCTTCACCGATACTTGGTTTTCTTATGATCTTGAGTGTGAAGTTCGGGGTGAAATTCAGAATTTAAAAAGCCTGCTGCCTCATTTGATCTATCCAGGTGAAGACCGCCCTAAGTTTGCCCTAAAAACTCAGCTGGATCAGGTGCTGCATGGTTCTTGTCGTAAACCTCATTACGCATCAGAAGATGCATTGCTTCGTGTCGATCAGGTATTAGAAAGTTCAACAGATGATATTGAATCTCGCCCTGCGCTTTTGATTATGTCGGGTGATCAGATCTATGCGGATGATGTCGCAGGGCCAATGCTATCGGCCATACATCAGACGATAGATCTACTCGGTTTAGCGCCTGAGCTGATAGAGGGAGCCACGGTAAAGAACAGCGCCGAACTTTATAAAAGTGAGCATTGTTATTACGAACGCGAGGAGCTGCTACCGCAAACACCTGCAGGGCAAGATTTAGCCGATCGCTTTTTTGCCGGAGCAGAGAAACCGATATTTACTGCGGATACGGCACACAATCATCTGATTACATTGGCTGAGATGTTGGCGATGTATTTCTTGGTCTGGTCACCACAGCTTTGGCGTCATATCTCGCTAAACGCAGGCGAAGTTTCAGATAAATATATCGATCGCTACTTAGATGAGCAAAGAGAGATCGATCTGTTTGTTAATGGTTTACCTGATGTCCAGCGCGCTTTAGCTCAAATTCCTGTTTATATGATCTTTGATGATCATGATATTACCGATGATTGGAACCTAACTCGAGGTTGGGAAGAAGCGGCTTATAGTCATCCGTTTTCCAGAAGCATTATCGGTAATGCGCTACTCGGTTATTGGCTTTGTCAGGGCTGGGGGAATGCCCCTGATCAATTCCCGCAGCAATGGACGGAGCTGATTCAGCAAGATGCGATTGCAGACGGTGGGGAAGTTAGGAATGATCTGATTACTCAGGTGCTTGAGTTTGAAGCCTGGAGTTACTGTCTTAACACATCACCCAAACTGGTGGTTTTGGATACCCGCACTCGTCGCTGGTGGTCGGAAAGTAGTGGAGCTAAACCTTCTGGATTAATGGATTGGGAGGCGCTGTCCGAGCTGCAGCAAGAGCTGATCGGTGAAGACGCAGTGCTTTTGGTTTCTCCTGCACCGATTTTTGGTATGAAGCTAATCGAGACAGTTCAGCGGATCTTTACCTACTTTGGCCATGCGCTGATGGTGGATGCCGAAAACTGGATGGCTCATGCAGGTTCTGCAAATGTGATTCTCAATATCTTCCGTCATCCTAAAACACCACAGAATTTTGTGATTTTGTCGGGTGATGTGCATTACTCCTTTGCTTATGACATCAAGATTCGTTTCCGGAAAAACAGTCCAGATATCTGGCAAATCACCTGCAGTGGCTTAAAGAATGAGTTCCCACATGCTTTGTTGGATCTCTTTGATAAAATGAACCGATGGCTTTATGGCAGTCGTTCACCGCTTAACTGGTTTACCAAACGAAGACGGATGCAGATTCGCTCTCGCATCCCTGAAGGTATGCCGGCTAAAAGGGTATTCAATGGCAGTGGCGTTGGACTGGTTAAGCTAAATCAGGTTGGTGAACCTACTGAAGTGACCGTACTCAAAGCTCAAGGTGGAGATATTAGTTTTCCTTACAGAAAGCCTAAATCACGCTCTTAACGAAAACGGGAGCAATGCTTGATAGATTGCTCCCGTTTAACATTTATCTATTTTAATCCGGGCTTTTTTCCATCCTTGTTGCTATCGCAATTCTATTCCATGCGTTAATGGCAGTGATTTGCATGATGATTTCAACAAAACCTTTCTCACCAAATTGCTCTAATCCTTGTTGGTAAGTTTGATCGCTTAGGTCTTGTGGATTGGTTAAAGTAATCTCTTCGGTAAGGGCAAGAGCAACTCTTTCCTCTTCGCTAAATAGCTTCGATTTTCTCCATGCAGATAGTGCATAAATACGTTGTTCTGATTCGCCTTTTGCACGTGCCTGGCTTGTATGCATATCGATGCAGAATGCACATTCGTTTAGCATGGATGCCCGTATTTTGATCAATCCTTTCAACTTATAACCGATGCTTATGTCTGAGAGGTAATTCTCCATCTGCAACATAGTGTTAAATGCTGAGGTGTGTGACTTAACAAAGTCTATTCTCTGTAGCATGTTTCAATCCTAATCAATAACATTGAATGATGTGATTATTTTGGCGCTAAGCAGGAATGTTTAGAATCTGTTATAAATGCGGAACACTTTTGCGTATTTTGCAAAAGATATGGCTGGATAATTAAGGTGTGCAGACAGGGTAAGAAAAGATGCTTGAGTTACTACGGATATTTATTCAGGTAGCTAGTTATGGAAGTTTTTCTAAAACAGCTAAAGCGCTGAATATAGCGCCATCCTCGGTTACGAGAAGTATCGATAAGTTAGAAGCTGAATTAGGTGTTTCGCTTTTTAAGCGAAGTACACGAGCTTTGTCTCTGACTGAACACGGCCAACAGCTGTTTGAGCGTGCAAATTTACTTTTAAAGAATGCTGATGATTTAGTCAGTTCCGTTAAGGATGCCAATGCAGAACCTAAAGGGGAGCTAAAAATCTCAGTATTTGAGAGTTTTGGCCGGCAAAAGGTTTCGCCATTAATTCCACTCTTTCTTAAGCAATTCCCCAAAGTGAATGTACAGATTGAACTGGATAACCAACTGGTCGATCTGAATAGCAGTGCGTTCGATATCGGTATCAGAATTGGTAAACCAGAGGACTCAGATTTACGTGCGCGTAAACTACTAGAGAACCGAATGGTGCTATGTGCATCACCTAATTATTTAGATGTATTTGGATCGCCCTCAGAACCGAGTGACCTTTCAGATCATAATTGCTTGTTATTGAATCAAGGTCGGCAGCGCTGTTATTGGCATTTTAATTCTAAACTGAGCTCTGAGAAGAACTCTCTACAGAGCTCTTTTAAGAAATATAAAAAGGTTCTGGTGACCGGCAATTTATCTTCTAAAGGCGGCTCACCTCTGGTTGAAGCGGCCATTGCAGGAACCGGTATTTTATTGATCGCTAGATGGGTGGTGGAGGATCATCTGAACGATGGAAGCCTGATTGAATGCATGCCAGAGTGGACACCATCGCTTTATGAGCAGGGTAGCGGAGATATCTATGCGATCTATCAAGGCAGTCGATATCTCAAGCCGAGTGTCCGTAGTTTTATCGATTTTCTAGTTGAGCATATTTCGGATTAAGGTGTTTAAACCTTTTGCGAAGCACGCTTAGTTTTAGCGGTTGCGATCGCTTCTAAAGGGTTGTCTGGCCAAGGGTGTTTAGGATATCGGCCTTTCATGTCTTTCTGCACATCTTTGTAGGCATTTTGCCAGAAGCTTTCTAAGTCCTGTGTGACCTGTAGCGGTCTTCGCGCAGGTGAGAGTAAGTGAAGTTGTAACGCTACATGATTGGCAACTTTAGGTGTTTGGGTACAGCCAAACATCTCTTGCAGTTTTACTGCTAAAACAGGTGGATTTTGGCTGTAATCGATTCTGATCTTGGAGCCCGAAGGTACGCTAAAACGTTCCGGTGCTAACTCATCTAACTTCTGAGGCAGAGGCCAAGGGAGCATCGATTGTAGCACGCTGCTTAGATTGATTTTCTTCAACTGCTTTAGTTGCGTGATGTTATTCAAATAAGGTGCTAGCCATTCCTCAAGATTTTCTAGAAGCCAGTTATCGCTTAGATCTGGCCATTGATCTTGTGATTGCTTTTGAACTGCTTGGTTCAGAAAGATCACGCGCTGACGCCATGCTTGAATATCATCATTCCAAGGCAACAAAGATAACCCTCGTTTCCTGATTTGATTGATGATTGCTGCTTTAATTGTCTCAGGTGAAGGGCTTTCTAAAGGGGCGGATTCCCAAACGAGAGTACCGAGTCGCGTTTGCTGCTCGGCACAGATACGATCTTGGGATTTATCCCATTCAATCACTTCATGCTGTTGAATCAGCTCAGGAATGAATTGTTCAATCCACTCAGGATTCAGTGGCGCAGCCAGTTGGATCTGGTCGTTCGTTTGGTTTTGTTTTCCTTGCAGGGTCGCAACGGTTATCCATGGATATTGGCTTAATCGATCTTGATCGTAGAAGTTCGCCGCACGTCCATTATTGAGTTTATAAATAGTACTGTTCTGGCGTTGCTGTGCGATGCGATCAGGATACGCAAGTGCCAGTAACACAGCTGCTTGTTCTTGATCTGGAATCTTATGTCCAGAAGCTTCGCTTGGAATTTCAAGTTTAGAAAGCATTCGATGGTAATGCTGTTCCTGTTTTTTGATTCGATGCCAGACGCCTTTCTGAAAACTCGGTTTGGTTGCTAGCCATTCGAGGCGGCTGTTGATATCCGTACCTTCATTTCTAAAAGGGTCGCGTTCCATTAAGAGCGCTGCGATACGACAGGCTTTGTCGGCTAAGCCCCAAGCTGAACCTTTGATAAGCATGTGACTGAGTCTTGGATGCGCAGGTAACTCAGCCATAAGCTGACCGTGGGCGGTTGTTTGCTTCTGTAAGTTTAGCGCGCCTAATTGGGTAAGTAGGGTTTGCGCTTGTTGGAAAGAACCTGCTGGTGGTTGGTCAAGCCAATTAAGGTCGTTTGTATCGGTGGTTCCCCAGCTAGCTAGCTGTAGTGCTAAAGCTGTTAGATCTGCTTGTGCTATTTCCGGGCTATCGAACGCGCTAAGTTGTTCTTGCTGTCCTTCACTCCACAATCGGTAACATACACCAGGGGATAATCGACCCGCTCGGCCTGCACGTTGTGTGGCAGAAGCTGAGGAAATTCGGCGCGTATGTAGGCGTGTCATTGCCGAGTTAGGATCATATTTGGCGACACGTGTTAAACCAGAATCGATGACGACCTCTACGCCTTGGATGGTTAAACTAGTCTCAGCAATGTTTGTTGCTAGTACGACTTTGCGTTTACCTTCATCACTTGGATTTATGGCTTTACGCTGTTCATCCAATGTTAGATCGCCATAGAGCGGCGCGATAGCAATAGTGTTTTTCTCTGTTTGTGAGAGCTGCTCGTTAAGTAGTTCTTCAACTTTTCGAATCTCTCGCATGCCTGGTAAGAAGCATAAAATACTGCCGGTTTGCTCGGCTAGCGCTAGGGTGACGGTTTTAACCAGCTTTTGTTCTAGCCATTCACCTTGAGAGGGTTCGCCACAATAGAAAGGTTTAACTGGGTAGCTACGACCTGAACTGGTTACAATTGGAGCATCACTCAACAACTTGGCGATTTTTTCGCCATCCAATGTGGCGGACATCACCAATATTTTCAGCGGAGTTTCTTCACGGAAATATTCTCTGGCTTCTAGCGTAAGGGCTAAGCCTAAGTCAGCATCTAAGCTGCGTTCATGAAACTCATCGAAAATTACAATGCCGTAGCCTTCAAGGCTTGGATCGGTTTGTAACATGCGGGTTAAGATACCCTCTGTCACAATTTCTATTCGGGTTTGTTCGCTGATACAGGTGTCGAGTCGAACTCTATAGCCAACGGTCTGACCCGCTTTTTCATTGAGCATCTGTGCCATACGTTCGGCGGCCGCTTTGGTTGCTAAACGCCTTGGTTCTAGCATGAGAATCTTTTGATTACCCAGCCAACTCTCTTGGAGCAATGAGAGGGGGGCTTGCGTAGTTTTACCTGCACCAGGAGGTGCTTCTAGAACCGCTTCATTTTGATCGTTAAGCGCTTGAGTTAATTCGGGTAAAACGGAAATGATAGGTAGCAAGGCTTCGACACTCTGAAAAAATAATCAGCATAAAGTTTAACAGTTTTTCTATAAGGGTTTGGCTCTGACAGGTAGTAAAGCTACAATGATGGAGCAATAAATTTTTTGCCGATGTTGTTCTTAGTTGTAAGGAGCCTTAATGGCGGGTAATTTTAAAGGTCGCAGAGGCGGCTACAAAAAAACTCCTAAACTTTCTGGTCGTGGTGTACTGGAAAAGGTTGTCACCGATGGTCCTCATGTTGAGTGGGTTGGCATGCCGCCATACTACATTCATGTGATAACAGTAGATGGTGAGGAGTACTCTTATATGTCTCCAGATAAAGATCTAGAAATTGAGCTAGGTAAGAAAGTTACCTTCCGTTATAAAGAAACCAGCAAAGGCAATTTTGTTGATAAGCGTTCCTTAGGTGTTGTGATCGACCCAAGTGAACTAGGTTATTAAACCATTCTAAGATTTTTCAAAAGCAGCCAATAGGCTGCTTTTTTGTTTAAGTCATTTAAATTAATTTGAGCGTCTTTTGACCATTGGTGTCTTTAGATGTATATTGAATACATCTATTAAGGGTCTGGGTTGAGATATGTTGAGTAATAACAGAGTAGAGTTAAGCCTCGTAGAAAAGCGTTATCTAACACCTCGCTCGATTGAATTAACTTACAAGGGCGAAGATCCGATTCGTTATATCCCCGGTCAATTCTTTTCAATTGAGTTCGCCTACCAAGGGCAGAAAAAGGCGAGAAGTTACAGTGTGGCAAATGGGGATCTACCCAGTGTAGATAACAGATTACTCACTTTTGTCATTACTTTGGTCCCTGATGGTGCTGCCAGTGAATATTTTAGAGCTGCTGAACTAGGTAGCACGGTTGCCGTTAATGGACCTTTTGGCAATCTGATCTTACCCAAGGCCTCCCCCAAGAGGTTTGTCTTTATTGCAACAGGTGCGGGAGTTACGCCGTTTAGATCTATGTTGCCGGAGCTTCGATCCCGTATATCTGAAAATCCTGAATTGGAAGTGGTTGTTATCCAAGGGGTGAGAAACAGGGATGAATTGCTCTACGCTGATGAGTTTTCCGAGCTTACTCAATTGAGTGCTCATGCTAAGTTCTTTACTTGCTTTAGCCGTGAGGAGAGTGAGGTCCTGTCCGCCAACGAGAAGTCTGGTTATGTGTCTGACTTATATGTGGATTTGAATGCGAATCCTGATCAGGACATAGTCTACCTGTGTGGTCATCCGGACATGATTGATCAAGCGGTCAGCTATTTTGATTTGCAGGGGTTTAAACCCGCTAATCTTAAGCGTGAGAAGTACCAGTTCTCTTTACTGTAAAATGTTCGTCTAGTTGTTAGCGAAGCCTCTTTATTCAAGAAGCGGTAAAACGGAAGCTATGTACTATTCTGATTACAGAGGTCATTCAGAGAGGGAACAGCATGCTTCAGGAATTTCGGCACATCCGTTTACAAACAACGACTGATATCGACTACATTTTATCGCCTGATAAAACCGCAACGCCTGCGAGTTTATATAGTCCAGCTTTTGAAGTATTCACCGACTTTACTGAAGTAAAGCCTGTAACAATTCCTGAGTCTTTACCTATTCAAGAAGCGCTTGAGTATATGAAGAGTCAGCACGTGCGGTTGCTCTTTGTCTTGGATAACCAAGATAATTTTACCGGTATTATCACTGCGTCAGATGCCGCAGGTCGAAAAGTCATGGCCTTTATGCAGCGTGATGGGGTTAGTCGAGATCAGGTTCAAGTAAGACATATTATGTTGAGTAAATTGAATATGAATGCGCTTACATATGAGCAACTTAAGGATGCAAGGGTAGGGGATATTATGTTGACCCTTAAAGGGTCTGGAGATCAGCATGTAGTGGTCATTGATGAAAGTTCAGCGGGAGTCCTGAGAATTAGAGGGATAATCTCGGCAAGTGATATCTCAAGGCGCCTGAAAATTGGCTTTGATGTGATGTACGAATCTAAAAGCTTTGCGGAAATAGAACGGGTGATTCGTAGTGGTGAAGGGGCTTAGTTTTAAAGCATAAATCTAATGCTGGACTTGGAATTCTATTACTGACTATACTTCGCGCCTTTACTGTACTAGGCACTGCTAGAGTACTTTGTCTAACCCAATTGTGTGGTGCAATTGCGCATGATTTTACCAAACCAATTTAGTCCCGATGTTCCTAATAAGTTAGAAGCATTAACTCAGACTAAACCTACACCTTTTTTAGCTTTAGACCTTTCAGTTATCGAAACTCGTTTTGCTGAATTGAGTAAGGGGTTTCCTAAAGCTGATGTGTATTACGCAGTAAAAGCAAACCCCGCTAATGAGGTGATTGAGCTATTAGTGAAAGAGGGGGCTAGCTTTGATATCGCTTCCCCGCAGGAGTTAGATAAAGTACTGCAATTTGATGTTGCGCCAGAGCGTATAAGCTACGGAAATACGATTAAGAAGTGCTCTGCAATTAAATACTTCTATGATCACGGTGTACGCCTGTTTGCGACCGACTCTGAGGCCGATCTACGCAATATAGCGGAGTATGCGCCAGGTTCTGATATCTATATCCGTGTGCTCACTGATGGCTCAGAAGGTGCTGATTGGCCTTTGTCGCGTAAGTTTGGCTGTAACCCAGAAATGGCAATTGAACTTGCTGTGCTTGCGCGTGATTTGGGTTTAAACCCTTATGGGGTTTCCTTCCATGTGGGTTCTCAACAGCGTGATATCGATGTTTGGGATGGTGCGATTGCCAAGGTCAAAGTGATCTTTGAGCGTTTGGTTGAAGAGCATGGCATCCGTTTGCAAATGATTAATATGGGCGGTGGTTTTCCTGCGACCTATTTACAGAAGACCAATGAATTTGAAACCTATGCGGAAGAGATTACGCGCTTTCTAAAAGAAGATTTTGGTGAAGAGCTACCAAGAATTATCCTTGAGCCTGGCCGCTCGTTGGTTGGCGATGCTGGAATCATCGTATCAGAAGTGGTGTTGATCTCTCGAAAATCTTCTACAGCGTTGGAACGTTGGGTCTATACCGATGTAGGCATGTTTAACGGTTTGATTGAAACTTTGGGTGAGGCAATTAAATATCCGCTATCTACTTCAAAGTCAGGGCCTGAAGAGGAGGTGATTCTTGCCGGCCCTACCTGTGATAGTCTAGATATCATGTATGAGCAGCATAAATATGAGTTGCCGCTATCTCTAGAGATCGGTGATCATATCTATTGGTTCTCTACCGGTGCTTACACCACCAGTTATAGCTCGATCGAGTTTAACGGTTTCCCCCCTCTGGATTACTATATTTTGTAATCTTGGTCGCAGTATTTCGGTACTGCGACTAAAAATATCCTTTTTGAATCAAGCTTCTGCGCATAAAAACTGCAAAACAGGTTGTTCATCCTGCCTCAAACAGCTATCTTTTTGGTATGCCAATTTTTATCGTCTGGTTGAGTGGAGAGTAGTGGATGTCGGATAAACAGATTCAAGCTCGCTATGGTGCTGTTCTGGAAGCAACAGCGGATGTAGTGATGGTACTTGAACCAACAGGTTTGATCATGGCGTGTTCTGCAGGTGACGCAGGTTGGTTGGATGCCGATGCGATCATGGGACGTAAACTCGAAGATATTTTCCCTGCTGATATTAGCGGTAATATTACTGCTGCTGGGGTTAAGTCTATTGAGAAGAATACAGCGATTAAGACTTACATTCAGTTAAGACCTGAACACGTACCTGTGTTGAAAGACCAAGGTTTAAGTGAAACAAAATGGATGGAGCTGCGTTGTTCTGCTGCAGGTGATGAGGTTGTAGCGGTTTTTCGAGACATCTCTGCCCAACGAAGACTTGAAAGGCAGGTCACGAATCAGGCCCAGCGTGACCCTCTGACAGGTGCTTATAACCGTCGCGCACTAAGACCTGTATTAGAACAGGCTATCGCACAAGCGCAGCGTTACGATTGGGTCTGCAGCTTGATGGTTATTGATGTTGATGATTTTAGCGACCTTAATGACAGATACTCTTGGGATTGTGGTGATCAAGTTCTACAACAGTTAGTTACCTCTATCCATGGTATGAAGCGTACTTCAGATTTCCTTGCACGTTACGGTGACGATCAGTTTGTAATGTTTATGCCGGAAACGAACCATGAACAGGGTATGGCTGCTGGTAATCGTGTGCGCAAAATGATGGAAGAGATGGAAATCCCTTACGCAGCTGGCGATGTTAAATTTACTGTCAGTGTTGGTGTTGCAGCGCTAGATGGCCTGGAAGACGATCCTGATAACATGTTGAGACGCGCCAACGAGAACCTATTCGTAGCTAAGCAAAGCGGTTGTAACCGTGTTGAAGGTGAAGGATAACCATAGTCCGCTTTCTTTTAAAAAGGGAGCTATTCAGCTCCCTTTTTCTTTTTTTGTGAATCTTAGAAAATTTTGAGTAAACAATGAAATATATTCCGTTGGAAGAGTACACCAAGGCTTGGATCTTTCGTCACAGGGATTTGCCTGTTTCTGAAGAAGATCTTGCGCAGATCAATCCTTTGACGGAAAGTCGTGCGGAGCAGATTTGGTCAGAGCATATAAGCAGAGGTTGCTCTCATCCAGAACACTTTGGAGAAGGTGATTGGGCCGCCAAAGATAAAAACTGGTTTGAGAAAGATTTTTGGCAGAGTGCTTGGGATGCGCAATCAAATCAAATGCCGGAGCTACTGACAGCCCATATGGCTGAGTGGGATGATAACATCACAGTGTATTTCTGTTACCAAAGTGATCATATTATTGAGACTAAGTGGGGTGTTTTTCGCCGTAATTGGAAGAACTTTCTCTTTTTTGACAATGGGCCCGTATTATTAGGCCGAAAACGTCAGCAGGTTGCTCAGTTTTTCGATAATGGAAGTTATCGCTTAGGTATGCGTACCTAATGAATGCACTTTAATGGGGGGTAGGCACGATACTGATTGTGCCTCTATTCCTTTCTTATCGCTAAGCTCATTTCTTGATAGCTGTTCACTAGTTTCTAACTTTCTAACGCATAAGCTTAATGAAAATTAATTGCAATATTATTAAGTGAATGTTCAGTATCTATAGATAAATATACAAAACTCCTCTCTAAACAAGTCGTATTTCTTATTAAAAATCTAAAAGAATGCGATGTAATAAATTTGTAATTTGATTTAGCTTAAGTATTGTTTGTTTTTACAAATCTTTGTTTGAATTTTTTATCTTTATATGTCAAAAATAGACTCTTAATATGTTTACTTGTTGTTGCCTTATTCCTTACGAGTTGTGTGTGATATGGGGTCAGTAGTAGTACTAAAGTTCTGATTTTACCATATATATCAGAGTGATTTAGTATAGTATTAGAGAAATTTAAATCAGCTGGAAGGCAAAGAATTCAATGAGCCTACGGCTTTAGTCCATGAAAAATTGACCTGAGAGTGAAAAACACCCTCGATACTATATTTTTTGGTACTTCTTCCATTTTGGAATACGCTTATCATTAACATATGGATTGGGGAATCTATGTTTTTAGGAGTCATAGGTTAATTTTTGTTAAAGCCCCT
The DNA here is from genome assembly GCF_047778055.1 of Neptuniibacter sp. QD34_54. Lineage (GTDB taxonomy): Bacteria > Pseudomonadota > Gammaproteobacteria > Pseudomonadales > Balneatricaceae > Neptuniibacter. The sequence continues at coordinate 2,197,844 of NZ_CP180546.1, read as the reverse complement.
TTTGTTTGAATTTATGTAATTTGGTCATACCTCTTGGGTGTTTATCTTTAACAAGAATTATTTCCCCTTTAGGTATCAGGACTCACTTTTCAACGGAGTGTTTTAGTGCAAGATATGGAAAGCCTGATTCTACAGCTAAAACAACAGCCAGCACTTCAAGAAAAAACAGTGTTAGCTATTGAATGTACTTGGGATAGGCTATTACAGGAACTAGACGAGTTACTATGCCAGCTTGGTTTTACTTCCTTCACATACTCAGTGCTGACGCGTCAGCATATTGAAGGTTTGTCAGATCATCAGAGGCAGCGTTGGGAAAATGGTTTTGATATTGTCGGTTCGTTACCGGATGCAGTTGTTAAAGCTTATTATCGAGACGTTGCTCATGCTGACCCGTTATGGAAAGTGTTACCAGAAGCGCGTTCTCCACTCGTCGTTAAGAATACCGATAGTAGTGTTGGTTCACAGGCAGAATCGTTTTGGAAACAAAATAATATAGCGTCTCGTGTCTATGTACCTATGACGGGTGCGAGTGATAATTATTGGTTTCATTACTTTGGTCTTTTTCATAGTTTGCCAGCTGGCGAATTTGAAGAGTTTTTCGAGTCAGTAAAGGAGTGGCTGGTACCTATTTTAGCTCGTTATCACTCATTACTGCAGGTTGTTTGTGAGAAAGAGCAAAACCCTTTCCTTAAGCAGGAGCTGTTATCGCATACTTGCCGTCAGATTATTCAGATGACAGCTGAGGGCATGGCGGTAAAAAGAATCGCTGATAAGCTGGCGTTAACTGAGGAAGGAATTACGTATCATATTACTCGAGCCAAACGTGTGTTTGGTGCGCGTAATAAAACTCAGCTTGTTGCGATTTTGTATGAAGTAGGTCTTTTGTAACCATAAGCTATCAATTACGGTTGATAGCTTATGCGTTTGCCGAAACTTAGATTCTCAGTTTCGTACTCTGTAGATTGACTCTCAGTTTCAACCTGATCGACAGGCTTGCCGCTAAAGTCTCCACCACTGATTATTTCCCACTCGTTGTCATGCTTGTGTAAGTAGGCGTAACAGCAACAGCATTTATACAACTCACTACCTTTCAATTCACTAATCTTTTTTAGTGCTGAGTGTGGTTTGTGATGCAATACAAGGCTGTAGCATAGCGTACATGCCTTTTCCATTAGCTTGATCCTCCATGATAAGGCTATCAATAGATACAAATTAGCACAGGGATCTAGATTTGGAGCTAAGAAAAATTCCTATTTTCTAGTGAAGGTGTAATTTCTTTGTGTGATAGATAGCTAGAACTAGCAGCATTTTGGTGCAATCTGTATGATTGACTTAACTAAGTTTTTACTTGTGGTTGGACCTTTAGCTAGGTTTCCAAATCCTAATCAGGGTGATGGTTTATTGCAGTGTTAATTTCATCTGCAGCTTAAGTGTATCTCCCTCTAAATAGAGAATTCTTTGTATGCAAATTGCTGAAAATCTAGTTGGTTACATCCACTACACACTAAAAAATGAAGAAGGTGAAGTTCTAGATTCTTCTCAGGGCCAAGAGCCATTACCATTCGTTTGTGGCGCTAACAATATTGTTCCTGGTTTGGAAAAAGCGCTGATTGGCAAAACGGTTGGTGATAAGTTAGATGTTGTTGTGACACCTGAAGAAGGTTACGGCGATGTGCGTGAAGAGCTAGTGCAGACAGTTGATCGTGCTAATTTTCAAGGTATTGATGACATTCAGGTTGGTATGCAGTTTATGGCTGAAGCACCTTGGGGGCAGCAGCCAGTTACAGTTGTAGCTCTTGAAGAAGATGGCGTTATCCTTGATGGTAACCACCCTCTAGCGGGCCAAACACTGACTTTTAATGTCGAAGTGACTAATGTTCGTGAAGCGACAGAAGAAGAGTTATCTCATGGCCACGTACACGAAGGTGGTGAAAGCTGCTGTGATAGTGGTGATTCTTGCTGTGACTAATATGTCTGATCTGTAATTATAAAAGCCCGGTTTATACCGGGTTTTTTTGTGACTATCTATGCCCTCTAGCCTTCGTAATACCTGATCTTTGACTATTATTAATCTAAACGTTTCGGTGTTACGTACAATGCTCATCTCTTTTTAAATTATCCGCAAGCATAGTTCTGGAGGCTTTTTATGAACATAGAGCAAATGGGTATGCTAAAGCAGCAGGCAAGAATCAAGGGTGTTAATTTTATCGAATCTGGGTGTGGCCCTATGGTTATCGAGGTGGAATTCGATGATCATGATCATTTACACAAAGAGTTGATCAAAGATCAGGAAGGTAAGGTTGTTACCTGTCACAATGTAAAAGAGGGTTATGATATCTGCCTTAAAGCCGGCATTCATGAGGCAAACCTTGTTCAGATCGAGACTCATGATGAAGCGTGCCGTTCTGATTTTGCGGATTATCACCAAGATTCAATCCCTCTTAAATTTTAACAGTAAGATGGGATAAGCTCGTGCAGGAGCTAAACCAAACTGGCATAGTAATTACTCAGGGATATGGAGTAAGGTGTTCATGCGCGAAAAGCTAGATCAGATTGTTGAGGCAGTTGGCCAGGTTTTATATGGGAAAGAAGTTCAAATCAGGCAGGCGCTTACTTGTTTGATTACTGGGGGGCATCTATTAATTGAAGATCTGCCTGGGATGGGGAAAACGACTTTATCCCATGCCTTGGCTAAAGTGCTTGGGCTAGATTATCAACGAATTCAATTTACTAGTGATATGTTGCCCGCTGATATTTTAGGGGCATCTATTTTTGATTCTGCTAACGGTCAGTTTATTTTTCATAAAGGGCCTGTTTTTGCCCAGCTCATATTAGCTGACGAAATTAATCGTACAACACCAAAAACACAAAGCGCACTGCTAGAGGCGATGGAAGAAAGGCAGGTAACGGTTGAAGGGCGTAGTTACGATTTACCTCAACCTTTCTTTGTTATTGCCACCCAAAACCCAATTTCCCAATATGGTACTTTTCCACTGCCTGAATCTCAGCTCGATCGTTTCTTAATGCGTATTCATCTTGGTTACCCTTCATTAGAAGCTGAAAGGGAGCTTTTATTAGGTGGGGATGCCCGTAAGAAAATCCCGGACCTTAATGAGCAGCTTGAGCTTATCGAGCTTGATCAGATTCGATGTGAGTGTGCTCAGGTTTCTGTATCAGGTAGTGTGCTGGATTATATTCAGAGGCTGGTTAAGTACAGTCGCGAATCAACAGAATTTGAATATGGCATATCTCCGCGAGGGAGTTTGGCGTTACTAAATACAGCTAAAACCTGGGCCTATATTAGTGGTAGAGAGTATGTGATTCCTGAAGATATACAATCTTTGCTAGGACCTGTATTTGCACACCGTCTACGTTCATCGGAGGATTACATGGATCAGAGTGGTACTGCGCTGGTTCGTAAATTACTGAGTGAAGTTGATGTGGTTGGTTGATCAAGTCGGTGGCCGGTTTCAAGCATGGGTTGATAAGGTTATCAGTTCTAGGCGGCCTAAAGGTCATTCCATCCTTTTAAATCAAAAACGTATCTATATTTTTCCGACTGCTTCAGGCTGGAGTTTTCTCTTTCTTTGTATCCTTCTTTTTTTTATCGCAACGAATTATCAAAACAACCTTATCCATGCGGTAGCTTACTTGTTGGTAGCCCTTGGAGTGCTAACTATACATTTTACCTATCTAAACCTATCAGGTTTAAGAATCACTGCGCTAAGAGGTAAAAACTGTTTTGCAGGTGATTCAACTTACCTTTCGGTGCTGTTGGAATCTGAAAATAATCGGAACTACGAAACTATTCAGTTGAACTGGAAGGGGCAACCTGAAGAAACGGTCCACCTTGAGAAAGAACAAGCGCGAGGTGTAGAACTGAATCTGACTACCCATAAACGAGGTCGTTTAAAGCCTGGTCCACTGAAGATAGAAACCACTTATCCATTTGGTTTATTAAGGGCTTGGAGTTGGGTTGAGTTAGATTTAGATATAGTCGTATTTCCAAAACCTCAAAAAGGACCGCGGCCTGATTTAAATAGTGGTGATCAAGATAGTTATTCTGGGGATAAAAGGGCTGGTGATGATTTTTTTGGTTTGGAAGAGTATCAGCCGGGACAGTCAACTAAACATATCGCTTGGAAGCAATTTGCGCAGGGGCGAGGGTTGTTAGTTAAACGCTATGTCGGACAGCAAAGTCGTCAGGTGTGGTTGAATTGGGAGTCGTGGCCAGATCTTCCAATGGAGCCTAGGCTCAGTGTTATCTGTTATTGGGCAATTCAATTAGAGCATGAAGGAATAGATTTTGGATTGATGTTGCCCAATAACCGAATTCAACCTTCATCAGGCCCGGATCATTTAGAAAAGGTTTTAACGGTGTTAGCTGTATTTGGAGGTGCGAATGGCAACACTGGCCATGCATAACCAGCAGCTAAGCCGTACGGCACTACTATGGCAGTTGATTAGTGTGTTTGTGGTTGTTCTGCCTCACGTTAGCCATCTGCCTGTTTGGGTGCCAGGTATAGTGCTGTTCACATTAAGCTGGCGAGTGATGGTCTTTATTGGTCGTTGGTCGTTTCCTGCTAAATGGTTTAAATCTGTTTTGGTTTTTGTCGCAGGAGCATCCGTTCTGCTCAGTTATCAAGAGGGAGGGGGGATTAGCTCTACCGTTTCCTTATTAGTTGTTGCCTTCTCCTTAAAACTGTTGGAAATCTACAAGCGGCGTGATGCTTTGGTTGTTCTCTATGTGGCATATCTTATCGCTGCATCTATTTTTCTTTTCACGCAAACAATATGGATGGCAATTTACACATTATTCTGTTTGTTGGTTGTAAGTACTGCTTTACAGGCGATACATATTCATCGTGCAGTACCATTCTTTCAGCCGTTTAAGCGAACCTGCATGATGTTTATTCCGGTGTTCCCATTAATGATTGTCTTATTTATGGGCATGCCGCGAATAGATCCACTCTGGCAGATTAGTTTTGACAAAAGTGCGGCCAAAACCGGTTTGTCTGACACCATGACTCCAGGCGATATCACACGATTGACTCGCTCAGCAGAGGTGGCTTTTAGAGCGACTTTTGAGGGAGTAAAGCCGCCGCAATCAAGCTTATATTGGCGCGCGATTGTTCTTCATGACTTTGATGGTCGTAGTTGGAGTAATCTAGAAAGTAGTTTGGTAAATAGAGATAAAGCGACAGAGTCAGAGCGTTCTGGTGCAAAAATTGGTTATGAGCTCATTTTAGAGCCTACTCAGGCGACTTATGTTCCCGCATTAGATTATGTAAGCAAAACGCCCAGTGAATTAGAGTTCCGTGCTGGGCGAGTATTAGAAACACGTAGCCCATTAATTCAGCGGAAACAATTTTCATTAGTTGCAAGGCCTTCTTTGTCTATAGGCTCTGAGCGAAGCTATCAGAGCTTTACCCGAGAAATTTATTTGCCCGAAGGCAATCCTGTGACAATGGAATTAGCTCGACAATGGTGGCGAGAAACCGGAACTGAAGAGGCGTTTATTCGGCGAATACTTGAATTTTTCAATAAAAACTTCAGCTATACACTCTCCCCGCCACCGCTGGGGGTGAATACTGTGGATGATTTTCTCTTCAAAACACAAAGGGGATTCTGTGGCCATTACTCAAGCGCTACGGCATTTATGCTTCGTTCGGTGGGTATTCCAGCAAGGATTGTCACTGGCTATCAAGGCGGAGAGTGGAATCATTATGAAAATTATCTATTAGTAAGGCAGTATGATGCTCATGCTTGGGTGGAAGCATGGCTTCCGAATAAGGGATGGGTGCGGATAGATCCAACAGCAGCAGTCTCACCCGATCGAATTGAAGAGGCTTCTAGCGAAGTTTTATCACGAGACCCAGAGTTCCTTAATGAAAGCCCTGTGCAAGGCTTAGGAATAAAGGGCGATGGTTTTTTATCAGAATTAAGATTGAGAATTGAAGGGTTTAATTATGCTTGGCATCGTTGGGTTTTACACTATCATCATCGACAGATAGATCTGCTTCGTGATCTCTTAGGAGAGGTAACTGCGTGGCGTTTAGTCATATTCCTACTCGTCCCGTTTGCTATAGTGATAACCATCACAATGCTGTTAATGGCTCGGTCTAGTGCTGCGCCACCACAAGATCCCTTTGACTCAAACATTATTCGTTTATCTAATGGTTTAAAGCCGAAGGGCTTACAGAGATCAAAAGGTGAAACGGTAGGTGATTACTGTGCGAGATTAGCTAATGTGCGGCCTGATTTAGCCGAGGTTTGTGGTCAAATTGCTCTGCAATATGAATGTGTTAAATATGCTGCAAATGATGACGGTCCAACAGTTACAAAATTTTCAAAAACTATAGATCAATGCTTAGTTTCATTTAGATGATTTAAAGATTGATCATAGCTAATTTTTTTCTTAACAGCGGTAGCGTTTCCGCTTCAAACCAAGGGTTTTTCTTCAACCATAGCTGATTTCTCGGTGAGGGGTGAGGTAAAGGGAAGATAGCTGTAGGTGCTTTATAAGCATTTTTTACACGTTCGGTGAGAGTTTTGTAATTAACTAAGACTTGACCCTGATTTAGGTAATAACGTTGAGCATACTGTCCGATTAAAAGAGTTAATTGGATGGAAGGCATCTCATTCAATAGGCGCTCGTGCCATGTGGGGGCGCATTCAGGTCTGGGTGGGTTGTCACCTGATCGTCCTTTACCTGGATAACAAAACCCCATAGGCATAATTGCAATCTTGTTATCATTGTAAAAAGTTTCTTTGTCTAATTTTAGCCATTCTCGTAATCTATCGCCGCTGGGGTCGTCCCAAGGGATGCCTGAATGATGAACTTTGCTACCTGGGGCTTGGCCGATAATGAGAAGCTTAGAATCAGCAGAAGCTTGTACTATTGGGCGAGGCCCTAAAGGGAGTGCTTTTTCACAGAGTCTGCAGCTTCTTATTTGATCAAGAAGTTCGATCAATTTTGAATCCCTCCTAGCAAAAAATTATTTAGCAGTTTTTCTAAACAAGCAGTTATAACCTAATGAATGAAACTATAGAGCAGTACACAATATTTAGAAGTGCGCGTAGAAAAACAGCGGCTATTCAGGTGGATGAAAAAGGCGTCTCAATTCGGGTTCCTGAATGGGTAACTGATCAGTGGATAGAGGCTTGGATTTCTAAGAAACAGGGATGGATATCGCAAAAACAGGCAGTTATGTCACAAAACCTTAAAACGTTTTGTTTGAAAACTGAAAAAGGTTCTTTGTTTCCATTCCTGGGTAACGAATATGTTCTGGATTGGTGTCATGGGGATCGATGGGGTGTTGTATTCGAGGGTGCCAAGCTATTAGTGGTTATGGGTAAACGTCGTTCAAATACGAAGAGTGATTCAGAGCGTGTTGAGGCATTTTTGAAAAAATGGTTTAAAGAGCAGGCTGAACAGGTTATAGCTGAACGAGTTAAATATTGGGCTGATAAAAAAAATGTAAAATATAACTCATTGAAATTTAAGAGTTTTAAACGTAGGTGGGGCAGCTGTTCGGCGCAAGGTGAAATTACCTTTAACTGGCGACTAGTATTTGCGGATAAAAATATTATAGATTATGTGGTTATTCATGAGTTATCACACCTGACTCATTTAAATCACAGTCCTAAATTTTGGGCGCTTGTTGAGAGGCACTGCCCGGATTGGAAAGAAAAGCGTTCTTATCTTCAATCAAAAAATGCTTGGGTTCTTTGGTGACTGTTTGTTTGAATTGCTGAATGGTTGTGTTATTTTTGATGTGTTTTCATAGTGTTAACAAATAACGCATCGCTATATAAATAGTCTATGCTGTTTGGAAAAGGAGTTTTAGCACTATTCGCCAAATGAGATGGCACAGGCAGCGATAAAAATAATGAGAGCGAAAATGAGCCTATACAAGAGTATCGAGAAATCCTTATTCAATACGTTAACTAAGAAGATCTTGGGTAACGTCCTATTCCTACTTTTACCCCATATCGTTTTACTGCTTATTGGTTACTATCACTTTGAGAAGCTTGAGCAAGGCCTCTCAGGAGTTGAGGCCGCTTCTGTACCTGTAGAGCTTATTCAGTCCCATCTGGATTCCTTTGGCTTTTACGGTGCTTTAACGGTTGGATTCGCTCTTATTACAGGTATTGGTACCATCTTCTTTATGCGTCACCTATTCCTGCGTCCAATTAATGAAATGACAGACATTTTGAAGGCGATTAAGGATAAGGATGGTGATATTTCAGCGACGCTACCTGAGTATACTTACGATGAGATCTCAGAGATGGCAGAAAGCTATAATGGATTCTCTTCTAGCTTAAAAGCAATGATTGCGGAAAGCCGTCGTCGTAGTGTAAGCGTTGCACTTAGCTCAACTCGATTACAGAAAGTTCTTATCGAAGCGCAAGGTTCAGCCTCTCAACAAGAAGAGCAGGCACAGAAAGTCTTCCAATCATCTCAAGAGGCCACCCAAGCCATTGATAATATTGCCGGCAGTACTCTTGAGATCTCTGAACGTAACACGCGCAATCTTGATGAAATTCGCACTTCAAGTAACGAACTTGGACGGGTACAGAATCAGGTTGAAGCGATTAGAGAGCAGGTGACTGATTTTCAAGAGACGGTTCATCAGCTTGAGATTAATTCCCGTAACATCACTGAGATCCTGGGCATGGTTAAGGATTTCTCAGATCAAACTAACCTGTTGGCGCTTAATGCATCGATTGAGGCAGCTCGTGCAGGTGAAGCAGGTCGTGGTTTCTCGGTCGTAGCCGATGAGGTACGTAATCTGTCTCAGAAAGTTAGCACAGCAACAAGCGAGATTGATCAAAACATTAGTCAGATGTCTTCTTTAGTAGGTAGTACACGAAACAGTGCTTCTACGATTTTGGAGTATGTTGGCTCTACAGAAGAGTTTATCGGTAGCACAAATGATCAATTCCACGGATTGGTCAGTGACTTTGAAGAATTAAACAGTCAGTTAAGTAGTATTAGTGCTGCCATTGACGAGCTGGCTTATACAAACCGTGAATCGCATAATCATGTTTCAGAAATTACCAACATCTCTACATCAATGCATGGAGAGATTGAGCAATCACGTCGCTTCTCTGAAGAGCTAGAGCACTCGACTGAGGAAACACAGGAACTGCTTTCTCGCTTCATCATCGGTTACGGTGGTTTTGAGGGCATGATCCAAACGGGTCGTCAGTGGAGTCAGCAGGTTCAAGATGCTTTGGAAGAGTTAAGCAATCGTGGTTGTAACATGTTTGATACTAACTACGTCCGTACAAATGATGGTCAGATGCCGGAGAAGTACGACACAAGTTATGCTGATCAATACGAAGCGATGATGCGTCCGTTATTCGATAGCTTTATCAATCAGCGTTCTGAGTTTATCTATGCTATTGCAGTAGATCGTAATGGTTATGCAGCAGCTCACCACACTAAAGTGTCGGAGCGCATTACGGGTAATTTTGAGGTAGATAACTTGAAGAGCCGTAACCGTCGAATCTTTGCCGGTAATCGTGCGGAAGTTCGTCGTGCATCTTCTACAGCGCCATTCTTACTGCAGACCTTCATCCGCGATACTGGGGAAATCTTGAATGACCTATCGATTCCTCTGTATATTAATGGTCAGCACTGGGGGGCTTTGATCATGGGCTTTGCCCCAGAAAACTTGCTTGATGATAAAAGTTAAATGATTAAAGACATAAAAAAACGCGGTTAATACCGCGTTTTTTTATGTCTACTTGTATGTCTCTTACATATCAAAGTCTGTAACAAGCTGTTCCACGAGCTGCTTTACGGTGTCGTAAGAAAGAGGTTTACTACAAATAGCTGAGACACCAGCGCTTTGCACAGCTGCTAAACGGCTCTCGTTTTGCTCACTTGTTACCATCAAAATAGGGACAGTAGGCTGTTCACTATGGCTTCTAATGTGCTCTACAAGTTCTTTACCGTCGACATTAGGCATATTGTAGTCAGTAATGATTAGGTCATATCGACTGCCGTTAGCGATGAATTCAAGGGCTTCAGAGCCGTCTTTGGCTGTATCAACTGAGTGGATTGATAGCGAATCGAGCATTTGCTTTATGTAGTTGCGCGACATTTTGCTGTCATCAACGATCAAAACTCTCAAAGCATCATATTCTTCTCTGTCGCTGTCCGATTCAAAGTCAGTGATGTAATCAAGTGTACTTCTTAATGCCATGCCCATCTCTTCACGGCTAAATGGTTTGGGCAGGATCGCTATGGCACCAGCTTGGCGAATAGGCTCAAGATAACGATAGTGTGTTTCAGAAGATATTAAGAGAAAGGTTATGTGCTCTAAAGCACCTAAGCCACGCATCTGGGTAACTAAGTCAGTACCAGTCATATCTGGTAGATGCATAGATGAAAGCACCAAATCCGGAGGAGAGGAAAGCATATGCTCAAGAGCTGGCTTCGCTTCGGAGAATTCTTCGATATTATTTATGCCGAAACTGTTTAAGTGGCCGATGATGATGTGGCGCTGAACTTTAGAAGGCTCGATTACAGTGACATATATACTACTTAATTCCATATCCTAATCCATTGGCTGGTAACTTAGCTGAGTTCGCTAAGGGATAGATAGTTAATTAAAGTTTAGATCATGACAGAGATAACCCTAGCAGAAAAGTGGTGAATAGCGCTTTATATGATTAAAAATACAAGTTTTTGAGTGTTTGGTCTTAAAAGATAAAAATCTACTTACATTTGGTTGTTATTTGACCGATTAAGTTTATGTTTTTGTTTGAATTTTGTTCGATTTTTGAAGATGAGTTTTATGCTTCTTCAGCGTTAGACTTATTGATTTGGAACTTTTTGTCATTAAATTGATAGTTTTTGTAACTCTTATCTTATAGGTGCATAGGAAAAGCAAATTCCTGTAGGAAATTGAATATATAAATTTTCGAGAGTATATGTATAACTTATTGATATTGAATGGATATATTTGAATTTGTAAGGTGGTTTTACTGTTCATTCAAGTGGGTATTTTCTTTAAAACTATAAGGTATCTTATATATTTCACTTTGATGAAATTTTGCCATTAAATTTTGGATTTATTGGTTATATTGATAAGCTAATGCAGCTTGATCTAAATCAGTAAATTCTTATGTTTTGATGTTGTTTGTATAACTAGAGGCGTAGCATAGGAAAAGAGAGGTGGAAAAGCTGATTTATTTTCTGGCGTTTTACCTCATGTGTTCCAAGCAAAAAAGGTCAAAGTGATGTGCCCAAATGGAAACGCCGATCTAACTAGGAGTTTGATTCTTAATGCTGCAACTCGCATCATCAGTCAAGATGGATTACAAGCGCTGACGGCGGGTAGGTTGATTGAAGAGGCAGGGGTTAGCAAAGGAGGACTCTATCATCATTTCCGAACAATGACGGAAGTTGAGATTGAGGTGCTCCAATTACTTTCCAGTAGGATGCTCTTAACATTACAAGGTTACAAAACCCCGAAAACTAAGGAAGAGTTTCTAGATCGAATAGAATCCGAGCTATTTGATTGTTTGATTACCCATGATGAGACAGCGCGAGCACTGTTCGGATATGTGTCATCATCTACATATAATCAACAAGTTCAGGTGTTACTGCGTCAATTAAATGATGATATCTCGCTGCAACGGCTACTCATTCTTCAAAAGATCAATGGTGGGGTGTCTACTGCATCATTGCAGAATACTGTGCAGATGATTTCTACGATTCAAGCTGGTTTGATGATGCGGTTTTACGTTTCAGAAGATCCAGTTAGTGTGAGGAATTACTGGCGCCCCTGCCGATCCTCATTACAGGAGCTGTTGGGTATCAAAGATCAGGCTGATATCAATTGGGAGGTCGTGCAGGCTCCGCCAACACCAGTTTCTTCAATCTGTTCTTAGTTAAGATAAGTGGCCTTGTAGAGATTTCTGCAAGGCCATATATATGTTTATTGATCTGAAAGTTGCTCAGCCATTTGAGTTTTCAAAGTCGAAACGAACTTGTCGCTGTCTTTAAGTGCTTTAATCTCAAGCTTATCTTCATTCTCTTTGAGGTAAAGCGTGATGATCTGCACCATGTTCTCTTTGTGTTGGTTAATCTCTTCGATCTCGCGAAATGTCACGCGTGTTTCTGTCTCTTCAGAAGGTAGCTTTAACAGGATTGATTTAGGTGCAATCTCCACAGACATATTTTTCATTTGATCTTTGGTTTGTTCTAGGTGGTGTTTGTACCAACTAGCTAAGATCAAGCCTACGCCGAGAGGTGCGAGAAGATAGATCTTGGAAAGGTTCATCATCATCAACATGAGCGCAGCGCCAACAAAGCCTAACTGGCAGTTTGTTAGTAGTGATAATTTTTTCTCAAAGAACTCTTTGTCCCAGTGATAAATAGAATCTGATTTGTCCACGCTATTACCTCTCAATAATCAGGCATGAGTCTCGCTTTAAAGGTAATCTTTTGCAAGTATGAAATCAGGACAAAAGTCGTGTAACTTGATGTACTATCAAATAGTCTTCGAAGCTTAGATAAAAAGCTTAAATCTGCCCTACAAAATGTAAAGGAGTACTGAATGTCACGTTCTAAATTGCTGGGGTCTGTACTGGTTACCTGTGCGCTGATAGCGGGATGTGATGATAATAAGGACGTTGTAAATGCTGCTAAAAAAGATGCGGCAAGTGATAAGGTTCAAAATGCTGTTGCTGAAGCCTTAGGTGTTCTAGATATATCAGAACGTGAATACGGTGATGTTAATGCGCTAACACTCCTGTTTAATTCTCCTTTAGATCCGGATCAAAAGTTTGAACGTCATGTGGTGATTTCACCAGATCTGGGTACGCCGGTGCTCAGTAAAGATGGACGTTCTCTTAGATTTATTGGTCCAGAGCCGCTTCAAAAATATGATATTCAAATTAAACAAGGCCTAAAAAGCGCTACAGGGGCAGTGCTTGAAACAGGCGTAAGCAAATCGTTAAAGGCTAGAGATTTACCTAAGCTAGTCGCGTTCGAAGCGGATGGTGCCGTAATGATTCCAGGTAAGGTGGAATCCTTACCTCTGATTGCAGTCAATGTGCCGGAAGCAGAGATCAATATTTATCGGGTAAAGCCGGAAAGCAGCGTTCAGTTTTTTGATGAATATCAATCACTGAAAAGTGGCGATCGATGGTATTTCGACGAAGATGCCCTGGCACGTTCAGTCGATCACGTTTACACAGCACGTATTCGGATTGGAGAAGATAGAAACAAGCGTAATAGAGCCGGATTTGCCGTTGCCTCTGTCCCTAATATTGATCAAGGCGGTGTTTATTTAGCAACGGTTCGTGAGCCCGGTGGGTTTAGTTATCAAGCAACCTGGTTTAGCGTTTCTGCTATAGGTCTGCAAGCCAGAGACTATGGAAAGAGTACGACCTATATTGCCCAAAATGCTGCAACCGGAGATCTACTTAAAGGCGTAACCCTTAATATCCTTGATCGTAATAGTAAGGTGATCGCAACGGGTGAAACAGATGAACAAGGTAGCTGGCAAGTTGATAATGAGTGGCAACGAAAGAGCCCTCGCTTGATCCTAGCGCAACATAATCAGCAGGTGAGCGTTCTCAAATACCACGCACCTTCTCTAGATCTGTCTGATTATCCTGTTCATGGCAGGCCGACTAAAGAAGTAGAAATTTTTACCTTCGCCCCTCGTAATATCTACCGTCCCGGTGAGGAGTTAGTCTTTGGTTCACTTATGCGTGATCAAGACGGCAACTTACTTTCAGGGCCTTTAAAAATAGAGTTAATTAAACCCGATGCAGATTCAGCAGGAACATGGCGAATTGAGCCTTCAAAGCCAGGTTACTATGAGTTCCGATATGATTTTCCAAGTAATGCGCTCTTAGGTGGTTGGCAAGCTAAAGTATTTAGCCCAGCAAGTAAGAAAAATGCGGCTTATTTTGATTTCAAAGTAGAGGCCTTTTTACCAGAGCGCCTTCGTCTGGTATTTGATCAAGCAGCATCACCGCTAAGTTTTGATCTGAACGATAAAATCAAAATACCTGTAAAAGGGGAATACTTGTACGGTGCAGTTGCTGCTGGGAATCGTCTGGATACACAGGTGACATTAAATGCGTGGACAGAACCGTTTGTAAACCTAAAAGGTTTTAAATTTGGCGTACCTTCTTCAGTAGATTGGCAGCAGTTTAGTCTATCGTCTGTAAATCTGAATGATACAGGTGAAACCTCAACTGAGTTCAATCTATCTCAATATAACCCGCAATCTTTTGAAAGCCCCGCTCGTATTAATGTGCGCTATAGCTTGTTCGAAAGCGGCGGTCGCGCTATTAACCGATCTCGTTCAGCACTTTTCTGGCCCAAAGCTAGTTTTGTCGGTGTGAAGCCTTCTTTCGAAAATGATCAATCTGGGAAAGATGACAAGGTTAGTTTTGAATTGGTGAGAGCTGATAAACAGGGCCAATTACTGAACTCTGGAGAAGTCAAAGCAACGCTTTATCGATTGGAAGAGAAGTATTTCTGGAGTCATACCCCTGAGCGCGGTTGGCACTATCAAATCGAGAAAAATGAATACCCTGTAGCGACTGAATTTATTCGGTTAGCATCAGATCAGCCTCAGCAATTGTCCATGCCAGTCGAATGGGGTCCATACCGTTTAGAACTGGATGATATTACTGGTAAGAGTAAAACCGTTTATACCTTCCAAGCGGGCGAACCTTGGTATTACAGCTGGCAGACAGCTTCGGATCGTATCCGCCCTGATTTTGTGACCTTGGCGTTAGATAAAGAGTCATATCAAGCGGGAGACCGCGTTAAAGTAAAACTGGCTTCGCCAACCGAGGGCAAAGCGGTGGTACTTCTTGAAACCGATCAGGTTCTACATTCCCAAGAAGTTCTGTTAAACAATCGTGAAGCTGAGGTAGAGATTCCTCTACCTGCCGATCTAAATCGTCACGATGTTTATATTAGTGCCTTTGTCGTCGCGCCAACAGAGCATAAAGACAAAGTAAGTAAGCGTAGTGTAGGTATTGTACATCTTCCTTTGGATCGTGCTGATCGTGAACTCGATGTAACCATTGAAGTTGCTGAATCACTACTTCCAGAAACCAAAGCTAACTTAACCCTTAAAGTCACTGACAAAGCAGGTAAGCCTGTCGAGGGTGATTACTACATCAGCCTAACAGCAGTTGATAGCGGTGTGTTAAGTGTGACGGGCTATAAGCAAGCCGATCCTTTTAACTTCTTCTACGGCCGTCGTTCTTATAAACCGAAAATCAGCGATATGTACAATGATTTAATTGAGCCTCATATGTATAAGGACGCTCAGATTCGTTGGGGCGGTGATGGTGAGCTAGAGCGTGGTGGCGAAGTGCCTCCGACTGAAGTAGAGATTTTGAGCCTATACCACTCTCCAATTTCTTTGGAAAATGGAGAAGCGACGGTTGAATTTGATCTGCCAGCATTTGATGGCGAGCTGACGTTAACTGCGTTGGCGATGTCTGAAAATAGCTTTGGTTTAGAGAGTGAAACAACCAAAGTTGCTTCTCCTGTAGTGGCTCAGTTATCCATGCCTCGCTTTTTAGCTGTCGGAGATCAAACGACCTTAGCGTTGGATTTAGCCAATGTGTCTGATGAAGCTCAAAATATATCTGTGAAGTTAACTCATCAGGGTGTAGTGAGTTTAAGGCAAGATAGTTTTGAACTGTCACTAGATAAAGGCGAGAAGCAGGTATTGCCTTTGGTTGCCGATGCAGTTGAGTTGGGCGAAGGGTTAATCAGTGCAGAGATTACTTTCGGTGATGTTCAGTTAAATCGTGAATGGGAGCTAGGTGTACGCTCGGCATATCCAGCGGTTTACGGCTCAAATATGCGTGTATTGGCAGAAGGGGAAAGCATTCAATTTCCTTCCGGAGCTATTCAAGACCTCACCAAACTTCAATCGCAATTACGTGTGGCGAATACGCCGGATCTGAATGCTCAGCAGCATTTTAAAACCCTGATGAGTTATCCATATGGTTGTTTAGAGCAAACTACCAGTAAGTCACAACCTTTGGCGTTGTTATTGGCAGGTGAGAAAGCTCCGGCTTACACGCGTTCTATCACTAATTCTCAATTTGAAAATGGTATTAATGCTGCGATCAGTCGTTACAGCGAGTTGCAGCTAGGCAATGGTGGTTTTGGTTTGTGGGATAAGTTCTCGCCAGAAGAGCATTGGTTAACGGCTTACGCGACAGATTTCTTGCTGCATTTAGATCGTTCAGGTTTTGCTGTACCTAACGCCATGCTGACTAATTCTGTAGGTCGTCTACGTGCTTACGTACATAACCGTAAAGCGATTTCGGTTAGAACTTGGTCAGATATCCCTTCCCATTATGAAATATCCTACAAAGCTTATGCTGCTTATGTTTTGGCTAAGCAGGGTGAAGTGACCTTAGGGCCATTGCGCGATCTGGCAGAGCAGCAACTCAACGACTCTCGTGGTGTGCTGCCGGGAGTGCACTTAGGGTTAGCAATTTTTGAAACCGGTAGTTTGCAAGAAGGCGAAAACCTAGTGAAGCAGGCTCTGGAAAATGAAAGAGCTGAGGGTTATCTAGGGGATTATGGCTCGGTCATTCGCGATAAAGCGATGGCGATCCATACCATTCTGGAACAGCCTAATGCCCGTTCATTACACAACGTTGCCTTGCAACAGATCCCCGACCTACTCGCTCTTTTGAAGCAACATCGTTGGCTCAGCACACAGGAAAAGGCGGCTTTACTGCACTTGTCGAATGCCCTTAATCAAATGGATAAAGAGGGAGAATGGCAGGGGAAATTGCTTCAAGGTGAAATTGAGACGCTGCTGGAAGCTACGACCGAGCTAGGTCGTAATCTTGATAGTTTAGAACTAGCATCTACTGTGTTCACCAATATAAAAGACAAACCGGCTTATGCAAGTTTCCATTGGACGGGTATCCCTAAACAGATGCCAAAACGCGTGAATGAAGGGATCAATTTAGATATAGATCAATTCCGTGTCTTGGATGGTAATGCGCAATTACTGAAGAGGAATCAGGTATTAAAAACAGGCGATTTATTGTTAACACGTGTGAGGCTTTATAGCGAAGAACGTGTGCCAGATGGTTTGTTGGTGAGTTTGCTACCTGCTGGGGTAGAGCTTGAAAATCAGAACCTTCAGCATGCGCTTAAGTTAAAGGATATTCGTATTGACGGAGAGACCGTGTTTCAGAAGGCGATGATCTCCTATCAAGCCTTTAAAGATGATCGTTATGTTGCCGCCGTTGATATTCCAGAAAAACGCGAGCAGGTGGTTTATTTCTTAAGCCGAGCTGTAACGCCAGGGCATTACTTAGTACCACCTGTACAGGCTGAGTCAATGTACAAACCGGCCCACCGGGGTGTTGCTAATAGTATTGAGTACTTAACAGTTATCCCTTAAACGAGGGCTCCTTGAATCTATGTACCTAAACGTATGCACCTTAAGCGTTTGATGTGAGGAAAGATGCGATTTGTTTTTAAATTTACCTGTTGTGTGCTTTGTCTTATCGCGGCAGGTTTATGGATAGCAGATCGTGCTTTCCCCTTACATGACAATTCAGCCGGAGGAGCAGCTACGGTTGTTCTCGACCGTAATGGCGAACCCTTGCGTACCTTCGCTGATCACAATGGCGTATGGCGATACCCCGTCTCCATTGATCAAGTTTCGCCTCGGTATATAGACGCGCTCCTTACTTATGAAGATCGTTATTTTTACCAACACCCCGGCGTCAATCCATTGAGTTTGCTGCGAGCGGGTTGGCAGTGGTTTTCAGAAGGTAGGATTATCTCTGGTGGTTCTACGTTGACCATGCAAGTGGCGCGTTTGCACTATCCGAGCCCGCGTAGCGTAAGGGGTAAGTTGCAGCAGATATTAAGAGCATTGCAGTTGGAATGGCATTTGTCTAAAGATGAAATTCTAACCCTATATCTCAATAAGGCGCCCTTTGGTGGAACCATCGAAGGGGTGCAAGCTGCGAGCTTACAATATCTACAAAAGCCAGCTTCACAACTACGCTTTTCTGAAGCTGCTCTACTAGCTGTTTTACCTCAGGCGCCTTCACGCTTGAGGCCAGATAGGCATCCAAAACTAGCACAGCAATATCGAGATAAGGTATTGGATCGTTTGCTTAGCTTTCAAATTTGGGGTGAAGAAAGTGTTAAACGGGCAAAGCAAGAAGATGTCGCTGTATGGCCTCTATCCAACCCGATACACGCGCCACTTTTGAGTCGACGCTTGAAACAGTCGGAACCTGAAAACAAAGTTATACGTTCGACGATTGATAGTGGTATCCAGCAGCAGTTCTCTGATCAGATAAAGCGTTATGTATCTCGACAGGCTAAAGGAATTTCGGCGGCGGCATTGTTAGTTGATAATCAGAGCCGTCAGGTTATTTCGTACGTGGGGTCTGCAGACTTTCTAAATGAACAGCGCTTCGGTCATGTCGATATGGTCACAGCGATACGCTCTCCGGGCTCCACCTTAAAGCCCTTTTTATATGGTTTGTCGCTGGATGACAGTCTTATCCATAGTGAGTCCCTATTAGCGGATGTGCCTATAGTGACTGGGCAATATCGGCCTGGTAATTTCAGCCAAGGATTCTCGGGGCCTGTATCCGCATCCTCAGCATTACAACGCTCACTTAATTTGCCATTTGTTCAAATGATACAGCATTACGATTCTCAGCGTTTTGCTAACAAACTCGATCATGTTGGTGCTTCTCTGCGAATTCCCGGTGGGCGCGCTAATCCCGCAATTATCTTAGGTGGTGCTGGCAGCTCTTTAGAGCATTTAGTAACGCTCTACACGAGCTTGGCGAATTCAGGCAGAGTTGCGCCATTAAAGTATTCTGTCGCTGGTGGAGTTGAAGACGCCGGTGATGATGAATCTGGGCAACTACCTCGGCAATTGATGAGCACCGAAGCTGCATGGATTACTTGGAATGCCCTTGCAAATATAGATCCGCCAGATCAATTTATCGATGGTTACTCTCGGGCTCACCTTCCCAAAATTGGTTGGAAGACTGGCACCAGTTGGGACTATCGCGATGTCTGGGCAGTGGGCGTATCTAAAAGATATACGCTAGGGGTCTGGCTCGGTAGGCCTGATGGTTCGCCAATGGAGAAAACTATGGGACGTGTTTTGGCAGGTCCTTTATTGTTCCAGCTCTATCAATTGCTTGAGTCCGAAGCCGATACAATCACAAAACCTGAGGATGTTGTGGAGCAGTCTGTCTGTTGGCCGGATGGTAGGGTTGTGATGTCTAGTGATCAGGCCTGTGATCAGATAAGAGTTGCTTATACGATTGCTAAAAATACCCCGCGTACTTTGGATCCTGAGCCTCTAGGGCAAAACCGATTTTATAACCCGCAATATAATTATTTAGTGGATCAACAATCAGGCTTAAGGGTGACAAGGGAGTGCGATATTGGTCCTATGAAAAGCCAATCAAGTTTTGTTTGGCCTGCAGCGATGGAGCCTTGGATATCTAAACAGTGGCGAAGGGATGAGCGTATTCCCCTTTTTAATAGCGAATGCAAAACAATCTTACAAACCAGTGCACTTTTAAGATTGCATGGAATCAACCCGCAACAGGTATATCACACCAACGGTTTGGAGATGATAGAAGTGGATGTTAGAGCCGAGGGACGTGAAGGCAGTCTTAATTGGTATCTCAATGGCAAGTTGCTTGAAGGTTCCAGCAATAAACAAAAGCTGACTCTGCAGGGAGGCCAAACTTATCAGCTTTATGTTCAAAGTATTTCAGGGGCGAGCGCTCAAATTGAATTTATCGTCCTGTAATGACTTGAATAAAATCGTATAGCTCTACGCTCCAGCACCCGATAAAATATACAGACTAACTGTAGAGGCTGTTGAATGAATAAGTTAATTATTGGTTTGGTTTCCGCTGTTTTATGTATGCCTGTTTTCGCAGCAGACCCATATTGGGAAGAGGGTAAAACAGATCAAAGTTATGAGATCGATGTCTACCATAGCCCGACTTGTGGTTGCTGTAAGGAATGGATCACCCATCTTGAGCAACACAATTTCAACGTAAATAGTATTGAGATGCATGATGTATCGCCAATCAAGCAGCGTTTAGGTGTACCTGCTCAAGGTGCGTCTTGTCATACTGGTGTAGTAAATGGCTTGGTCGTTGAAGGTCATGTACCGGCGCAGGATATTAAAAAGTTATTGGCTGATAATTCCGATAATATCCGTTTGTTGACTGTACCAGGCATGCCATCAGGTGGCCCAGGTATGGATATGGAAGGCGCTCGAAAGGACGATTTTAAAGTCTATGCGGTATCAGATAAAAACGAAGTCAGCGTTTATTCGGAATATGCAGATTACTAAATCCAGTTTTGAATATAAAAAAGGCGAACCATAAGGTTCGCCTTTTTTGTTTTGAGATGAAATCGAAATTACTTACGAATACCTTCGATATGAAGTTCTAGGTATACAGTTTCAGCTCCAGGGCCTAGCTGGTAGTTCATGCCAAAATCTTTAGGTTGGATCTCTGTAGTACCTTCGAAGCCTGCACGGTATCCGCCCCAAGGGTCTTTTCCTTCACCTACCTTTTTCACGTCGATAGAGATCTCTTTGCTTGTTCCGTAAAGTGTTAGCATGCCTTTCATTACGCCGCTGCCATCTTCATTTGGCGTGTATGAAGAGCTAACAAAAGACGCTTTAGGGTGTTTAGCTACGTCTAGGTATTCATCGCCACGGATATGCTTATCACGCTCAGCGTGGTTAGAGTCAAACGAGTTAACATCAATATCAACATTTACTTTAGATGCCGCAGGGTTTGCAGCATCGTAGCTGAATTCACCCGAGAATGTGTTGAAACGGCCAGTTAACCAGCTAGTGCCCAAATGGCTGATGCGGAATTGAATAGATGCATGCGCACCTTTTGTATCAATAACGTAATCCGCAGCATAAAGAGGGGACGTAGTGATTAGAGAGGCTAGCGCCAACCCTTTAATAAATTTAGATTTCATCAATGTTCCTCGCGTAGCGCTAGCATGCGCTTTAGTGTTGTATCTTTATCTATGTAATGGTGCTTTATTGCAGCGAATGCATGTAATGCTGCTAGCACGATGAGTGTTGTTGCTATCAAAAAGTGAATCTCACCTGCAATATCCTCCTGCTGTTCCATTGCGAAGGGTAGTGCTGGAATACTAAACCAAGTAAAAACTTCTATTGCTCGACCATCAGCGGTAGAAATCAGGTAGCCCGAACACAAGGTAAGTAGAAGTAAAACTTCGAGCAATACATGTGCGGCTTTTGCTGCAATTGCCATCTTTTTTGGTTGCGGCAGGGCTTTTGGCGAGCGGTTGAATAAACGCCACAAGATGCGTGTAATCAACAAACCTGCTAGTAGGATGCCGATACTTTTATGCCAGATCGGCACCGTCCGGTATTCGGGATCGTAATAGCTTAAGCTTTCTATATATAAACCGAGGGGGTAAAGGCCAATAACCGATAATGCAATGAACCAATGAAGTAGGACTGGGCCCCACCCATAGCTGTCATTATCATTCAAAATTTTGTGGTTAAATGGCATCTACTTCTGTCCTCAAATTATCTTAGCTATGCAACCATAAATAACATTGTGCTGCAGTCAAGTTTACGAATCTTTACAAGTTGTTAGCGTCATCTTTTGGATTTGCTTTTCAAACTTTAATGGCTAATCATAAATGCGTCTAATGCATATTTTATATTTCGGTTATTCGTTTAATGAATTTACGTTCGGTCGACCTAAATCTCCTCGTTGTGCTACAAGCGTTGTTAGCTGAGCGCCATGTTTCTAAAGCAGCTGAACGCCTGCAGATGAGCCAACCAGCTGTGAGCAGAGCGTTACAGCGATTGCGTCAAACACTTGATGATCCTCTCTTAGTTAGAACTGGAAATGGCTATGACCTTAGTGCGCGTGCTGTTGATCTGGAAAAGCAGTTAAAGCCATTGTTACAGGATGTCGCATCGATTATGCAGCCGGAGGAATTCAACCCAGAACTAGCCGAGGGCGTAGTTAAGCTAACAGGCTTGGATTTAGAATTGATTCTGTTGATGCCAGATGTGGTAAGGATGTTGCGTGAAAAGGCACCGAGCTTACGGGTAGAGATTGTTTCTCAGCGACCAGAACATTTCGAATACCTCGCAAAAGGTGAAGTGCATTTTACAATCACTGGGCTATCTCCTGATTCAGGGCAAGACCAATTCAGACGCTTTCCAATTGCACGTACAGGTCATGTTTGTGTTCTGGATCAAACTAACCCTTTAGCCAGCCAAGGTTCTATTAGTTTGAATGATTACGCACAGGCATCTCATGGACTTGTTTCCATTACTGGTAAGGGCCCTGGCATGATGGATATCGAATTAGAAAAATTCGGTTTGGATCGGAAGGTGATGCTGAGGCTCGCAAGTTTTATGTCGGTTGCGGAGTTTGGTCAGGGGTCTGATCTGATTTTTACACTGCCCGAAGTAATGGCCCAGCATTTGGTAAAAAGCAGCAGCCTAGTGATTAAGCCGCTGCCTATTGAATTTGATCTACCTGAGGTTGTGCTCTACCTCTATTGGCATGAGCGCTTCCATCAAGATCCAATGTGCCGCTGGGTGAGGGCTCAGCTGTTATCGATTTTTCAGCCTAATTTATAAGTGAGAACCTGACATAAGCTGCATGGTCTCATTACTCCAGCTCAAAGCATCATAATAAGCATCGGCATAAATTTCTTGAATATGAGGTGGCAGCTTAAATGCCGATTGGCCAATCATGTAGAAGTTGACTGCTTGCAGTAAACGACCAGCAGGACCTTCGTAACTTGTCACTGCTTCGACAATTTCATCAGAGACGGATAGTTGCTCAAGTAAGGAGTCTTGTTCAATCTCAAGTAGCGCGTCCAGCATTGAAATTACGCCCGTAATAAAAGCGAGTTCAGAATCAATCTCTTCAGTGCGATAAGCGACGGATTCGCACATTCTTGCTGTCATTAGGATCTGTCGGATCAGTTCGCTTGGTTTCTCATCATTACTCGACAGGGCAAGTAGGGTGGCCCACTTGTTAATTTCATTCATGCCCAAGGCAATGATCGCCTGACTTAAACTCTCGATTTTATTCGGCAGGTTATATTGCGCAGAATTGACGATACGCAACAGTTTGAAGGTCAGTTGCGGGTCGCGAGATGAGATGTCTGCTAGTACTGCAGGAGTGACATCTTGATCCTGAAGGGCAGCCAATAGATGAATTACGATAGCTTGATTGGACGTTAACTTTTTACCTTCGACTAGTGTTGGTCTTGAGAGAAATGTACCTTGGAAAAGTCTGAACCCTAAGGCGTGGCAGCGCTCATACTCATCATGAGTCTCAACATTTTCTGCAAGAGAAACTACCTTAAAAGGTCGCATGCTTTCCAAGTGGGAAACAATCGCTTCATCACTATGTTTACGAATATCAACTCGTACCATATGAGCAAGTTTGAGCAGCTCATCGTAGTCACTACTGTAAGTGAAATCGTCTAAAACTAAGCGGTAGCCAGCATCGACATATTTTTTCAGTGAACCAAGCAATTCAGGTGTGATATTAGGCTGCTGTTTAACATCTAGAACCAAATTATGTCGCGATAGGCTTGGTAGGCTTTCGGTACGAATAAAGCCTTCAGTGACATTGAGAAACGCGGGTAAGGATTTTAATGTGCCAGAATCATAGATGCTGGTGAAGTTATTGATTAGGACGTTACAGGATTCTTGGTCGCCTTTTAAAAATTTGGCTACAGCTTCGCCGTGCTCCGATTGATATAACAGCTCGTACGCCACGACATTGAGTTCGCGGTCAAAAATTGGTTGTCGGGCAAGTCCTAGCTGGTTTAAATGTTCTTCCATGTGCATTTATCCTGTTGTTTGTTCATACAACAAATCCTAGATCGTTTAACTCTAACAGCAGAGCCACTATAAAAGCCATGGTATTAAGAAACCCTTAACAAATTAATCAGTGGTTTTGTTATCTGGTCGTATCAGTATAGGTTAGATCCTAATCATCGACGGCTAAAATGCAGAGAAATATCAGGAGTTCAGTAGAGACCTTGAGGGTTGAGTCATGGGTCTGAATATGAATTTTATTTCTATAAAAACAGAGAGTTAAATAATTGCATTTGCATCTCAAAAAATCACTGGTATACTGCGCGCCTGTCTTGAGTGATCTAACTCAGACAAGGCCCTTCAGGCCCGCTATGGTGGCCCTGCTGGTCCTTCCGCAATGATAAATCGTGAACCTGGTCAGGCCCGGAAGGGAGCAGCCACAGCGGTGGATTCATGTGCCGGAATGTGGCTGGTGGGGTCATCACCAATCCCTATATATCTGTTTTTATAATCTTTTCTGCAGATTTAAGAACGTGCATCTAACTTTTAGAACACAGGTTAGTACACACGATGCGTTCATCTACCTATCTTCAGTTATCTAAAACCAACATTTACCAAGAAGCTTTGGTTCGAGTAGAAGGTTGCTTGAGGCTTCTCAACGGCTGTTTAGGTCTGCAATAAATGGAACTGTAGATTTGGCCGCTCTGACTTGGGAATTATTGCCACAAATATCAAAGGCACGTTCATCAGTTACACCTAGAGGCAGAACTAAATCAGCTCCAAAAAGCCCTAAGTGTGCTTAGATACGAATCTAAGAAATTGCTAGTAAAGAAGGTCCATTGCGAGTGCTTTGTAGTTTATTGGGTGCGCTCGGAGATGTTGATGCCGAAGTAAGGCTAGTCCAGTGTCCCCAGTATATATAGCTTACTAGCTGATGGTGGTTTGAAACTTGGGAGAGATATTGTCTCTTGGAAGTATTGTAATGAGAAGATGTCAAAGGGTAATCAACGTGTGTTTTATAACCTACTGCATTTCTGGAGTTCTCTTTCTGTAGGAGAGATCTAAAAAGCTCATTTAAAGGCAACTTTAGATTCTATTTTCGGCCTATCTCAGCGGTATAAGAAAGCAGACCAAGACCAATCATTTATTCGTTTGAGTACTATGGGCATTCTTTATAATGAATTGGGTTATCAAATAGAAAACTGGATTCTCTTGTGTAGCATAAAGCATTATCATTAAATTTTAAGTACATGATTAATAGATGATTTATTAGATTTTGAGAGGGATCGACGTGATAGAAGTGGCTTCAAAAAACGCATTAATAAGTGCTTTGGTTCATAGTGAAAAAGATATAGCCATACTTGTCGGGTCTCCGCTTTCAATGCCTGATAAAGAAGGTGTTCCGGGTGTTCCGGGTGTTCCGGGTGTTCTTCGGCTTATTGAGCAACACATAACTACAAAAGGTTTAAATGAGGACTTTGAAAAAGAAGTAGGAGAGGCGTCAGGGGCGGAACAGTATCAAAGGGCTTTTAGTTTTTTACGCAGCTGGACTAGTCAATCGGCAGTTAACTCAATAGTGAAAGATGCAGTACTAAAGGCAAGAAAAGATAGTAGTAATAACTCCATGAGCCATGAAGAATTGGATAAAGATCTGGATGGATGGTATCTCCCTCAAGGAGTAAAAAGCTTAGGGAAAATTTTAGCTGCAACTAATAAGTTTAATGGGCCTGTCATCACAACAAATTTTGATCCTCTAGTTGCAGTTTCAATTAACTGTGCAGGTGGGAGGTCTTTGCAATCTTTTTTCGATACTGATGGTAGTTTAGATCAAATTCAAAGCTTGGATTCTGAATTAAGGCATGTAGCTCATCTTCATGGCTATTGGCATGGTTCAGATACGTTACATACACCGTCTCAATTAAGTAGTCCGCGTCCTAGTTTAAAAGCTTCTTTAGAGAATATTTTATCTGAGCGATTGTTATTAGTGATTGGGTATGGTGGTTGGGATGACGTATTTCATGAAGCATTATGTTCAATAGTAAATAATAGTAAGGCTGACTTGGATATTCTCTGGGCATTTTATGATGCTGATCCGCTTAAAATTGAAAAGAACTACTCTAGTTTAATAGGGAATTTAGGTTCAGGGATT
The DNA here is from genome assembly GCF_047778055.1 of Neptuniibacter sp. QD34_54. GTDB lineage: Bacteria > Pseudomonadota > Gammaproteobacteria > Pseudomonadales > Balneatricaceae > Neptuniibacter. The sequence continues at coordinate 2,171,804 of NZ_CP180546.1, read as the reverse complement.
TCGAGAGGACGGTTTAGGCTTTATGGGGGTATTGATTGCAATTCTTTCTTTAGCGAGCTTGAAGAAAGGTTTTTAGAAAACAGAATCTCTCTAGATGAAACTCTTAATTCAGATGCTAGTAAGCCGATTAGCGAAGCTGAAATCGAATTCTCTGAGGACTTTGTAACAGGTGAAAGTGGTATATCAATTGATGATTTAAAATTATGGGATTTTACTCCGAATCACACTCACGAAAAGATAAGAGCTGCTGAGAGATATCAATTCTCTTCAGCTCTAGATGATGATAGAGCTGCTTTTTTGTGCTCGAATTGGGGGCTTGGGGAGTATTCGTTTATTCACTCTATTTGTGAAGATGATAAATCATCATTATATGAAAAGCGTATTTTTAATGTTGATATTGATGGTTGTGTAACCGGTGACGATATATATGCTGAAATTGAAAGGCAATTAGGTAGTGATATTAAGATATTTGTCATGATTGCTTCGCAAGAGTCTGACATGGTTTTGATCTTAAATGGTGTGACAGAAACCGCTGAAAAGAAAGATGGCTGGTTTGAAGCATTAGATAATATATATTCGATAATTACCGATCTCTCTGAAGATATGAAATTAATTTTTATTGGGAGAAAAGAAAATTCTAAGTTTGAAATGCAAAGCATTTCGTTGGGGCCGTTAGTTGATGCTGATATTAGGAGTTATATAAAATATCACGAAAATGGAGGAGAGGAGTATGCTTACGGTGAAAATTATGAAATTTTAAGTCGGTTGTCGTCAGGTATTCCACTGCAATTAGATAAGCTGCTGTCTGATTTGTCAGTCGTATCCATAGATGAACTGGTTGATAATGAGTCAGAAACTGCTACTGGTCTAGTTGGATCAGAAGATGACTCTATGCCAACTGAACTTATTAGAGCTGTTAATGTGGTTAAGAAAAGAGGACTGAATAACGATGATAGAAGTTTTAAGCTTTTAAAGGTTTTGTCAGTTTTTCCCGCAGGGGAGATTTTTAAAAATATTAGAAGGTTCAATAACTCGTACCCATTTCATTTGAAACATCTAAAAGAGTTGCAGAATATGGGACTATTAGAAACTTCTTTGTTAACTTCTGACTCCTTGGATGGAGTGGACCCTGAACTTTCTAAAGAAAAAATACACACTGTCCAGCCACTTGTTAGAAAATATGTTTTGGACCATATGAGTCCAGATGAAGTATATGAATTAACACTTCGTGCGGCCGACATTACATTTGGTACTGGCTGGAAACAAGGCGAAATAAAACTTAATAGGATTTCAAAGCTTATTCTCACAAGTCTTGCTGGTAATGGTGTAGGTAATCCTCATTCAATAGCTATTAATTTGATTAGAAAGGCTCTTGAAAATGACGATCAGTCGAATCTTAAAAAAGCTTATGAGATAGCAGTACTATACTGTGAGCAGTTACGCTCTAACGATAGGCATCGAGATGCTGTTCGTTGTTGTAATGATCTTTTAATGCATATTAAAGATTGTCCCGATATTGATTTAACACGTCTTAATGTTGTCTTGGGGCGGTCTCTTCGGATGATAAAGAAGCATGATGAATCTATTAAGGTTTTAAATGATGTTGTCGAAAATGGTAGTCCTAGTAATATTCAGAAGAAAAGAATCTATATAGCGCTTGCACTTAGTTATGAATCTAAAAAATGCTTCACTGAAGCAGTGGAATCCGCAAAGGAATCTCAAAAATATACTAAGAAAAAAAGTAGTGATTATTACTTGGCAGAGGATATCATTGTAGGTTGTAGTGAAAAAGGGAAAGACGAGAGGCTGCAAGAACTACGTTCTCTTTATACAAAGATTAAAGATAAAAAATCATCCGCAGCTAATAACGTGCTTTTGAAAATTGCGAATGCAGAGAAACAAGATGACAGAAAAATTAAGCTGCTTGATGATGTCGTTAGATCAAGTTCAAACGCTTATAATCGATATCGTGCTATTGTAAAGAAAGGAGAAATTCTAGTCGGTCAGCGGGATGTTAGTAAAATACACCGTAATGATCTTATAGAGTTTTGTAAAGCGTATGGCTATGGCTTTTCCCAAAGAAACCTTTTTATTTTCAATAAGGCAAATGAGTTTCTTTGGGAGTACTTTGAAGCTTCTGGTAATTTTTACTCATTGTTGAAAATATTCAGACTAAGTTCTTTGACTTGGAGATTTGAAGGTAAAGTTGAAGAGGAAGAGTATTATTCAACTCGGCTACAAACTGCTTTAAGAAGAGTTGATCATAAGTCTTTTTTTGATCATAAAAGGCTTGGTTCATTAAACTATTCTTTGATGAGGATGAAATTGCTTTCTGATAGGAAAGAAAAATTATCTTAAAGTTTACATTTACTGACTGGTTTGAATAATTTTTTAAAGCAGTCATCTGATATTTTAATTATCTGGATATTCCCCCCGCAGGGGGATCTGGCATAGGAGAACAATAGGTCTCTCCCTTGGTATCTAAAACTTTGTATGTTAATTGACTCGGAAAGGGTTGTTTTCGAGGATAGTTTGAATCCACGGGATTACAGGGATTTTCGATTTCTATACTCTAGAAATCGAACACCATTCAATCTCAGTCTGTTTAGTATCAACAAGGTATACCCATTTGCTTGTCATCAATGGCACCTGGAAGAACTGCTTAAGGGCACCTTTCAGGTGCTGTTATCATAAACTTGAGATTCCAATGATAGGTTATGCTAAACCATGAGTTATGACTTTTTGTGCTTATTACGACAATTAAGTTGTATCTTAGCGCAAGAATAAGCCATATTTGAACAGACGGGATGCTTGAATAGATATGCGTGGCAATTTATGACCCTTTAATATCGACAAAGAAGGGATTGCTTGAAGTGAAAGTGTAATGAGCTCACTCAGGCGAGATGTATTCTTTAGATGCATTGCTTTTTAAACGATACAACACAAAGCAAAGAATACCGAAGGTAATAAGGAATATATAAGGACAATAGATAATTCCAGCGAGGCCACTGAAACTTGTCACAACGAGTAATAAAATATCTTTTATTTCTTCCATGAGATTAGAACGTCCTTAGTTCTTCCCAAAAAATCCAAACGGTCATTTGAATTCTAGCTTAGTTTTGTCCCTGATCAAAGCAAGGTTATTCTATAGGACTATGTTTTTACGCTAAGAGTACGAGGTTTATTAGAGTCTGCTGGTTGTTCACCGATCTTCATTAGCGCCAGAATCAAGCCTGATCCCACTACCATTACAATGGCTGAAAGATATAAGCCTAGATTGTAGTTCCCCAAATTCTCGGCTAATAGCCCGGTTAAAAATGGCGCAATTATTTGAGCGCAGCCGTAAGCGAGGGTCATCTTGCCCATGAATTTAGAAGGGTTGCTAGGGAAGAAGTGGCCCGCCATGGTCAGCACGAGGCTGACGCAGGCAACAAAGGTGCCTCCAAACAATATTGCAGACAGGGCAATTAATGGAAATGCATCGCTTTGTGTGGGGATCATAATGCCAATGATTTGCAGGCTATAAGCACCCACTAGAGCTTTTAAATAGCCGTACTTGCGTGCGACTCTATCCCATAGAACCACGGCTGGAATAGCAGCAAGTCCTATTAATACAAAGGATAAGGCGCCTTGACCTTCTAAACCTTCTAGACCTTCAATGATATCGACGATAAAAGTTGCACTAACGACATAACCATAACCTGCACAGAAGTATGCCAGTAAGAATAAGCGAGTAAATTTTTTGCTGGGTGGATTATCCTTAGGTGCTGCCTGAGCGTGATCAGGATGGTTGTTAGGGTGAGGTACCCATAACCATGCCGGCACTGCGATAATTGCTGCTATGGCGGCAAAAAATAGCCATTGCTGCTGCCAGTTAGCAGAGAATTGTAAAAGGATCTCTACGATGATGGCTGAGACAGCTATGCTCATGCCTATCCCCGAAAAGTGGATGCCGAGCTCACCCCTGTGACCATTGTTGACCAGCCATTTTAAGATTAGCCCTGAGGAGATGATTAACCCACCTGAAGCACAGATCCCCGCCACCAAACGCATAACAGACCAAGTATAAAGGTCGCTAGAGATAACCATTGCTGCACTTGTTACCACGCTGAGTACCAAATATAACTTCTGTAATAGATACTTGTGGTGAAGATTGTTTAGGCTTGCCGCAATCAGAACACCGATCATATAGCCAATGTAGTTAACGGTTGCGAGCCAGCCGCCGCCCGTTTCAGTAAGGCCTGCCTCTGCCTGCATGATTGGCAGTAAAGGTGTGTAGGAAAAGCGAGCGACTCCCACTGTAACAACTAGGCTACAGATACCTGCAAAATAGACCTGACTTTTGGTAAGTGTGTTGTTCATAAATGCTTTTTTGGGTTTTATTGTATTTATGTTCAACAACCATAGCGCTTTCTGATAATCTTAAAAAGTGAATCTTTTAGAATTAAAACTTCAATAAAAGAGAACTATATGGAGATTGTAGCGTTACGCACGTTTAAGGCTGTTGTTGATGAAGAGGGTATTAAAGGTGCCTCTGAAAAGCTTAATACAGTGCAGTCTAATATCACTACGAGAATTCAGAAGTTAGAAGACGAACTTGATTCTAAATTATTTATTCGGGTAGGGCGAAAGCTCGAGCTAACAACGACAGGCCAGCTTTTATATAAATATGCCTCCCAGATTTTGCAGCTGGAGTATCAAGCATCAACCGCTATCTTAAAAAGCAAAGGGAACTACGAACTTCGTATAGGCATGCCTGAAACTTTTGCTGCAGTTCACCTACCCACGACGCTAAAACAGCTCAAACGCAAGCATCCAGAAATCCTTCCTCGAATCTATACAGATACAAGTGACCGATTAGCACTCGCTATTTTGAACGATCAGTTAGATTGCGCATTAGTCGGAAATGCTAAGTCGCATGAGGATCTACGGATCATACCCGTTGTTCATGAGTCGCTTGTGCTTGTAACTCCAGTAGATCAAGAATACGAGCCCGTTCTGTTTGTGAGAGAAGAGGGCTGTGGTTACAGGAAGTGTGCCCTAGCATGGCAAGAATTAGGTGATAGATTTACTGATGAGATGATGGTGATGAGTAGTGCTGATGGCATTCTTGGCTGCATTGCCGCTGGATTGGGATACACCGTTATCGGCGAAAATATGGTGACAGGGAGCCGCTATGAAAATGCACTTAAATCAGTGCCCGTTACCCAAGGACAGCAAAGAATAGAGATCTCGGTTATCTATCGAAAAGGTCATCCCTTAGAACAAGGTATTTTAAACTTTGTCAGCCAATTTCCTGAAAATAAAAAATAAAGTAGCTTGAGCCTTCAGTGTTTGAATTGAAAACATTAAGCATTACTTTCTGGTTGCAACAGTAAAGTCGCTTTAGCGTTATCGTTTGAATTGTTTGTTTATTGTCCAATAAATCCTTCCGTACTGTATAGATCGTAATCAGCCTGAAAATAATCTCGATTTTTGATCGATTATTATTGAAATAGATCTAAATGATAAATACTATCAACTGCTATTGATTATCCTTTGTATTTAATTCTTTAATCCTAATGTAGTAAGTGCAAATACATGAATAAGCTAAACAGATTTAATTTACGTAGTAAGATCGGCTTGAGTTTCGGTTTTATCTTGTTATTGCTGGTAGCGGCATCGTTTACAGGTATTAAAGGCTTACACCACGCGGAAGATGGCTTTGTTCAATACCGTGAGTTGGCGCGCGACAGTAATCTATCAGGGCGCTTACAGGCCAATATGCTGAAAGTGCGTATGTCGGTAAAAAACTTTCTTATCAGTCATGACAAACAATCATTAGAGCAATATGAAGAACGTATGGCGCTAATGAACCAGTTTTTAGAACAATCTAAGCAAGAGATTAACAACCCAGAGCGTAGCCGTTTGATTATGGAAACAGCAACGCTATTAGGCGAGTATAAAACGACTTTTCAGGAGGTGGTTGGATTAGTTAAAACTGAGGACGAGTTGTACTACAACACCTTGGCTCAGCAGGGCCCAGTTATGCGTGACAGTATTACTCAGTTACGAAAGTTAGCTAATAACCGTGGTGAACCTGAATTGGCATTTTTAGCTTCTAATTTGCAGGAAGATCTGCTGTTAGCAAGGCTATATCTTGTTCGTTTTATGGAAAAGAACCATCAAGAAGATTTTCAGATTTCGATCAATAAATTGGATGGTGCTCTAACAAATCATCTAGAAAGCCTTAAAAAGGTGTTCCTGCTCGACAATGAAATACAGCTGTTAGATCGTTTTGCTAAAGCACGAGATAAATATCTGGCTGCAACTTTAGAAATCCATAAGACAATCGATCAGCGCAATAACCTAGTGATTGGGACTCTTGATGTGATCGGTCCCCAAGTTGCGAGTAATGTTGAAAAAGTAAAGCTGTCAGTTATTGCTGATCAAGACTCGCTAGGACCAATGTTACAGTCACACAATCATCAGGGCCTTATTTCTGTGATTGTGATCTCTGTTATTGCGGTCATTTTAGGCGTTTTCTTTGCGCTTTGGATTACTCGAATGATTACTCGTCCTATCCTCGAAGCTGTTAGTTACGCCGATACATTGGCTGAAGGTGATTTGACTCAGGTTCTGGAAACAAGCCGTAAAGATGAAGTGGGGAAATTACAGGGGTCTTTGGGGCATACCACCATTAGATTCCGTGAAATGATCACTGAAATTAACAAGGCAGGTTATAACATGAGTATGTCTGCAGAAGAGTTAGCGGCTCTGACAGAACAGGCTCGTGCGGGAACTATGCAGCAGCAAGAAGAGACTGATCAGGTTGCCTCTGCAGTGACTGAAATGGCGTATACGGCGCAGCATGTTGCGGATAATGCGTCTAGTGCAGCCTCTTCTGCGGATAGTGCTAACCATCAGGTGATGGAAGGCCGTCAAAAAATGCAGATTGCTACAGAGGGTATGAATCGCCTTTCTTTAAGTTTGGATAAAACATCTTCGGAAGTGGAGCATCTGCAGCAAAAAACACGGGATATTAATGCCATTCTCGATGTGATTCGTGAGATTGCAGAACAGACCAATCTTCTCGCTTTGAATGCAGCGATTGAGGCGGCACGAGCGGGTGAGCAGGGGCGAGGTTTTGCTGTTGTTGCTGATGAGGTGCGCTCTCTTGCACAGCGTACGCAGCAATCCACTGAGATGATTCACAATCTGATTGATGATCTACAAGCGCGTGCTAACTTGACTGTAAGCGTTGTTAATCAAGGTACACAAGAAGCAAATCAGTGTATTGAGCTGGTTGATCAGGCGGATTCTGCATTGAATCAGATTAGTATGACGGTTGAGCAGATGAATGAAGTAAATGCTCAGATTGCTAGTTCTGCTGAACAGCAAAGTGTTGTCGCAGATGAAATCAGTCAAAGTTTGAGTAATGTGCGTGTTATTGCTGAACAGAGCCGAGTAGCGGCTGATGAGACGGCCAATTCAAGTATTGCTCTAAGCGATGTGGCGGCACGTATGCAGGAAATGGTGCAGCGCTTCAAAGTAAATTAAATTGTAGGGATAATGATGACAAAGGGGTGATTTATCACCCCTTTTTTGTACCTATTCTACAGCGTCCTTTTAATATGCAGGTTTTTCGCTATTGTTATCAAAGAATGGATTTTTACCCATCTAGAAGGGTATCAGGGAGTTAACAGTGGCCGATCAAGTAAACGTAACAAACACGTCTTCATCTGAGTCTTTAAGTGAGTTGATGTCGTTGCCTGCCTTCAATGAGGCAACAGCAATTGCGCTCAAGCTAGATGGTAAATATTTAGAGAACGTTTTTAACATCTACTGGGAAAGTGCTGAACGGGAGATTAACGAGATTGGTCAGGTGCTTGACGATGCTGATCAAACACAACTAAGAAAAGTTGCTCATTCCCTAAAAGGTTCATCTCGCATGTTAGGGGGCGAAAGGTTAGGTGCTTTGGCCGGTTTTGTAGAAGAAAAAGCTAAGCAAAATGTGAGTATTTCAGAGCCTCAACTCTTGGATTGTTTGAACACTAGTTTAGCTGAGTTTAAAAGTGCAGTGCTTCAGTCCAATTTACTCTCTTAACTGCACTTTACGATCCTAGTAGGTTGAGTACGAGCCCTCGATTAGCATTGGCTTGTGCTTGCAGTGCGATACCTACATCTTGTTGGATAAGCGCGCTTGCACGTTCTGATGCCGTTTGAGCAAAGTCTGTGTCACCAATAAAAGAAGCTGCTGAAGCTTCATTGATATTAGTTTCGGTAAGTCTATTTATCGTGCTGTCTAATCTGTTTTGGCTTGCGCCTATTTCACCTGATACCGTCGCTAAAAACGACTGGTTTTGATCGATAATATCCAGAGCACCTACGTCGCTAATATCTAAAGTGAATAGACCACTGTTATCAAACTCATCACTGACATTGAAAGTACTGATGTTTTGAGAATCCTCTGTACCAGGACCTGTTTGCAGGCGTAGCTGACCCTCTTCTGCGAGTAATGATTGGTCGTTAAAAGTACTTTGTCCAAGGGTATCCTGTATGCCGCTTAATAGGGCATCTGCTTCACTTTGCAAGGCTGTACGGTCACTTTCGTTTAGAATCCCATTTTGAGCTTGAACGGACAGTTCTCGAATACGTTGTAGAGAATCATTGACTTGATTAACTCCACCATCTGCAATCTGAAGTGCTGATACACCATCAAGACTATTCCGAATGGCTGCGCTATTTCCCCTGATTTGAGTTTGGAAATCGATAAGCACTTGCAGGCCGGCAGGATCGCTTGCTGCATTATTTATTCGCCGGCCGGAAGCAAGCTGTTCTTCAGTTTCATTTATCCGATTCTGAATCTGATTGAGTTGAGAGTAGGGGCTGGTAGCAAACCCAGTTGGATTAATAGGCATGAGAGCGCTCCTGATTTAACTATATCAGTATAGTGCTCAGAAGACGTTTGTGAGTTGATTTCTGTTCACGTGAAATGGATAAAAAAAGGGCGCACAAATGTGCGCCCTGAAATCTTGCAATGGAATAAACACGGACGAGTACAAAACCGTTGTACTCATAAACTCTAGGTAAAGAAGCAGCCCTAAAGTAAAACTAATAATAGGTATAAATATTCGTGACGCCAATGGTTCCTTAGTGTCCATTAATTAAACAGGGGTATTTACGCCTTTTTGACCCCGTATATTTAGTATTAGTTAAATCTGATTAATGTGAGGGGGAAATACGATAAAGCTGCCAGAAGGGCAGCTTTATCAGAGGTTTTGCAGTAGGTAAGTTGCGCTGTTTAAGACTCAGTAGGCATCTTACAGATATCGGGGTGTTGTTCTAAGGTACTGATTAGAAGCTCCATCTCCTCTTGAGTACCAATAGATATACGTAGGTAGTTATCAATGCCCGGTTTACTGAAGTAACGCACCAAGATCTTTTTAGTACGCAGGAAGCCCATCAATTCAGCGGCTTCTATATAGCGATGCGTGCTGAATAGGAAATTGGTTTTAGAGGGTAAGCTAATAAAGCCTAACTCTTCTAAACGATTAACCGTCCACTCACGAGTTTCGATAATTTTTTTCGTAGTCGCTTCGAAATAGTCATTGTCTTCAACAGCGGCAACTGCCGATTCAATTGCTAGCATGTCTAGAGGGTAAGAGTTAAAGCTATTTTTGACGCGTTCTAGACCTGCAATTAGATCTTCGTGACCAATTGCGAATCCAACTCGCATACCTGCTAGGGAACGAGATTTGGAGAAGGTCTGAATAACCAAAACATTGTCATATTTTTGGGTTAATTCAACAGCGCTAGAAGCGCCAAAATCTACATAGGCTTCATCAACCACAATCACGGTTTCAGTATTGCGTTGAGCTAATGCTTCAATTTCACCTAACTCGATTGCACGGCTAGTCGGCGCATTCGGGTTAGCGAAAATAATACCGCCATTTGGCTGGTTATAGTCTTCTAGGTTTAACTCAAAGTTATCACCTAGGGGTAACAGCTTAAATTCGATATCAAAAAGATTGCAGTAAACCGGATAGAAACTGTATGTGAATTCTGGCATCAGTAGTGGTTGTTCTTGTTGGAAGAACGCTGCAAAGGTATGAGCAAGTACCTCATCAGAACCGTTACCAACAAAGACATTCTTACGCTCAACTTCAAAGTGGTTAGCAAGTGCATCTTTTAACTGAGTGCAATCTGGGTCGGAGTAGAGTCGTAATCTGGCTGTATCAAAGTTATTGATCACCGCTGCCGCCTTCGGCGAAGGAGGGTAAGGGTTTTCGTTGGTGTTTAACTTTGTAATACCGCTTTCTTTAGGCTGCTCACCCGGCACGTAAGGTGTTAGACGCTGAATTGCGTCACTCCAATATTTGCTCATTATTGATCCGTAATACTCAAAGACAGCAATTTGCTGTGTTATTTAGCATGAGTGATTAATTTCGCAGAAGGATATCAGAATTTGCTTACGCGTTTAACAACAGACTGGATTGTTAATCTATGATAAGAAATTTATACCGTTATCTTGCTCGATTTCTTTGGAGTGCAGTACAAGGTTAACAGCCGAGAGGGGAGGCTCGACTGTTAGTTAAAATTCGGATTATTAGTAGCCGATTCTGGTTAGGCGCAATGTTGGCTGATAAACATGGCTGTCACTGTATCCATGGTATTTATATGATTTACAAACCAAGGAATAACCGTGTTTTTAAGGTAGCTGTTTAATTCTGCGCGGTCATGGTTTGCTTGCCATTGTTGTTGAGTTTCACGCATCTCCTGTAAAACGCGTTCATGCTCACCTTTATGGCATGTATAGGGTGGAAAGTTGATTCGGATCATCTGTTCTTCTTCGCGGGCGAAGTGTTCGGCATTGTGTTGGTAAAAGCTGGATAAAGCACCATCAACTTCATGGTCATTACCTGTTTCTAAAGTGTTGAATAACCGATTAAGAAGGGTGACAGCTTCTGCATGATCATCATTCATAAAATCAACCGCGACTTGTGGGATATCGGTTACATCAACTTGCATAGGTAAGTCCTCTCTATTGGAAACGCAAATCCATCTTATCTCTTCGTCTCTTTTCAGATATTGATATCAGTCAATAAACATATATTTAAAATACATTTAAGTGGCCTTAGACTTTATAGGTGTTAAGGGATTAACCATTTTATCTGGATGACTGGTTAGTCTTTATCCTTCCTTATATACGAATGCTTTTGTAAGTGACTGAAATTTAAGGGTAATATTTTTGGCCCGATCTTTGCGAATAGGATAGCTGAACAAAAAAATAAAAATGTTACACGTAGTTATGCATAGCTAATCAAAGATGAGGGCATAGCTGTGGTGGCTGGCATTGGCGGAGAGACATATGTCACAAATTGAAACCTTCTATGAGGTTATGCGACGTCAGGGTATTACACGTCGTAGCTTCCTGAAATATTGTAGTTTAACGGCAGCAGCCTTAGGTTTAGGGCCAACATTTGCGCCTAGAATTGCGAATGCAATGGAAACCAAAGAGCGTACACCGGTAATCTGGTTGCATGGTTTAGAGTGCACCTGTTGTTCAGAATCGTTTATTCGTTCGGCTCACCCGTTGGTAAAAGATGTTGTTCTATCCATGATCTCTTTGGATTACGACGACACCTTGATGGCATCAGCTGGCCACCAAGCGCAGGAAATCCTTTATGAAACGATGGAAAAATATAAAGGTAAATACATTCTTGCAGTAGAAGGTAACCCACCATTAAATGAAGATGGCATGTTCTGTATCTCCGGTGGTAAACCTTTTGTTGAAAAACTGAAGTATGCAGCCAAGGATGCTGCTGCCATTATTGCATGGGGCTCTTGTGCATCTTGGGGCTGTGTTCAGGCTGCACGTCCAAACCCAACCCAAGCGGTTCCTATCCATAAAGTTATTACTGATAAACCAATTATTAAAGTACCAGGTTGTCCTCCAATCGCTGAGGTAATGACTGGTGTTATTACTTATATGCTGACCTTCGGCAAAATGCCTGAACTAGACCGTCAAGGTCGTCCAAAAATGTTCTACAGCCAGCGTATTCACGATAAGTGTTATCGCCGTCCACACTTTGATGCAGGCCAGTTCGTAGAAGAGTGGGATGATGAAGGTGCGCGTAAAGGTTACTGCCTTTATAAAGTGGGTTGTAAAGGCCCCACTACTTATAACGCATGTTCTACAGTGCGTTGGAATGAGGGCGTCTCTTTCCCAATTCAGGCAGGCCACGGTTGTATTGGTTGTTCTGAAGATGGTTTCTGGGACAAAGGTTCATTCTATAACCGTTTAACCGATATTCATCAGTTTGGTATCGAGAAAAATGCAGATGAGATTGGTATGGCTGTAGCAGGTGGTGTTGGTGCTGCTGTTGCTGCGCATGCGGCGGTAAGTGCGGTTAAGCGTGCTCAGCATAAAGGAGATCAGGAATAATGAATAAGCCATTTAATGCGAGTGATTTAGATAACAGTGGCCGACGCATTGTTGTAGACCCTGTAACCCGAATTGAAGGGCATATGCGTTGTGAGGTGAATGTTGATGAAAACAACATTATCCGTAACGCTGTATCAACAGGCACAATGTGGCGTGGCCTTGAAGTGATTCTTAAAGGCCGTGACCCACGTGATGCTTGGGCCTTTGTAGAGCGAATTTGTGGTGTTTGTACGGGTACTCATGCACTGACATCAGTACGTGCGGTAGAAGATGCTTTAGGTATTCAGGTACCTTTGAATGCACACCTTATCCGTCACATGATGGATAAAACTCTACAGATTCATGATCACATCGTACATTTTTATCATCTGCATGCGTTGGACTGGGTAAATCCGGTTAATGCACTGAAAGCAGATCCTAAGGCTACTTCTGAACTTCAGCAGATGGTCTCTCCGCACCATTCGAAATCTAGCCCAGGTTATTTTAAGGATGTACAAACGCGTCTTAAAAAGTTCGTTGAAAGCGGACAGTTAGGTCTATTTGCTAACGGCTATTGGGACAACCCTGCTTACAAACTTCCTCCAGAAGCGGATTTGATGGCGGTTGCTCACTACCTTGAAGCACTCGATTTCCAAAAAGAAGTGGTAAAAATTCATACCATCTTTGGTGGTAAGAACCCGCACCCTAACTACATGGTAGGTGGTGTGCCATGTGCTATTAACTTGGATGATGTTGGTGCTTCAGGTGCGCCAATCAATATGACTAGTTTGAACTATGTGTTAGAGCGTATTCGTGAAGCACAAGAGTTTACTAAGAACGTATACATCCCTGATGTTATGGCAATTGCCGGCATTTACAAAAATTGGTTGTACGGTGGTGGCTTAGCTTCAGAGAACCTTCTGTCTTACGGTACTTACACTCAAGTGCCATATGACAAATCTACAGATCTGTTACCCGCAGGTGCGATTGTTAATGGTAACTGGGATGAAGTGCATCCAGTTGATGTTCGTGATCCAGAACAGATTAAAGAGTTTGTTGATCACTCTTGGTACCGTTATGAAGGCGAGAAGCAGGGCTTGCACCCATGGGAAGGTGAGACAGAGCCTAGCTTCGAGCTTGGCCCTAATACAAAAGGTACTAAAACAGATATTAAAGAACTGGATGAATCTGCGAAGTACAGCTGGATTAAAGCACCTCGCTGGCGTGGTCATGCAATGGAAGTGGGACCTTTAGCGCGCTACATCATTGCTTATGCTTCTGGTACTGAGCATGTTCAGGAGCAGGTTGATCGCTCGTTATCTGAATTTAATCAGTCTACGGGGCTGGATCTCGGCATTAAGCAGTTCTTACCAAGTACATTAGGTCGAACATTGGCGCGTGCACTTGAGTGTCAGCTTTGTGCGGACACTATGTTGGATGATTGGTATCAACTGGTTAACAACATTAAAGCGGGTGATAGCTCGACTGCCAATGTTGAGAAATGGGATCCAAGTAGTTGGCCGAAAGAGGCGATGGGAGTTGGTATTAACGAAGCTCCTCGTGGTGCTTTAGGTCACTGGATCAAGATCAAAGATGGCAAAATCGATAACTATCAAGCGATCGTTCCTACTACTTGGAATGGTTCGCCTCGTGATAGCAAAGGCAATATTGGCGCATTCGAAGCTTCTTTGTTGGATACTCCAATGGAGCGTCCTGATGAGCCGGTTGAAATTCTTCGCACCCTGCATAGTTTTGACCCATGTCTTGCGTGTTCAACACACGTTATGTCTGAAGATGGTCAAGAGCTGACTAAGGTGAAAATTCGATAAGAATAGTGGCGCTGTGCACGCAGCGCCTAAATTCAGGAGGTTATTTATATGACTGCATCGGTTAAACCTGACAAGTCAGATAAAGCTCAGGAAGTCGCTTCAGATCAGGTTGTGGGAGAATCAGTTATTACACGTAAACAGACTGCTGTTTATGTGTATGAAGCGCCATTACGTTTATGGCACTGGGTAACTGTCTTTTCTATTATCACGCTTTGTGTAACTGGCTATTTTATTGGTGTTCCTTTGCCAACGATGCCGGGTGAAGCAATTGATAACTATCTGATGGGTTATATCCGCTTTGCACATTTTACAGCGGGATATATCGTAACTATTGGATTCCTAGGTCGGATCTACTGGGCGTTTGTGGGCAACCATCATGCACGTGAATTATTTGTGCCGCCGTTCTTTAGCGGTAAATTCTGGAAAGAAGCTTGGCATGAAGTGCGCTGGTATCTGTTTTTGGAGAAGACTCCAAAGAAATATATCGGCCACAATCCATTGGCTCAGGTGGGTATGTTTTTCTTCTTCGTGCTCGGCATGATGTTTATGATCGTTACAGGCTTCGCTCTATACAGCGAAGGCCTAGGTCACGGCAGTTGGGCTGATACTTTGTTCGGCTGGGTTATTCCGCTCATGGGGCAGAGTCAAGACGTACATACCTGGCACCGCCTAGGGATGTGGTATCTGATCACGTTTATTTTGATCCACGTTTATGTGGCGATTCGTGAAGATATTATGTCGCGCCAGAGCTTGATCTCGACCATGATCGGTGGCTGGCGAATGTTCAAGGACGACCGTCCAGATTAATCAATAGATAAATGAGTATCTCAAAACCGGGCAATAGTCCGGTTTTTTTATTGTGTTTTTGGTGATAATTTAAACAATTGTTTTAAATTCTGGAATAAGCCAGATTCTTATTCCATACTCATTAGTCAAACAAGGATGATTAAAAGCCAACAGGGAGGTCATATGAATCAGACTGTGCGTACACTCGTTGTACCTTACCTTATCGATGCGGGTTTTTTACCCGATTCCAGCGCTACTAACGACGCCAGTGTAGAGCATGCGGTTATTGCTGCACTAACGACACAGGTGGGGAAAATCAGCAGTAATTGGCAGCAGTGGTCAATACAACGAATGGAAGTGGCTTATCTGCAATCCGTTTGTCATCAGCATCGTATTGATGCTGGTGTGATTGACGGGCTTTATGGTCCGCAAACCGATTACGCTGTAGAGCGTTTGATCCAGCTTCAGGAGCAAGGGAGCTTAAGGCGGTCCTTTGCTGATATCAGTCCTTCTAATTCCAATCCAGATAACTTCCCTTTAGAGAATGAATCTGACTTAACTCATTACTATGGCGAGCCGGGTCAAGTGCCACTTGCAAAAGCTACTTGCCCTTGGGAGCTGAGGCTAGATTGGAATTTAAACCAGACAACACGCTCTATAAGTATTCATGAATCGTTAAAAGACAATTTGGAATCAGTTCTAACTCAAGTACATGATCATTATGGTCCGGCAGGAATAAGAGAATATGGTTTAGACCGATATGGAGGAAGCTATAATCCTCGTAAAAAACGCGGTAGTGTCAGTGCCTGGTCGACTCATGCTTGGGGTATCGCGTTAGACTGGTTTCCTTCGCAGAATAAACTTCGTTGGCGTAGTGATCGTGCGAGTTTAGCCAAAGAGGAGTTAGATCCTTGGTGGGATATCTGGGAGTCGCATGGTTGGCTTAGTTTAGGTCGTTCTGAGGACCGCGATTGGATGCATGTTCAGGCTGCAAAGCGCGGCTAACGCCAGTGAATCCAGTATGAGTATTCAATTTTGTTTGAATGATTAAGTGTTTGTTGAAAGCTAGGACTGGGGGAGCCTGAACACTGAAATCCGGTAAATTCAGGTTCGCTCCAGCCAGTCATTCCTCCCATATAATCTCTGCGATAGCCCCAATGGCCACAAGATAAAACAGTATCGAATTGGCTTTCTCTCTCACAGACGGCACAGGTTTCAAACTTAACCTCAATATCTTGACCTTCAATCCCCCAGCTATCGGAAACATAGGGTGTGTCATAAAGTGCGACAGCAGAGTCTCGGTACGGCCGACCTTGCCAAGGTTTATCTGAATCATCTATGGGTGTTTGATGTAGGCCGTAACCGTGCTCAAGAGGGGCGCTGTCATAAAAAGGGTTGGTGAATTGATCGGGTACATCAATCTGAATGTTTTTCTCTCCGGGTAGTAGTTTGGCTGTTGTTCTGCGAATTTGTAATAGCCTAAAGCGATCGCAATCAGCCAGATTTAAACCATCCACCTGCCCACTAAAGTTATTTTTTAAATGAATTTCGATACCTATCCCAGTGGCGTTGTCACTCGCAATGTAGTGAGCATTACTTCGACTACTGTGATACCAAGGTTTGGAAAGGATCAGTGAACCAATCGGCTCATTTTTAAAAGTAACGGGGCAGGTTTGTCCTTCGACCAATTCTGCAGCCGCGAGGAAATTTGAAGTTATTAACATGGTAACTGTTGTAATAAATACCTTGTATGTCATTCTTACTCCAATCAGGTCAGACTGAATTGGTTGCTTTTAACGAAGGTATATACAAAGCATAGACGCTTTTTGGGTTTTGCAAGTTTTCAAATCAAGAGGATGTGAAATGAGTTCTGCGCACAATCAAATTAATTACATTGAGTTACCGGCTAATAATTTAGGAGGCACTAAGCGCTTTTACTCTGACCTTTTTGACTGGAAGTTTACCGACTATGGGCCGGAATATAGCGCTTTTGAAGGCGCAGGATTAGCGGGTGGTTTTTATAAAGCTGATCTGAAATCCAATTCAAGTAATGGTGCTGCACTGGTGGTTTTGTATAGTACAAACCTTGAGGCGAGTCAGGCGCTAATTGAATCAGCTGGTGGTGAGATCAAAGTACCAATTTTCAGTTTTCCCGGCGGGCGACGTTTTCATTTTCTTGATCCAAATGGCAATGAACTGGCTGTTTGGTCAGATCAAGAATAAAGCTGTGATATCAATTTAAAGCTGGTTAGCTTTACGATATCGACCTTGGTAATCAAATATTCTCTCTTGCACACGCCAATAGTGTTTTTGCTCACGTCCAATGACAAAATCTGGTGCAACTAGAAGTGATTCATAAGCTATCGCTTCTTCTATGTTTGAAAAGTTTTGGGGTGCTTGGCTATTCGCAACCCGGCGCCCAAATATTTCATTAAAGCGCTTTAACTGGGCAGGCTTAGCAAAATCGAAGCTCTCCTTCAGTTCTTCGCCTTCTTCGCCATGATAAATGACCTGAAGCTTGGACTGATTCTGGATCAACGATAATCCAGCACATCGGATCACCATGGCATCTTTCAGTTTCAGTGCATCTTTTAATTGATCGTCTGGGTCGATAATCGCTTTATTGCACTGGTGACATTTACGGGCAGCGATATCATTTTCAGCATTACAGTGAGGGCATTCTTTAAATCGAAAGCGAAAATCACACTGCTCTGAAGGCGTGTCACTTTCGTCGCTTTCAAGCAGACCTTTGCAGCGTCGGCCATGATGCTCAATTACTTTGCCATCGCTGTCTGTTTTACCCCAAAAGATATTGGCAAAGCCACAGGAAGGGCAAAATACTTGTACCGGTTCGGAATCCGGGGAAGGACGTTTTTCACCCACTTCCGGATGATGCAGGTTATAGTTATTGCCTGCGTAGTCGATGACTAAGCAATCTTTCTTTCCAGGGGCGAGCCTCAGACCGCGCCCAACAATCTGTTGATACAGGCTAACAGATTCGGTGGGCCTTAAAATTGCAATTAAATCGACATGGGGAGCATCAAATCCTGTCGTAAGAACGGATACGTTAACCAGATACTTTATTTTCTTAAGCTTGAAGTCACTGATCAAGCGGTCTCTATCTTCGCTGGTGGAGGAACCAGTGATCAAAGCGGTTTGATCTTCGGGAAGGTAAGTGCTGATCTCTTTGGCGTGATCAACTGTTGCTGCAAAGATCATCACGCCTTGGCGATCTTGAGCACGTTCAATTATTTGTTCAATGATCGCCCTAGTGACGCGATTGTATTTTGTTAGTAGATTATTGATATCTTTTTCAGCATAAGTGCCAAATGCAGTTTGATCTAAGGCTGAAAAGTCATATTGCGCGACTGCTGCATCTTCCATTTCTGGAGGAGTTAAGTAGTTACGGCTAATCATGTAACTGAGCGGGAGTTCGTAGATGCAGTTACGAAATGGTTTTTCCTGCTCGCTTCTAACAAAACCACGATAATGCTGCTGATAGATCCAGCCCATCCCCATTCTGTAAGGCGTAGCTGTTAACCCAAGCACTTTTAGGTTGGGATTGATCTCTTGGAGTTTGCTGATGATTCGTCCGTATTGGCTATCTTCGTCGTCATTAATGCGGTGGCACTCGTCGACGATCAGTAACGAATATTCGTTATTAAAAAGATCAATATTCGCTGCTACAGATTGCACACTGGCAAACGTAACCTGTTTTTCGATCTCTTTGCGATTCAAGCCCGCTGCAAAAATACCACCTTCTAAACCATAGCCTTCATACTTAGCGTGATTTTGCTCAACCAACTCTTTGACATGAGCGAGCACCATAATCTTTTTACGTGCTAAACGAGCAAGCTCTGCTATAACAAGGCTTTTTCCTGCACCCGTTGGTAGCACGATCACAGCAGGGTCATCAGTTATGCGGAAGTGATTTAATGTCGCATCAACGGCTTCTTGTTGATAGGGGCGTAGGGTAAACGCACTCATATAAGGTTCAGATCCAATAGAAACAGCTAAAACAGAGTGATTCTAACCTATGAAAGTTAGAAGGCCCATTCAATGGTGATTCTTGATGTTTCTAATGATTAAGCAATTAGTATTTGAGAATGAATACTATTTATTTAGTTACGCATATTGATCATTCATAAAAACAAACATACACTCGATTAAAAGCAGTTTATGACAAAGGAAAGCACAAGGTTTAGTGCGTGGTCATAATAGATAGGACATATTTATGGATTTTCTCTTAGGGTTTTTCTCATTCCCGCTGGCCGTTACGGCAATTCCTTTTTTATTTTTATTTTTGCTAATGCTGATCTCAGTATTAACGGGCTTTGTTGATGATATTCCATTTCTTAGCACCGATGTTGATATGGAGATTGAGGTTGATGCCGAAGTGCCTGGTGGAACTTTGTTACCCGTTGGCATCACCAAAGTTCCGCTGATTATTAGCCTAACCACTGTTAGTTTCGTCGCTACCATACTGCTCTATTACATCGATTCATTTGTCTTGAGTGGAATGAGTGGCGCGGTTTTTTATGGTGCTGCTTCGGGTTCAATCTTGGCAAGCTTATTTGTAAGCCTCTATATTGCGGCTTTCCTACTAAAGCCCCTACAGCCATTGTTTGATCATGAAAAGAGCTTTGCTGCGATTAACTATGTTGGCATGAATGCTGTCGTTCGCTCGAATTCAGTTAACCAGACATTTGGCGAAGCAGTGGTTACTAAGGGCAGTCTGGAAAACCAGCTGGATATTTATTGTGACAGTGACACCCCAATTTCTTATG
Source organism: Neptuniibacter sp. QD34_54 (assembly GCF_047778055.1). Classification (GTDB taxonomy): domain Bacteria; phylum Pseudomonadota; class Gammaproteobacteria; order Pseudomonadales; family Balneatricaceae; genus Neptuniibacter. Next base: position 2,151,996 of record NZ_CP180546.1, on the reverse strand, counting down.
GCGATGAAGTGCTCATCGTTTCATTAAATCCTGAAAATAAACGATATCTCGTTATCAAAAAATAACTCTTTTTGGAGAACAGCATGGACGCAGGAGCTTCTGTATTCTTTGTTTCAACCACGGGCGTTGTCGCGCTTGTCCTTATCATGTTTTTAACTTCGCGCTACAAAAAAGTACGCCGTGAAGGTGAAGCAATGATTGTAAACGGTACACGAGGTACGCGTGCCTCTCTAACAGGTACGTTTGTATGGCCTGTAGTTAATCGCTACGAATATATGGATATTACCCGTAAAAATATCTCAGTGACTCGAAGCGGTAGTAGAGATCAGGAGGGTGAGGAATATGAAGGCCTTCATTGTAAAGACAATATCCGTGCTGACCTCAAGGTTGATTTTTATATTGGTGTAAATCACGAAGAGCAGGACATTGTTCGTGTCGCTAAACTATTTACGACGCAAGGTGCTTCCGATCCAATGGGTCTTCGAGATCACTTCCAGCCAAAATTCTCTGAAGCGTTGAAAACAGCGGTAAAACAATTTGAGTTTGAAGAACTGCTAACTAACCGTCGCGCTTTCCGTGATGCTGTGGTGGAGGTGATTGGCAGCGAAATGGATGGTTTTAAAATCTATGACGTTGTAATCGATAAAGTGGATCAAACAGCTTTCGATGCCCATAACCCGCAGAATATTTTGGATGTAGAGGGTATTCGTAAGATAGCCTCAATCACTTCTACCAAAAATATCGAAACCAATGCGATCCGTCAGGATGAGCAAACCAATATCAAACAGAAAAACGTTGAAGCGGAAGCTAACCGTAAACAACTTGATAAGCAGCATGCTGAAAACGAAGCCCGCGTACAGCGTGAAATCGAGATCATTGAATCACAGGAACAAGCTCTTACAGAAGAAAAGCGTCAAGAGTATGAACGTCTTGTTGAGGTCGCTAAGCTTGAAACTGAAGAAGAAGTTGAGAAGAAACGCGAAACAGTTCAATTGGAAGTTGAACTAACAAAAGTCGCGAATGAACGTCAGCTCGCAATTCAGCAAGAAGAAGTGAACCGCGCTCGTGAAACCGAGCGAGTTCGTACCGAGAAAGAGATCTCCCAGCAAGAGATGGAGAAAGAAGCTGCCATCGAAGAATCTAAGAAGTCTGTGGTTGAAACACGTTCCCAGCGTGTAGAGATCGAACGTAAGATCGCTCGTGAAGAGGAAGAGACCAAGAACCTACGTGCGTTCGAAACAGTGGAACGTAGCAAGAAAGTCCAAGTAATCGAAGCGGAAGCAGAAGCTGAGGCCGAAGGTATTAAGGCTATTGCCCATGCTCGTGCAGAGAAAGAAGCTGAAGCGGAACTGGCTGAAAAGAGACTGATTCGTAACGAAGCTGAGCTTAAAATTAAGAACCGTGAAGCTGAAAACGATCTTAATGTTAAGACACGTAACGCTGAAGCCGAATTGATTTCTGAAACAAAAGCAGCAGAAGCCAAAGAGCGTATGGCGAAAGCAACGCGTGAAGAGATTCAGGTTGAAGGTTTGGCTGAAGTTGAAGTTGAGCGTCAACGAGCTGATGCTATTCGCGAAAAAGGCATAGCCGAAGCAGAAAGCCTCCGTGCGATTGGTACTGCAGAAGCAGAAACTATGCAGGCTAAAGGAACAGCGGACGCTGAAGCTAAGCAGGCGATTGGTTTTGCGGAGGCAGAAGCTTTACAAGCGAAAGGCTTGGCGGAAGCTAAAGCTCAGACTGCTCGTTTTGAAGCTGCTCAAGCACACGATGAGCAGACCCGTGAATACGATAAATGGGTTGTTGAACTACAGAAAGATAAAGAGCTTGAAATGGCTCGAATCGAAGCTCAGCGCCACATGTCCGTTGATAATGCTAAAGCACTTGCTTCTGCGCTTGCTGAAGCTGATATCAAGCTGTTCGGTGGTCAGGGTATGGAAGAACTACGCCGTACAGTTATGGATTCTGCACGAATCGATACGCGCTTTACCAACTCCGAAGTACTTAACCCATTGGTGCGTGAGTACGTTGAAAATGACCGCAGTTTGCCTGATGACGTCCGTGCGATTCTTGAAAAGTGCAATGTAAATACTGGCGATATGAGCAATATCGCTTTGGCAGGCTTGGCTAACAAGCTCACCAGCAATTCTGATGTACTTTCATCACTTAAAGAACTGGTTACTGGTACTGATAAATCAGAATCTTAATCGCATAGGAACTCCAAAGTAACTTTAGCCTCCTTATCACTTAGGAGGCTTTGTTCTTTGGACTAGAGGTCACTGTAGGGAAAGTTTGATGGATCAGAATCAGGACGTTTTGAACCAGGCCGTTGAATCGGGCGGTGCTTATGAAATCTTAAAAGCGCGCTTAGCCAGCCAAGGGGCTGAACTAAAAGGGTTAGTTGATCAATTAAATAAGGCTCGTCAGGAGGCATTTGGTGCGTCCAGTACTGAGTTGGTCGGCAAGGTTAATGTTCATACCCAAAATAACTGTCTTCCTGTCGATATGGCACAGGTCAACGATCAGTTACTCTTTGGCTATCAGGTATTTGTCGGGCTTAAAGCTGCGCCCGAAGTCAAAGATGTTCTGGGACTTTACCGCCTATCTGAAACTGATGGACAGTTTCGGATTGATAGTGGGCCTTTAGCAGATTCTTTTCTTGATGATCCCCGCTTTGTTCATTCCTTTAACGAGCTGTTCCGTTACTACAGTGATGCAAAATTAGTTCAAATTAGCCGCAGGGATTTTTGGTTATTTGTCGTTTTCCAGATAGGTAGTCGTCCAGAAGATCGCAAGGTTTATCGTTGGCAGCTTAAAAATAGTGGTGCGATCGAATATGTAGACGATCAAGGTCATAAAGAGTTAGATGGCGTTGGAAATCAGCTTGATGTCGTTTGGCTGGAAACAGGGCGTAAGGACCATATAACTGGCGATTATCCTCATGTTTCGATTAATGATCGTATCTTTGTTGAGTGTGTTGGCGGTGATTTGACGGTAAAGCTTGAGAACAACACTCAAGAAGGGCGAGGGATCTATTCTGAGCCTGTCGAAGATCCTCATCAAACAGTTGCTGATGCCGAGATAAGTTACGCAGAAGTATCTAGTTTTATTCTGCTACGTATCAGACCAAACCGTGAGAAAGATTACCGATATTTTGTTTACGACAGCCTGACTGAAAAGGTGCAACGGGTCGATTCCATAGGCCAATGCTGTAAGTTGCTACCTGAGGATCACGGTCTGTTATTTGCCAATGGTTACGCTTTGGCGAACGGAGAATTAAAACTCTTCCAAGATGATTGGAGTGGGATGCAATTCTTCCATGATATTCATGCCCCTAATGGTGAAGATGCGTTTTACATTTTCTTCGATCCACAACACGGCGCTTACCTACAATATCAATATAACCTGATAGAAAAATCGGTATCTCCACCTGTATATAGTCATGGTTACAGTTTATATCCTGACGGACGCATGCTGGTTTTCCGTGTCAGTGATAATGCTGAAGCCAGTAAAACCCACCCTATGCGTATTTGGCAGACGCCTTTCATGAGTGCCGATCTTTATGAAGCATCGCGACAAGAGGGTGGTGAAGGTTTTTATCGCAATTTAGGGAATGCCGAGTTAGTGAAAGGTATTTCTGAATTGAACTCGGTCATTCAAATGACCAAAACGACAGAAGTTAGTCAAACGCTTTATGAAGCTTTGGTAACTCACTGTGGTGCAGCAGTCGATCAATATCATTGGTTAACGGATACAGAAACTCAGGGTGTTGACCAAAAACTATCTGAATTAGCGACCACGGCTGAACAGATCATTGATGAGTTCGCTAAAGTCCGAACACTGCAGAAACAAGCGAAACAACAAACCCAAGAGCAAGCTCAGAAGCAGCATGATCTCCTAGGCAGAATTAAGTTAGTTCCGTCGGATAGCACAACCGATCTGATCGAATTACTAGACGAGACTAAATCGCAGCTTGGCCACGTCATTAGCCTGCGTGAAATGCGTTATGTCAACGCCAGCCAGCTTGATGAAATGGAAGTTGCGTTAGAAGAAGCTAGAAGTGGCTTGAACGCTAAGTTACTAGAGCTTTTACAACAAGAGAAAGCTTACCAACCTTATCTAAAGCGCATCGATAAATTGGATTTAGCGCTTCCAGAAACTGAAAAAACAGCTGCATTAGACCTTTTAGCTGAAGATGCCGGTAAGATTCGAAGAGATCTTAATCTGGTCAACCAAGAAGTTTCAGATATTGAAACTGATGATCCTACTAGCACGACAAAAATCCTTGATCTCACGACTGAGGTGATGGCGCGGTTAAACGCTACCGAAGCGCGTTTACGTAATCGTCGTTCCGAATTAAGAGATGGCGAAGCTAAAGCTGAATTTGCATCACAGCTTAAACTCCTTACCCAGGCGATGACATCTGCTCTCGGCCAAGTTGATACACCGGAAGCCTGTGATGATCAGCTTGCACGCTTAATGGGGATCGTAGATAAGCTTGAAAGTCGATTTGCTGAATTCGATCAGTATCTGGCTGAGATCTATAACAGAAGGGACGAAGTTCAAGCAGCCTTTGAAGCACAGAAGCAGCAGCTTTTATCTGCTCGACAAAAACGTGTTGAAAATATTAGCCAAGCAGCTCAAATCACGTTGAAAAGTATCCAAAAGCGTGTAGGTAAATTTGCAGAACTTGACGACCTGAACAGCTATTTTGCAGCAGATGCGATGGTGCAGAAATATCGCCAATTGTGCAAAGACGTTCAGGAGCTTGGTGATAGCGTCAAAGCTGATGAATTAAGTGGTCGCATCAAAGCGCTGCAGGATCAATCTTTACGTTCACTCCGAGATAATCAAGATATCTTTGAGCAGGGCGGCGATATCTTACGACTTGGCCGACACAAATTTAGCGTCAATCAACAGCCTTTAGAACTCACCTTAGTCGATCGAGATGATGGTCTTAATTTACACCTAACGGGGACTGATTTTTACCAACCGGTCGTTGATGATGAGTTTCTGCGTTTACGTAAATACGCGGCGATGGATGTTAGCTCGGAAAGTAATGAAGTCTACCGAGCGGAGTATCTGGCTTATCTTATTTTAACTTCGGCAGAATCAAAGCAATCTGGTTTGTCACTGGATCTTCTAGTCAAAGCCGCAAGTGAAAATGAATTGCAGCCTTTAGTTGATAAGTTTGCAGCCCCTCGTTATCGAGAGGGCTATGTAAAAGGTGTACATGACAAAGATGCAGGGACATTACTCAAGGCTATTATGCCGGTGTACGCCGATGCTGGTTTATTAAGGTTTAGCCAGCAAATACGTACAACGGGTTTACTGTTTATCGCAGGGCTAGATAACAGTGCAGCTGATGCACTTAAGAAACAATGCCGTTCAGCCTTGCTAATGCAAAAAGAGTTGGGTTCAGATAGTGCATTTGATGTGCTGTTAGAAAATTACCAAGCTCAAGTTTGTGAATGTCCAATACTAGCGAAACAAGCGCTTGAATATTTGATGTATCAGTTTGGCTTAGATCAGCAGGTCTCTGTTAGCCGTGATGCCGCCGAACTTGCAGAAAATTACTTAGCATTCAGGCATGGATTAGATTGGCGTAAAAACCAAGAAAGCCTAGCAGAACAATATCAGGATCACTTACTTTGGGTTGAAGCCTACTGTGAACATCATAAAGAGGGTATTGAGTTTGTTACAGAGGCCGCTTTAATTGCAGCCTTATCTGACAGTAGCATCCATCTAACCCCTGTCGATTTCTCTTTGAGTATCAAGGTAAACGGCTTGTTAGGTGAACACCTTCGCGTTGAAGAGGGTAAGTGGAGCGAGACCATCAATGATTGGTTAGATCGCTGTCGTCACCACATTGAAACGGTCGTACCTGCATACGAAAAATACCTTTCTCAACGTCAAGAGATGTTAGAAAAGCAAAGAGAGACGATGCGCATACAAGAGTTTGTCGCTAGGCCGCTAACCTCTTTTGTGCGTAACAAGTTGATCAGTGAATCCTATCTAAAATTGATGGGCGATAACTTTGCTAAGCAGATGGGTACAACCGGCGATGATCGTCGAACTGACCAGATGGGGATGTTACTACTTATATCTCCCCCGGGTTACGGTAAAACCACATTGATCGAATATATCGCCGGTAAGTTGGGCTTGGTATTTATGAAGATCAATTGCCCTTCTTTAGGCCATGATGTTGTATCACTAGATCCAAATGATGCACCAAACGCAACCGCTGCAAATGAGGTTAATAAAATTAACCTTGCGCTGGAAATGGGTAATAACGTGATGCTGTATCTAGATGATATTCAGCATACCAATCCTGAATTCTTGCAGAAATTTATCTCCTTAAGTGATGGTACTCGTCGAATTGACGGTGTTTGGAACGGTGTTACTAAAACTTACGATATGCGTGGTCGAAAGTTCTCAATCGTTATGGCGGGTAACCCTTATACCGAATCTGGGGATGTGTTCAAAATTCCAGACATGCTAGCTAACCGAGCAGATATTTATAACCTCGGTGATATGCTATCTGATCAGCGTGATGCATTCGAGCTTTCGTACATTGAAAACTCTTTAACCTCTAACAGAGTGTTGGCTCCGCTGGCCAATAGAAATCTACAAGACCTCTACAAACTCGTAGATATGGCACGTGGGCAAAATATCCCGCTTTCTGATTTAGAACATAGTTATTCTTCAGCAGAAGCTTCCGAAATTGTAGCTGTGCTAGAGAAGATGCTTAAGGTTCAGCAAGTTGTACTCACTGTAAACCAGCAATATATCGCTTCAGCTGCAACCGCCGAGCAGTATCGTATAGAACCACCTTTCAAGCTTCAGGGTAGTTACCGAAATATGAACAAGCTTGCCGAAAAGGTGGTGTCGGTCATGACCGATGATGAGCTGGAGACACTTATTAATGATCACTACATTGGTGAGGCACAAACCCTGACTCATGGCGCTGAAGAAAACCTGCTTAAATTGGCTGAACTGAGAGGCATTTTAGATGATGAGTCTGAAGAGCGTTGGGACACCATTAAGCAGCGCTTTACTCGATCCTTAGAGGCGGGTGAGGGAGAAGATGCCGGCGATCGAATGGTCAACCAGATGGTTGATGTGAATCGGAACATTCGCCTGATCGCTTGGGCAATGATGCGTGCAACTAAGGAAATTGAAGCCGCAGAGGAGCTAGAGGAAATATGATTACTCAAATGGATATTGAGAAAATGCTGGTTGATAGCTTTGAGGACCAACGTCTCTCCTCAGACGAAAGAGTTGAACTTCGAGAGTTGATTGAGGAACTCGCAGATCAACCAGAACTGCAATCGTTTACGCGTAATAAAGCTTTTTCAATTGCCAAGAATTCTGCTGAAAATGGCTTAATTGAGATCGCTTCTCTGAATTGGTTAGACAAGGTTGTGAAGACACTAGACAACACGGGTAAATCAGCGCCAATCAGAACTCAGGCAGCTTTTTCGCCGGGAGACGATTGTAGATCTCTGATTCAACAGGAGATAAAACGTAGTCAGAAATCTATAGATATCTGTGTTTTCACAATTACCGATCAGCCGCTACGTGACGCTATTCTAGCTGCACATAAACGAGGAATTAAGGTTCGTATCCTTACAGATCAGGATAAAGCGAACGATTTAGGTAGCGATATCGACTATCTAATGCATAAAGGAGTGGATGTGCTTTTGGACACGAGCCCATGGCACATGCACCATAAATTTGCCCTGTTTGATGGGGTGAGACTACTGAATGGAAGTTTTAATTGGACGCGTTCAGCAAGCGATCGTAATCAAGAGAACTTAACGCTGACGGACAATCAAGAAATCGTATCGGCATTTGCCGCTGAATTTGAAGCACTATGGACTCGTCACAGCAGTGTGCGGGTAGAGAGGGAGCCAGCATGACACAGGAAATAAGCACTCAAATCGAGAAGTTCGAACCGAGTCAAATGACTGAAGAGCAGCAGCAACGTGCGGTTGCCATTTCGCAGGATTATGACCCCTTAGACTCTATGGCGACAATTACCTTTGGCAAAGAGGCGATGGAAAGCATCACCGCTTTTTCAGATCAGGTGTTAGAGCAAGTCCGTACTAAAGATACTGGAGAAGCGGGAGATATCCTAGAAGCGATGGTGACTCAGATGAAGAGCTCGCGCTTTGAAGATATTAAACCTGATTCATTCCTCTCGCGTTTACCTCTTATCGGTGAGCTTTTCCAAACTTTCGGTAAGTTTGTAAAAGGTTTTGATTCGGTTAAAGGCCGTTTAGATGAATTAGAACAAAAACTAAATGCCCAAGGTCATCGTCTTGAGAAAGATATTGTTCAGCTAGATGGTTTGTATGATGAAAACTTAAACTTGCTGCAACAGTTAGATATCTACTTAGAAGCGGGTCAAATCACGCTTGATCGACTGAATAACGAGCAGATTCCTGAGCTAAGTAAGTTGGCTGAGACCAGTGGTGATCCAGTAGATAGTCAAAAACTACGAGATCTACAGCAAGCAACAGGTCGCCTAGAAAAACGCCTGCATAACTTAAAACAAGCGCGCCTAGCTGCGTTGCAAACTGCACCTCAAATCCGATTGTCTCAAGAGGGTAACAAAATGTTGATGGAAGATATTCAAGATATCATCCATAACACTATCCCTCTATGGAAGCGTCAGTTCCTTATTGCGATCTCTAACTATGAGAAAGAGAAAGCGCTCAAGGTTACGCGTACAGTTAAGGATTACACCAACCAACAGTACCTGCAAAATGCTCAAAAGCTACAAAGCCTAGAAGAGCAGATCGCGGAAAATTACCAGCGTGGTATTTTAGATCTGGATACCTTGAAAGAGGTGAACCAAATCACTATCGATACGCTAAACAATACGCTTAAGCACTACGAAGAAGGTCGTCGTATGCGTCAAGAAGCTGAGAAGGCTATTACTCAAGCTGAGGAAGAGCTAAAACAAGCGCTGATGCAGACAGTATAAAAAGATTAAACATCTTGTGATTTGAAAAGGCTAATGTCGTTCATTAGCCTTTTTTATTTTTAAGCGTATAAAAAAACCGGCCTAAGTAGGCCGGTTTAAAGTATCGCAGCGATTAAGAAGGGGGGTTAATCGTCTGCGTCGTCCTGATCAAACCGGGTCATAAGGTCACGCAAAAGACCGAAGTTATCATCCAGTTTGCTCTGGGATTCTTCATCAGCATTTTTGTAGCGGATATCTTGATGAATCAAGCTGTCCAATAGATCTACCCCGAATAATGAACTGTCTTCTAAGAACGCCATGGCCGGATTAGCAACCAAGTTGTCAAAGTTGTTCATCATCTGGCCTAAGTGGCGGCCATTATTGCCTAATGGGTTATCTAGTTGTTGAACTTGCTCATAAGCAGCTACCGCTGAGTAACTTGCTGATTGAGTCATAGTTACATTCAAGTTCATCAACTCGGATTTGTCCATTTCAAATTCAGCTGCTTGTTCAAAAGCGTCTTGAACATCACCGCTGAAGAAGTCTTCGGCAATAAGATTGATATCCTGAATTAGGGTTGTCAGCGCGTCTAACTCGTCTTCGTTAAGGTCGCCCTCAACGCTAAAGCTATAGCTACTGCTGGCGCTACGCTCAAGGCCGAAAGATACAGCGCTACTATTACCGTCAGAGTAGGCGCCTAAAGAGGCTGTTTGACTAGCTTCACTGTTGAAACGAATAGAAACTTTGTCTCCTTCCTGTGTCATAACATCAAGGGAGAAAGATTCAGCTTTTGAATAACGTTCAGCAGCAGAGATAGAAGTCTGGCGTGTGGACGCTGTTTCGTTGGTAGGCGCAAGGCCGGCCAGCGCTTCGAACGTCAGATCTTTTGTTTGCTCGATTGTTGCGGAGATATCAGGGGTTAACATATTGAGATCTTCTAGAATCTCAGTTGCTTCTTTAAAGCCTTTTTCTACACCTGAAACGGCCGCTTTATACATACGATCTAGGTCAGCATCAGACGCTCCGCGGGCACGGGCTTGTTCAAGGCCTTGTGCTACAAAGTCGGAGATACGTGATGCAACTTTTTCCGGCGAGTAGTCATTTGCGTCGAGACTTTTCATCTCTGACACGCTCATGCCCGGAATGTTTTCTGCTAATTTGGCTACTAACTTATCTGCCGCAGATGCAGAACGACCGTTGCTATCTTTACCATCAGCAAACCCGCCCGTAACCAGTGTTTCCTGGCGAACCTGAGAGTAGGCTGCTTGGCTGCTTAATAGAACTTGCACGGTGTTTTCCTCCACAGACAAAAAAGGATCAAATGATCCCATTGTTTTAGTTGTACTACTAAATATAAGAGGGTTATCGACGTTTTGTTAAGAGACTTTAATAAAAAGCGCAGGTGATGAAATTGTTTCATCTAAAGGGTAGAGGGAAGAAGTAAAAACTACTTGCCATCTTGGATGATCGATTCAGCTATTTCAATTTTATCATTAGGCCCTTGAAGGATAATGATATCGCCCTGTTGGATATGAGTATCTCCACTTGGGTTGTGCTCTGAGTGATCGCCACGACGGATCATTGCAACAGAGACTTGGTGTTTGGATAAAGGTATATCTCGTAAAGTTTTACCGATCGACTTACAGTTATTTTCAATTTGAACGGGATGCAGTATCTCTTTCATACGGCCTGTACTATCAATTTTTTCGGAATGCTGGCCGTGATAGTAGCCATGTAGGAGGTTGTACCTTTCGGCGCGCACTTGATTGATTTGCTGTTCAATCTGTTGATGGTTGATACCCAGCATCGATAACACATGGGATACCATCATTAAACTACCTTCCAATGCTTCCGGAATGATTTCGGTTGCTCCTGCTTTCTGGAATGCTTCTATCTGAGAATCATCGCGTGTTCTGACCAATATAGGCAGCGTCACAAAGCGTGTGCGGATATGCTTGAGTGCTTGCATCGCTGTTTCGGCTTCTGGAAAACTGAGAATCAACATCCGAGCACGATCAGCACCAACCGCCGCCATGACATCATCACGTTTAGCATCACCAAAACAGATGTGTTCACCAGCGGTAGCAGCCTCCATAACTCTCACTGGATCATTATCTACGACGATGTAAGGAATGTTTGCTTGGTCCAAAAAGCGCGCGATAATTTGCCCTACACGGCCGAAGCCACAAATAATCACATGTTTGTCTAGGTTATGCGGATTCAGTTGGCTAGCGTCAGGTAATTTTTGTTGTTTTGATTCAATTGGATCATCTTTGTGCAGCCAGCGGCTGAGACTATATGTGTGGTTCATCAAAATTGGGGTCACAATCATACTGATGATAATCGTCGAGACTACGATGGTATTGATATCAGGTTCAATAAGATTGTTACCTAAGGCTAAAGCTAATAGAGCAAAACCGAATTCACCCCCTTGGCTAAGGCTCAAACCCGCTCTTAAGGCATTTACTGGGTCTTTATGTAGCAATGTACCGAGTAGAGTGATAATAAAAGTCTTTAATAGGATTAAGCTGACACTGAACAGGATAATCCAATACCAGCTATCAATTAGAGCAGACAGATCTAATTGCATCCCTACAGAAACAAAGAATAGTCCCAAGAGTACATCTCTGAACGGCCGTATATCTGCTTCTAATTGATACCTGTAACGACTCTCACCCAACATCATTCCTGCTAAGAATCCACCGAGGGCCATCGATAAACCTGCAGCGTGAGTAATCCAAGCGGCCAAAAGGGCAGCAGCCAGTGTAGTAAGAACAAACACATCGCTGGAGCCGCTACGTGCTGATTCATGGAACAGCAATGGCATCACAATATGGCCAACCAGTAATAGGATAATGAGTAGTGTTGAGCCCTCAAGTAGCATCAACGCTATTTCGGCACTGTCAATTTCTGTTGCTGAACTACTGAGTGTTGGGACAACGATCAGGAAGAATACAGCCGCTAAGTCTTGGAAGATTAATGTACCAACTGAAAGTTGACCGTGAGGGCTGTTGAGTTCATCTCGCTGGATGAGCTCGCGACTTACAATCGCTGTAGACGATAGGGCGAGTGCACCGGCGATGACTAAAGAGGTAGTTTGTGGAAGGCCAAAAATATTACAGACAGCCATCAAGCAGGCTGCGGTGATGATTACCTGTAAACTACCCAGCCCAAATACAGCCTTTCGCATGGCAAACATACGAGAGACAGAAAATTCTAAGCCGAGCATAAAGAGTAAAAAAACAACCCCAAGCTCACTGAGTAGCTCTATGCTATGGGTGTCTTTGATGACCCCTAAACTATAAGGGCCTACGATAGCGCCAACACTTAAGTAAGCAAGGAGAGGAGGGAGTTTGATACGCCGAAACAGGGTTGTGGCAACAACGGCACAACACAAAATGACCAAAAATTGCTCGAAAAAACCCTGTGACATGCGTTTCCCTTACTACATGAAGACGCTTTTGATGTGCGGAATTACCACATCAGGTCGTCTGGAATCTTATAATCCGCGTACGGATCATCTTCTTCTGGTTCTTCTTCCGGCTGAACGCGAATAACGTAATTTGGCAGACGTTGTTCAATCTTTTCTGCAAATTTATCTGGGATCAAATAGAACTTCTCATCTAAAACAGCGATCGCTACTTGACCACGGAACAGTTGTCCTTGAATAAGCGAAGTAACATACATAGTTTTAACTTTATTATCGTATACAAAGTTGTAACTTACTTCGGCACCTTCTGGCAGTTCGATCTGTTGCTGTATGATCATCTGACGGCATTGCGCTTCGATCTCTTTGTTGCGGCGCTCTTCGTCGCGTTGACGATTTAGTTCACGATCATGTTCTTGCTTAGCTTTACGCTGTTCTTCTAGCGCCTGCTTTTTCTCTGCTTGCGTATCAACAACTTGCTGGCCTGATTTGCGTGCCTTTTTAGCTTTCTTGTTTTGTTTACGCTTTTCAGTATCTGCTTGCTTCGCTTTTTTCTGGTCAACCAGTCCCATATTTAGCAACTGATCTTTAAGTGAACCTGCCATAACTTACTCGTAATACTTCTGTTGATTATTTGGGAACTATAACAAAAGTTAACGCTACTATTTAAAAAATAACGAAAAATAAGGCAAATCTATTAGGAATATGACTTGTTCACCTATGGGCTAAAGCGTACCCTGCACCTGCAATTATTTTATAGCTGGATTTTTTATGTCTGAACATGACCTAACACACCCTTTTGAACGGTTAACGCCATCTTTTTTGATGGATGCAGTCGAGAGCCAAGGGCATTGGTGTGATGGTCGTACATTTCCTCTGAATAGCTACGAGAACCGTGTCTATCAGGTGGGCATAGAGGATCAAGAACCGATGATTGCTAAGTTCTATCGCCCGCAGCGTTGGAGCCGAGAACAAATTTTAGAAGAGCATGAATTTAGTTTCGATTTAGCTGAGCAGTCTCTACCTGCAGTTACGCCTTGGCGAAATGAAAAGGGAGAAACCCTGTTTGATTATGAAGGGTTTATGTTCGCGCTGTTTCCGCGTAGAGGAGGGCATGCTCCTGAACTCGATAACCTTGATAATCTTTTTACTCTAGGCCGTTTATTGGGCCGCATGCATTTAGTGGGCGCTTCGAAAGATTTCGCCCATCGTCCGACTTTGACCAGCCAAACATTTGGTCATGACAGCGTTGCATTCTTAAGTGAGCGCTTTATACCGGCTGAACTTAAACCAGCTTACGATTCCGTTGCTAGAGATCTTCTGCAAGGTGTAGATGAGATCTTAAAAGCTTGTGGTGAGATAGAACATATTCGTGTTCATGGTGATTGTCATTCAGGCAATATGCTATGGCGTGATGATGCCCCTCATTTTGTCGATTTCGATGATGCCCGTATGGCTCCTGCTATGCAGGATATTTGGATGCTGCTTTCTGGCGATCGGCATGAACAGACACAGCAGTTGTCTGAAATAGTAGATGGCTACAATGAGTTTTACGATTTTAAACTCAAAGAGCTGCGTTTGATTGAAGTTCTGCGTAGTTTGCGAATTATGCACTACAGCGCATGGCTGGGTCGCCGCTGGGAAGATCCAGCATTTCCTCATAGCTTTAGTTGGTTTAATACGGAGCGTTATTGGGGTGAGCATATTTTGCAACTGCGTGAGCAATTGGCGTTGCTAGATGAAGAGCCTTTAAAGCTTCTATAAAAAGTGGATCTGAAAGTGCTAAAGCTGCTTAGCGGTAATGACTATATTTCGACCGCGGTCTTTAGCTAAGAAAAGGGCATCGTCGGCACCGCTGACTAGCTGGTCGTAATTAGCATAACTTGAATCCAAGGTGGCGCAGCCTAGACTTGCAGAAAGCGCATGGTATGAGCCTCGCAGCTTTACTTTTGTATTCAGTGCTTTTCTAATTCTTTCAGCGCAAGCTTGGGCATCAGCCTCGTCGCTGTGAGGTAACAAAACAATAAACTCTTCGCCACCATAACGTGCTGCAATATCTCCAACTCTTAACATTGATTCGATTATCTTGGCCGACTTTTGAAGCACATAATCTCCTGCTTGATGGCCATAGTTATCATTAATCTGCTTAAAAAAATCTAAGTCGATCATGATGATCGATAAAGGTAGTTGATATCTTTGTGCTCGATGTATTTCTGTATCTGCTAGTTCTCTGAAATGCTGCCTATTAAAGAGTGATGTAAGGGGGTCACTAATCGAGCGTTGATAAGTTTTGTTTAATAGGCTGCACGTAAAACCGCTGAGTAAACCGAGAATCAGAGAGCCTAGGGTTGCCCAACCAGTTAAATATGACATCGGTACGCCATGCACATGCTCATCATTATCAAGTCGCGCTGAAAGTTGCCAAAAACCACCGGGTACTTCTATGAAGCCGCTAAGGTATTCATCTTCAAATACTGATGTAGAACCGAAAAATACGTCCCCTTGCTTGCCTTTGGCGTCACTTCCACGGATAGCATAAGTTGCAAGTTCATCGCTTAAAGCTAACCCAGTCTCTTTGAATATTCGATCTAAATCTATGATGAGGGTAATGAACCCCCAGAATTTAGTTTCTGTATCTTCTCGGTTGTAAAGGGGTTGTCTGGCAATGACTCCTCTTCCTCCTTGAATTAGATCTAATGGACCTGCCATGATCATCTCTTTCATCGCTATAGATCGCTCCACGACTTCTCTTTGTTCGGGGATTTTTCGTAGGTTTAATCCAATCACTTTATTGCCATCAATGATGGGGTAAATGTACTTAACGATTGCATCGGGAGCCAATTGAGCTTGTCGAATGGTTGTTCTAGTGGACAAAAACCGTGTGGCCAAAACCTGAAAGTCGTTTTCATCTATATCGTTTTGTAGCAAAAGTAGTGATTCCAAAGCTTCGATAATGATGAGGTTGTCATCCAGCGCGAGCTGAATGCGCGAAGTGAGATAATTGATTCTAGCTTCAACCTGCGCTTTATCTTGTTGATCATGGATATTGTGATCTAATTTAACCAGCCATCCAGTAGTAACAAATGCACATGCGGTGACGATTAGGCCGACCAGCCAAGGTAAACAAAATCGAAGTGTAAATTTCCGCATGCTCTGAACACACCACTGCAAATTTCGGTGAATATACATAAGCGTAGCTGTTTTTTCTGGAATGACAGGAGTGTTTAGATTACTCTTGAGCTGTTTTTATATACAGTACTTTGAGTATGCGTTTATTCATAGCCGAAAAGCCAAGTTTAGGTAGGGCCATTGCAGATGTGTTGCCTAAGCCATTAAAAAAAGAAGATGGTTGTATTCGTGCCGCAAATGGTGATGTGGTTAGTTGGTGTTTCGGTCATCTTTTGGAATTGGCTGAACCGAGTGAATATGACCCGCGGTTTAAACAATGGAACCTACAGCACCTTCCCATTGTCCCTTCTGAATGGAAGATGCAGGCCAAGCCAAAAACCAGTAAGCAGATAGCGTTACTAAGAAAACTCTGTAAAGAGGCTGAAGAGCTTGTTCATGCAGGAGATCCTGATCGTGAGGGGCAGCTGTTGGTTGATGAAGTAATCGACTTTCTGAAACTGCCCCAGTATAAGCGCCAAAGCATGAAACGCTGCCTGATCAGCGACCTCAACCCAAGTGCTGTGAAAAAAGCGATTGCGCAGTTAAGAGATAACCGTGAATTTATTCCTCTTTCTGTATCAGCTTTGGCACGGAGTCGAGCAGATTGGCTTTACGGTATTAATCTAACTCGTGCATATACGTTGCAAGGGCAATCAGCAGGCTATCAAGGGGTTTTATCAGTTGGAAGGGTGCAGACACCGGTACTGGGATTGGTGGTAAGACGTGATCAGGCGATCGATGACTTCAAAGCAAAACCATTTTATGAAGTCCTAGCTCATCTCAAGACAGATACCGAAGATAGATTTAAAGCTAAATGGCAGCCGAGTGAAGCTTGTCAAAAATGGCAGGATGAAGAAGGGCGAGTACTCTCTAGACCATTAGCGGAAAACGTTGCTGGGCGGATTACAGCTAAACCGGGCGAAGTAACTGCAGTAGATAAAAAGCCTAAAAAGGCTGGGGCTCCACTCCCTTACAATTTATCTGCGTTGCAAATTGATGCGAATAAACGTTTTGGTTTAAATGCTCAGCAAGTTTTAGATACCTGCCAAAGCTTGTATGAAAAACATAAGCTAATTACTTATCCGCGTTCAGACTGTCGCTACTTACCCCAAGGGCATTTTGCTGAGGGCGCTAAAGTATCTTCGGCTGTCTTTAAGCATTGTCCGCAGTTTCAACCGCATCAAAGCCTGATTGACTTAAACAAAAAAGGCAAGGCTTGGAACGATCGTAAAGTTGAAGCCCATCATGCGATTATTCCGACTAGTAAAACTTTAGATTTCACTCGCCTGAATAAAACAGAGCAGCAGGTGTATGAGCTCGTGGCTAGGCAGTATCTGATCCAGTTTATGCCAGATCATCGCTATTCAGAAACGAGAGTCGAGGTGTTGATTGAAGGGGGGAGGTTTACTGCTTCAGCTAAACAAGTGCTCGATGTCGGCTGGAAGGTCCTGTTTGGTAAAAAAGAGGGCGAAGACGATCAAGTACAACTTCCTAATCTCTCTGTTGGACAGACGCTCTACTGTGAGCAAGGAGAGGTTATAGCTAAAGAAACCCAGCCACCTAAACCTTTTACCGATGCCACGCTTTTAGCAGCCATGACAGGTATTGCGCGCTTTGTTGAAGATACTGATGTTAAAAAGGTGCTTAAGGAAACCGATGGCTTGGGCACCGAAGCGACAAGAGCAGGTATCATCGAATTGCTCTTTAAACGCGGTTTCTTACAGCGTCAGGGTAAAACTATTCGGAGTACCGAAACAGGCAGAGCGCTAATTAATAGCCTCCCAGATAACGCGAGCAAGCCTGATATGACAGCTCGTTGGGAGGCTTCATTGAATGATATCAGTGAGCAGAAGTTAAATTATCAAACATTTATGCAGCCTTTGACTGATGAGATCTCTTTGATGATTCAGAAGGCGAGCAGTATGGATGTGCAACTGCTACGTAATATCAAACAACAGCCAAAACCTGCTTATAAGAAAACACGTAGAAGGAAAGCCAAACCCAAGGCTAAATCCAAAGCTTAAGGTGAATAAAGTTATCTTGTTGGGCAGTTAAACTATTTAGGGTTTATCTCAATATCTTGTGTTCGATATATCTCATATAATGACGCTTTCAAGTTAGTCATTCACTTCTGATGAACTAATCATTGGGAGAGCAGGGTAGTTTATGGAACTTCTTTCACTCAAAACCTTTAAATACGTGGTTGAATTCGGTGGCGTTCAAGCGGCATCAAAAGAGCTACATACTGTTCAATCTAACGTCACCGCACGAATCAAAAGGTTGGAAGAAGAGATAGGTTCGCCCCTGTTTTATCGTAAAGGGCGCAAACTTGAGCTGACGCCTACCGGTTATACCTTGATGGATTACGCTAACCAACTGCTACAGTTAGAACATCAAGCCAGTATCGCTGTTAAACAAGTAGGAGAAGCGACAGGGGAGATTAGGATTGGTTCTATGGAATCCTTCGCCGCTGTTCGTATGCCTGGCCTGATCCAATCCCTACGAAAAAAACACCCTAATCTGTTACCTAGAGTTCAAACAGAAACCAGTGGTCAATTAATTGAAGCTGTTCTTAATTACAAACTGGATTGTGCCTTTGTCGGTGGGCCTGTACAGCACAAGGATCTTGTTTGTCGTCAGGTGTTAATGGAAGAGCTGGTTTTGGCCACTGCGAAAGGAGTGGATGTTCCAGACTCGTTAATCATGTTCAGACAAGGCTGTGCGTACAGAGATAAGGCTCTAAATTGGCTACGTGATAACGGCAGATTAGACACTGAGGTGTTAGATATGGGAACTCAAGAAGGGATTTTGGGTTGTGTGGCTGTGGGTTTGGGTTTCACCTTAGTACCTAGGAAGGTGGCAGAAGAGTCGAGGTATGCAAAAGATCTAAATCTCGAGGTGCTCGATGATCAGTTTAGCCAGATACCTACAATTATGATTACGCATAAAAATGCTATTGATATGGCAGGCATAGATACTTTACTAGCGCTGTTTAATGGTAAACCGCCTGAGTGGGAATCAGCTGCTTAAGTAGCTATTTAAGCCAAGGATGGGCTTTTAGATTTTCAACAACATGGTCTAGGAATAAACGGACCTTAGGATTTAGGTTTTTACGGCTAGGGTAGAGCGCGTGGATACCTACAGTAGGCACCTTATAATCGGCTAATACTTCTTTTATCTCCCCTGACTCAAGTTCATCAATGCAGAACGCTTTCGGTAAGCGAGCAATCCCCAAATTACGTTTAAGCATCTCCAGGCTGAAGCTCAAGCTATTCGCACGTAAACGGAAGTTAATGGAAACCGCTTTACCTTCATTCCAGTTTTCAAAGACCCATTCATTGGAGTTTAGATGAGTGCCGATACATTGATGTTCTTTTAAATCGTCTGGAGTTAGTGGTTCACCAAATCGATCTATATAGGCTTGGCTGGCATATAACTTAGAAGACGCATTGGCGATCTTACGCCCTACGAGGCTCGAGTCATCTAAATTTCCTACACGCAGTGCTAAGTCGATACCTTCTTGGACAAGATCGACGACGCGAGGGCTGAGCTCTATATCGATCTGAATGAGCGGGTACTTCTCCATAAAACTGGAGATGAGATCATTCATAATGAATATCCCAATTTCAGGCGGCATGGTAATGCGTAACCTACCCTTGGGTTCACCTTGGGTGGAGGTTACGTGATTCTCGATATCTTCTAGTTCAGAAAAAAGGGGGAGGCAGCGTTCGTAGAAGTTTTGGCCGTCAGCTGTGAGGTTTAACTTACGAGTCGTACGTTGTAAAAGTCTTAAACCTAAGTCATCTTCTAGTTGAGTAATGCGTCGGCTAATAGTCGATTTTTGAATGCCTAATTTATCCGCGGCTGCGGTAAATCCATTGTGCTCAATAACCTGAATAAACAAACGGACGTCATTAAGATTCATAAATGGCTACAACTAGGGATGATTACTTAAGGTCAGTTTGATTAAATGCCCGAGTTTTAGGAGCAGCTACCTTGGGTTGTCAAAACAACAGAAGGCGTTGTCGTCTTAACACTCTGAAAACTCATATCTGATTTATTAATGGTCAAGTTAGTTGTGTCCATACCACCCATAACTGGATCCTTTGCGGTTCTGCTTAACTTGATCTGTTCATCAGACTGTTCAACGCTAAAACCTGCAACACCGTTTACTACAGCAGAGCCGTTTTTGATTACGATTGAATAGCTGCAGCGGCCTTGCGGGCAGTTGCGTGTCTTCGGTGCTTTCATAAATGGAGCGGTGTAACTGGCATGCGTGTAGGAGCACGTATATTGCTTATCTTCGGCAACAGCAGTTAATGGCGTTGCGATACCTGCAGTTAAAGCAATACTCGCGACAAGTAGATTAATTTTGGTGTTCATAATCCTTCCCCGTAGTTTCCTTTAGTAAGTCTAGGGTAAATTTTCAATCCCTGAAAGCCTAAGTCTTAGTTTAACCCTGATAGCTTCCTGTTTTTTCAAATAAAGTACCTAATTTATTGAAAAAATTAAGGGCTATTAGTGCCTATTACTTCGAGTGATTCATCAACTAAGGCATACAACAGTAGCTCTCCACTATCATCTGTTTTGAACATACCGTATTTTGCCGCTTCATATCTTTCCGCTGTACCTTCTTGGAAGAAAAAAGCATTGGTTGCAAATTGTACTCGGCTATTGCGAATACGGTATTGAAGAATAGCTTGGTTCGATGCGAGTTCTATATCCTTTTCTGAGCGGGTTAAAAGCTGCAAAAAACTAGCCTTATGATTGTCATCTAACTTAACTAAAAGAAATCCATCAGCAGGGACGTCCTTAAGTGAACGATTAAATGCTTCATTGGTTATTTGGAATCTAAGTCGCATGTAATCACCTTGCATCAAGGAGCGAGGATCTACAGGCGCAAGCTCTAATAAAACGGTTTTGCCTTCAGCCAATAAGGTCTCTTTTTGGTAGATATTAATATTTACCGCTATTAGCAAGAGTAATGCAGTGAGTAATGCGCCCCATTTAGCTCGGTTCATTTGAGCAACATGGCTAAGGCCTATTTTCTTCTTTGGTAGATAGATCTTGCTCAGGAGAAGGTAACTGGCTACCGCTACCGTACCTAAACCCACTAAATAGATTGATTTAACCAGTAAGGTTTCCTGAAGGTTGTAGTAATACCAAGATACAAAACTAATTAATGCAACTAGGCCCAAGCCTAGCAGGGTGCGTTGCTGTCTATGAAAGCCGATTAACAATAATAAGAGTGCAGCAGGTAAACCGGTAATCGTAAATGAGGTAGCGGCCATGATAATAATTAGGGCTAAATAGCCGGCAATGTTTTTACTGTCTTTTGTAACTTGTTGCTCTTTGAATATATAAGCCAGTAGAAATGCGAAAGTGGCTATTTGTGCAATCGAGCCAATCAGAGGGCCGTTAAGTTGCAGAAAGCCTACATCACTGATCTTGTAGAGAAATGAGAGTTCATTTTGTAACAGCGAATGACCACTAAACTGTAATAGTGAGATAGCCATACCGTAGCTGATAGGAATCAGAAACTTATGCCACTTCAGCCATTGCTGTTCTTTACACCAGATCAATGTAAAAGCGAGGGCGGCTACAGCACTATCTAGTCCATGTATACCTTGGCGGTTTAAACCCCAGAATAGAGCGATCATGGCAAACCAACTCGAGATGACTCTATGAAGGAAACTCGGCATTACAAGGGCTAGGACCGCTTGGTAGATCGCTAGCGCCAGAAAAACCGTAACTTCATTATCTCCGAGAAATTCAAATAAACCCCAGCCAAACATAAATTGGCCGCAAATACTGATAGCTAAAGCTAATTGATTGTAGAAAGGGGACTCGCCACTGTGACGATAGATGGTATAGGCGCCAATGGAACAGCCGAGTCCAGCGACCATCAGAAGAATATGGTTATCATAACGGAACAACCATCCGAATATGCTGCCAACAAAGCC
The DNA here is from genome assembly GCF_047778055.1 of Neptuniibacter sp. QD34_54. Classification (GTDB taxonomy): domain Bacteria; phylum Pseudomonadota; class Gammaproteobacteria; order Pseudomonadales; family Balneatricaceae; genus Neptuniibacter. The sequence goes on along the minus strand of NZ_CP180546.1, from coordinate 2,130,470 downwards.
AAGCATAAACAAAGCTGCTAACCAACCAGAGAAGCCTTGCATCAGATGGATAAACCATGCTGATTGGCTCGGGTGCTCTTCTGGTTGATCCGCAGTGACTATCCCTTCGGTTTGTAGTTTCTGCCAAAGTGCTTGATCTGAATTAGTCATCTTGAGCACTCCTTTGCTGTTTTTGAACTTGGTATAGATTCTTTAGCCAAATTCCTGCTGCCGTGGACATGCCGATAATTGCCAAACTGATAACCAAAAATGCACCACCATCGAATGCATCACCAAAGGTTTTAATCAGCAAGGAGCTTGCAGTGATAATAAGGCTGGTGGCTACCCCGGAGAGAACAAATAGATCTAGTTGGCAGTGGCGATAGTAGTAGAAAGCGATAGAGATCCAGATCAGATAGAAGAGACCGCCCCAATGAAAATCATCAAAATCAAAGATGGACCACATTGCTAACCAAGTTGCCAGCGACCCAGCGAAGAAGAGGGAAATTTGAATAGCAAAGCGATTCTTAATAAGACATTGCTTAAATCTATACCCGAACTCCAAAATCAAAATAAACGCGGTATTGATGGCTAAAAAGATACTGGTCAGATCTTCACTTCTAAACAAGAAGCCAAATAGTCCACGGAAGGTTTCGGAATAGAGATAGAGTGCGAGATTGACCAAGGTGATAAAGATCACCCAGACCGTGCTTGCGCGATGAATAATAGCCCAGGGAAGAGTGAATACTGCCCAGATTGCAAAAAGCTGCCAAGGGTCGGCACCGGTTTGATAGCTTTGACCTACAAGAGCCAGTAGTGCTCCAGTTAATAAAGTAATCAGCGTGATACAGCTGATACCAGAAATACTATAATGGTCTAATCGTGAATAGACTATGCCTGCAAGCACAATAGTGCTTTGAAGCGTTGCAAACTTGATTAAATTAGAAATAGATTGCCAATTGAAGGCAAAAAAGAAAATAACGCCCGCAGCAAGTGCTACAGCGCTAAGCCAGAGAAGTAGCTTTGCCGTGAAAGCTAACCACTGATTGTTGCTTGGGGAGGCTTGGGTAAGCGCTAAAGCACGCTCTACTTCGTCTGGTTTAATATGGCCTTGTTTGGCCCAATTCAGAATTGTTTGTCGTTCTGGTGTTTGCCCTGAAAGCATAGTTTGGCATCCAGCCTTTGAAAAAGTGAGTGACTCGTATTATCTACTATCACTCACCTTACTATGGCTGTCAAAAACCGCAGCCACCACTTGGACAGCCGCCACCACTCATGCATGGAGGAGCTTCAGGGTTTTTGAGCGTCGAACTTTTTACAACCCCTGCGGTTGATAAAAGTTTTGTAACTTCCGAGTCTTCAGGGATCTCTTGTGGGTCTAGATTAGCGAGAATACATAGCTCACCCCAAGTCTTAGGGGTAAGAGCCATAGTGTGCTTCACTTCAACCACATCACCAGTCGCTTCAATGCGATAATCGTATGTAGGCATAATTAGTCCAGTTTAGGTTCATGCCAGTTGATAGATTTTAGGAATTTGTGAGCCGGGTAGAATTTACCGTCGCTGCCTTCCTGATCCTTGGAGGATTTGATGTAAGCTTCAGGTAGTTCACCGCCTACGTATACATCCAGTTGCTTTTCATTTTGGTAAAAAGCCAATGTTTGGTCAACTTCGTCTTGTGTCTTGCACAGCTTAGATAGGTTGCTCGCTTGAACAGCAGCCATATCTTTGTCGGCATCAATACCCATGATGTGGGCCATACCGTAAGTCACAACAAGGATATCTGCTACAGCATCACGGATTTCAGAGGTATCTTTGTTTTCGAGTCCTTCAACTAATTCAGCTAGCTCTTCTTTGATTAGGTGTAATTGCTTGCCAGCTTTTTCCCAATTTGGGTTCTCAAGGTTGCCTTGTTCATTACCAAATACGGTGTTTAGGTAAGAAACGTCAGTAAAGTTGCTCATTGTTGCTCCAAAAGGAATTCAGTTGTCTTAGTTTGCTTGTTGGGCAAACTGATAAATTTTGTCGATGACAGCACGCAGTCCGTTACCACGTGATGGGCTTAGATGACGATCAAGTTCTAGTTGCTTAAACAAACCGTCGACATCAAAAGCGCAGATCTGATCCGCTGTTTTATGGTTGAAAGCGGTTTCAACCAATACCAGTAATCCACGAATAATACGGGCATCTGAGTCAGTAGCAAAGGTTAACGTACCGTTGGGCTCTTTATTAATGACCAGCCAAGTATTACTTTCACAGCCTTTAACGAGGTGTTCGTCTGTTTTTAACTGTTGGGGAAGGCCTTTAGCAGATTTCCCAAGCAGCATTATCTCTCTGTAACGAGCATTCCAGCCTGAGATACCTTTAAGCTTATCGATCAAGGATTCTGGCGATGAGTTTGATTCAACAGCCACAGTCGTAGGGCGAGTAATCGAATCCAGTGTCTGAATGAAATGGTTCACTTCCGCTTCAGTATTATAAAAAGCGAAAGATGCTCGTGTCGTACCCGGTAAGCCTAGCCTCTGCATTAGAGGCATTGCGCAATGATGCCCTGTACGGACAGCAATACCTTGTTGATCTAACAGCAGGCCAATATCTTGCTGATGTTGGTCGGTCAGTGTGAAAGATAACAAACTGACACACTCAGATGCTGAACCAATACGATTAAACCCTTTGATTTGAGAACAGCCATCGATAGCTGTTTTAAGCAAATGTTGTTCGTGTTGTTCCAGTAATGATCGATCAAAACTAGATAACCAGTTCAGAGCGGTTGCTAAACCGATGGTGGCACTGATATTTGGTGTGCCTGCTTCAAACTTGAAAGGCAGATCGTTATAAGTCGTTTGATCAAAACTCACGTGTTTGATCATCTCACCCCCGCCTTGCCACGGAGGCATGGCAGCTAAAAGTTCTTCCTTCCCGTAGAGAGCGCCAATACCTGTCGGAGCGAAAACTTTATGCCCAGAAAACAGGTAAAAATCAGCATCGAGATCTTGAAGGTCTACTTTAAGATGAGGCAGAGCCTGGGCGCCGTCGATAAGCACTAGCGCGCCAGCCTGATGAGCTAACTCTACAATGCGCTTCACAGGGTTGATCGTGCCCAATGCATTAGATGCATGAGTTACCGCAACTAAGCGGGTTTTATTGGAAAGTAGTTTTTCAAATTGCTCTAGATCTAACTCGCCATTGTCTAAGAGCGGAATGATTTTTAGAACAACACCATTTCGCTGAGCAAGCATCTGCCAAGGAACGATATTAGCGTGATGTTCCAGTGTACTTAAGATGATCTCGTCGCCAGCTTTTAACTGCTGTCCCCAGCTGTTGGCAACTAGGTTGATCCCCTCTGTTGTACCCCGTGTCCAGATGATCTCTTTTTCACTACGGGCATTTAGATAGCGAGCAACGGTGCTGCGAGCAGACTCAAAAAGCAGTGTCGCATCCGCGCTGAGCGCATGACTTGCGCGGTGAACATTAGCGTTGCTCTGCTGATAATAATCTGAGACAGAATCTATGACACATTGCGGCTTTTGAGTTGTAGCAGCATTGTCTAAATAGATTAAAGAGTTTCCATTAACTGTTTGATCTAAAATGGGAAACTGCTTTCTTATGCCCTGTAATAAAGTCTTGGGATCTCGCATGCTTCGGCTTAGCTATCCTTAGATGCTTCATCTTTATCTGCAGCCTGTTCAGCCCAGTGAGCCAGCTGTTTGTTATAGCGCGCACGCCAGCGTGTGTACATCATGGCGCTGGTGAAAAGCGTACCTACAAGTAAGGAATAGCCAATGCCATAGACAGCCGTATTTGGATTAGTCGCAGCTAATACCGCCTGCATAAACAGCAGTAGAAGTACGAAGCAAAGCCATGCGTGCCCACGAGGATTACCTTTAATAATCACCCCTGCAAATGCTAGCAGTGGAGCCATATGGATAAGCCAAATAACCCAAGGTTTTCCGGTTGGAACAGGAATAAGGAAAAGGTGCCAAAGCGTAAACCAACCAAGCAAACCTAGGTAGCTTCCTACACAAAGGATACGCCCTAATTTAGCTTTGCTTTGATAATCGTGATCATCAGGAATATATGCTTTCAACTGCTTGTACTCTCGTGGTTTTACTAGGCGTTTAAAATTAAACGTTGTTTGCTAATCGGCGGGCCAGTTCACCCAAGCGCTTACCTTGGGCAATACATAAATTCTTTTCGATTGGGTCTAGCTCATTGCTATTGTCTGGCCCCGCTACATGTGTCGGCCCATAAGGAGTGCCGCCGCTTTTAGTTTTTAATAACTCAGATTCGGAATAGGGTAAGCCGGCAATGACCATGCCGTGATGTAGTAAAGGCATCATCATGGTAAGCAAAGTAGTTTCTTGGCCACCATGTAAACTAGAACTGGAGCTAAACACAGCAGCAGGTTTATCAATCAGCGCTCCTGACATCCATAAGCTGCTAGTGCTATCGATAAAGTACTTTAATGGCGATGCCATATTTCCAAAACGAGTCGGGCTCCCTAGCGCTAAACCTGCACAGTTGGCTAAATCCTGTTCGGAGCAGTAAAGCGCGCCTTGATCAGGAATTGAAGGTTCTGTTGCTTCAGCAACCGTTGAAACTTCAGGTACTGTGCGAAGACGTGCTTCAATACCGGACTGTTCTACACCACGGGCAATATGTTTAGCCATCGATTGCGTGGCACCGTGGCGGCTGTAGTACAGAACGAGGACGTAGGGAACGCTCATATTAGATGATTTCCAGAACAGACTCTGGTGGACGGCCGATTCGTGCTTGATCGCCTTTGATAACGATAGGGCGTTCGATTAGTTTTGGCACATTGGTCATGATCTCAATGATCTGATCTTCAGAAAGAGACATATCATCTAAGCCGTTTTCTTTGAATTCAGCTTCTTTTTTGCGAAGTAGATCGCGAGCAGAAATACCTAACTGGCTTAGCACTACTTTCAGCTCATCAGCAGAAGGTGCTTCATCAAGATATTTACGAACTTGTGGCTCTACACCGTTCTCTTCTAATAGTGCTAGAGTCTGGCGAGACTTAGAACAACGCGGGTTGTGATAGATAGTTACTTCACTCATTGTGCTATACCGTACTAAGGGATCAAGGTGAAATGATCCGTTCATTGTGTTGGATTATGCGATATTGTATACGCCTGTGTTGCAGATTTCATGAAGGAACTGCATTTTAGGCCAGTGCTTAGCTGATTATTATGAGGATGGAAATGGCTTCGCTGTTAAATCACCGTGTTACACTGTTTATTCGTTATCTATTTCGACAGTTTCTGCAGAACCAAGGGATTCTTAATGCGGCGGCATTAACTTATACCACGCTGTTTGCTGTAGTCCCATTGATGACTGTGTCTTACGCGATGTTGGCGGCAGTTCCCTCTTTTCAGGGAGTAGGGCAGGAACTACAAGGTTGGGTGTTTGATAATTTCGTGCCTGCCACCGGCGCCGTAGTACAGGATTACCTCAACGATTTCTCTTCTCAAGCACGTAAATTAACCGCAGTAGGTATCGCGCTGCTGGCCATCACATCGATTATGATGATGAAAAATATAGAGGCTGCATTTAACCGTATCTGGCGAGTTAATGAGCCTCGTAAAGGACTATCAAGCTTTCTGCTTTATTGGGCTATTTTGAGCCTCGGGCCAATTTTGATCGGTTTAGGCTTAGTTTTAACTTCTTATATCGCAAGTTTGCCGTTTATCAGTGAGGCGACAGAGGCGGTGGGGCGTGCGCGCTTATTGTCAGCATTACCAACGATCTTGTCGGCTACCGCTTTTACTTTGATGTATGTCGCTGTACCTAACTGTCCTGTGCCCTTTAAAAGCGCGCTATTAGGTGGTGTCGGCGTAGCACTGTTATTTGAAACAGCGAAAAGAGGCTTTACTGCGTTTGTTACCCAGTTCCCATCTTATGAACTGATCTACGGTGCTTTCGCAGCCGTGCCTCTATTTCTGCTTTGGATCTTTATCAGTTGGGTCATCATATTGATGGGGGCTGAGCTAACGCGCTGTATTACAGTTTATCGGCCAAATGAGCGGACTAACGATCTTCCGCACCTATATTCGGTTGTGGCGGTATTACACCGTTTATGGAAGGCTCAACAGCAGGGGAAATCAATCTCGGATCACAAGCTTCTACAAGAGGTGGATGCTTTGGATCAGGGGCGTTGGGATAGCTATCTAAAGATTCTGTTGGAGGGAGGTATTGTTAAGCGTAGTGACCAAGGTGAATACCTATTAAGCCGTGATTTAGGTAATTTAACGTTATATCAACTTAACCAACTACTTCCTTGGCCTACACCTATACCGGTAACTACTACCAGCTTAGTGGAGTGGGAGAGAGTGCTTAACGAAAAGCTAGTTAAGACCTCGGAACAGGAACAGCAGGCGTTTTCTCTGACTTTAGAATCATTGTTTTCTGACAAAGATGAAAACAGTATTAGCACTACAAAACAAATAAACGGTTAAATTTTTAGGTTTTATAAAGTGGCAGATTTATCTATTCATGCATTTGTCAGCGGTCGGGTCCAAGGTGTTTGGTTTAGACAATCAACGAAAGAGAAAGCCATCTCTTTAGGCGTTCAAGGTTGGGTGAGAAACTTAAATGATGGACGTGTCGAGCTTATGGCAACGGGTGAAGAGCAGGCTGTGCTTCAATTGGAAGCTTGGCTGAGCCAAGGACCTGAGCTGGCAAACGTCGCTGAAGTTATTAGTGATAGAGTTGATAACATTGATGCGCCTCAAACCTTCGAAGTGCGTTAATCGACTACACTGCTAGTGATATGTTTTTGTCTTGGAGTAGGTATGTTTGCCAAATTCAAATCAATTTTTGGCTTTTCAAATGATGAAAGATCAGAAGAAGTCAATCAGCCGCAGTCATCAATGGTTGACGGTTCTGAAGATAACGCTTGCGCTGTAACTGATGATGCTCCAAAGGTAATGGAACATTCCCGTGAATTAACGCTTTCATTTATTAGTAATCTTTTAGGTGTAAGATCATTAGGTACTGAAGAATCGCACCAACAGGAGCGTATCCTAAGGGCCTCATTAGATGAAGAGATGGTGGGGTTGAGTGAAGAATCAATTCCCAAATTATCGAAAAATGCTTTATTGCTGATGAATGATCTGGTTAACCCGGATACTCCTCAATCGAAAATTGTTTCTGCTATTAAAGAAGACCCTGCCTTAGCTGGGAAAGTGATCTCTATCGCTAATTCTCCCGCATTTGTCGGATCAGGTGTTGTGATTCAAGATTTAGAGCACGCATTAAGTATGCTAGGTCAGCAGCGTTTAAGGGATGTAGTGTTATCTTCTTTGGTTGCTGACAAGTTCCAAATTGATAGTTTTTATTTTGAGACCTTCGGTAAGGCTTTGTGGGATCACTCTTCAGAGGTTGCCAATAATGCCAAAAAGATTTGTGAAAATCTGGGAGGAAATCCCAGTTTAGCGTATTTTGTTGGTTTGATACACGATGTTGGTAAATTGATCATTTTTAAAAAATTGATTGAAATACATGCTGTTGAAAAGCAAGAACCGCACCCTGAGGTTTTTAGTCATCTTTTAAGTGATTTTTCTCATGCGCTAACAAGACGTGCGTGTGAAGTATGGGAACTGCCAGAGCATTGGTGTCAGCCAATTACTGACTTCCAAATGGCAACAGAAAATGATCTTAAGCGGCCTGAATCAATAGCGTTGTTCTTGGCGAATGCCTATGCTGAACTTCATGCTTTGTATCGTGAGGGTGAGATCACAGAGTTTGAGTTGGTATGGCGTTTACAACAGACAGGCTCGACTATTGATGATTTTAGACGGTTATATCCTCAAGAAGAGGATTGATAGAAGAAAAAACGGGCGCTAAGCCCGTTTTTTTATGGAGCAATGATCTGAAAAATAATCTTACAGATTGATACGCTCAGCTAGTAGTGGTAACACGCCTTCTACTGCAACGTCTTGTTTCTCGTCGTCACGACGGCCTTTGTATTCTAAAGTGCCTGCTTCGATACCACGAGGAGAGATAACCACGCGGTGTGGGATACCCATAAGATCAGAATCAGCAAACTTAACGCCAGGGCTGGTCTTCTTATCACGGTCATCCATGATTACATCGTAACCTGCCTGCTTTAGTTCATTGTAAAGCTTGTCAGTTAGTTCGCGTACTTCATCAGACTTATCGTATTGAAGCGGAATTAGTGCAACGTGGAATGGAGCGATCGCTTCTGGCCAGATAATACCGCCGTCATCGTGGTTCTGCTCAATCGCAGCTGCAATGACACGGGTAACACCGATACCATAACAGCCCATATCCATTACTACAGACTTACCATTTTGATCCAAAACTTCAGCGCTTAGGGCTTTTGAGTATTTCTGACCAAGCTGGAAAATGTGACCTACTTCGATACCACGTTTGATGACAAGTGTACCTTCACCACATGGGCTCGGATCACCTTCAACAACGTTACGAAGATCTGCGACTTCTGGTAGATCAACATCGCGATTCCAGTTGATACCAAATAGATGCTTGCCGTCGATGTTAGCGCCAGCACTGAAGTCAGATGTTTTAGCAACCGCACGGTCAACAATCACTGGGATGTTTAAGCCAACAGGGCCAAGAGAGCCTGGGCCAGCACCGATTAGATCACGGATCTGTTCTTCTGTAGCAAATTCTAGAGGTTCAGCAACTTGTGCAAGTTTCTCTGCCTTGATCTCGTTTAACTCGTGATCACCACGAACCAACAGAGCAACAAAATCTGCTTCGCACTCTTCAGATGCTGCAACGATCAACGTTTTAACTGTTTTCTCAATTGGTTGATCAAACTGCTCAACCAATTCATCAATTGTCTTCGCATTTGGCGTATCTACTGTCGTCATCTCAACAGATGGCGCTGCTAGATCGCCTTCAGGAGATAGTGCTTCAGCTAATTCTACGTTTGCTGCGTAATCGCTAACATTAGAGAACGCGATGTCATCTTCACCAGAGTCAGCAAGTACGTGGAATTCGTGAGAGGTAGCACCACCGATTGAACCTGTGTCCGCAAGTACAGGACGGAAATCTAAGCCTAGGCGGTTAAAGATGTTGGTGTAAGTTTGGTGCATTACATCGTAAGTCTGTTGAAGAGATTCCTGACCTACGTGGAAAGAATATGCGTCTTTCATGATAAATTCACGTGAGCGCATTACGCCAAAGCGAGGGCGAATTTCGTCACGGAATTTAGTTTGGATCTGGTAAAAGTTTGCAGGAAGCTGTTTGTAGCTTTTGATCTCACGACGGATAAGGTCAGTGATGACCTCTTCGTGCGTAGGGCCTACACAGAATTCTCGGTTGTGACGATCATTAACGCGCAGTAGCTCAGGACCGTAAAGTTCCCAGCGGCCAGACTCTTCCCAAAGCTCAGCAGGCTGAATTGCTGGCATTAGGACTTCCATCGCACCGGATTTGTCCATCTCTTCGCGAACGATACGCTCAACTTTGCGAAGCGTGCGAAGGCCAAGCGGCAACCAGTTATAAAGACCTGAAGCAACTTTACGAATAAGGCCTGCTCGAAGCATCAACTGGTGGCTGATGACTTCTGCGTCGGATGGCGTTTCCTTAACGGTGGATATGAGATACTGGCTAGTGCGCATACTTTTACTCAATCAATTTTAAATTCGTTTCAAATCGCCACATTGTAGGTGGCTGCAATGGTGCTGCCAAGGAAAAAACTACTCAGCAGCTGCATTTTTCAATGTAACTTCCCGTTGAGGGAATGGAATTTCTATATCAGCGGTTTGAAGTGCTTTAAATACAGCTAAATTCACTTGATATTGCACTTCAAAATAGCGGTCTGTCGGCACCCAATAACGGTAAGCAATATTGATAGAAGAATCGGCAAAGGCTTCGATGCCCACTTGTGGCGGGGATTCTTGAGAAAGTTCATCAAACTGGGCTAAAGATTGTTTGATTACTTGAATCGCAACTTCTGGATCTGCACTGTAGCTAATACCAACAGAGGCTTCGACAACTTTATTAGCGAAAGAATTGGTTATCACTTCACCGACGATGTGCTTGTTTGGAATTGTAATGATCTCACCATCTTCTGTGGCGAGTAGGGTATGTGCGAGCTTAATCTCTGTTACGACACCAGAAATGTCGTTAATTGTTATGGTATTACCGACGACGAATGGACGGGTCAGGATAATAGTGAAGCCTGCGCCATAATTGGAGAACACACCTTGTAGAGCTAATCCAGCACTTAGAGATACGGCACCGATTGCTGCCACAAAAGGCGCAACGCTGATACCAAATTTACCTAAACAAATCACCAATACCATAGCTACGATTAGCAGCTTTACGGTACTGGCTATAAATAAGCTCAGGGTAACATCAACGCTATTCTTTTCGCATAGCTTAAGAGCGAACTTGCCTATTGATCGAGCGACAATCAGACCGATCAAAAAAATGATGATCGCACCAATTACCTGAAAACTGTAATTGACGAAAAAATCTATGACCATATTTGTTAAACGAGTTATGGTTTCTAGCTCGTTTTGAATCTCTTGCTCCATCAATAGGCCTCTTAACTAATTCGTTTCAGGCCGTCATCCTTTCAGAATCTTCGATAAAAGCAAAGAGTTCAGGCAGTTCTTTTTCACTGAATACAGGGATGCCGTTACGCATTAACTCAGCTGCTGCTACACCTGAACCTTCAACTAGGTTGCCGGAAAAATTGCCATCATAGATACGTTTGTTGCCGCAAGAAGGACTTTTAGCCTTCATAAGCGCGCAAGCGACACCTTCGCGTTTGGCAATTTCTAAGGTTCTTTCAGCACCTGATAAAAACTCAGGCGTAACGTCGTTGCCATCTTGTGTCGTGATTAAAATAGGGAATTTGCACTGTGTTTCTGCTGGTGGGCGTGGTGTGCTTAAGCCACCTGCGACTTCAGGGCAGATAGGGACAAAGCGGCCTTCCTTGTGCCAACGCTGCAATGTTGGGTGGTCAATTAAGTGATGGCCGCCATCATAGCGTACGCGATCACCTAGCATGCAGGCGCTAATTAAAATCTTCTTCATGGTAGTCCATTTTTGTTGTTATTTTTTTTGCTGGCACATTCTACTCATGGGTAGAAGGATCGCAATCGACCAAAGTCTAGAATTTAATCAATTCTATTGATAAGGATCATTAAAATTAGGAAGGAGTGATAAATATGGGGTAGGAGGCGCTAGCTTAGATAAAGCTAGCGCATAGAAAGAGGAAATTAAGCTTCTTTCTTATCAACCATAAAGGTTGCTGTACCTGTAGCAACAACTTTATCGCCTACAGTTACATCTGTTTTGCACTTTACGCGACGGCGGCGTGTATCAATCTCTTCAACTGTAAGTGTCGCTTTAGCTGTGTCACCAATAAATACAGGAGCACGGAACTTAATTTGTTGATCAACATAAATTGCGCCTGGCCCTGGAAGCTTCGTACCTGCAACAGTTGAGATCAGTGCAGCACTAAACATGCCGTGGACAATGCGTTTTTCAAATGGTGTTGTTTTCGCGTAATCATCATTAATGTGAACTGGGTTAGTATCACCGGAAATACCCGCAAACATGCAGACGTCTGCATCAGTAATGGTTTTGGCAAAGCTATCGCTCATACCTACTTCTAAATCTTCTAGGTAGTAACCGTGTAGTTCCTGCATGGGGATGTTCCTTTAAATAGAATATGCAATCTGCGCATCATAACCAAAAGAAACCGCCTCTGCCTATTTATAAAATCAGTTAGTAACAATTCGTAAGAATTAAATAGCCCAGTAAATTTTGTCTGTGAATTAGGGATGCCGCATGAAACTGTCAACTTGCAATGAATTGCTGTATCTTACAGACCAAATTTTTCTAATGGATTTGAGACCCGTTTAGCCATGATTATCAAACCAAAAATTCGCGGTTTTATTTGTACTACTACTCACCCAACTGGCTGTGCAGCTAATGTGCGTGAGCAAATCGAATACACTCAGAAGAAGGGCGCTATTGAAAATGGCCCTAAGCGTGTTCTAGTAATTGGTGCATCCAGTGGCTACGGTTTATCTTCCCGTATCGCAGCAGCATTTGGTTCGGGCGCAGCGACAATTGGTGTGTTTTTCGAAAAGCCAGGTACTGAGCGTAAAACAGGTACTGCAGGCTGGTATAACTCTGCAGCATTTGATTCAGAAGCTAAGGCGGCTGGTCTTTACTCTAAAAGCTTGAATGGCGATGCTTTCTCTCACGAAGCCAAAGAGAAAACGATTGCGCTAATTAAGGAAGAGATGAAGCAGGTTGATCTAGTTGTTTACTCTCTAGCTTCTCCTGTTCGTAAAATGCCAGATTCTGGTGAAGTTATCCGTTCTTGCCTTAAACCTATTGGTGAGCCGTACAAATCCACAGCGATTGACACTAATAAAGATGTCATCATCAATGCTGAGGTTGAGCCGGCTACTGAAGAAGAGATCGCAGCTACTGTAACGGTAATGGGCGGTGAAGATTGGGAGCTATGGATGGACGCGCTTTCTGAAGCAGGCGTACTAGCTGATGGCTGTAAATCTGTAGCGTACTCTTACATCGGTTCAGATATTACTTGGCCAATCTACTGGGATGGTGCATTAGGTAAAGCTAAGCAGGATCTTGATCGTGCTGCTAAAGTAATCGATAGCAAGCTCAACGCAACAGGCGGTCAAGCGAACATTGGTGTTTTGAAATCTGTTGTAACTCAGGCAAGTTCTGCAATCCCAGTTATGCCTCTATATTTGGCAATGTGCTTTAAGGTAATGCGTGAACAGAACCTACACGAAGGTTGCATGGAGCAGGTTCAGCGTTTATTCGATACAGGTCTATACGGTGATACAGCAGAAATGGACGATACTAACCGTTTCCGTATGGATGACTGGGAGCTTAAAGAAGAAGTTCAGAATGCGTGCCGTGAAATCTGGCCTCAAGTAACGTCTGAGAACCTATTCGATCTTACAGATTACCAGCTGTATAAAGATGAGTTCTTGAAACTATTTGGTTTTGGCATCGACTCCGTAGATTACGAAGCAGATGTCAGCCCTGTAGCTGAATTTGATGTTAGCGATATTTAATCGTTTATACATAACAGGAAGCCAATTGGCTTCCTGTTTACTTTATATCTTGCCTCAATTTAGCATTCTGTCAGAGATTGTTTAGTTCTTAAAATCTAACAGTTCAACATCAAATATAAGCACTGACCCTGGTGTAATAACGCCAGCAGATCCATTTCCGTAAGCTAGATTTGATGGGATGTAGAAACGGTATTTGTCGCCCGTTGCCATCAATTGTAAGCCTTCTGTCCAGCCTTTAATGACTTGATTTAAACCAAATTCAATAGGCTCTCCACGATCGACCGAGCTATCAAACACTGTGCCGTCTATCAATGTGCCATGATAATGAACTTTAACTGTGGATGTGGCACTGGGCTTGGATGTTCCATCAGCCTTTTCGATAACCTTAAACTGTAAACCAGAACTTGTCTGGGTGACGTCCGGATCGTTTGTGTTTTCAGCTAAAAATTCTTCGCCAGCTTTCTTGTTGGCTTCTGCGAGTTTTAAATTATTTTGGCGACTAGTGTAGAGAAATAAAACGATGGCCAATATTAAAAGCGGTAGTACATATTCCATAAAGGCTGGGCTCTTGAAGGTGAGAAAAGCTCAATCTATAGCACAGACCATCAACTGACAAGAAAGTGTTTATGTATCTGCTAAAGCAATGCTTGTAATTGCTCTTTCTCTTCGGCGCTATAGTTCTGCAGTAGAGACAGTGTTTTAGGCGGTAATCTATCGGTTTCTTTGGTTATCTGTGCAAGGTTGAAATATAGATAGTCGTGCATCCACTGCTGATAACTCTGTAACCAGTCACACATGAGTTCTTCTGTAGAGGTTTCGTCTGCAGTAAAGCCCGCCTGTAAATCTTCTTCAGTGTATAGGTAGCCCAGTTTTAGATCATAATAAGTAGGGTTGTCTTTACAAAAATAATCGACAGAAACTCGATCAGAAAGCGCTTTGTGCAATATGTAACTAATACGGCTGACGGATAATGGGCCGGCGTTTAACGAGTTAATATGCTCGGTTACTTGATGTGAAAAGGACTCAATAGTGGAATCGCTATATAGCACTGCAGCCATAATTTGGTCGATTCTAAAGACAGCGACGATCTCTTTTTTGAGTAGCTTAAGATAGCGCGCTTTCTGATTGGCTGGCAGGAATTGTTCCAACATGTCTAAGTAAAATTGATCGATGCTGGAAATGCTCGGAGCCTCTTCGAGTGCCTTCATATGCTTTTTAATCTGCTCATGAACAGGGATCTGTTCTAGTGCGTTTAGGCGCTTTGGTGTATGTGTAACAGCGTGCATGACCGGCTCCGAGGTTATTTTCTAATATTCAATGCACAGCAAACCTAATGCCAGAATGTATAAACGATTTATAATCAGTAGGTTGGCTGGTTGAAAAATGACCAAATCTGCGGTGGGTGGGTAGATAGTTGCCGTTATTAACACCTAGTGGCATGTGAGGGGCAAAAAATAACCGAGCCATTTGAGGTTGTTGTTACCATCGTCAAAAACCGTCTAAATAGCAGCGGTTTAGTTTGTTTGATTGTCTAAAAAATTGGTATATTTCGTATCTAACTTCCAGCTTATCAAGGAAAATATATTGGACCTTAAACGAAAAGTACCGCTGCATTTGGACGCAGCTATACTGCTTGCGATTGTTTTCGTGTGCTCATTAGGTTTCAACCTGTTTCAGATGTACCAAGTTGTAGAGTTGAATAAAGAGACAAGCCAACAGGGGGTTCAGGCTGTGCTTGATCAAATGAATTTAGATGAAGCTTTGAAAAGGGTGAAGGTCTTAGAGCAGAGCTGTGAGCTGCAGGACGGCGAAACACAATAGTTTTATATCAGGCAATAAAAAGGACGCAATCGCGTCCTTTTTATATGTGTGAGGCTAGGGTGATGGGATCACTTGCTTAGCAAATTCACAGAATCTTTATCGATGTCGTAATCGTAATAAGCCATGCCTAGTTTGTTTAGGTAATCCATTCGATCAGCACTTTTTAGATCAATTTCTGGTGCTTCAAGGCCGCATTCTTCATAGATACCGGCTAAATGAGCCAAATAAGCTTCGCCTTCTTTCACCATTAATAGACTCGCTGCGCCTACATCAGTTTTTACTCGGCTGTTCATATCATCTGAAAGTGTCACTTCAAAAACGACAGGTTCTTCATCGCCTTCGATACGTACGGAGCGGTTTCTAACGGTTTGTTCTGCCCAAAAGTAAGCTAGCTCTTTGCTTTGTGTTAGGAATACAGGCTCGATTGTTTCGGTATAGCTATTACCGATTGTTGCCATTGTTTGTTTGGCAGCTTGTTTAAGCGCTTTGTCGCCAGAACGATTTAACCCCTGATCTTTGATTGATTCGACCAGCGCGGAAGATGTGCCATGGTACCAGGTGTTACTAGTGGCAAAACCCTGTTCAGTTAACAGTTCTTTAGCGTCTTTAAGAAAAGTAGGTGTAGTCATAATCTAAATCACTTAATCAGTTTGCAGTTGAAAGCAGTAGGGGATTCTATCCTAAAACTTAAATTGAATCTTTTGTAACTTTCTAAGTATTTATAGCAGGTATAAAAAAGGCGACACCTTAAAAAGGGGCCGCCTTTCTATGCAAGGTAGATGCCCTAGCAAGCTAGAGCATGCGCCTTAGCTAGTATTGCTTAGTTAAACTGGTTAGACGTGTTTTTCGCGCCGCCAGCTTTTAGAGCGTTCTCACCAGCAAAGTATTCTTTGTGGTCGTCGCCGATGTCAGAACCAGACATGTTTTGGTGCTTAACACATGCGATAGTCTGACGGATTTCTTTACGCTGTACGCCTTCAACATAACCAAGCATAGCCTTCTCACCGAAGTATTCTTTAGCCAAGTTATCAACAGACAGTGCAGTCGTGTGGTAAGTAGGCAGAGTGATTAGGTGGTGGAATACGTTCGCTTCGCGAGCAGTATCAGCCTGGAACGTTTGAACGCGAGCGTCAGCAGCGTCAGACAGTTCAGAACCGTCGTAATCAGCAGACATTAGGTTGTCGCGGTCGTAACCAGAAACGTCTTTACCTTCAGCAGCCCATGCATCGTAAGTTTGCTGACGGAAGTTTAGAGTCCAGTTGAAAGATGGAGAGTTGTTGTAAACTAGTTTCGCATTTGGGTGAACCTTGCGAACGTCGTCCATCATGCCTTTGATTTCGTGAACTGTTGGTACAGCAGTCTCGATCCAAAGAAGGTCGGCACCAGCATTGATAGCTTCGATACAATCGAATACGCAACGCTCGTGGCCAGTACCTGCGCGGAACTGGTATAGACCAGAAGGTAGACGCTTAGGACGAACTAGCTTGCCGTTACGGCTGATTAGTACGTCGCCTTCAGCAGTATCTTCTGGAGCAACTTCTTCAACGTCTAGGTAAGAGTTGTAAACGTCGCCTTGATCGCCTGGTTCTTTAACTACAGCGATTTCTTTAGTTAGGCCAGCACCTTCAGAGTCAGTACGAGCAACGATAACACCGTCGTCAACACCTAGCTCAAGGAAAGCGTAACGTAGAGCACGTAGTTTAGCGTGGAAGTCAGCGTGAGGAACAGTTACTTTACCGTCCTGGTGACCACACTGCTTCTCGTCAGCAACCTGGTTTTCGATCTGTAGGCAGCATGCACCTGCTTCGATCATCTGCTTAGCCATTAGGTAAGTCGCTTCAGCGTTACCGAAACCAGCATCGATGTCAGCAACGATTGGCACTACGTGAGTTTCGTGGTTGTCGATCTGAGACTGGATGTCAGCTTCTAGAGCAGCGTCACCAGCTTCACGTGCTTTGTCTAGTGCACGGAATAGACCGCCTAGTTCACGAGCGTCAGCTTGACGAAGGAATGTGTAAAGTTCGTTAACAAGAGAAGCAACAGAAGTTTTCTCGTGCATAGACTGGTCTGGTAGAGGACCGAAGTCAGAACGTAGAGCAGCAACCATCCAACCAGATAGGTATAGGTAACGACGCTCAGTAGAACCGAAGTGCTTCTTGATAGAGATCAGCTTTTGCTGACCAACAAAACCGTGCCAGCAGCCTAGAGACTGAGTGTACTTAGTTTTGTCTTTGTCGAACTCAGCCATGTCGCGACGCATGATACCAGCAGTGTACTTAGCGATATCTAGGCCAGTTTTGAATTTGTTCTGAGCGCGCATGCGTGCAGCAGATTCTGGGTTGATTGCATCCCAAGGGCTGCCAGCTTCAGCTTTAAGACCTGCAATGCTTTCGATGTCTTTGTTCAGTGATGACATGGTCATTCCTTCTATATTAGTTGCTAGCCAGTTTTCGGCTAACTCTTAAAAGTTTCGCAATCGATTCTAGTGCGGTTAACCCTATAATTGAAATAAATGCCTGTTATTTGCAGTATTTATCCTGTGAATAGGTCTATGGTATTATTACTGAAACACGCATGATTACGGCATTGATATGAATCTGGATAAAATCGACCTTAACCTTTTGGTGTATCTTGATATTTTGCTGCGGGAGCGTAATGTGACTCGATCCGCCAGCTTACTTGGGATTACACAGCCCGCTATGAGTAACGGTTTGCGGCGGTTGCGTGAAACTTTTGGTGACCCACTTTTGGTTCGAACCAGTGAAGGAATGGTGCCTACTGAGCGTGCTCAATCATTGCAGCCACTGCTTAGACAGATCCTTGCATCGGTAGAACAGGTTATAGAACCAACAACTGAGTTTGATGCTAAATCCAGTGATCGAGTCTTTCGTATAATGACCAGTGACTATGGTGAGGCAACACTATTACCCCGATTATTAAAGCGTTTGAACCGTGAAGCGCCTGATGTTGTTCTTGATATCTTAACGCCGAGTGATATGAGCTTTCTTGAAGTGGAGCAGGGCTTGGTTGATCTGGTCATCAACCGTTTTGATACTATGCCGCAATCCTTCCACCAAAAGACCTTATGGAAAGATTCGTTTTCGTGTTTGTTTGCCGTAGATAATCCCATTTCCCATGATTACTGTTTGGAAACTTATATCAGGGCAAATCATGTTTGGGTGAGTAAAACCGGCATGGGAGCAGGTATGGGTATCACGCCTGAAGATACCAAGCGGCTCGGTTGGGTTGATGAGGCATTAGACTCAATTGGCTATAAGCGCCATATCTCGGTATTCACTCGACACTATCAATCAGCTGCTTTGCTTGCTTCTCAGCGTGGTCTTATCGCAACTATTCCAAGTCGTGCTGCTTCTATCCAATCTGAAAACCCCAGATTAGTCGTGAAAAAACCGCCTTTTGATATTCCGGAATTTGAGTTCAAAATGGCTTGGAGCCCATTGCTACAACATAACGCTGCTCACCGTTGGATACGCCAGGTTATCTCTGATGTGGCTTCAGTTTCCTAAAGAACGAAAAGTTATAATTTTTTATAAATCTAATAAGGCGGTTTAACCGCCTTATTTTTTGCCTAATGATTCTTCAGGTATTGCGCATTCAATTGTTGGATGGAGCATGGCTTGCTTGGTCTTCTTTGTTTGCGGTATCGAAATTAGTCCAAAAAACAGCATAAAACCAATGTACCAATTAGCCGTTAGGAAAATCTGTGAATATGAAAGGTATTGTTCTATGACGTTGCCTTCCATTCTTGGGATATGCAAGTAAATCGAATATAGGTACCAAAACAATATTTGAATTACGATCAAATGATGAAACCATCTGAACATCGCTTTGAACTGTTCTACCAAGATAAATGATAAGAGTAGAAATGTTGCAGGTATGGCGATGGTTATATATCCGTGAAGCCCTAGAGTGTCACTTGAAAGGTATATAGCTATGCTGCTTAGCCATACTATTAAAGTCAGTAGTTTCATCGGAATTCCTTTTCTTTATTACAGCAATTAGGCTTGGATCCACTGTTTCAGTCAACAGGTCAAATGCCCGAGTTAACTATTTGATTTACTTTGCATAGATACTTACAGATGTAATAGAGTAATTCCTTTAGTTTAAATGGAGTTTAGGCATGGTACAGCATCAACTGGAAGTCTTAATCAAATCTGAGATCCCTCTAATTGTCATCGAAAGTACCGAGGAGAATCAGGTGGTTGATGTGCTGTTATCACTTAAGCCTGTGTATGAAAGGCCGCTATTCAAGTGGACTTTGACCGATGGCATTCAGCGAATTGATCGTGATCTCCCGCCGCAAAAGTTATTCTCGCAACCGACCGAAGCCCTAGCGCATATTAAATCAGTATCTACCCCTGGTGTTTACGTATTGGCGGATTTGCATCCGTTTTTGGATGAGCCTATGCACGTACGTTTATTGAAGGATATTGCGCTCAAATTTCATGAACTAGGCCATACGTTAATCTTGCTTAGCCACGCGTTGGAAGTGCCAGTTGAGATTATGAAACTTAGCGCCAAATTAGATATCGCTCTACCTGAACGTAGGGAGATAGAAAAAATTGTTCGAGAGGAAGCACAGAGCTGGTTGGCTAGTTCAGGCTCTAAAGTGCAGGCGAGTTCTGAAAACCTGCAGCTTTTGGTTAGAAACTTAACGGGTTTAACCCGATCTGATGTTCGGCGATTAGCAAGAAATGCAATTTTTGATGATGGTGCGATCACCACCAGTGATATCCCTGCAATTAACGAAACGAAGTATCAGCTATTGAGTGAGCAGGGGAATATGCATTTTGAATATGACACTGCACAGTTCTCTGATATAGCCGGTTTTAACGGACTTAAAAATTGGTTAAATGAACGAAAACCATTTTTTAACGGTGATAGTGGCGTTGGTAATTTACCCGCACCTAAAGGGATGCTGTTATTGGGCGTACAAGGTTGTGGTAAAAGCCTTGCGGCTAAAGCGGTTGCAGGTAGCTGGCATGCGCCTTTATTACGAC
Source organism: Neptuniibacter sp. QD34_54 (assembly GCF_047778055.1). Classification (GTDB taxonomy): domain Bacteria; phylum Pseudomonadota; class Gammaproteobacteria; order Pseudomonadales; family Balneatricaceae; genus Neptuniibacter. Next base: position 2,110,565 of record NZ_CP180546.1, on the reverse strand, counting down.
TGGATTTTGGCGCCCTATATAACAAATTTTACGGTGAGACTGAGCGTAATCTTCGTGAAGCCCTACAAACGGCAGAGGTTATGGCGCCCTGTGTGCTTTGGTTAGATGAGATTGAAAAAGGGATCTCATCAGGAAGTGATGAGGGTGGCCCTGCGACACGCATGCTGGGTACCTTGTTGACGTGGATGGCCGAGAAAGATGCGCCCGTATTTATCGTAGCTACGGCGAATGATATTGAAGCCTTGCCACCGGAGCTTGTACGAAAAGGGCGTTTTGATGAGATCTTCTTTGTCGATCTCCCTAATGACGATATTCGTTTTAAAATCTTTGATATTCATCTGAAACGCCAAGGTGTCGATGTAAGCAACTTTGACTTTAAGCGATTGATTGAAGAAAGCGTTGGATTTTCGGGAGCTGAAATTGAGCAAGCAGTTATCTCTGCTTTTTATACCGCCCATGCCCAGAATGTTGAACTTGATCAAGCTCTACTGCATGCCGAGTTACGAAAGACTCAGCCCCTGTCTGTTGTGATGTCTGAAAAGATTGATTATTTAAGAGAGTGGGCTTCTACTCGAACGGTTTCTTGTGAGTAATATTTTCGTTGTTTATAAATGATGGAAGGCCCAGCAAATAAATTTGCTGGGCCTGAGTTAATTACAAAATAAATTTCTTAGTAGAAAAGCGTGTGTATTGTAGCGCCTCTGCTACTTCATTAGCTTTAGAGGCCGATGCTAATTTACTCAGAAGCACTAGCGCTGCTTGATAGCTAACTAAGCTGCCATTGGACGTAATCACATTACCGTCAATTACTACATTCTGATCGTATTGGACTTTTACATCTGGAAAGGTGCGAGCAAGATCCTTTTCACCGCCAGCCCAAGTTGTGGCCTTTAATCCATCCAACAGGCCTGCCTTACCAAGTAAGAAAGAACCGGAGCAGTTACTCGCCATCCATTCGGCGTTTTTAGCCGTGGTTTTAATGAATTGGATCAATTGGATGTTTTCGAGCAGTGGGTCCATGTCGTAACTAGAGGGTACGATTAGAACGTCTAGTTCAGGAGCATTACCGATCCAATAGGGGCTGTTTAAGCTTAGGCCCTCTTCAGTGGTTACCGCGGGCTTATTTTCAACATTGATAACGATAGGTGTGTAGTCACTAAACCATGTTTTTCTACTGGCGACGCCAAAAACTTCTAATGGTGCTGTTACATCGGATGTTAGAACACCATCAAAGACAAGAATGCCGATCTTCTTACTCTCGCCGAATGTTAGTTGACTTAAGAGTAGTAAAACCAGAGTTGCTGTTAGTCGTACAAATTGCTTTCTCATTTTTATCTCCGGAAAGTTAATTGCGACCATTTTAGAATCAAGCTCATAAGTGAAAAATATCTTGATCAGAATTTAATTGGTGAATATTCTTCATGAATGGATAAATTCAATGTATTAAAAACGTTTATTACCGTATGCGAAAAAGGATCATTTGCAGCTGCCGCAGCGGTACTAGGTGCGGATGCATCTACAGTAAGCAAGGCGATAAGCCGATTAGAAAAGCAGTTAGCCTATACACTGTTTTATCGTTCTACCCGAAAGCTGACCATTACTGATGCGGGAAAGGAATACCTAGAGACTGTAAGAACGTTACTCATAGATCTAGATGAGTGTGAGCAGCGTCTTAAATCGGGTAATGAGTCTGCAACGGGTGTTCTAAAGGTAAACTTACCGGTCGCTTACGGGCGTTTATATATTGTTCCATTACTCTGTAAATTTACCGAACGGTATCCGGATATTAGTCTGCAATTGAGTTTCTCCGATGAATATGTCGATATTATCGAACGGGGATTCGATCTCTCGATCCGAACAGGTACGGTATCTGATAGTCGTATGGTATTGCATAAGTTGAGCCCTATGGATTTTCTTACTTGTGCATCAAGAAGCTACCTTATGAAGTGCGGACAAATCGATAGTTTTCAGGATTTTGATAATCACCGATGGATACGTTTTCGCTTTAAGCAGACAGGTAAGTTGATGCCTGTTTTGGCTGAAGTGGATGGGGAGACCGAAAAGCTAGATCCCAAAAACTATTTAGTAGTTGATGATGGTCAGGCGCTGGTGGATCTTTGTCGTAGCGGTGTCGGTGTGATGCAGGGGCCTCATTTTCTATTTAAAGATGGCTTAAGCTCAGGTGAATTAGTCTCGTTGTTTCCACCTATTGAGCCAGAAGGCTATGGTGTGTATTTACTCTATCCTAGGCGGGATTTTCTACCACGTAAGGTGGCAGTATTTACTGAGTTTTTAAAAGCGGAACTAGAAAAGATGAGCGAAGGGTCTAACTATTGTTGGACTAGGGAAGTAGCTTATCAAAATGAGTGGGAATAGTGCGCTGATTTAAGATCAACAATCAACGTACTATTCCAATCTAGAAACTTAGTGCAGTTTCATCTTCGGTCGTACTACTTTTCCGATCTTCTCAGCAATATAAACGATCATCGCTTTGAAGAAGCCGTGAATAGCAATTTGGTGCATACGATAAAGTGAAACGTAAACGATGCGAGCAATTTTCCCTTCAATAAACATCGAGTTCTTTGAAAGGTTGCCCATCAAGCTGCCCACGGTACTGTAACGGCTAAGGTTGACCAGTGAACCGTGGTCCTTGTAGACGAAATTTTTAAGTGGTTTGCCTTTTTCGGTAAGAATAATGTTTTTCTTAACGATTGACGCCATTTGATGTGCTGATTGGGCCCGAGGCGGCACCCAACTACCATCTTCCTGCGCACAAGCACAGCAATCACCAATCACGTAAATGCTATCGTCGATGCTGGATTGAAGCGTAGGTTTAACCAGAATCTGATTCGTGCGAGTTAACTCAAAACCATAAAGATCTGCTAGGAAGTCAGGTGCCTTAACGCCAGCGGCCCAGATCATCATATCTGCTTCGATTTCTGAACCGTCAGCCGTTTCAAAGCCATTAGCGTTCGCTGATTTGATCAACGTATCTTCACATACATCTACACCCAAAGCTGCTAGTTCATCTCGGGCAGAGCCGGAGATACGAGCAGGCAGTGCAGGAAGAATACGTGGACCAGCTTCGATAAGCGTAACCTTCAGCTGTTTAGCCGTCATTTTCGGAAGGCCGTATGACTTAAGCATGTCGGTTACGTTGTAAAGCTCAGCTGCAAGCTCAACACCCGTTGCGCCTGCACCAACAATCGCGATATTTAATACGCCGTTTTCACGCTGGTTCACGCGCATGAAGTTGTTAATGAGCGCGTTATGGAAACGTTCAGCTTGTTTAGCCGTATCTAGGAAGAAACAGTGATCCTTTACACCCGGTGTTTTGAAATCGTTGCTGACGCTTCCGATCGCTAAAACAAGGGTGTCATATTGCAGATGCCTTTCCGGAAGTATTTGAACACCATCTTCATCGACTGTTTCAGCCAGTGTGACGGTTTTTGTGTCTTTATTTAGGCCGCAAAATGTACCTAGTTCGAACTCATAGTGGTGTTTGACCGCGTGAGCATGGTAAACAACGCCATCTGTATTTGGATCAAGCGAACCCGTGGCCACCTCATGTAAAAGAGGTTTCCAGATATGAGAACGTTTTTGATCGACTAGGGTTACTTCAACTGAGGGATTTTTTCGGTAGCGGTGGCCTAGTTGGGTGACGAGCTCAAGGCCGCCAGCGCCCCCGCCAATCACAAGAATCTTGTGTGGCTCCGTTGGGTTTGTCATTGTTTTAATCCTCAAAAAATATGGGATTAGTAGCTGTAGAAACTATTAATCCTATATTTTCTGATAGTCGTACTCTGATCTTGATGCAGACAAAAGTAAATAGAAAGAACTAGAAACGGCGCTAAAGAATTAGCACCGCTTCGTCTTAAAGTGGGAGAGGCATACTCGACTTATTGATTAAATGCAGCTGCCAGTAGTTGTTGTGTATATTCAGCTTTAGGGGCAGCGAAAATTTGTTGGGCATCACCTTGTTCGACGATATCTCCATGGCGCATCACTATTAGCTTGTGGCTTAGCGCTTTTACAACGGCTAAATCATGGCTGATAAACAGATAAGTTAAGCCATATTTTTCCTGAAGGTTACGCAATAGCTCCACAATTTGTTTCTGTACCGTGCGATCTAACGCAGAGGTGGGCTCATCTAATACAATAAGTTCAGGCTTCAGTACCAACGCGCGTGCGATGGCGATACGCTGCCGCTGACCTCCAGAGAATTCATGCGGATAGCGATGTCTACTTTCAGGGTCGATACCAACCTCTTGTAGTACATCGATGATCGCTTGTTCGTGCTCAGCTTTAGATTCTGGCTGGTGGATATCGAGTCCTTCGGCAATGATCTCAGCAATAGACATGCGCGGACTCAAGCTGCCGAACGGATCCTGAAAAACTATCTGCATCCGTTTACGTAAAGGTTTAACCGCTTTTTGATCTAAAGGTGCTAGAGCGGTCTGATCAAATGTAATTTCACCTTCACTACGTTGTAGTTTCAAAATAGCGAGGCCTAATGTGGTTTTTCCTGAGCCAGACTCTCCCACAATGCCAAGTGTTTCACCGCGGTTAACAGAAAGGTTGATGCTGTTTACCGCTTTAATATGGTCTACGGTCTTTTTGAAAAAGCCTTTTGTAATAGGGAACCAGACTTTTAATTTGTCTGTTTCTAGTAAGCGCTCTTGCTCGCATTGAACAATAGCAGGATTACCTGATGGTTCCGCATCTAACAGCGTTTGTGTGTAAGGGTGTTGTGGTTGTGCAAACAGTTGAGCCGTTGGAGCCGATTCGACTTGCTCACCTTTATACATAACACAGACATGATGCGCGTAACGACGAACAATATTAAGGTCATGAGTAATCAGCAAAATCGCCATGCCCAGTTTTTCTTGCAGAGACTTTAGTAACTCTAGAATCTGTTCCTGAATTGTTACATCAAGTGCTGTGGTTGGCTCGTCTGCGATAAGCAGTTCAGGATCATTGGCGAGTGCCATCGCGATCATTACACGTTGACGTTGCCCCCCGGAAAGTTCATGAGGGTAGCTATTTAAGCGTTTCTCAGGCTCAGGGATGCCAACTAACTCAAGTAGTTCAAGAATTCGAGATCGTGCTTGTTTACCAGTCATCCCTCTATGCAGAAGTAGAGTTTCCCCTATCTGTTTCTGAATTGTGTGTAGCGGGTTGAGCGACGTCATTGGTTCCTGAAAGATAACGCTGATCTTATCGCCGCGTAACTGGCGCATCTGATTTTCGTTATAGCTCAGCAGATCTTGGCCATCATAGTGAATTTCACCGCTAGGGTGACTTGCTTTAGGGTAGGGGAGTAAACGCAGAACTGACATTGCAGATACGGATTTGCCAGAACCTGATTCTCCTACCAATGCAAGAGTTTCACCCTTCGGTATATCAAAGCTAACTTGTTTCACTGCTTCTACAGCAGCTTCACTACCCTGATCAAAAGTGACGGATAGGTTGCGAACACTTAATAGCGGAGACTTCATGACACTTTCCTTGGGTCGAAGGCGTCACGTACAGCTTCACCTATAAAGATTAGAAGGGTAAGCATCAATGCAAGGCTACAGAAAGCCGTGATACCTAACCATGGTGCATGAAGGTTTGTTTTACCTTGAGCAACTAATTCACCCAATGATGGACTGCCTGGAGGCAGGCCAAAGCCCAAGAAATCCAGAGCGGTCAACGTAACAACAGATCCATTAAAGATAAATGGCATAAAGGTCAGTGTTGCCACCATGGCATTAGGAAGAATATGGCGGAACATGATCATGCGGTTATTTAAGCCAAGCGCACGCGCGGCTCGAACATATTCGAGATTACGACCACGTAAAAATTCGGCACGTACGACATCAACCAGCTGCATCCAAGAGAACAGAAGCATAATACCCAATAGCCACCAGAAATTTGGCTCAACAATGCTGGCTAAAATGATCAGCAAGAACAGAACCGGAAGACCAGACCAGATCTCGATAAAGCGTTGGAAGAAAAGGTCAACTTTACCGCCGTAGTAGCCCTGAATAGCACCAGCAACTACACCGATAACAGAGCTCGCTAAAGTCAAAACTACGGCAAATAGGATTGAGATCCTAAAACCGTATATGACGCGAGCAAGTACATCACGAGCCTGATCGTCTGTACCTAGTAGGTTATCCATTGTTGGAGGTGATGGTGCTGGTACGGGAAGATCGTAATTGATCGTGCTGTAGTTGTACTTAATCAGCGGCCAGATAATCCAGCCTTGTCCTTCATTATGTATAAGGTCTTGAATGTAAGGATCTTTGAAATCCGCAGGGCTTTCAAATTCACCACCAAAGGTCAGTTCGGTGTAATTCACAGCGACCGGGAAATATAGATCGCCCTTATACGACACTACCAGCGGATCATCATTCGCAATAATCTCTGCAAATAACGATAGGAAAAATAGCGTGCTGAAGAGCCATAAAGACCAATAGCCGCGTTTGTTTTTACGGAAGTTTTCGACCCTGCGCTGATTGAGAGGGCTGAGTTTATTAACTAATACACCCATGATTAAAGCTCCCTGCTTTCAAAATCTATTCTTGGGTCTACCAGTACATAAGTAATGTCACTGATCAATTTAAGTAATAAACCGATAAGGGTGAAGATATACAGGGTGCCAAAGATAACAGGGTAATCACGGTTGATTACAGCCTCATAACCTAGCAGTCCAATGCCATCAAGGGAGAAGATGACCTCAATCAGCATAGAGCCGGTAAAGAAGATTGAGATAAGCGCTGCAGGCATACCAGCAATGATGATAAGCATAGCGTTACGGAAGACGTGACCATAAAGGACTTTCTTTTCGGAAAGGCCTTTAGCACGCGCCGTAAGCACATATTGCTTGTTGATCTCATCTAAAAATGAATTTTTGGTTAGCATCGTTAATGTCGCAAAGCTGCCGATCACAGTTGCGATAACTGGTAGGGTGATGTGCCAGAAGTAATCTTTAATCTGGCCCCACAAACTTAATTCATCAAAGTTAGGTGACGTCAGTCCTCGAAGTGGGAACCAGTCTAACCAAGTGCCGCCTGCGAAGATGACGATCAGTAAAATCGCAAATAGGAAGTTCGGAATGGCGTAGCCAACGATTATTGCAGTACTGGTCCAGATATCAAAAGGGGTGCCGTCTTTAACCGCTTTACGTATACCCAAAGGAATGGAAACAGCGTAAGTAATCAATGTCGCCCAAAGGCCTAAGGAGATAGAGACCGGTAGTTTTTCGATGATTAAATCGACTACCGATTTGTCACTAAATAAGCTATTTCCAAAATCGAAAACGGCGTAATTTTTTAGCATCTGCCAAAAGCGTTCGTGAGCGGGTTTATCAAAACCGTATAGCGCTTCGATCTCTTTTACCAATTCTGGGTCTAAGCCTCTCGCACCACGATAGCTGCTGTCACCACCATTCGCGCTGCTTGCTTCGGTTGTTAGGTCATTTTGTGCGCCACTGACTCGAGCCGTCGCACCGACATTAATGCCTTCCAATTGAGCAATGGTTTGCTCAACGGGGCCGCCAGGGGCTGCTTGAACAATGATAAAGTTGATCGTCAGAATTCCTATCAAGGTAGGAATGATCAGAAGTAAACGCCTTAGAATATACGCAGCCATTATTTAGCGTCCTCGGATGGTTTGATCCACCAAGTATCAAAACCTAGATTGTATTTAGGGCGAGTGCTCGGCATTTCAAATTTATCCCAATAAGCCACTCTATATTTATTAATATGGTATTGAGGGATAACGTAATGATTCCATTGCAGCACGCGATCAAGGGCACGAGTTCGTAAAACCAACTGCTCACGATCAGGGGATTGAATAAGCTGGTCAACTAGGTAATCAACCGCTGGATTTTTGATTCCGATGAGATTACGGCTGCCTTCAACATCAGCACCAGAGGAATGCCAGTAATCACGTTGTTCATTACCCGGTGAGGAGGATTGACCAAATCCGCTTACAACTACGTCAAAATCATACTTACGCAGGCGGCTGATGTATTGTGAAACATCAACTAAACGAATGCTTGAGCGAATACCCAATCGTTCCAAGTTACGAATAAAGGGAGCGACTACTCGTTCGAAAGCAGGTGAATAAAGCAGCATTTCAATTTTAAGTGGTTCGCCAGTCTCTTTGTGGACTAACTTACCTTGTTTAAAGATCCATCCGGCTTGTTGAAGTAGGCGTTTAGCTTGACGCAGCTCGGTATAGATTCGTCCATTACCACTGGTTTCAGGAGCACGATAAACTTGAGTAAATACCTCGGTAGGGATTTGGTCACGAATAGGCTCAAGTATCTCGATCTCTTTCTCGGTTGGCAGGCTAGTAGCGGCCATCTCCGAGTTGGAGAAAAAGCTATGGGTACGGGTATAGGCGTTGTAAAAGATGTTTCTATTGGTCCATTCGAAATCAAATGCTAGCGCTAGTGCTTGTCTAACACGCGGGTCTTCAAATTGCGGTCGTCGAGTGTTTAGGACGAAGGCTTGCATACCTGTTGGGTTTTCATGACCTAACTCTTTGACAATTATCTTGCCTGAATCTACTGCAGACCCTGTATAGCTAGTAGCCCAGCGCTTTGATGAATTTTCTTGACGGAAATCGTATTCACCAGCTTTAAAAGCTTCCATTGCTACCGTGTTATCCCTGTAGTAATCGTAGGTCAGAAATTCAATATTATGACGACCTCTATTAACGGGTAGGTCTTTACCCCAGTAATCAGGGCTTAGCTTATAGGTGATACTACGTCCGGCATCAAAACTATCAATCGTGTATGAACCAGAGGCAACCGGAATATCTAAACTCGGTTTTTGGAAATCTCTATCTTGCCAAAAATGTTTAGGTAAAATTGCAATTTCACCAACGATAAGGGCTAACTCACGGTTAAGGTTGTTGCGGAAATTAAATTTAACTCGGTGAGGATTAAGTGCTTCAACTGATTCTATGTCGGCATAGTATGCTTTGTAGAAAGGTGCGCCTTTAGATCTCAAGGTTTCTAAACTGAAAACTACGTCTTCTGCAGTAATTGGGTGGCCGTCACTAAATTTTGCTTCAGGGCGTATATTAAAAATAATCCAGCTACGATCAGCTGGCACTTCTAGTGATTCAGCAACGAGACCATATAGGGAAAAAGGTTCGTCTTGAGCTTTACCAAGTAAACTATCGTATAGGAGGCCAAGCCCGTCAGCAGGGGTTCCTTTGACGATGAAGTTATTAAAGCTATCAAATGTTCCCAAAGCAGATTGAATGGCTTTGCCGCCTTTGGGTGCATCAGGGTTCACATAATCAAAGTGCTTAAAGTTGGCAGGGTATTTAAGGTCGCCATGCATTGCAATGCCATGGCTTGATGTAACCGCATCTGCCAATAGAGGTGCAGGAGTAAGGAAACTGGAAAGGCACAACCAAATACTTAATTTGCGCAGAGAAGAGCAAGTACGAGGTTTGAGTGTAAGCAATCTAAGGTTCCTTCTTAAAGTAAATTATCTTTTATATCAGTGACCTTTGCTGGGTTCCAGTAAAAGCCACTGATAAGACTGTTCCTTAGCTTTTTTGTTCAAATTGTTCGGACAATTCAGTTAGCTGATTATGGAGATGCTTACGCTTAACTTTCGCGTCGACGAGTTGCTGATATTGCTGTTGTAGGAACGTTAGTTTTTCCTCATTGCCATCAGCTAGACCTTTTATTAGGTCTTGATCCATCCACTTTTGAATGCGTTTATAAAGAATGACTTTAAACGCAATTGCAGTGACTGTCGCAAAAACAATAATAAAAATACTTGTAGCGTCCATGAGTCAGTCGTCCTGAATTAGTGTGCTCGGGTAACATCTACATACAAGGTCAGATGTTGCCCTGGGCGAATATACTTAGCTTTGTTGATCTTGTTCCAACGTAAGATATCCGCAACATTAACATTAAATTTGTTGGCGATAACAGAAAGCGAATCACCTTGGCGTACCTTGTAACCTACTTTGCGGATTACTTGGCGATCAGTTTCATTTAGCGCGGTTTGTGTTGGTTTGCTCCAAATAACTAGTTTCTTGCCAACTCGTAATGGGTCACCTGGTGCCATGCTGTTCCAACGTGCTAACTGGCGTACACCGACGTTGTAACGGTTGGCAATGCTCCAAAAACTATCACCTGACTGGACCGTGTGATGCTTTTGTTGGCGATCAGTTGTACGTGAAATGGTTTTCTGTCTGTCAGCATGACGTTGTTGCTGACTGAGGACATATTCTGTTGCCCGTTTACTTGCTGTTGGAACCAGCAGTGTTTTGCCTGCTCTGATATTGTTGCCGCTGATCTTATTAGTCGAGCGGATAAGGCTGACAGATGTCTTATATTTCTTAGCGATAGCGATCAAAGAATCGCCGGATTGAATTTTATAACGTGCCCACTTAACGCGTTGATCGCTGGGTAGCTCGGAGAGTGCTTTGGTAAATTGCTCGGCGTTATCAACCGGAACCAACAAACGATGCGGCCCTTCTGGCGCAGTGGCCCAGCGGTTAAAGCCAGGGTTCAAAAGGTACATCTCTTTAGTGCTGATATCAGCCATAGAGGCAGCTTGGGCAATATCAATCTGGCTACCTATTTCAACAGCAGCGAAATGTGGTTCGTTCGGGATTGGTTGTAAAGTTAAGCCGTAATGACCCGAATTTTTTACGACCTCAGCGACAGCTAAGAATTTAGGTACATAAGCCATCGTTTCTTTCGGCAGTTTTAAAGACCAATAGTCGGTTGGCTTATCTTGACGCTTGTTACGTTTTATAGCTTTAGAAACGTTACCGCCCCCTGCGTTGTAAGCTGCTAGGGCGAGTAGCCAGTCACCATTAAAACGTTTATGTAACTGTTGTAGGTATGTATAGGCAGCATCAGTTGAACTCAAAATGTCACGACGTCCGTCATACCACCAGTTTTGCTTTAGGCCGAAATACTTACCCGTTGAGGGGATGAATTGCCATGGACCTGCTGCGCGGCCGTGAGAGTATGCAAATGGATCGTAAGCACTTTCAATAATTGGAAGTAGGGCTAATTCGACGGGGATGCCACGTTCAATCGCACTGTTTAGAATATGGTGATAATAAGGAGCTGCACGTTTTACCACGCGTGCCATATGGTTAGGGTGTTTCTTATACCACTTAAGCTGAGTTTGAACTCTTGGGTTATCTAAATGCAGATCCATCTGCATGTGAGTACGTGTGACTTCCCATAAATCCGTTGGGATGGCTTCAGTCTTCTCTTTAGGTGATAAGGTGTGATTGGCTTGAGAAGGCTGATGATCTATCCCTGTATTAGAAGGAATAGTGTTTTTTTCGGTAACGGATTGGCAACCGCTTAATACTACGCATGCAGCTATAGATAGCAGGACCGATTTAGAAGATGAAAACATGGTGCTCCGGTGTTTAGGAGGTAGAGGATCCTACGAACAAGACAATGTCCTATACGACTATGGCTTATTCTGAGGTTCCCAAATCGATCCATTCTATCAGTGGCCCTTGAGGGGTCAAGGGTTCTCTAGAAAAGCTAGAAAATCAACAAATTAAAATTGATTCTTCCATTCCCTTATAGCTGCAAACACCGCTTCTTGGTCTAACTCTGTTTGATGAGTGAATTGCTTCGCAGCACTAATGACGCTTGTCTGATCTGAACGCATAAAAGGGTTAATACGTTTTTCTTGGGCTATTGATGATGGCAATGTTGGGCGATCAGAATTACGAAGCGAAGTGCATTGGTTAATCGCATCTTTAACATCTGAATTGTCAGGTTCAACTGCCTCTGCAAAGGCTAGATTGGCCAATGAATATTCATGTGTGCAGTAAACTTCGGTGTTATCTGGCAATGAATGGAAATGATTCATCGCTGCTAACATCTGCTGTGGCGTGCCTTCAAACAAACGCCCGCATCCCGCTAAAAATAGCGTATCCCCGCAGAATAACTGAGGTTGCTCGGTGCTAGAAAAGTAGCTGATATGGTCGAGTGTATGTCCAGGTATCTCTTTAATGACGAGCTTTTGTCCCCATAGATCAAGTGTATCGTTTTCCTTAAGGGGATTGGTTATACCTGAGAAAGGAGAGTTATGAGGCCCATAAACAGGAACTTGATATCTGTCCGTAAGTTCTTTTACTCCGTCAGTATGATCGTAGTGGTGGTGTGTGATTAATATGGTGTCGAGTTCAAGGCTATTATCATTAAGGTATGCGATAACCGGAGCTGCATCACCTGGATCGATCACAGCGACTTTCTGGCTGTCAGGAAGCTTAAGGAGCCAAATATAATTATCAGAGAAAGCAGGAATTGGTGTAACGCTAAACATTTGACCGCCTCTATCAAGTGAAAGGGAAACCTTCATTTGCAGTGTTATAAAAGAAATATAATACTGCTTATATTACATTGGGCCAGTTCTAATTAGACAAAATTATGGCAAATAAGATGAGTCGCTCTTTAGAAACTCAGCTCCCACATATTATGGCTTGGTTTGATACCGAATTAGGTCAAGAGCTTCTTCAAGCTGAAAGGGATACTGTAGAGCGTGTAATTGGTGCTCTGTTTGGCATGCACTTGGTACAGTTTTCAGTAGATAGTCGGATTACTTTATTTGAAAGTAGTCCAGTTACTCACTGTTTCTCTGTTATTCCCAAGCTTGGCTTAGGTGTTGGCGATAATTGCATTGTCGCTGAGAATACTGAGATACCTTTAGCTCATGAGAGCGTTGATGTAGTGCTTCTCCATCATGCATTAGATTTTACTGATTCCCCCCATCAAGTCTTAAGGGAAGCTTCTAGAATTCTCAGACCTGGTGGGCATGTCGTAATTGTGGGATTCAATCCGGTAAGCTCTTGGGGCCTTTATAGACTGACAAAGCGTAAAAGTGATATGCCGCCTTGGAGTGGTCGATTCCTTAGCCATAAAAGGCTATCTGATTGGTTAAAACTTTTAGAATTAACTGAACTGCGTCAACTTTCAGGTTATTATCGCGCCCCGTTTACTAAAGCGAAATGGCGAAGCCGTTTTAGGCTAGTTGAAAGCGTTGCAAGGCGTTTACCCGGCCACACGGGTGCATTTTCAGTTATGTTGGCGCGTAAAGACATTGCAGGCATGACTCCATTGCGTTCTGGCTGGGGATTAAGAAGGCTTATTACTCTGCCAGTCGCGGAACCCACTACCCGAAAATCATTAAGGAAAGTTTGTGAAGATCGTTGAAATATTCACTGATGGTGCGTGTAAAGGAAACCCAGGACCAGGAGGATGGGGTGCCGTTATGCGTTATGGAGATGCTGAAAAGCAACTTTGGGGTGGTGAACAGGATACAACTAATAATCGCATGGAGTTATTGGCCGCAATTAAAGCGCTTGAAACACTTAATCGCCCTTGTGAAGTTGTGCTTACCACTGATTCTCAATATGTCAGACAAGGAATAACTGAATGGATTGATGGCTGGAAGAAGCGTGGTTGGAAAAACTCACAGAAAAAACCAGTCAAAAATGCAGATTTATGGCAGCGCTTAGACAAAGCAACCGAGCCTCATTCAATCGATTGGCGCTGGGTAAAGGGGCATAGTGGTCATCCTGAAAACGAACTAGCCGATCAACTGGCAAACCGTGGCGTCGAAGAGTTAAGCTAGCAAAACTGTAACTTGGTTGAAGTGCTCTCCGTATGCGTGCTCTAAACTACAAATTACTGTTGTGTGTTATTTATACAAATGACTGCTATGCTGGGTAGAAAGGAGGCTCCCTATGCTAAAGCGGATTGCGTTTACTTCAGGACTTATTTTACTCGCAGCTAATCTTTCAGCTGGCGAAATGTACATGTGGGTAGACAGTGAGGGCGTAAGGCACTTTAGTGATCGACCACCGCAGAGAGGTGAAAAAGCTCAAGTTAGAGGTGAGGTTACTACTGATGTATTAAGGGTGGATAGACGACCACCTAGGCCTCCGGTCGCTGCAAACAATAGTTCTGGTAGTACCAGTAAGAAACCTTCAGCCCCAGAAAAACCAAAAAATGAGATAGAAGCTGAAGGTGATCAGGCCGAAAAAACAGAATAAGCCTTTCTCAACTGAAGAAAAATATTAGGAGATCGTTTTACGATCCCCACTGCCTTACTCTGCCTACATCAAGATGCACAAAGTTACTGCGTGTATATAGACCCACACCTCCAGACTTCATGCTCAATGCAGCACGTTGAAGATCTTTAACATCGACACCCGGAATGCGAATATCAATGGCTTTACCCTGCATATGCAAGCTTTTCTTAGCTACTTTTCCGCTTTTGCTGCTCAACATGGCATTGGTTTTAGGAGAGCGGTAAGCCGATATAACGTGAATAGGCTTATGCTCACCAAATGTTTGTTGCAAATCATGCAGCAACATCATTAGCTGTTGATTCATTGGGTGAACTTGATCTGTTCGATGATCGCGCAATAGGTGATCAAGTGCGCCAAGGCTATCCTTTTGGAAGCTACCTTCAGTGAAAAATGTACTATTTAAAGCTTCGCCAGTGTGCAGGTTTACCAATGATAACGAATGGTCTTTAGCCTTATGGATATTGGCAAAAGCTGCTGAGGGCATAGCGCTTAACGCTGATAATCCACCTAGGGCTTTTAAAAATTTACGTCGTGTCGGGGAAGGGATAACAATAGAATCTTTCTGATCGGTCATTAGGTATCAAAACATCTGAAAAAGAAATAATTATGCCTGATCAAATAATTGTTTGTATATAAATTGATCAGTCATCTGCATGAATTATTCTTGAGTATATTTTGAGCAACTTGATTAATTTTGGCGTGCATCTGTGTTTAAAAGTGCTTCTTCTAGTCGTGTTAGGTCATATCTATCGCGTTTATATAGGTCGTGACGGAAGTTTAAATCACCGTCCTGATCGATAAACGCAGTCCAATAAGTTACATGTAATGGGATAGGGTCTAACAAACGTATGTGTTTAGTTTTCTCTTGTTCAAATAATGGATCTAGTTTGCTGCTATTCCAACCTTGTGTCATTCGCATGAGCTGATCTGCAAGTTGGCGTGGTTGCTCAACTCGAATGCATCCTGAACTAAAAGCGCGCTTAGATTCATTAAAAAGGCGTTTAGCTGAAGTGTCGTGGAGATAGACTGAATAAGGGCCAGAGGTCAGGAATTTCACACTTCCAAGCGTGTTTGATGAACTTGGTGCTTCCCAAAAACGTTGATAGTTTTCGCCTTTATATAGTTTATCGTAATCGATATCTTCAGCAGCGATAATGCGTTTGTTATTGCCCCAGCCAGTGACTAGGTTCAGTCTCGCTTTCTTTAGAAAACTTGGGTCTTTCTCAAGTTCAGGCACGATATCTCTATAGGCGATACTCTTAGGCACGTGCCAAGAGGGGTTGATTACGATACGGTTAACTTCTGTTTCGAAGATTGGGGTTTTCCTTTTCTTCTTGCCCACGATGGTTTTCATGCTCAGGACTGATCTGCCTTGCTCGATCAGGTGTAGTCTAAAGTCAGGCACATTGACTTGAATGTAGCGATCAGTGTTTGGTTGGAACTGCTGAAGTCGAAGAATATTTACGTATAACTGATCCGCTCTTTTATGAAGAGAAACATTTAGAGTGCGTCTTGTTTCAGGGCCTGCAATACCATCAACCTTGGCGCCGTGCCTTTTCTGGAATCTTTCCAATGCTTCATGCAGCTCTGTGTCAAACAGTGGGTCTGAAATGGATGAACAGTTTGCTGATGAAAGATCACCCAGTGTAATGAGCTTTTCTCGAATCATCGGTACGTGCGGGTGGGTGTCGCCAAATCTTAGTAATGGCCCTCTTGGAATGGTTTTCCATTGCTGAGTATCTGCTAGAGCGCGGTACTTCTCATATTCTTTCTGCAAGATTTGAATCGGGTTCAAGTCACTAGCAAGATGCTTCACATCTTTGGCGTTAGATGGAGGTTTTAATAGCTCAGCTGAAGTTTCTGGAACGGAATTTTGATTTGCTGCCTGTAGAGGAGATGTTGCGGCTAATTCCATGCTTTGACATATCGGCGTATAAGAGCCAAGAAAGACCATTACTAAAGCAAGTAAATACTGCATAACTAGCCTCCTGCTTCTATGTCTATCCTGCCGCATCCATCAGCGACAAAATGAAGGGGTTTTTTAATTACAGGTCTAGCTTGGATATTCTTCAAGTTTGATAACGTGAAGGTTTTTCAAGGGAGATATTAAACGGTATAGCCTTAATTAAGGCTGAAGAGCACTCAGGAGCAGGTAGTGGATGAGTTCCGAGTGCTAAAGGAAAAAATGGAAGCTACTTCTTTTTGTTTTTGCGTTGTTGTTTTAAGGCTTCGTCGTTTTTGTAGTACTCATCTTCATAGTACTGACCTGTAATTTCTAAAAGCTTTTCAATCCAGCGGTTATAACGCGACCAAATGAAAAAGCCAGGTGTCATCAACACCATGACGCCAACCATCATGCCTGCGCCTGCATATTTGGGTGGAACTTGCTGAATGGCCCAGTCAAGAAAACCTAGTTTGTAGCCTGCGTAATACCACAAAATTAAGCCAGCGAAACCAATGCCAGCTGCTAAATGGTGGAGTTTAGTATTTTTGTTCGATTTTTCTTCAGTCATGTCTTCTTGTAGCGGTGTATACGCAAGCTCGGTAAATATGGTTCGGGGTCGATAATTACATCACTCCGAAGCTGCCGTTTGCGTTGATCGGGGGGTGTAAAAGAGGGGGTATTATATTCCGGAAAAGCTTCTTCTGCATCTAAAGGGAAAAATAAAGGAAGCGGGCAGTTACGAGCTTTTCTTATGAGTTTGTCTTTATCTTTCCAAACGATATTCGCTCGCATCACAGGAACTTGATTTTGTAACTGTACTAGCACTTCATTGCTTGGGATTTTGCCTAGTGCTTGAAGCTGAAGCTGGATATGTAATTGATTAGTATCCATAGCTAACAGGCGTTGCTCTGCTTCTTTAATCGATACTTTCCTTAAGCTTCTGCCACTACTGTACCAGCTAAAGGTTACTTTGTTTGGACGCTTTTCAAGTAGAGGTATTTGGCGGTAACACTGTTTTAAATTTACGCGCGCCATGCCTTGTTGCTGAAGTGCTAAATTAAGTTCTTCGGCGCGTTTGTAGATAATTTGGTTTGGGTCCCCGCGAGCTTCACGAAATTGTCTCACGCGAGTTTGAAAATTTTGCTTATGAGTATTGAGTTGATGAATCAGCGGAATGATATGGCAAGGCACACCAATGAGGCCGTATAGGTTCTCGGTACGCCGACCATCTCCTCCGGCTGAATGCCATATATTGGTGATAGTTTTTATAGCGTCAGTTAATGACGAATCCTGTTGGTTATCACTAAGCAGCCAATATCTACAGTCATTTTGCTGGAGTTGAGTGCTTAGTGACTTTTGTACTTGGTTCAGTCGATCAAAAGCTTGTGTGAGTGCAATGATCCCTTTGCTCATTACTTAAGCTTCTTGTGGTTCTTCAACTTGCTGTTTGCGCAATTTAGCTTGGCTTTCGAAAATCTGGCGAGCCAAAATCATACGGCAGTTCTCAGGCATTTTAATAAACTCGACGCTGGTCAGGTGGCTACCATCTCCCATGGAATCACTTCTTAGGCATTGTGCATAGAGTAGAAGGCCAATACATGAGTCAGGGAATACGAGCTTGATCGATAAGAATGCATCTTTTTTAATAGCTTCGTTGTATCTGAACTGTAAGCCGCCTTCAGATAGATTGACTTCTTGGATCGCGCTTTGGCCTACGGTCATTTCTGTTGAGGCGATTGCTTGGGCGATTCGCTCGATCTTGTTATGCATAACCGTCAATAAAGTCGCAACATTGCTATCTTTTTCTGCAACCTTACGTAATAGATGGCTACTGTCGCTATCAAGCGCTTGAAGTTGGCTTAAAAGAAGAAAATTAGGCGAAACATCGAACTGTGTAGGGCTTGGGTGATCAGAAATTTCTGATTCAGAAATGACTTTCAGTTCTAAAGAAACATGTTGGTCAATACGGAAATACTGACGGCGATCTTGTTCCTGCATGCTTTGCCCTCAAATTAATATTGCATAGATAGCTTGGAGTATATGAATAAACGCGTACAAAAGCACCTATGAATGATTTGTTTTAGTAGATTGAAATGTAAAGTTTTTATAGTAACTAATGTTTTAATAACAGTAAGTTAAGACTTGTTCCTATTCTAAAAGTTCAGTCTTTTATCGTTTCACACGCATAATTTTATGTGGTTTAATCGCCACATGTTTAAGCCCTTATCTATATTTATTGGATTGCGCTATACGGCAGCTAAGCGCAATAACCATTTTATCTCCTTTATCTCTTTAGCCTCGATGTTGGGGCTGATGTTAGGTGTGGCTGCATTAATTATTGTCCTATCTGTTATGAATGGCTTCGATAGAGAGCTGAAACAGCGCATTCTCGGTATGGTCCCGCATGCATCAATCAGTGGTTATGGAAAATCTATTGAAGAGTGGCCTGTGCTGGTGGAATCGCTGGAACAAAACCCTCGTGTGATTGCTGCTGCACCCTTCATTCAAGCGCAGGGGATGTTGACCAGTCGCGGAGTTGTTCGTGGAGCGCTTATCAATGGCATTGATCCAGCTGAAGAGGCTGACGTTTCAATTCTTGGTGATCATATCCAATCAGGTACGCTGGATGTATTGAATCAGCAGCGGTTTGGCATTGTTTTAGGTAATCTTTTGGCGCGCTATTTGGGGGTTAAGGTTGGCGATAAAGTGACGCTAGTCTTGCCAGAAGCATCTGTCAGTGTTGCAGGTGTAGTTCCCCGTTTGAAGCGATTTACAGTGGTTGGCATATTTGAAGTGGGTGCTGAGCTAGATGCAAATTTGGCTTATATCCATATTAAAGATGCTGCAAAAATTAAGCGATTAGGCGAAGGTGTGGATGGTATTCGCCTTAAATTTGATGATCTATTTGACGCGCCAAAAGCTGTCAGAGAAATTGCTGCAGGCCTTCAAGGTTATTACCGAACCAGCGATTGGACACGTACACACGGGAACTTATTCCAAGCGATTCAGCTAGAGAAACGCATGATTGGTCTTTTGCTATTCCTAATTGTGCTTGTAGCAGCTTTCAATATTGTTTCTACCCTAGTGATGGTCGTTACAGATAAAAAAGCTGATGTGGCCATACTTAGAACCTTAGGTGCTACACCTGGCAGAATTATGCGTATTTTTATGGTTCAAGGCACGGTGATTGGTATTTTAGGAACCTTGATGGGTACGGTTTTGGGTGTGACCTTGGCACTTAATGTCGCCGATATTATTGGCTGGGTGGAATCAACCTTTGCGATTCAGTTCTTAGATCCGAATGTCTACTTTATCAGTCAGTTTCCGTCCGATTTACAATGGCCTGATGTAGGTGTCATTACAGGCACAGCACTCATGATTAGTTTCCTTGCAACGATTTACCCTGCTTGGAGAGCATCCAAAACAGATCCTGCTGAGGCGCTACGATATGAGTAATCAAGAAATTGTATTGCAGGCGGCAGGGGTTTCTAAAAGCTACAGCGATGCTGGCCGAAATGTTGAAGTCCTAAAGGATTTAGACTTTGCTCTTCATAAAGGTGAGCAGCTAGCCATTATAGGCTCATCAGGTTCAGGTAAAAGTACGCTGCTTAATATCCTTGGCGGTTTGGATAAGCCTACGAAGGGCAATGTGATCATTAACGGTCATGATCTACATGCCGGTTCCGAGGCTAAGCGTGCGCAAGTAAGGAATGAAACCTTGGGTTTTGTATACCAGTTTCATCATCTTCTTCCGGAATTTACTGCATTGGAAAATGCCTCTATGCCTTTGCTGATGAGAGATCAATCCATTGCTGAGGTAAAAGAGCAAGCGCAAGCTGTGCTTGAGTCGGTAGGATTAGGCGAGCGATTACATCATAAGCCTGCACAATTAAGCGGTGGTGAAAGGCAGCGTGTGGCAATAGCGCGAGCTCTGATCGGGAAGCCTGCAGTTGTATTGATGGATGAGCCTACGGGTAATCTAGATCGAACAACAGCCGAAAGTGTTCAGGAGCTAATCGATAATCTTAATCAAGAATATGATATAGCTTTTGCCCTAGTAACACATGATCCTGAGTTAGCCCGTAAAACGGGTAGGGTGCTAGAGTTAATCGATGGCAAGCTAATTGAAAAAGGATGACTTAATGTCACCCTTTTTTATTGTTCTATAATCTGGTTACTTTGTACGTTTAGCTCGGTCTTTCCAGCTTTTTCCGACATGCCAAGCCCAGAAACCTTGTACTGTTAGATAGCCGAGTATACCGAATACTATCCCGCAGATTACCGATCCAAACAGTAGGGGCCACCAAACCAAGGATAAGCTGTTTTGGATGAAATCCATGCTCATCTCGAAATCGATCTGTTGGTTAGGGTCTCCAATAAGGAAATCTCCAACCAGATAAGTGAAATAAAATATTGGCGGCATAGTTAATGGGTTGGTAATCCAAACTAAGCCAACAGAAATTGGAAGATTACTTCGGATCATTACCGCAAGAATTGCAGCCACTATCATTTGCATAGGGATCGGCAAAAAAGCGCAAAACAAACCCACTAAAAAGGCACGTGAAACTGATTTTCGATTAAGGTGCCAAAGGTTTGGTTCGTGGATGTGACTACCAAGCCAGCTAAGATGTTTGTGCTGCTTTAGCTTGTCTTCATTGGGCATGTATTTTTTTATAAGTTTGCGCGGCATCTTCTTATTTACTTATTATGGGCTAGCAAACGGGATGAGGGTTTATTATGCCCCTTACGTTCAGTTAAGCCAAGGAAACTAAAGCATGAGATCAAGGATGATCGCGATTGCTGTTGGTTTTGCGGTGGCGCTTTTGCAACCGCAATTACTTCCAGTGACATTTTCTATTGCTATTGTGACAGTTATAGCACCTCTGCTGATTTTAACTCCGCGTATCAGATCATTACACTTGAGCTTTTTCCTCGTCAGTTTTCTCTATGTGAATCTGTGGGGTGTTGTCCAGCTTGAGCAACGTTTACCGGAATCTCTTAAACGCACAGACTGGAAATTACAGGGCGTCATAACCGATATACCTAGATATCAAGAGGGCGTTTTAAGATTTTTAGTAGATGTCGACGAGATTCAAGGGGTGCAAGGGGCAAGGACTGATGAAAATTTAAAGGTTAATCGACTTAGCCTTGCTTGGTATAACCCTGATTTAACACTTTCGCTGGGTGATCGTGTTGAGTTAACTGCTAGGCTCAAACCTCCACATGGCCTAGTTAATCCTGCAGGCTTCGATTATGAGCGTTGGTTGTTAGCTAGAGGGATTGATGCTACTGGCTACGTTCGTGGTCAAGTTAATGTTCTTTCGGAAGCCGATAGTTGGAACATTCGTACTCGAATATGGATTAATGACTCTATACAAACTCAATTTGAAACCCAGCAGACGATAGCTCTGTTTCAAGCATTAACGACGGGCACAAAATCGATGCTGGAGGCTCATGATTGGGACCTGTTGAAACATAGTGGCGTTGTGCATCTAGCGGTGATTAGTGGATTACACATTGGCTTTATGGCCTTCTGCGGTTGGTGGATCGGCAGGCTGGCGGGTGTCGTGTTTTATCGTATTCACTTTCAGCACCAGTTCCCCTATTTCGGCGCATTAAGCTTAGCTGCTTTTTATCTCTTGATATCAGGCGTAGGTATACCGGCACAACGCGCTTTTATTATGTTGCTGGTCTTATTGTTCACTGGTAGCAGAATGTTTTATCTGGATCATTGGACAAGGTGGTGGATAGCTTTTGTCGTTGTTCTTTCTTTCAATCCCCTTTCTTTTTTTGAGATAGGGTTCTGGCTCTCGTTTTTGGCTGTTGCATTGTTGATTTGGATATCTCAATTTTCGCGTGGATGGCGAATGGCCTTGAGCCTTCAGTTTATGTTGATGATAGGTATGCTGCCTATCTACCTGTTTTACTTTTCTGGTGTGTCGGTGATAGCACCATTTTTTAATCTGATCGCTATACCGTTTTTTTCAGTGCTTGTTCCTTTGTTATTCCTGCATCTTGGACTTACTTGTGTCGGTATCGATTTGCTAATTCCATTGCTGAACGGTATGTCAGATCTGTTTTGGTGGTCGGTCGAATGGAACCAAAAGGTTGAAATGGGCTACTGGCAGTTAGATGCTCCGAACATTGTTGTATTGTTTTTAGTGGTGCTGGTTGCGGGATGTTTGCTGTTACTGAGATTGTCGTTGCCTACATCGGTGGTATTGCTGCTGTTGATGCCTGCAATTGTCGGTTCAAGTTCTAAGTATAAGGACGACTCTGATTTTAGGGTTTGGGTTTACGATGTAGGGCAAGGCTTAGCTGTTAGAGTGCAGGTTGGGGAGTATCAATTACTTTATGATACTGGACCATCTTATCGCTCTGGTGGAACTGCCTATGAAAGGGCGGTTTTGCCAGATTTTGAGAACGCAAATATTGATTCAATCGATCATCTTGTTCTAAGTCATAGTGATAATGATCATGCAGGAGGCGCTGCAGCTGTATTCGATTCCATCAAGGTGGATAGGTTAACAACGTCTTATCGATATAAAAGTGCAGAGGTTTGTACAGCAAGTCGTGGATGGCTGGTGAATGGAGTTAAGTTTACGTTTCTTGCAGGAGCGGAAGGTGCGAATGATAACGATCGTTCCTGCGTATTAATGATCGAGTCGCCGAATTGCCGGTTGTTATTACCAGGGGATATTGGTGCTCAAAAAGAACTTGAGCTAATCCCTAAAGTTGCGCCAATTGTTGATTGGTTAGTTGCCTCGCACCATGGAAGTAAAACCTCTTCGTCTACTGCGTTTATCAACTCAATCAAGCCTTTAAATGTGATCTTTAGTGCTGGTTATGCAAACGCTTTTAGGCATCCTCATCCTGATGTTGTGCAGAGATTTTTAGATAGCGGGGTGAAAACCTATGAGACTGCTAAAGATGGTGCCATTATGCTAATTGCTGATGCCCATGAAGGGTGTAAAACAATAACAATGAGAGAGGATGAAAAACGATTCTGGAGATCGTTTTAATCTCTGTGATAGAGTACGCGCAGTCAAAGGAGAAATTACTGTGTTTGAGCTTTTACAATCTGGTGGTTGGATTATGATTCCAATCGTTATCTGCTCGGTTATAGCATTAGCAATCTGTTTGGAGCGTTTTTGGACTTTGCGTGCGGATCGTGTTGCGCCTCCAGGGCTTTTGGCAGAAGTTTGGACCCTAATAAAGCAGCGCAATATCACTGCAGAAAGGCTAAAAGATCTAAAGGGTAATAGCCCTCTAGGTCAGATTTTGGTGGCTGGTCTAAATAACGCATCTCATGGTCGAGAGATTATGAAGGAGAGTATTCAAGAAGCTGCTGGCCAGGTTGTGCATGATTTAGAACGTTTTCTAAACCCGCTTGGGACTATTGCTGCCATTACGCCTTTGCTCGGGTTGTTAGGTACGGTGATCGGTATGATTAAAGTTTTTACTGAGATCATGATTCACGGTACAGGTAATACCAGCCTTCTTGCTGGTGGTATCTCAGAAGCACTAATCACTACAGCGGCAGGTTTAACGATCGCAATCCCTGCGCTTATTTTTCATCGCTATTTTCAACGCCGAATTGATTCCTTAGTTATCACTATGGAGCAAGAAACGGTAAAACTTATTGAAGTGATGCACGGTGAGCGTGACATCGACGTTGAGTAGGTATAGGTAAGCGCATGAAATTCCCCCGCCAACGGGTTGAAGAGGTTAATGTCAATTTAACACCATTAATTGATGTGGTGTTTTTGCTATTAATCTTTTTTATGGTTTCGACTACCTTCACTAAAGAAACACACCTTGACGTTGATCTACCAGAGGCTTCTGGCGAATCAGTCGTCAAAGAGATCGAAGTTCTAGAGATTTTGATTACTGATGAAGGACATTACAGCGTAAATGGTAAGGCTCTAGTGAACACGCAGGCGAAGACGCTTCGACGTGCTTTACAGGAGTTAGCGGGTAATGATCGCGAAATGCCATTAGTGATTACTGCTGACGCTAAAACACCGCATCAAGCTGTTGTCACTGCGATGAATGTTTCGGGACAGCTAGGGTTTAGCAAATTGAGTATCACTACTCAGGAGCCTGATGCTCAATGATTCGGTTGGAAGGGCGCTGGTACTCTGAAAAGCCTGCTCCTTGTGTTTTAAAGCCTTTTAGTGCTCTATATAGATTTCTAGCTAAGAGAAAAAAGGACGCTGATTTGCAGCAGGCATGGGTAGCGCCTGTACCAGTTATTATCGTTGGTAACATCAGTGTAGGCGGAACCGGTAAGACACCCCTAACGATAAGTTTGGTCGAGAGATTAAAGCTAGAAGGTTATAAGCCTGGCATCATAAGTCGCGGTTATAAGTCTAAGGCGACACAATTCCCTTTTGACGTCACTACAGCAGATTCTCCCGAGTTAGCTGGTGATGAGCCTTTTATGTTGGCTCAGCGTTGCCAGTGCCCCGTTATCATCGATCCTAATCGACCTTCAGCAGCGCGGTATCTTCTAGATAATTACGAATGTGATCTCATTATTAGTGATGATGGTTTACAGCATTATCGATTAGATCGAGACATTGAGATTGTTGTTATTGATGGCGAGCGTGGTTTAGGGAATAGGGTATTAATGCCTGCTGGTCCATTAAGAGAGGAGCCAGACCGGCTTCGTAGTGTTGATCTTATTGTCAGTAATGGGTGCTTGCAGAGTAAGATTGCGGAAGCTGCAACTGTAGAAGAGATGTTCCTTCAGCCTACAGCGTTAAAAAACTGCTTAACGGATGAAGAGTTGTCATTGGATGCATTAAGCGGCAAACAAGTTCATGCTGTTGCAGGGATTGGTAATCCTCAGCGTTTTTTTAATACCCTTGAGCAAGAACTCAAAGTAACCGTTATTCCTCATGCTAAGCCCGATCATTCGTTTTATACTGTTGAGGATTTTCAGTTTAGTGATGACTACCCAGTGATCATGACAGAGAAAGATGCGGTAAAAGTTACTGAGTTTGCTCAGTCGCATTGTTGGTATTTACTAATTAAAGCGCAGTTGGCAGAGAGATTTTATGCGCAACTGCTAGATAAATTAAAGATTGCTATAGCTAATAAAGGTAAAACACAAAATGGATAAGAAGTTGTTGGATATTCTGGTATGCCCAGTAGCCAAAACGCCTTTGGAATACAATGAAAGCACTAATGAGCTTTTCTCTAAAGCGAGTGGGTTAGCTTATCCAATTCGTGACGATATCCCTGTGTTGCTTGAAACTGAAGCGCGTGAGCTAACCGCAGAAGAGCGCGAGCAGGATTAAGTTATGGGCTTTTCTGTCATTATACCGGCCCGCTATGCCTCGACTCGCTTTCCGGGGAAGCCGTTAGCTGATCTTAACGGTAAGCCAATGGTACAGCATGTTTACGAGCGTGCCTGCGAAAGTGAAGCGGATCGTGTTCTTATTGCCACAGACGACCAGCGAATCGCTGATGTGGCACAGTCATTTGGCGCTGAAGTGTGTATGACTTCATCTGACCATCCTTCTGGTACTGATCGCTTGCAACAGGTTGTTAGTGACTTAGGTTATTACGCTGATGATATTGTCGTAAATGTACAAGGTGATGAGCCGTTAGTGCCTGCTCGAATCATTAATCAGGTTGCGCATAACCTTCGTGCTGAACCTGAAGCTAGTATTGCTACGCTTAGCGAGCCAATCACAGATATCGAAAGTTTGCTCAATCCGAATGTTGTTAAAGTGGTTAGTGATGTTCGGGGTATGGCGCTTTATTTTAGTCGTGCGCCAATTCCATGGCCTCGCAATAGTTTTGCGGAAGATACGAACCGGAATGTTATGCCAGAAGGTTTTGCATGGCAGCGACATATTGGCATTTATGCATACCGTGTCAAACTGCTAAACGATTTTGTTAAGTGGCCTCCAGCGCCGATAGAAGAGACAGAGTGTCTTGAGCAACTTCGTGCAATGTGGAATGGTGCTCGAATTCATGTGGCGGAAGCTGATGAGCAGCCGCCAGCGGGCGTAGATACGCCAGAAGATCTAGAACGACTTCGTCGTTTATTTTAAGTTTTTTATCAAACGTTACAGCCAAGTATGGAGTGAAGCATCTTCGTACTTGGTTGTTCTATCTCCATATAAATCTTCCGACCTTTTGAATCGTATTGTTCGCTTTCTCAGCGTTAACGCTTCTATATATTTCCTGCAACTTTACAGCTCTTTTATCATTCTTCTAAATCCAAACTCTCAAGTGATTCTTTATAGATCGAATTCATAAATACCCGTATTATGAACGGCATTAATGTAAGTGATAATCATTAGCATCTGCTGATTTAGGATTCACCAATGTTGCTATTGCAGACACTAAAGTGAAAGGTTTTTTCATGCTTTAGGAGAGTCACATGTATAAGAAGTTAGTCATGGCATCGATTGCCTGTTTATCAGTAGCCGGATGTTCAATGGGTAAGGTTTCTGAAGAACCTAAGCCGACGTTGGTGTTTGTGCATGGCGCGCATCTCACAGGAGAGTCTTGGGCAAAAGTAATTGAGCCGCTTAAAAGCGAGGGTTATAGAACATTAGCCGTAGATCTACCTGGGCGAAATGACAGTCAAGATCCGAGAGAGGTCACTTTATCAGTGTCGTCAAAGGCTTTGTGTCAGGCTATGAGAGAGGTGAAAGGCTCAGTTTCTTTAGTTGCTCATAGCCAAGGAGGTGCGGTTGTGAATCATGCGTTATCTCTCTGTGGTGCAAATCAAATTCAATCGATTGCCTATATAGCCGCAGTAGCGCCATTAAAAGGGGCAAAACCTTTTGGATTGTTGAGCAAAGAAGACGATGAGAATTACTTTAGCGCTGTAGAGTACGATAAAAAGTCGGGCTGGCTGAAGATAAAAGATCCTAAAGCTTTTGCTGGGGTATTTACGTTTTCTAGCTCTGATTCAGTCAAGAAAGAAGTGTTAGCTTTGTCGGTTGATGAGCCTGCAGCTATCGCGGATGGTAAAGTTGAATATACTGATAAAGCTTTTTCAAAATTGAAAAAGTTATATGTTTATACTGAGCATGACAAAATTATATCTCATTCTTCTCAGCAAAAAATCGGCGCTAGTATCAAACCTGATGCTGAGGTGGTCATGGAAACGGGGCATCTGCCTATGCTAACTAAGCCTGAGAGTTTGGCAAAAGTTATAGATGAGTTCGTTTCCAGTCATCGGTAGTTTTTATTAAACTCATCTGCTGCGCAGGTATCTCCAGCCTGCGCGGCTTTCATTCGTTGTTTTTGTGTCGTTGCCTGTGCAATAGGCTAGCTTGCTAGTTGTAATTCCTCTTTCTTTGGATCCCTCTGTTACTTCTTTGCTTTAACTATTTTCGAATAATGGGATAATTGCTAAAAATTAAGCCCTTAAATAATGAGTTGGTGGGAGTTAGTTAGGCCGATGGATAAAAAAGTCTCCGTTTTGTTTGTGTGTTTGGGGAATATTTGTCGCTCACCCACAGCGCATGGCGTTTTTCAGGCAAAAGTTTTAGAGCAAGGTTTGGCTGGTGATATTGAGATCGATTCGGCAGGTACAGCGGCTTATCACGTGGGTAATCCACCTGATTCTCGCTCTGCAAAAGCAGCTAAACGACGCGGCTATGACTTGAGCGCTTTAAGAGCTCGTCAGGCGGTTACCGCTGATTTTGAGCAGTTTGATTACATTCTTGCTATGGACACTCAAAACTTGTGTGATCTGCAAGCTATATCTCCCGCTAACTATCAAGGAAAACTGTGCTTGTTTTTGGATTATGCAGGCATGAGCTCCGCTGATGTTCCAGATCCTTACTATGATGGTGAAGCTGGTTTCGAGCATGTTCTGGATCTTGTGGAATCAGCATCAGACGGTCTTCTACAGCATATAAAGAAGGGATTAAGTTGATGGCTTGGCAGAAAGAGGTTGACCTTACGGCGCATAATAGTTTTGGCTTCAAAGCTATTGCTGAGCATTACACGCAAGTTCAAACCGTTGAAGAATTAGAATCTGCGTTAGATGACGTTGAGGCTAATAACTGGCCTCTATTGGTTTTAGGTGGTGGCAGTAATCTAGTGTTACGTGATCGAATTCCTGGTGCAGTTATCTCTGTTGGCATAACAGGAGTGAAGGTGCTGGCTGATGATGGTGATCAAGCAATAGTCGAAGTCGGTGCTGGTGAAAACTGGCATTCATTTATTGGTCGTCTATTAGAGATGGGACTGCATGGCCTAGAAAACTTAGCGCTCATACCAGGTTCAGTTGGTGCGGCACCTGTACAAAATATTGGTGCTTACGGGGTTGAGTTAAAAGACTGCTTCCACAGTCTGACGGCTTATGATCGCAAGAATAAAGAGTTGGTTCAGATTAATCGTGAAGAATGTCAGTTTGGATATAGGGACAGTATCTTTAAATCCGCAGAACATGGTCGCTATATTATCTGGAGTGTTAGGTTTTCTTTAACCAGTACTTTTACTCCGCAACTAGCGTACCGTGGTTTAGCTGATGTTCTTGGTGCCAAGGGTGTTGATCAGCCAACAGCCTTAGATGTGTACACTGCCGTTTGCGATATTCGCAGCTCTAAGCTTCCAGTACCTTCGGTGATAGGTAATGCCGGTAGTTTCTTTGAAAATCCTGTGATCAGTAATGCGCAATTCGATACATTAAAGGCTAAGTTCTCAAATATTGTTGGATACCCTGAGGGAACTGAGCATCATAAAGTTGCTGCAGGCTGGCTGATTGATCAGTTGGGCTGGAAGGGGCATAAAGGCGATGGCGTTGGTGTATACGATAAACAAGCCCTAGTGTTGGTCAACCTAGGGGAGGGTGATGCAGATCGCTTGTTAAGCTTAGCGTCGGATAT
The DNA here is from genome assembly GCF_047778055.1 of Neptuniibacter sp. QD34_54. Lineage (GTDB taxonomy): Bacteria > Pseudomonadota > Gammaproteobacteria > Pseudomonadales > Balneatricaceae > Neptuniibacter. Next base: position 2,081,657 of record NZ_CP180546.1, on the reverse strand, counting down.
AAAAGCTTCAGTAAAGAAGCAGTATGGTATAGATCTGCATATAGAGCCTCGAATATATCCTCGTTAGTTTGAGTATTCTTGAATGTCTAAAAAGGCGACCCATTGGGTCGCCTTTTTATTTGCATGTCTTTAGGTTTAGGTTGCAGATATGTATGGGGTCATTATTCTTTAGTTTTAGTGCCAAACAATAAGATTGTCGACAATCCAGCTTGTTTGCCGCATATTTACTGATTTCTTTAAGTTTTTATTGATCTGGGTTGTGCTTATAAATAGGCGTATCAGCCTTTTGTATTAGATTAAACAGAGATATTCTCAGTTAAAGTGTGTCTACACATTCGAGAAAGTGTCTACAATAAATAGTGTTTCGACAAATAATTCCTCGTAGAAGGAAGCTAATAACAAGAAACCATAAAAATCGCTTTCAGTGTCTACAATTCGTTAACTTATGGGAAAGAGGCCAGAGTGCATGACTTATAGAGCAGAATATTCTAAGTCTATTGAGGCGCCAGAAGAGTTTTGGAAAGAAAAGGCGCAAGATCTGAAATGGTTTAAAGCACCTGAAAAGATTCTATCGAAAGATGAGAACGGTATTGATCGTTGGTTTGCTGATGGCGAGATGAATACTGCCTATCTTGCATTGGATTACCATGTGGAAAATGGTCGTGCTGATACTACAGCGATCATCTACGATTCCCCGGTTACAGGTCAGAAACGCAAGATTAGTTACCTGGAGCTAAGAGATGAGGTGGCTAAATTTGCAGGTGTGCTTAAATCTCAAGGCGTTGAAAAGGGTGATCGTGTAGTTATTTACATGCCGATGATCCCTGAAGCGGTTGTTGCAATGCTTGCAGTGGCACGTTTAGGTGCAATTCATTCTGTTGTATTTGGTGGTTTCGCACCTCAAGAGCTGGCTGTTCGTATCGACGATGCAGAGCCTAAAGTGATTGTTTCTGCTTCTTGCGGTATTGAGATCGCTAAAGTAATCGAATATAAGCCAATGCTTGATCAGGCTATTGAAAAATCAGCTCACAAGCCTGATGCATGTGTCATTCTTCAGCGTCCGCAGGTTGAGGCTTCTCTTGTAGAGGGGCGTGATCTTGATTGGAATGAAGCAATGGCGTCTGCTGAGCCTGCTGAATGCGTACCAGTAAAAGGTACTGATCCGCTTTATATTCTTTATACCTCGGGTACTACGGGTAAGCCTAAAGGTGTTGTTCGTGATAATGGCGGTCATGCCGTTGCCATGAAGTATTCGATGAAAGCTATCTACAATGTAGAAGCTGGAGATGTATTCTGGGCTGCTTCAGATGTTGGTTGGGTAGTAGGTCACTCTTATATTGTTTATGGACCTCTACTAGCTGGTTGCTCAACGATTGTTTACGAAGGTAAGCCTGTGCGCACACCGGATGCTGGTGCGTTCTGGCGAGTATGCGAAGAGTACAAAGCTAAAGTGCTTTTCTCTGCTCCAACAGCATTCCGTGCGATTAAGAAAGAAGATCCAGAAGGTGAACTGGTTAAAAACTACGACCTTTCAAATCTTCAGTCAGTATTTATGGCGGGTGAGCGTCTTGATCCGCCGACTTATCACTGGACTATGGAAACGACAGGAAAGCCAGTTATCGACCATTGGTGGCAGACTGAAACAGGTTGGGCTATCTGTGGCAATATGACAGGTATTGAAACGCTGCCGCCAAAAGCGGGCTCTGCAACAGTGCCAATCTCTGGCTTTAATGTGCAAATTCTAGATGCGGAAGGTAATGAGCTTCCAGCGGGTGAGCAGGGCTCTATTGCTGTTAAGCTTCCATTGCCACCAAGCTGCTTCCCAACTGTTTGGGGTGATTTTGAGCGTTATCGTTCAAGCTATCTATCTGATTACCCGGGTTACTACTGTTCTGGGGATGGCGGCTACAAAGATGAAGATGGTTATGTTTTCATCATGGGTCGTACAGATGACGTAATTAACGTTGCAGGTCATCGTCTGTCTACCGGTGAAATGGAAGAGATTGTGGCGGGCCACCAGGCTGTAGCGGAATGCGCTGTCATTGGTGTAAACGATCCACTAAAAGGTCAGCAGCCAATTGGCTTTGTGTTGCTTAAAAACGGCGTAGAAATTGACGAAGCGGATCTCGAAGCAGAGTTGGTTGCGCTGGTACGTAAAGAGATTGGCGCTGTGGCTTGCTTTAAGCGTGCAGTAGTCGTTGATCGTTTACCAAAAACCCGCTCTGGTAAGATTTTACGTAAATTGATGCGTCAGATTTCAGCTGGTGAAGATTATGCTGTTCCATCGACAATCGATGATCCAACAAGTTTGTCTGTCATGGAAGAAGTAATGGAAAGAAATGGTTTGGTTGGTATCTAAGTTCAATTAGATAACAGTAGCCACTAAAAAAGCCGTCTGATATTCAGACGGCTTTTTTGTTGTTTGAGCTAGGGCTTCTAGGATCATTGCTTGGTTTCTGACTTAGAAACTTTGTTCAGAATCCAGTCTAGAACGCAGGTTGGCAGCAAGCGTTTAAGAATACCAAAGAGCCATGTGGGTGTAGTTACATAATAGCGAGGTCGAGGCTTTAAGCTGGTCAATGCGTGATAGAGCGCTTTGTATACGGCTTCAGGCCCGAGAGTGAAAGGGTCCTTGCTGTAATCGTTATTGGTTTTTGCAAGTCGAGCTTCCACTGCATTATAGGTGTCTCTATGGAAGCTATTTTCTCTGTCGATATTTTTCTTAAAAGCAGAGAATGCATTAGCACGGAATTGGCTTTCAATTGGGCCAGGCTCAATCAAACTGATATGAATGTTGCTACCATCTAATTCCTGTCTAAGCGTGTCGGTCAGGCCTTCTAATGCAAATTTGGAGGCGTTGTATGCGCCTCGATATTGCATTGTGATGATGCCAAGCACTGAGCTATTTTGAATTATGCGTCCGTGGTTTTGCTTGCGCATGATTTTGAGTACTTTGCAGGTTAGCTCGTGTGTACCAAATAAGTTGGTCTCGAATTGCTTGCGTAAAGTATCTCTGCTCAAGTCTTCAACTGCGCCTGGCTGGCCATAAGCTCCGTTATTGAAAAGGGCATCTAGTTTGCCATCTGTTTGGCTTAGAACCCATTCAAGCGCTTCGTCTATAGAATTGCTGTCGTTTAGGTCTAGTTGAGCGCTTCTTAAGCCTTTTGCGGTTAAGCGTTCAACATCTTCTTGTTTGCGGGCTGTTGCGAAGACTTTGAAACCAGCATCGTGTAGCTCTTTAGCGCAGTAGTATCCAATACCAGATGAGCAGCCAGTAATAAGTATGGAATGCATAGATGACTCTTAGGAAGTAGGTAAATAGATTTTTAATCCTAACTTGTTTTTGGGCTTAGCTTTATGATTTTTAATGGTTTTTTATATTAATGGTGAATTTTGCCTGAAAAATACATTTTATCAGCTAACCTAAATAAGGTCGGAATTAATTCCAAAGTACCATACATGTCAAAGCGTGACCTACCTATTATCTGACTGTACATACCTTTCAATAACAAAAAACAGAGGAAAAGCATTATGTGGACTAAGCCTGCTTACACTGATTTGCGTATCGGTTTTGAAGTTACTATGTACTTCGCAAACCGTTAATAGCAAAGCTGTTACGTATTTTTAAATTACCCCGGCTATATGTCGGGGTAATTTATCTTGGAAGGACCCAAATCCCGTTCGAGGATTTTTCAAAGCAACTTTTCTTATGCGATCCTGCCTTTTTCCTGATATTTTACAGCAGGATGTCGACGGTTATTAAGTAGAAGAATAACAATGAAAGTACAAGTATTAGGCTCTGCCGCTGGTGGCGGTTTCCCACAGTGGAACTGTAACTGTAAAAACTGCGCGGGTGTTCGTGCAGGAACTATTAATGCAAAACCACGCACTCAATCTTCAATTACTGTAAGTGCGGATGGTGAAAACTGGATTCTTTTCAATACATCTCCTGATATTCGTGAGCAGTTGGCTAATTTTGGTCCTATGCAGCCAAATCGCTCAATTCGTGATACCGGTATCTCTGCAATCGTATATATGGATAGCCAAATCGATCACACAACAGGTTTGTTGATGTTGCGTGAGGGGTGTCCTCATAATATCTGGTGTACAGAGATGGTTGAACAGGATCTGACAACAGGTTTTCCTGTTTTTAACATGCTTAAGCATTGGAATGGTGGTAATAATATCAACCGTATTCCGATTGGCGAAAATGACAATACTTTTGTTATTCCTCAAGCGCCTGAGCTTAAGTTAACTGCTGTGCCGCTACTGAGTAGTGCGCCTCCATATTCTCCTCATAGAGATGACCCGCACCCTGGTGATAATATCGGTATTCAAATCGAAGACACTCGTACGGGTAAAAAACTGTTCTATGCGCCTGGTCTAGGTCAGATCGAGCCTCATTTACGCGCTTACATGGAGTCTGCAGATGTACTGTTAGTTGACGGTACTATTTGGCAGGAAGATGAGCTTATCGTTACTGGTGTAGGTGATAAGTTAGGTGTTGCAATGGGTCATCTGCCTCAGTCTGGTGAGGGTGGCATGATTGAGTATCTAGATACGCTGGATAACCCGCGTAAGGTTCTCATCCACATCAATAATACCAACCCGATTTTAGATGAAGATTCTCCTGAGCGTGCAGAAGTTGAATCTCATGGTATCGAAATTTCTTATGACGGAATGTCGATCGAGCTTTAATTTCGGGAAGTGTGTAGAGGTTAATATAAAAAATGAGTAGTGCAGAAGATAAACAGCCTTTAACGCGTGATGAATTTGAAAAGGCTCTAAGAGCTAAAGGTGATTTTTACCATACGCAGCATCCATACCATATAGCTATGTATGAAGGTAAGTCCACGCCTGAACAAATTCGTGGTTGGGTGGCTAACCGTTTTTACTACCAGATTAGCATTCCAGTAAAAGATGCTGCAATCATGGCAAACTGCCCAGATCGTGAGGTTCGCCGTCATTGGGTTCAGCGTGTACTTGATCATGATGGTTTTGAAGGTGCTGAAGGCGGTATTGAGGCTTGGTTGCGTTTAGGTGAAGCTGTAGGTATGACTCGTGAAGAGATCTTATCTGGTGAGCATGTCTTGCCGGGTGTTCGCTTTGCGGTAGATGCATATATCAACTTTGCACGTCGTGCGACATGGCAAGAAGCAGCAAGCTCCTCATTAACTGAGATGTTTGCGCCAACGATTCATCAGAATCGTTTGGACACGTGGCCAGGTCATTACCCATGGATTAAAGAAGATGGCTATCAGTATTTCCGTAACCGTCTTACGGAAGCGCGCCGTGATGTAGTTCATGGTCTTGATATTACGCTTGATCATTATAAAACACGTGAGCAGCAGGATCGTATGCTAGAGATCTTGCAGTTCAAACTTGATGTTCTTTGGACCATGCTAGATGCCATGACTATGGCTTATGAGTATGAGCGCGCACCTTATCACACTGTGACCGATCAGAAGGTTTATCACCGAGGGTTGTTTAATGACTGATTCGGTGACTTTTGTGGCATCGGATGTTCCTGTGCTGAACAATATGTTTCGCTTTCAGTGGGAGAAGGCTCAGGATTGTTATGTCCTGCTTTATCCTGAAGGTATGATTCAATTAAATGGTCCTGCTGGCGAAATAATGGCGCTGGTTGATGGTGAGCGAGACGCTGCGAAAATTATTGCAGAATTAGAAGCTAAATTTTCTGATGCTGGAGATCTTTCTGGTGATGTTCTTGAGTTCCTAGCTGAAGCGAAAAAGCAAGGCTGGTTAGCTTAAATCTTAACCTGTCCCTTGCCATGCAGGGGGCGGGATCCTTCCTAAAATTATTCCTATATATCTTTTACTTACCTGTTATAGGTCATCTTTTTTGTGCGTTTATTTGGTGCTTTGGTAGTAGTTCATTGCTACCATTTAAGTCTGCACAAACTAGCTGTCGAGAGTGATGATAGCTATAGTTGATAATAATAATTTGTGAAAGATTTTATGACTTCTTCCTCTTGTAATGGCTCGCCTTCACGTCCAAATATTGGTCATCCTGTAGAAAAAACACACGGTCGCCCTTTATGGTTGTTGGCTGAGCTGACTTATAAATGTCCGCTGCAGTGCCCATATTGTTCTAATCCTTTGGATTTTGCTGACTTTGGCGGTGAATTAACAACACAGCAATGGTTAGATGTATTTCAGCAAGGAAGGGAGTTAGGGGCTGTTCAGCTTGGTTTTTCAGGTGGTGAGCCTTTAGTGCGTCAGGACCTTATTGAGCTAATCGGCGGTGCGCATGAAATGGGCTATTACACCAATTTGATTACATCAGGTGTTGGTCTTAATGAGCGAAAGATGGCTGAATTCCATAAAGCTGGGTTGGATCATATCCAAGTAAGCTTTCAGGCTAGCGATGAGTCCGTAAATAATATGGTTGCGGGTTCTCAAAAAGCATTCCAGCAAAAGCTTAAAATGGCTAGAGAGGTTAAGGCGCAGGGTTACCCTATGGTGCTTAACTTCGTGACCCATCGTCATAATATTGATCGTATCGATAAGATTATTGAGTTGTGTGTAGAACTTGAAGCTGATTATGTTGAACTTGCTACCTGCCAATACTACGGTTGGGCTTTCGAGAATGTGGAGCAATTGCTGCCAACTCAAGCGCAGCTCGAGCGAGCTGAACGTATTACTAATGAGTACCGTGAAAAATTGGCGGCTCAAGGTAATCCGATAAAGCTGATTTTTGTGACGCCGGATTATTATGAAGAGCGTCCTAAAGGTTGCATGAATGGTTGGGGGCAGGTGTTTCTAACCGTTACACCGGATGGTAAGGCGTTGCCATGCCATAGTGCGCGTATGCTGCCACTAGATTTCCCAAATGTTAAAGAGATGAGTCTTCAGCAAATCTGGGATGATAGCCCTGGGTTTAATTATTTCCGCGGCGATGACTGGATGAAAGAGCCGTGTCGGAGTTGCGATGAAAAGGATAAGGATTTTGGTGGATGTCATTGTCAGGCTTATATGCTGACAGGTGATATGCATAATGCAGATCCTGTATGTTCTAAATCAGAGCATCACCATAAGATCGTTGAGGCTAGGCAAAACGCTGAGAAAGTCGTGAATAATCCTGATGATTTTGTCTACCGAAATGATCGTAATTCTCGGGTGTTTGCAAAAGGTTAATTTTAATCGCCATGCCGAATTCAAATCCACCTGGTTTTTGGTCTTCATCTCTATCAGAAGCTGATGCTATTAGTGCTGGTGTTGAATATAGTCAGTTACAGCTAAGTAAAAAAGGTGATCTTTATTGGGTTGAGCAGCGTCCCAATGAGGGCGGTCGTTGCTGTATCTGTTTTGAATCAGAGTCTCAGCCGGGTGTTCATCATGAATTAACGCCAGCTCCTTATAGTGTCCAAAGTAAAGTCTACGAGTATGGCGGCCGAGGTTGGGCTCTACTTGATGATGCGTTGGTGTTTGTTAATGCTAGTGATCAACAAATTTACAGGCAGAGGCTTAGCGGGTCTTGTGATGTTGTTCAGATAACTAATCAGCCAAATACTCGATATATTGAGCCTATATGGGATGAAACTCGAGATCGCTTGATTTCCATTCAAGAGCTTCATGCTGAGACTGGAGTTATAAATCGGATCGTTACGATCAGTTTGTCTGATGGTTCGGTAGAAGTTTTAGTAGAAGGTGCAGATTTTTATAGCTACCCTGTGATTAATCCGCAAGGATCTGTACTTGCATTTGTTGGCTGGAATCATCCGCATCAGCCGTGGACTTCAACTCAATTTTCTTATCTTGATCTAACGTCTTCAGAGCTCGATGGGCCTATCCCTATTGCGGGTCATAATTCTGAGGAGGCGCTATCTCAGCCTTACTTTTCTTCTGAGGGTGAGTTGTATGTTGTGACTGACCGTTCTGGTTGGTGGAATATCTATAGCTGTAATTTTAATAGCTGTGAGCTAAGTCCAGTCGGAACAGAATCATGCGATATGATTTCTGCACCGTGGCAGTCAGGCCTAACTCATTATGCTGAAATCTCGTCAAAAGTTGTTTCGATTCATCATAGGCATGAAGGGGCTGAAGTCATGTTTGATGGTGTCTCTTTAGTGCCTGATTTTAATTACTTTAAATCATTGGTCGCCGTTGGTAGCTGGGTTTGTGTTGTAGCGGCGGCTAAGAATCAACTTGTTTCAGTAGTTAAGGTTAATGCTGTTACTGGTCAAGTTAGAGTTGTTGCTGGTGGCGGTTCACCATTAAATGAATCGGATTGCTCTCTAGCTCGGCCAATGAGCTTTTCAAAAGCGGAGTCTGCTTGTTTCGGTTATTTTTATCCTCCAGCTAATGCTAAATATTCAGTAGATAGTGCTTTGACTCCTCTTGTTGTGTTTCTTCATGGCGGACCAACAGCTGCAACTTATCCTGTTTTGAATATGAAGATCCAGTATTGGACCCAGCGTGGATTTTCGGTATTGGATTTGAACTATCGGGGTAGTAGTAACTATGGTCGAACTTACCGCAATTGCCTTCAGTATCAATGGGGTGTTGTAGAGGTCGAGGATATTCAGTCAGCAATAGATGAATTGGTTGAGCTGGGCCTTGTTGATAAGGGGGCGGTTTTTGTTCGTGGTAACAGCTCGGGTGGTTTTTCTGCGCTGAGTGCGGTTTATCAGCTTGATTGCTTTGCGGCAGCTGCCAGTTTGTACGGGGTCACGGATCCGCTAGTTCTTGATGGTTGTACTCATAAGTTTGAATCAAACTATCTTCATTGGTTAATTGGTGATCCTATCGCTGAAGAGTCTGTGTATCGCGAACGTGCTCCTCTGGAAAATGTAGATCGAATTAATTGCCCTGTGATTTTCTTTCAAGGAGAGAGAGATAGGGTTGTGTTGCCTGAGCAGACTCGTGCAATGGAAAAGGCGTTGAAAAGCCGAGGAATTAAGGTAGAGGCTTATTATTTTCCAGATGAGGCTCATGGATTTCGGGTTGCTGATACTGCTGAAGTAGTACTAAAAAAAGAATTAGAATTTTATTGTTCTGAGATGAAATTGCATTCAACAGGCTGTGGTCTCAGCTTTCGGGATTAGTTTGGGTCTTAAGTATTACATCTATATTACATTGTTATGGGTAGGCAGCATAAAGGTCTTTATGACATTTCTATGAAAAAATAGCGTAGATAAGAAAAATATGTTCACAGGATTCATAGATAATGAGCTTGCAAAAAAAGTATTGGTTGCCATTGTTGGCAGCTGCTGCATGTAGCACTGCTGTTTCTGCAGAAGATGCAACCCAATTAGAAGGTGTTACTGTTATTGGTAATACGCCAATCTACGGTGTTGGCATTGAAAAAAATCGTATTGCTGCGGCTGTTCAGTCTGCTAATGCTGATGATCTAGAAAGGTCTCAGTCTCTAAATATTGCAGAGCACCTGCGTTATAACTTTAGCAGTGTTACGATCAACGAAGCGGTGAATAACCCGTTCCAGCCTGATGTTCAATATCGTGGTTTTACAGCGTCTCCATTGCTTGGTTTGCCTCAAGGTTTGTCTGTTTACGTTAACGGAATCCGTTTTAATGAACCGTTTGGCGATACGGTAAACTGGGATCTTATTCCTGAAGGTGCGATCCAATCCGTCAATCTTTTTGCAGGTTCTAACCCAGTATTTGGTCAAAATACTTTGGGTGGCGCTTTATCGATTAAGACTAAGAATGGTTTTGATAATGAAGGCAACCAGATCGAGGCTTCAATTGGCAGTGATGGTCGATTGAATGTTGAATTGCAGTCTGGTGGTAATGATGGTGAGTTCGGTTATTTTGTAATCGGTAATTACTACGAAGAAGATGGCTGGCGTGATCATTCCCCTACTGAAGTCCAGCAGGCATTATCTACATTGACTTGGCGTGGTGAGAACGGTAACAACATCGAGCTTACAGCTGCTATCAATAATAACGAGATGATTGGTAACGGTGCTGCACCAATTGGTTTGCTCGAAGCTGAGGGTCGTGAAAGTATTTTTACTCAGCCTGACCAAACTGAAACAAATCTTGCGTTGCTGACGTTGAGTGGTGATACGTGGATCGATGACAATACTCAGCTTGCAGGTAATGTTTTCTATCGTCGTAATAAAGTGAAAACTTTGAACGGTGATGATAGTGATTACGCGGCATGTTTGGTTGATGCGGCGAATGAGGTTGTTGCTGGTTATGAAGAAGGCGATGCACTAGGTGGTAATCAGATTTCCCTTTGTGAATTTGAAGGAGATGAAGATGCGCCGCTTCTTTCTGATTATGAGGCAGTGGAATTTCGAGGTGCAGACGACGATGATTCATTAACTGATGTAGATGCTGCATTGGCGGCTGAGGTTCAGGGTGATGATGAGGTCTTTGACGGTACTTTGAATACATCTGAAACTAAGATGGAAAGTTTTGGTCTTGGTTCTCAGATTACTTTCCTTGACGATTTCAATGGAAAAGAGAATCAGTTGACTGTAGGTGCAAGTATTGATTACTCAGAAATTGATTTTCAATCTGATACTCAGTTTGCGCGTCTTCGTAACGAAGATGGTGAGGATCGCGGTGTAACTGGTATTGGTTTGTATGATAATGAATCCAGTGTTCGACTAGAGACAGATGTTACTAACTTTGGATTGTTTGTGACTGATACTCTAGCTCTAAACGAGAAGCTAGACCTGACTATGTCAGCTCGTTATAACTACACTAACATCGATATGGTTGGTATCGGTGAGGAAAACTTGGATTTGACGGGTAATCATTCGTTTAAGCGCCTAAACCCTGCTGTTGGTCTTGCGTATCAGGCGAATGATCATATGAGTTACTATGGTAGCTACAGTGAGTCTTCTCGCGCGCCAACGCCTGCAGAATTGAGCTGTGCGGATCCAGAAGATCCATGTAAGCTGCCTAATGGCTTCGTATCTGATCCACCATTAGAGCAAGTTGTTGCTAAATCTTTTGAGGTTGGTGTTCGTGGAAATAATTCTGGTTATGGTTGGTCTGCTGGTGCGTTCCACACTACTAACCACGACGATATTATCTTCCAGAATGCGGGCACGCTTGCTTCTGAAGGTTATTTTGCCAATGTAGGTGAGACTCGTCGTATGGGTATTGAGCTTGCTGCGAACAAGCGTTACGAAAATGTTGCGGTAGGTGTTTCTTACACTTGGTTGGATGCTACTTTCCAGACTCCATTTAATTCTGTAAGTAACAACAATCCATTGGGTGATACTCGTTCTGTAGAGAAGGGTGATGAGATTCCTGGATTGCCTGAGCATACTTTGAAAATCGTTGCTGATTGGGCTGTAACACCTAGGTTTGATCTAGGTGCTGAGGTTAACTACCAGAGCAGCCAGTTCTACCGTGGTGATGAGGCGAACGAGAATGAGAAGGTTAATTCATTTACTGTAGTTAATCTTCGTGGTCAGTATAAGTTGACTAATAGCGTTGAGCTATTTGGTCGAATCGACAACGTATTTGATAAAGATTATGAAACCTTTGGTGTATATGGTGAGGCTGAAGAAGTGCTAGAAGATCAAGGTATTGAAGATCATCGTTTTGTCGGTCCTGGTAAGCCACGTTCAGGCGTTATCGGAATTCGTGCTCGATTCTAATGGGGTTGGTTAGATGGGCTTAATGCACGTCTAATTGAAAGCTGTATATACTCAAAGCGCTGGCAGATCTGTCAGCGCTTTTTTTGTGTCTGAGATTTGAGCTTAGGCCAAGTAATCGAAATGGCGGGTAAGATAAATATTTAAAAGTTGTTGTATTTGTTAGTGGTTATCGCAACCTTGTTGGACTGACCCCGTTTCAGTGGGCACCTTTTAACACGCTAGGGGCGTCTTATGTATTTCAAAAAAACGTACAGCCTACAGTGACGAATTTAAAACACGTGTGGTGCTGGAATCACTTAAACCTGAGCTAACATTAACTGAGTTTGTAGAGGACCTACCGATAGCGGTAGGGACATTGCGTGCTTGGAGGCGTCAATACATGTCAGCTCAAGATCCCAAAGCGGTGAATGAAACCGCACCTCGTAAGAGTTACCGTCAGTTAGAACAAGGGTTGGATAAAGTTAAAAAGGAATTGGAACGCTCTCAACCGGAAGTTGATATCCTAAAAAAGACACGAGAGTACTTCAGCGAAGCAAAGTAGAACGCTTTGCATGTATAGAGAAGTACTCAAATTGCTTACCCGTGTTGCGGTTATGCAGGCTCTATGATGTTCAGCGCTCGGGTTACTATGCTTGGCTAAATCGTGCTCCATCCCTGCGGGAACATATGAATCAAAAGATCTTATCGCGTGCTTTAGAGTTGGCGGATCAATGTTGAGGTGTTTATGGTTGCCGTAAATTATGGCATGCGTTGTTATGTGAGGGCTTTTGTTGTGGGAAAAATCGCCTCTACCGTTTGTTGAGGCGCGTGGGGTATAAGGCGCAACTTGCTGTAAGGAAGGCTCGTTACTTCTTGGAAAGAGGTCTGATGACTCTGCCTAATCTGCTAGATAGGGAGTTTAATCCGAGTCAGATTTATCGTGTATGGGTCTCCGATATTACCTAGGTGGCCTGTCGTGAAGGATGGCTGTGCGTATCGGTCGTTATGGATCTACACAACTGGTAAATCGTAGGTTTTGAATGTTCAAAGCAAGTAACTGCGGGCATCGTGCTGAAATCCTTACAAACAGGTTGGAATAAGGCTAAGCCGGGTCTGACTCATAAATTGCTGTTTTACTCTGATCAAGGGAGTCAGTATCGCAGTGAACGTGTAATGAGCTGGTTGACGAAAAAGGTCGTTACAATCAGTATGTCTCGTAAAGGCGGCTGCTGGGATAATGTGTGTGCAGAGAGCTTCTTCTCGTTGTTGAAAAAGGAATGTGCATATAAGTGAGGGTTGATTACCTGTTCTGAAATGGCGAGAGAAATAGGTCTGTATATTTCTCGCTTCTATAATACGATCAGAAACCGCAGTGCGTTGGGGTATGAATCTCCAGTTGGCTTCCGATCTTAATCAGTTGTCCACTTTATCGGTGGCGCTCCAACCTCTAGCCTCTGGGAGTCTTGTATGAATAGGCGTCTCTTATGGTCTGCGCCTAAAGTATTAGATGATTTCATTCTGTTGCAGAGCAGCAATATTGGGGGGTAGAGAGGATAATGGTTTTATTCAAGAGCAGCTTATGTTCTTACATCCACTCTCTGGCTTTGAGTTTCTATCTAAGAGCTCTAACCGTCGTACTTTGCCTGCTTAGTTAGCAGGCTTTTTTTTGCCCGAAATAAGCTTTTACAATCTACTGAATAGCGAATAGCGAATAGCGAATAGCGAATAGCGAATAGCGAATAGCGAATAGCGAATAGCGAATAGCGAATAGCGAATAAGGTATAAGAAGTTAGCGGGGAATTATAGTAAGAGAGGTAAAAAAGAAGGCCGCAGCTCTGGAGAAGGGGGGGACAGAGCGGCGGCCAATAGCTAGCTAATTACTTTAAGAAGTAATTACCAGCTTAGTGCAGCACCAACAGCGATTTGATCGATGTCTTGGCCGGCATCATTTGTGTACATATCGTATTCAGCAATGATCTTAAGGTTGCTGTTTACGTTGTAGAAGTATGCAACAGCGTCAGTTTCTTGATCGCCGCCGAAAATGATGCCAGTACCATCATTCTCACCGTGTGATACGATGAAGCGGTGATCGCCAGCTTGGTATGCAGCCTGAACTAGGTAGCCATCAGAATCTACGTCAGAACCGATTGTGAAGTTACCAAGGTCAGAAGCTACACCTTCTTGGTCGAAGCCAGAAGCTGTGAATTGGAAGCCGCCCATTGCAACGCGTGCACCGTACGCGAAGCCGTGTACGCTACCGCCGTCAACGTTAGATTCGCCAGACATAGCGCCTAACCATGCGTTGAATTTGCCGCCGTCGAAATCAGTAGCGTATGTTGCTTCAGCTTCTAGTCGTGCACGCATGTCAGAGTTGTTGTTGTCAGATTCACCGCTGTCTGGATCCATAACACCAACAGCTAGTTGGAAGCCGTTGCTTACTGGAGTACGGTAAGTGATCTGAGCAACAGGTGTAGCATATGGGTAACCAGTAGAGATGTTACCGAAAGTTACGCCACCAGAGCTCGGCATTGGAAGGCCAGTACCTAGAAGTAGTTCATCAGAGAAGATGTTAGTACGAGCGTATAGGCCGAAATCTTTACCGAAAAGAACCTGACCGAAATCACCGTCAACAGTACCGTAGAATTGACGAATATCAATACCAGTGTCAGTTACGTTGTTGTGACCGTCATTGATAGTTACCCAGAAAGAAGAGCGACCGCCAACTTTTAGGCCATCAATTTCTTTTGAAACGTTGAAACCGATCCAGTTAGGAAGGAAGCCCATGCGAACACGGCCTTGATCTTCGTTAGTAACTTCGTTGTCAGTTTGAACGTAGAAAGCGTTGAAGTGACCATCAGCAGAGAAAGTTGTGCCATCCTGGTTATACAGTTCAATTGCAGCGCTTGCGTGTGCGCTCATGCCCATTGCAACTGCTACAGCTAACAGCTTGGCTTTGTTATTTTTCATGTCGCCCCCAATAAAGGAATTTAGTTTGTTTAACGATGGAGGAGATTATCGACAAGTGTTAGGAATGCTTACATGGCCCTATAGTTCTTTTTAGATAGAACAATGGTTTGTGTGTATTTCAGGGCTAAAGTATTGAATTCTATAGGTGTATAGGTCTTACATCCTAGGTACTTGGTAGGTATTATGTACTTTGGTTTATAAAAATTGTGCGGTGCAGTATTTTGATCAACGATAATGATATCGATTATATGTTTCATTAATGTGTATGTCACTTTGGTCTAGAAATATGTTCATGTAAACTTACTTGCTTATATCTGCTAAAGCAGTTCAGTTGAGAATCTCGAATGAATAGAGACATTTCAAATCTTAGAAAGTTCGTTTCACCAGAAATAATTTTTGGTGCGGGCGCTAGATGCTCTGTCGCCAATTATGCAAAAAATTTTGGTGCTCGTAAGGTTCTGGTAGTTTCAGATAAGGGTGTGCGAGAAGCGGGTTGGGTAGAAGAGATCTCTCAGTTGCTTACTAATGAAGAGATAGAGCATGTGGTTTTTGATGCTGTATCAGCAAATCCGAGAGCAGAAGAGGTCATGGCAGGCGCTCAAATTTACCAAGAGCATAACTGCAATGTCATTGTCGCTGTTGGTGGTGGTAGTCCAATGGACTGCGCTAAAGGCATCGGTATAGTTTGTGCTAACGGTAAGCATATTCTCGATTATGAAGGTATTGATACTATTCATCTTCCGATACCCCCTCTTATCTTTATACCAACTACTGCAGGTACATCTGCAGATGTATCACAGTTTGCAATAATTTCTGATCCTGTTGAGAAGGTTAAAATATCCATTGTTAGCAAGGCTGTAGTACCTGACGTTGCATTGATTGATCCAGAAACCACTATAACTATGGATCCTTTCTTAAGTGCCTGTACAGGTGTTGATGCCTTAGTTCATGCAATAGAGGCATTTGTGTCTACGGGTGCTGGGCCGCTAACAGATATGCATGCACTTGATGCAATGCGGTTAATTAAAGATAACATCGTCACATTAGTTGAGCAGCCAAAAGATATTTATCTTCGTGAACAAGTTATGCTTGGTTCTATGAAAGCAGGTTTGGCTTTCTCTAATGCTATTTTAGGGGCAGTGCATGCTATGGCTCATAGTTTGGGTGGTTATAAAGATCTACCACACGGCTTATGTAATGCGATCTTGTTAGAGCACGTTATTGATTTTAATTACTCTGAAGCAGAAGACAGATTTAAAGTTGTTGCTGAAACTATGGGGATTGCAACTAAGGGGCTCAATACAAGTCAAATTAAGGTCGCTTTAAGAAATAAGGTTGTTCAATTAAAGCAAGATGTAGGGCTGGATCAAAAATTAAAAGACAATGGCGTAACTATCTCGGATATCCCTGTTTTATCTGATCATGCCTTGCAGGATCCTTGTATTCTTACCAATCCCCGTAAATCGAATAAAAGAGATGTAGAAGTGGTTTATGAAGAAGCGCTTTAATGACCGGAATCAAACAGTAGAAAATCTCATAGGTCTGGGGAACCACTCTTCTCGAAAAAACTATCATTCCGAACTAGTAGCTAAAATTGACGAGCTTGAGCGTGAAAAAAATCGTTATAAACGGTTATTTGAAAACGCACTACATGGGATATTTCAAGCTAAATTAGATGAAGGGGTTGTTTCTGCAAACCCGGCTATGGTTCAGCTTTGTGGGTATAGTTCTGAAGCTCAGTTTATTGGCCGAATCACTCGGTTGGATTCATTGCTCTTTTGTTGTGCTGATGCCTATTCGGATTTTCGCTATCAGCTTGCGCAATATGGCAGGGTTTTTAACTTTGAAACGCTTTTTCTTAAAGAAGATGGTCAGTGCCTCCATGTTTCGGTGAGCGCCATATCTAAAGACCCTGATGGTAACGGGCCAATTATTGAAGGGTTTGTTAAAGATATAACCGCTCGAATAAAGTCTCAAGATAGATTGAAACAGTTAAATGAAGAGCTTGAGGATAGGGTGCTTCATCGAACTCAGGAGTTGGTGTCTTTAAATGATAAGCTTATTCAAGAAATTTCTGAGCGTAAGCAAATTCAAGAAGAGTTAAAGGTTGCTATAGATGTAGCTGAAGAGGCTAATAAAAGTAAGGATAAATATCTTGCCGCTGCGAGTCACGACCTATTGCAGCCTATGAATGCAGCTAGATTATTAATTGCTGCTCTGCGAGAACGCTCACTAGAGGCTCAAGATGCTCATTTGGTCGAGCGCGTGCATCTAGCGCTTGAGAATGCTGAAGATCTACTAACGGATCTTTTGGATATTTCTAAGCTTGATCAAAACGCTGTACAACCCGATGTGACTGATTTTCGTATTAATCAGTTATTACTCTCAATGGTAAATGAGTTTCAGGCTGTTGCTGAAAATAAAAGCATTCACTTAAAACTGGTAGAGTGCTCTGCTGCTGTAACCAGTGATTCGCGATTGCTTTTAAGAATAATCAGGAACTTTATTAGTAATGCTATTCGTTATACAGAAAAGGGTAGAGTGATCGTAGGTTGCCGCCGTAAGGGAGCGTTGCTGAGTATACAGGTATGGGATACTGGTTTAGGTATTCCTGAAGAAAAGCAGCAGCTGGTTTTTAAAGAGTTTCAACAGTTAGAAAATAAATCAGCTAAAGATCGCCAGGGTGTCGGTTTGGGGCTCGCAATAGTTGAACGTATTGCGAAGATGCTTGGGCATAGGTTGGTTGTGAAATCTGTGCCTGATAAAGGCTCTATGTTTGCGGTCGAGGTTCCATTGGTTGAGCAGATTTCGATGGAGCTTCCACAGCAGCCATTCAGTCAGTTTGGTAGCGATCAATTATCTAATCTTGTTGTTTTGGTGATAGATAATGAAGAAAATATTCGAGCGAGTATGGAGGCATTGCTCACGCAGTGGGGTTGCTTCGTAGTTACTGCTGCGAGCCTGAGTGAGGCCATAGATAAATGTACGGATGAATATATAGTCCCAGAATTTATACTTGCTGATTATCACTTGGATTATGATCTACTTGGTACTGATGCCATCGATGGGTTAAGAGAGCATTTTAGTTTGGATATTCCTGCAGTTATTTTAACAGCAGATCGAAGCAGTGAATGTCGTCAGCTCTTTGAGAGTAAAGGCTTTTCTTTGATCAATAAACCGGTAAAACCAGGTAAGTTAAGGGCTTTGCTGACTCATTTAGTTTGATGAATACGCTTATCTTTGAGTCTCGCCAAAAAAAGGGGTCACAAGTAGTATTTGTTGAATCATCCTCAAGACCTAGAATGAAATGATTAAGCTTATCCCGAGGGTAGACAATTGACTCAGGACTCCGCGTTTCTGCTTGCTGCATCATTTAGTTCTGATCCAATCACTGCCGCAAATGATCTTTTGTCGCAGCTTGATTCTCCAGAAATCAGTTTTATCACGTTTTTTTGTTCTGCAGAATATCCTCTCAAAGAGCTCGCTTCTGCGCTTAACAAGGCTTTTCCTACTACAGAAATTGTTGGTTGTACTACAGCTGGTGAAATTACTCCTGATGGTTATGGTCAAGGGTGTATCACCGCAATAGGCTTTAAACAATCTGGCTTTGCTGTTGAAGCGGCATCAATAGAATGCCTTGATGACTTTAGTTTGACTGATGCGCAAATGCTGGTTGATCAACTAATCTCAGGGTGCCGTCATCATGAAATCGCGCCGATCAAAGGTAATACCTTTGCATTGACTTTACTTGATGGCTTATCAATTCAAGAAGAAAACGTACTTGTTACTCTGAACTCTGCGCTTGGTAGTATTCCTAGCTTCGGAGGCTCAGCCGGTGATGACATCCATCTCGCTAAAACACATGTCTTCTACAATGGGGAATTTCATACCGATGCTGCAGTAGTTATGCTGGTAAATACCATTTATGACTTCGAAGTATTTAGCACTCATCATATGAATCATCGTAATGACAAATTGGTTGTGACTGAAGCGGATGCAGATGGTCGATGTGTATATGAGATCAATGCTGAACCAGCAGCGCTTGAGTATGCAAGGGCGATTGGTGTTGCTGTAGAAGATTTAAATCATGAGGTTTTTGCACTAAACCCTATTGCAGTGAAGCTGGGCGAAGAGTACTTCGTGCGTTCTATTCAGCAGGTTAACGAAGACCTCAGCATGAAATTTTATTGTGCGGTTGAAAATGGCATTGTTCTGACGGTTATGAAACCTGGCGATATGGCTGCTGATCTGATTAGTAAGCTTGAAGCAATTGAAGAAAAAATAGGTGAGCCTCAGTTAATCATTGGTTGTGACTGCTTCTTGCGGCGTTTGGAGAGTGAATTGAGAGGTAACTCTCAGCAAATCTCGGATTTACTCCGACGAAATAACGTTATTGGATTTAATACCTATGGAGAGCAAAAAGAGGGGATGCATATAAATCAGACCTTTACTGCTGTAGCCATTGGGAGAAATCTAAATGTCTGATCAGGCGTTTAAAGATCGAATTGCTAGGTTAGAAGAAGAAAACCGCAAACTGAAAAAGATTAATTCTGTTTTGGTTGAGAGGGTGGAATCTGGTGGGGGTCAAAGTGCAAACCCTTATTCTGCTTTTGAGCATTCTGTAGTATTAGCTGAGCAGGTTAGGGAACGTACTGAGGCGCTCAATCGAGTTCTTTCAGAGCTTAAGGTAAGTCATAGGGCTCTAAAGCTTGCGAATAATCAGGCGGCTATAGCTAACCAGCGCTTAGTTGATGCTATCGAAAGTATATCTGATGCATTTGTTCTTTTTGATCAAGATAGAAAAATTGTTCTCTTTAACAGCAAATTTAGTAGTGTTTGGGCGTCAACGGGTTTAACTATTCAGACGGGCACCACCATTCAGGATATTGGGCGTCTAGCTCGTGAAAGCGGTCTAATTGATGAAGAATATCCTGATACAAACACTGGTAGTAAGGTCTATCGTTTAAACGATGGACGCTGGGTTCAGATGTCAGAAAGGCCAACACAGGATGGTGGTCTAGTAATTCTTTATACTGATATCACGGCGCTGAAAGAACGAGAAACAGCTGATAAAGAGCATGCTTTAGCTCAGAAAACAAAGTTGCTTCAAAATACTGTAGATAACCTTTCACAAGGTGTCGTGCTGGTTACCCCGGAAGGTCGTGTTGAGCTTTGGAATGATCGATTTCTTGATCTTACGGGCGTGGAACAAGAGCAGGTGCAGGCTTATCCTCCATTTGCAGCGCTTATGCTCGATAATCATTCAATTCTTCAGCATGCGCTAACAGCTGCTCAGCAAGGAGAGGTGTTAGCATCGGAGCAAAGAGGTGATAAGGGGCAGGTAATTGAGGTTCGTACTCACCCTATGCCTCAAGGCGGTTTTGTAAATACCTATACAGACATTACTGAGCGTCATCGATATGCAGAGTCTCTACGTCAAAATGAGCAGTGGATCCGCTTAATTACGGATAACGTCCCGGCGTTGATTGCGTATTTAGACCAAGATTTGAATTACGGTTTTGCTAATAAAGTGTACAGCGAATGGTTTGGTCGTGCTGATGGTGAATTAAATGGCCAGAGTATTCATGATGTGTATTCACCGGATGAGTACGAACGCTTAAGTCCTTACGTAGAAAAAGCTTTGTCGGGTCGTAATGTAACTTTCGAAACTTGGCAGACGAATTCGCTCGGTGAAGAGCGTTACATGCTTAAATCATATGTCGCTAATATCGATAAAGACGGAAACCCTAATGGTTTCTTCGTTATGATTCGAGATATCACAGAGCGACGTCGATCAGCAGAAGCGCTAGAGTTGTCGCACCAGTTGCTTGAGCAAAGGGTAGAGGAGCGTACATCTGAACTGACAGAGCTAAACGAACAGCTACGGTCGGAAATTACTGAGCGTGTTCAGGTTGAATCGCGTCTACTAGATGCAAAGATGGAAGCAGAGCAAGCCAATCTTTCTAAAACTAAGTTCTTAGCAGCAGTAAGTCATGATTTGCTTCAACCGTTGAATGCAGCTCGATTATTCTCAGGAGCTTTGGCTGAAAAGATTGAAGATCCCAAGAACTGTTCTTTAGCACAATCGGTTTCAAATTCTCTGGATGATGTGGAATCGCTACTGCGTACGTTGGTTGATATCTCTAAGCTTGATGCTGGTGTAGTAAAGGCGGACGTGATTACCTTTAATCTTCAAAGCTTGTTCGACACCTTGGCGCCTGAATTCCAGCAGTTGGCGAATGCTGAGGGAATTGATTTTCGTTATGTGAAAAGTGGTGCAGTTGTTAAGTCAGATTCACAATTGTTAGCGCGGATACTGCGTAATTTCTTAACTAACGCCATACGCTACACCAAAGAGGGTAAGATTCTACTCGGTTGTAGGCATGAGCCAGATTCGGTTTGGATCGAGGTGTATGATACTGGCCCTGGTATACCATCCAACAAGCTTCAAGAAATTTTCCAAGAGTTTAAGCGTCTTCAATCTGATCAGCCTGGTCAAGAGAAGGGCTTGGGCCTGGGTCTTGCAATCGTAGATAAGATTTCTCGAGTGTTAGGTCACGAAATTCGAGTGGATTCTGTTGAGGGTAAGGGCTCTGTATTTGGAGTGAAAGTACCTAAAGGTGTTCCTTTGGCGCCTGCTGAGGTTACCGGTCCACATATTCCAATGATAACTGAGCGCTTGTCAGGTGCTTGTATCTGGTTAATTGATAATGATGAATCTATCTGTAAAGGGATGGAGATATTATTGTCGGGTTGGGGTTGTCATGTGGTGACAGCGTTGTCCTTTGATGATTTGGCGCAACAGGTCGATTTTGAAGAAGATCCAGTAGATTTGTTAATTGCTGATTATCATCTCGATAATGATGAAACAGGCATTGATGCTGCCAAAATGGTAACCGCGCGAGTGGAAAGTGATTTGCCTGTGCTGATGATTACTGCCAACTACAGTAAGGAGCTTAATCAGGAGATTCGAGATCTTGGTTTTATTCTCGTCAACAAGCCAATTAAGCCGCTTAAACTAAAAACAACACTAATACATCTCTTGGAGCAGCAGGTCGCATAGGCCTGCGAGTTCCCCTATCAAAATATTATCAAGCTAAATCTATAAGCTAATTGCGCTCGTTTAAGCTGTTGCCTTGTGGGCAATATATCCCTATTGGCATGGTTTGAACCAGAAGAGAGAGTAAAGGAAGGGTGACTGGAACCAGTCACCCAATATATAGGTTTAGCGCTTAAGATATTCGTTAAAGTCAATGTTGCCAGCAGATAGAACTGCTTGAATACGGTTGTGCACGCCAAGCTTACGTAGGATTGCAGATACATGGGCTTTTACCGTTGTTTCCGCAATATTTAGGTTGTAAGCGATCTGTTTGTTGGATTCACCCTTAGACATACGCTCAAGTACTAACAGTTGGCGTCGTGTCAAAGATGATAAAAGTTCTGGTGGAATCTGGTTTTCGTCCTTGCGCTGAGTGCGTCGGCTATCAGGCTGGCTCGCGCGGATAATGTCTGAAGGCAGATATACGTTGCCGGCAAGAATCTGCTGAAGAGCTTCAGTCATTTGATCACGAGGTGAAGACTTGGTGATAAAGCCAACAGCACCATAGGTGATAGCTTGAAGTACAATTTGCTTGTCTTCTTCTGCTGATACGATTACCACAGGTACTGTTGGTAGATCGTTACGCAGTGTGATCAAGCCATTAAGGCCGTTCATTCCAGGCATGTTAAGGTCAAGCAGGATAAGATCTAGCTCTTCCTCATTTTGAGCGATTGTAAGCGCACTATCCAGATCTTCCGTTTCCAGTGTCTGGCAGCCAGTAAAGCTGTTTTCGATAACATTGATGATAGCTTCACGGAACAGCGGATGATCATCCGCGATCAGGATCTTGTACACGACAATATCTCCAATTTCATTATATTTATTATGAGCTTATATTCTCATCCTGAGCTTATCTCTATCTTACTCCGTGTAAGACTTTAATGCTTGGTAAAATTTAATGCTTCTTTAGTGTAAAGGGTTCAGGGTTGGCAATACTGGTTTCTAAATCGTGTTCAATCCAGCCATCAGAGCCGTTTCTATACCACAGCAGATTAGTATAACCCCATTCGGAAGCTCGTTTTAAAGCATTCCATGACATCCAGCAGTCGGCCCGACAGTATATAATTACTGGGAGGCTTTTGTCGCCGGTTGTTAAGCGCTCCAGATTAGATTGGAAGTATTCTGACCAGTCGTCATCTAATACGCCTAAGCCTACGTTAGGAAGCCATACACTGCCAGGTATATGGAGTCTGGGTTCCTTTTGAATGAAAACTCGATTCCAGGGGATGGGTTGCACATCTACTAAAATAGGCTTATTTCCCGTTTCTAGTAGGTGGATTACATCTTCTGTTAAAAGTGTTTTCCCGTGTAGGCTTTTTAATGGTGTAGGGCTGCGATAATGAAACAATCGGTAACCTTCTGCTGAAAACAGCTCAAAATCTGTTGTATCAGCATAATCGCTTTTATCGTCTGCAAAGCCTGTATTCATGAGTAATAGGGCGCATAAATACATTGCGATTTTAAGGTGCCAGATGGTGCTTTCCTTACTATTTCTCTACACGCCTATTACACCCTGCGAAAGTGTGGGTCTAAATTCTACCATCGAGCAAAAAAACAGGTACGAAAGTACTATGTTTGCTCACAGCATTGAGGCTTATTTTAAGTTTCTCTATTGCCCCACTAATTTGTTGTATATGGGAGTTTTATGTTTTTTGTTCGTAATGTATTGTTTTTATTGGTTTTAATTCCGTCTTTTGTATGGGGTGGTGCAGAGAAGCCTCAATTTAAAGTGGCTGTTTTAGCTTCAGGTACCGTTAATTGGGAGTTGCAGCACTTAAAGAATCAAAAATTAGATGAGCTTAATAATTTCGATCTAAATATAATTAAAGTGGCTAGTATGTCCGCTGCAAAAGTTGCGCTGACTAGCGGAAATGCAGATGCGATTGTTGCTGATTGGTTATGGGCAGCGGATAGAAACAGTAAGGGCGAATCTTTTAGATTTATTCCGTTCTCTAAGCAGGTTGGGATGGTTATGAAGCCTGCATCTAGTCAGCTGTCTGATCTTTCGGAGCTTAAAGGTAAAAGAATAGGTGTTGCTGGTGGGCCTTTGAATAAGGGTTGGATTTTACTCAGGGCGGCAGCACGAAAACATGGGCTTAATCTCGAGGCGGATGCACAGGTTCAGTTTGGCTCGCCACCCTTATTAAGTCAGTCACTAAAAAGTGGTCGTCTAGATCTGTTAGTCACGTTTTGGCATTACGGGGCGAGGCTTGAGACTGAAGGCTATAAAACTGTCATAAGTCTGCAAGATATGATGGCAGAGTTGGGTATGACTAGTCAGTTGCCTATGCTTGGCTATCTAGTAAAGCAAGATCAAGTGGATAGTAATCCTGAGTTGATAAATAGCTTTGTAGATGCAGTAATGGCAGCTAAGAACCAATTGTTGAATGAGGATGATCATTGGCTAGGTCTTCGTAAACTAATGAGGGCTGAGAATGACCAGGTTTTTAATGCACTTATTACTGGGTACCGCAATGGCATACCTAGTCCTATAACAGCTGATCAGATCGATGATGCGAAGGTATTCTATAAGTTGATTACTCAATTCAAACCATCACTTAAAGGTGCTGAGCTGAACGAAGATATGTTTTATAAGGCAGGTCTATGAGTTCAGCGGGCAATATAAGTCGTTTGAGTGACCAGCTGTTAGCTATATTTGTTCTCTTGGCTGTATGGTGGGGCAGTGCGGCGTTCGTTAATAACGTATTGCTTCCCACACCTGGTGAGGTGTTTAGCGCCTTGCAAGTTGAGTGGTCCGAGCAAAGGCTGTTGGATAGTTTGCTGATTACTTTGCAGCGAGTTGCGATTAGTTTCTTCTGCGCCATGTTACTTGGCGGTCTACTCGGTGTTCTGATGGGGAAATTTTCCACAGTAAACAGAATATTAGACCCTCTATTAATTATTCTTCTGAATGTCCCAGCGCTAGTTGTAATTATCTTGCTTTATATCTGGTTCGGTTTGGTTGAGGCAGCAGCAGTCGGTGCGGTAATCATCAATAAATTACCCAATGTCGCTGTAACCTTACGTGAAGGTGGGCGCATGTTTGATGAGCAGCTGGAGGAGATGGCCAGAGCCTATCATTTCTCTTTCAAGCAAAAGCTTACAGAATTATGGTGGCCTCAACTGTTTCCTTACATCATGGTCGCGACGCGTAGTGGTTTGGCATTGATATGGAAGATCGTTTTAGTCGTAGAATTGTTGGGGCGCTCTGATGGAGTTGGCTTTCAACTTCATATGGCCTTTCAGCTTTTTGATGTAGCAACAATCCTTGCTTACAGTTTTGCCTTTATCTTTATTGTTCAAATGATTGAATGGTGTATTTTGCAGCCTTTAGATCGGTATGCTCAGCGCTGGCAGCGAGGTTCAGAACGTGTATAAATTTGCATCTGATAAGATTTGCTACGGCGACGAAACCATTCTTCAACCTATAGAGCTTGAATTAAAGGCAGGCTCAACTATTGCCATTTTAGGCGCTTCCGGCTGTGGTAAAACTACATTACTAAACAAGCTAGCCGGCTTGGCTGAAAATGCGATTCATTGCTGGAATAAAGAAAGCATAGATATAGGTTATCTATTTCAAGAGCCAAGGTTGCTTCCTTGGAGAACGATTAATCAGAATTTAGCCCTAATTGAGCCTAATTCAGAAAAGGTCGAAGCGATGCTGGGGGCCGTAAAATTATCTGGATATGGGGATCATTATCCTTCACAGATATCATTAGGTATGGCGAGGCGCGTGTCTTTAGCGCGTTGCTTATTGCTTGATCCCGAAATGGTGTTGATGGACGAGCCGTTAACCTCGTTAGATATGAGTACGGGAGAGGAGATGAGGGAATTGATCTCCCATTTGGTTTGCGAAAATCCAAAGCGTTGTATGATCTATGTAACGCATGATCTGGATGAAGCGTTAGCTTTGGCTGATGAGGTGGTTGTGTTAAAGGGGCGTCCTGCCACGGTTTATCTTCATAAAAGTACGAGTGAGTTAAATCGAGCAGAACTCGAATCAGCGTTGAAGGCATAAAAAAGCCTCTCTTCATAGAAGAGAGGCTTTTTGCTTTAAACTGTTCGGCTTATTCTAGCGACCGGACTTCTGAGGTTTAAATCCAGTAACCGCAAAAGCAGTAAAAAACGCTGTAGCGAATGCTGTAATGCCTAATGCTTCAAGGTTCAGTTGCATATAAAGTGCATAGCGGACTAGTTCAACTGCATGGGTAAACGGATTTGCCATGCAGATCCAATAGAGCCATTCACTTGATTCCTGCATCTTCCAAAGCGGATAGAGTGCAGAAGAAAGGAAGAACATCGGGAAGATAACGAAGTTCATTACCCCCGCAAAATTCTCAAGCTGTTTGATCTTAGTCGAAAGGAATAATCCAAGAGAGCTTAGTAACAGTGCAACTAGCAGTAATGCTGGTAAGACTGTTAGGTAGCCCATTAACGGCGGCTCTACCTCAACCAGTAATGCTACTAATAAGAAAGCATAAACTTGCGTAAGCGAGATCAAGGCAGTCGCAACCATTTTACACAGCAGTAAGTATGGGCGTGGAAGGGGGCTCATTAACAGTACTCGCATACTCCCCATTTCACGGTCATACACCATGGATAAGCTGCTCTGCATGCCGTTAAACAGTAATATCATGCAGCACAAGCCGGGTGCGATGTAAGTCTCATAGGTGATGTAGGTATCGTACGGCTGGATAATCGAGATACCTAATGCCGCTCTGAAGCCGGCAGCAAATACCACTAGCCAAAGTAGTGGTCTAACTAACGAGCTGAGGAATCTAGAGCGCTGTTGTACGAATCGCAGAAATTCACGAACTAGAATGCCATAAAAACAGTTCCAATAACTGGCAAAGCTCATAGAGCCTCCTTAGCAGGCTTTTCAGTTAACTGGTGGAAAGCGTCAGTGAAATTCTCTAAGCCTGATTGATTCAACATCTCAGATGCTTTGTCATTGATCATGATCTGGCCTTTGTTGAGCAAGACGATGTGGTCTTCTTCCTTAATCTCTTCCATTAGGTGGGTAGCCCATAGCACAGTCAATTTTTCGTCCGTGCAAAGGTTGCGGACATGGGTGTTAAGTGCTCTGCGGGTTTGAGGGTCAAGACCTACAGTTGGCTCGTCTAATAAAAGTATTTCTGGTTGGTGAAGGAGTGCGCGTGCTATCTCGACACGGCGTCTGTGACCGCCGTTAAGGCTTCGGACCTTGTCATTGGTCCTATCTGACATTTCCATTCGTTCTAGCTCAAGTTTGATCCTATCGCTAGCCTGGGCTTTTGATATGCCATGCAATGCAGCGTGGTATAAAAGATTTTGCTGAACTGTAAGATCTAAATCTAAGGTGCTTTGCTGAAACACAACGCCTAGTTTTTTCATTAGGCTAGAAGGTTGCTTCTTGATGCTAAGCTCATTGATACGAATATCGCCGGTTTGCATGGCATTTAGACGAGTTATTAAAGCGAATAGTGTCGATTTGCCTGCACCATTAGGTCCCAAAAGGCCATGGAACTCCCCAGGTTCTAGCGAAAAACTAATATCCTTTAGCGCCTGTCTAGGGCCGTAGCTGAAACTTACGGATTCTACATGGATACTCATTGCTGAATCTCTTTGCGGTATAAACAAAATTGGCCCACAGAGTGAGCCTTATATGTTTGATAGGGTGAGTAAACTACTATGGTTTAACTTTTACGCCCCATGGGTAGCGGCCTACCTTAATGCTTTTTACAGCTTTCATTTTGCTAATATCAATAACCGATACGTCGCCGCTAATACCGTTGGTTGTTAGAAGTTTGGTTTGATCTGCATTGAAGTCCATGTGCCATACACGACGACCTACTAAGATATAGTCTTCGACTTCATAAGTTTTGGCGTTAACTACTGCAACGTGGTTAGCTGGGCCAAGTGCTACGAAAGCATATTTACCATCATCCGATAAGCGGATACCTACAGGCTGAACTCGGTCTGGATGAACACCTTTAATTTCAAATGTAAGCTTTTTAAAGATTTTGCGTGTTTCTACATCGATAACAGAAACAGTACCGCCAATCTCGGAACTTGCCCATAGAATCTTGCTGTCTGTACTGAATTCAACATGGCGTGGACGCTGATCAACAAGTGTATTGTCAATAAGCTCGTAAGTGGTGGTATCAATCCAGTGAACCATGTTAGTCGTTTCACTGGTATTAACGGCAATTTTACCATCCGGGCTAACAGCCATGCCTTCAGGTTCTACGCCAACATCGATTTGAGCCAGTACTTCGCTAGTTTGTGTATCAACAATTGTTACTAAGGCATCATCTTCGTTAGAGATGTATAGGTGGCGGTCGTTAGGGTGAAGTGCAAATTGCTCTGGGTCTTCACCTGAAGGGAGCTCGCCAATAATCTGTTTGGTTGCAAGGTCCATAATCTGCACGGTATCAGAATCAGATGCGCAGATATAAAGTTTTGTGTAGTCCTTTGAGAATAAAATACCGCGAGGGCGCTCGCCTACATTTAGTGTCTCAACAACTTCCAAGCTTTTTAGGTCGATGATAGAGATGGTGTCATCTTTTTCGTTCGATACATAGGCAAGCTCTGCGTGTAGTAGAGGCGAGGCAATCAGTATACCTGCAGCAAGGGGTTTTAATAACTTTTTAAAATTCATGACTACTCCAATTAGTTGCTGCATTTAACTTCGGCTTTATCAAAGCCCAAAGTATCAAGTTCGTTTACAGGGTGAAGGAATCCATCCTGTGGGGATTGTGATACAAGAGAGCGCGGATGGACAAGAGGAATTGGTTGTCTAAGCTGACCATTCCACTCTCTATAGTTAAGTTTTCTGCCTTTAAAGCCTGCTAGTTCGAATTTCTCGGAACGAATATATTCGTAAGCCACCTTGGGGTCAGAAGAGTTCGTGCGAGTTACTGCTTCACCTACACTTCGTACGGCAGCCCATGAAGCATAATCTTCATTAGTCATCCAGCGCTTAGCTAGCTTGTCAAAACGGCTTTGCAGTTGGGCTGCGCCCCATTGTTCTACAACACGGTGCCATGTAACAGGGCTTAGGCCTTGTGTACCAACTACAGGTCTTGGAAGCCAAGTGTTATACAAAACGTATTCGCCAAAATCGCCACGCTCATCTGCCACAAAGACCACATCGTACTCTTTAGTTTGTGTGAAAAGTGGCATTTCACTCTGGGCTGTACGACGTAAATCGGTATCGTAATCCCACTGCTTTTCGGCAACAATCTTTAAGCCAAAGCGCTTAGCGGCACGTTTGAATGCTTGGGTATACGCCTTGTCTTCAACTTTTTGCCCTGAAATCACGAGCACTTTATTTAAGCGCTTAGCTTTCAGCCATTGCGCAAGTGCATCTGTCAGCATTGCTCGGCTAGGTAGGGTATGAAGTAGTGAGTTGTTGCACTCTTTACTTCTGAGTTGATCAGAAGGGGAGCCAGAATTAAATATAACTGCCTCATCAGGAAGCGCTTTGTCGATATCTTTGAGGGTCTGGCTTTGGGCGTTGATAACAAAAAACCGAACGCCTTGAGCATAGAGATCAGAGGCTTTGCTGATAAGTTCTTCAGGATTTTCTGAATCGAACTGTTGCAGTGAATACTTATGTTTTAAGAAGCGGCCAGTTGTGTTGTTGTCGTTGATGCCAAGCTCTGCGCCTTTGAGGCCAGAATCTTCAGGGTCGGGAATAATGTTTGATAAAACCGGGCCATTATCCATCTGCTGCTGAAGATATCCTATGTTAACTTCTAGATTTGCCTGGGCATGTGTTGCGACGGCGAAAAATGTGGCAAGTACCGTCAATGTTGGCTTAGATTGATTTTTAAACATAAAACACGGTTATCTTTATTATGATTTATGCCCAGCATAAGTGGGATTTCGTGAACTCGGAATATGAAGAAAGTAGAAATCAATTAGTACTGAAGTAGGATTCTTTTACCCAGTTCGGTCTTTAGCATTAAGTGCATAAATAATAAGTAATTTAAACCAAGGGTGAATTATGAGCTTAATCAAGAATCTTGCTGCTTGCGGCTTAGCTTCTGTTATTGCAATTACTAGTACAGCGGCTGTTGCTGAAGGTGATTTAACACGTAGACCTGCAAAGCTTCCTGATCTTGTTCTAGGAACCGAAGATAATCGTTATCACTTGTCTGAAAAGGAATACAACCTTGAGACGGGTAAGTCATACAAGTTGAAGATTATCTCTAGCGGTCAAACTGAGTACGCATTGAAAGCTCCGGGTTTATTTAATTCTATTTTCTTGCGCAAAGTAGAAGCTGGCGATATGGAAATTAAAGCAGCTACTTTAAAAGAGCTGGAGTTTGAACAGGAAGGTGAAGCTGAAATTTACTTCGTGCCAATTAAGCCGGGTAAATTTGAATTCTTCGCTGAAGGCCTAGAGCATAAAGGAATGGAAGGCGTTTTTAACGTTAAATAATCCGTATCTTTCTAAAGCCTGAGTGCGCTTTGTATAAGCGTACGCAGGCTTTCTCCTTCCTCTTGTTACACCCCATAGTTCTTTCGTTGCTAAGATGTAAACAATTACTACTTTAGGTGGTAAGATTGGCGTGCAAGTTTATATCTTGGAGTATCGATGAAAATCCTAATTACTGATGATCATTCTGTAGTACGTCAGGGGTACGCAAGTGTCTTGCCTACGGTTATCGAGCCATGTGAAATAATCGAGGCAGCAAGCGGAGAGGAGTCTGAGGCGTTATATTTTGCTGAAAAGCCAGATCTAGTGATTATGGATATCAATCTGCCTGGTATTAGTGGCATAGAAGCGGCCACCCGAATCTTAGATAAAGACCGTGATGCTAAAATCCTATTTTTTAGCATGTACGACGAAGCTTTGATGGTGAAGCAGGCGTTAGATGCTGGTGCTATGGGCTATATAACCAAGTCAGGCTCCCCTAAAACGCTTATCGAAGCTGTAGAAAAGATAAGAGAGGGTGAGGTTTTTATTGAGTATGACTTGATTATGAAACTTGCTCTAAATAACCAAGATGTAACAGAAGGCCGTCTCCGGGATTTGACGCAGAGAGAGTTCGAGGTCTTTGTAATGCTTGCTCGCGGTCAGAGCAATCGAACAATCGCAGATACACTCGGAATTAATGTTAAAACAGTCTCAAATTACGTTACTACGATTAAGAGTAAATTGAAGATTGCATCTACAGCGGAGCTTGTTCATTTAGCAGTTGATGCTGGTGTAATTAAGTTCGCCCCATAATTCATTTTGTTCCCACTATGGGTTGAAATGAGTACTTAAGTAGTGCTTTGTTTCGGTCCTTGGAGGGATTCTTACCAATAGGGACTCATTAGCATACTTAGAAGGTTCTCTAATTTTGTTAGAGATATCAGTATAGGTGTACATATGAATGCAGTCCTGCGCTTAAATTTACTAGTTTCAGCAGTGTTTGCTGTAGCGCTATCGATCACGATTTATGAAACGCTTCAGCAAGCTACCAAAGATATTACTCGAGAAGTTACTGCTGGGCTTAGCTTTACTCATCAGTTACTCAGTGTTGCGGTCACTGACAGTGATTTACTTGAAAGTATGCTCGAAGGAGAGACTCGCCACGTAAAGATCATCCTTGTTGATGATTCCTTAAGTGGTGGGGAGGTAGGTGCAGATGATGAACTGTCTTCAGAGATAGATGATGAAGTTCCTGCTTGGTTTATGGATTTAATACCGGGACTTGATCGGCTCACTGAAAAAGAATATTACCGATACCTACCTGACGGTAGAGCGCTAAAGCTGCAAGCAGATCCTACCGATGAGGTTGAGGAAGTTTGGGAATCTGTACAGCACGTATTTGTCCTATTTGTGCTGAGTGCATTACTTTCAAATTTAGCAATCTATGTTGGTGTCCGTCAGGGGATTAAGCCTGTATCAGATTTTCTTGCAGCTTTGAATGAAATTGAAAAGGGCCGTTATGCTGCTCGACTTGAAGAGTATTCTATTAAAGAAATCAATCAGTTAGCTGGTCATTTTAATTCTATGGCTCACTCCCTTCAGGAGGCTCAGAGTGATAACTTAAAGCTGACCCATGAATTAATGCGTTTGCAGGAAACTGAACGTGCTCATCTTGCCAGGGAGCTTCATGATGATCTTGGGCAGTATCTCACGGGTATTAAAGCCCAAGCCTATTTGGTAAAAGAAAACTCGTCTAATACCGATTTGGTTGCTTCGGTGGGTAATCAAATATCGATCAATTGTGATGCGATGCAGACTAGTTTCAGGCAGCTGATCAGAGAGCTGCATCCAGTTATATTGGAGCAGTTGGGTTTGTTAGATGCTATACGTACGCAGGTCGATACTTGGCGTCAATCTCACCAAGTGAAAGTGTCGTTAGATTTACCAGATTTTATTCCTTCGTTAGATGATGAAACTAATACGCATATCTATCGAATACTTCAGGAGTCTTTAAATAATGTGGCTCAGCATGCTCAGGCTGAGCATGTTTTAGTTAGGGTTGTTTTTGATGGCGAAGCCCTTGTTCTGCGGGTGATGGATGATGGTGTTGGGTATGTTGATTCTGGGTCTCAAGGATTGGGGCTTCGATCAATGCAAGAGCGAGCTCGTTGTGTGTCAGGTGAGCTAAAGATTAATAAGTTAGATAAAAAAGGGAGTGAAGTTGTTCTGCAAATCCCTTTAGTACAGGAATTGGTATGAAAATAATAATAGCGGATGATCATGCTGTAGTGCGTCAGGGTTATGCAAGCCTTTTATCGACAATGCTTGCTCCATGTGAAGTGTTAGAAGCTGGTAGTGGTGATCAGGCATATAGTATGTGTCAATCTGAAACACCCGATGTAGTTATCATGGACGTCAACATGAATGGCATTAGTGGTATTGAGGCAACTCGTCGAATCTTACAGCGCTGTCCTGATATCAAAATACTTTTCTTCAGTATGTATGATGAAATACCTGTAGTAACTCAGGCTTTAGATGCAGGTGCTAAAGGGTACATCACTAAGAGCTGTACGCCGGAGGTTTTGATTGAAGCAGTTACTAAGGTTGCTGGTGGGCAGCTTTATGTCGAGCATGAGTTGGCTATGCGTTTAGCGGTGTCGCGCCCTGAGCAAAAGGATAAGCGTCTTAAGGAGATGACTCAGCGCGAGTTTGAGATCTTTGTTATGTTAGCGCAAGGCAATAATGTCAAAGAGATCTCAGAACAGCTTTGCATTAGTAGTAAGACGGTTTCTAACTATACCGCAATACTAAAAAGTAAGTTGAATATAGGTTCAACGGCGGAATTAGTGCATCTGGCTATAGAGACCGGTCTTGTGAAAGTGGGAACTAATGTGAGCTAGCATTAGTTTGGTTATAAAAAAGGCGCATGGAACAAAGTTCGATGCGCTTTTTTTGTTGTTTGGATTTAATTCTTAGACCAACCAAATGGGCAGCCTTTGCAGCCGTCCATATAGGTTGCTTGGAATGTAGCGTAGTGCTTCCTAACGCCTGTGAAGTCAGCATTTTCTAAAGACGCGGCATTTAGCTTAGCTTCCTGTAGATTGGCGTTTTTAAGGTTGGCGCCTGTCAAAATAGCTTTTGTCATCCAGGCGATTTCTAGATTTGCAGCCTGAAGGTTGGCTTCTACGAATTTAGCGCTGCTAAGACGAGAGAAATTTAAATTTGCGCCATGTAAATTTGCGCGATAAAAATTTGCGCCCTGCGCGAACAATGCCCAACCGTTGATAGCTTCAAGATTGGCATGGCTTAGGTTTGAGCCTCGAACTGTTGCGTGTCTCATATCCGCGCGAGCAAGATCTGCATTGGATAGATCTGCTTTTTCCATCTTGGTGTTTTTAAGAACTGCGTGACGAAGGATAGTACCGCTTAGGTTTGCGCCAGTTAGATCAGCTCTAGACAGATCTGCATTGCTTAGATCGGCACCCGACAAATTAACGCCTGGACATTTAGTATCTGGGGCAATGGTGCAGCCATTAATCACTAGTTCATCTGCAGTAGCAAGTTGGCTGGACAGTAGGAGCGTAAATAATATTGTTTTTTTCATATCTCTATCCTAAAAAGCCCGCAAGCATTGGGGAGCTCGCGGGCTTGGGTTACATCAAGTAGTAACTATTAGTTCTTAGGGAGTTTGAATACCCAGAAAGAACCACCCTGTGATACAGGCTTAGTTAGGTCAGCCATGTCGCCACCCCATAGAGGTACCGCGCCACCGTAACCGCTAGCTAGGCCGATGTACTGTTCGCCATTTTCTTCCCAAGTGATAGGGGAGGATACGATGCCGGAGCCAGTCTGGAATTTCCAAAGTTCTTCGCCAGTCTTAGCGTCGAATGCTTTGAAGTAACCATCACCAGTACCTGTGAAAATTAGGTTGCCTTTGGTAGCGAGAACGCCAGACCATAGAGGAAGTTTCTCTTTGTGAGACCATACGATCTTACCAGTCTTAGGGTCTACTGCACGAAGAACACCTACGTGGTCGTCGTACATTTTTCTGATACGGAAGCCTTGGCCTAGGTAAGCAGCACCGCGCTTGTAGTGAACTTCTTCAGTCCAGTAGTCTTCTTTCCAGTGGTTGGCGCCAAGGTAGAATAGGCCTGTGTCTTGGCTGTAAGCCATAGGGTTCCAGTTTTTGCCGCCTAGGAAAGGAGGAGAAACTTCGATGGATTTACCCTTTTTCTTGCCTGGCTCTGGTGGTGGTGGGCGTTGGCCTTCAACCTCAACTGGGCGACCAGTCTTAGGATCGATATGAGTTGCCCAAGTAACGTTGTCTACGAATGGGAAGCCGCGGATGAAGTCACCGTTCTGACGGTCAACAACGTAGAAGAAACCGTTACGGTCAGCGTGAGCTGTCGCTTTGATTGTCTTGCCTTTGTCCTTGTATTCGAACAGAACAAGTTCGTTGTTACCAGAGAAATCCCAAGCATCGTTTGGAGTGTGCTGGTAGAACCACTTAACTTCGCCCGTAGATGGATCTACTGCAACCTGACCGGAAGTGTATAGGCTGTCGTAGTCAGCTGGATTGCCGCCTGGAGAAGTGCGAGCCCAACCATTCCATGGTGCAGGGTTACCAGCCCCTACGATGATAGTGTTTGTTTCAACGTCGAAGCTAGCGGACTGCCAAGGTGCACCACCACCGTGGCTCCATGCTTCAACTTTACCTGTTGGTGAGTTTGGATCATCAGGCCAAGATGGAGCTTTTGGATCACCTGTAGGTGTGCTCTTCTTGCCGTCTAGGCGACCGTAGTGACCTTCAACGAATGGACGCATCCAGATCTCTTCACCCGTCTTAGGGTCTCGAGCGAATAGTTTGCCTACTACACCAAACTCATCACCAGAAGAGCCGTGGATAAGCATTGCTTTACCCGTTTTCTGATCTTTGATGATCGTAGGTGCACCAGTCATAGTGTAGCCTTCAGTGTGATCAGCAAATTTCTTCTTCCAAACGCGCTTACCAGTTTTCTTGTCTAGAGCTACGATAGCTGCATCAAGAGTGCCAAAGTAAACAAGATCGCCGAAGATAGCTGCGCCACGGTTAACTACGTCACAGCAAGGGCGGATGTCGTCTGGTAGGCGGTAAGAGTAAGACCAAATTTTCTTACCCGTTTTAGCGTCTAGTGCAAACATACGAGAGTAAGAACCCGTTACATAGATGATGCCATCATGTACTAGTGCTTGAGTTTCTTGACCACGCTGTTTTTCATCACCAAAGGAGAAAGACCATGCAGGAGTCAATTTCTTAACGTTTTTATCGTTAATCTCTGTCATGTCGCTCCAGCGCTGTGCTTTAGGTCCGATACCGTAACCTAGAACGTCTTCTGGAGTGTTTGCGTCATTTTTGATGTCGTCCCAAGTAACTGGTTTAGCAGTAGCAGCGCCTGCTACTAAGCTAAGACCAATTGCAGCGCAAAGCGGCTTTAAGTCTGTCATGTTTATTTTTTTTGTCATTTTTATAAACCCTAGTGTTATAGGAAAGTTATAACTTGCGATTGATATTCGCTGGTAACCATTCTCGGCTTAAGGGTATATATACGACAACGGCAGGATTCCCTGTTAATCAGGGGTTAAGTCCTGTTTGTGCAGGATAAAATCCCGAGAGTCTTAGGGAGAAGTCACGTACTAATAAAGAGGGATTAGTGCTCAGGTATGGATAGATGGCGTACAAAATGCTACTTAGGTTGCAATCTGGGTCGACATTCCTACCAAGGGAGTAGTTTTTGGAACCCAAAGTACAATTCTTGCTGATTTTGCACACGCAATATCATATATGCAAACAGCTGGAGTGGGTGGCTTTGGCTTAATGTAGAGATGATCGTCAGGTATCTGAACACGCAGATATCCCTCAGTCAGTATTTCATTTAACTGGGGAAGGCGAGAGTATAAAAACTAAAGTGGTGAAAAAAAGATGTCTATCAACAAGAAACTTTTGAGCATGACTACAGCGGGTATGTTAGCTGCAGTTATTTCTGGCCAGACAATGGCGCACGGTGATGTAACTCCACAGGCTATCGATGTAACAGGCCTAAAAGTTCTAGGTGAAGAGTGGGAAGAATCTAACCCTTACACTGAAGATTACGAAAACCGTGAACTAGCGGTTAAAATCGGTGAGTCTGCTTACACTCAAAACTGTGCACGTTGCCACGGTCTAGATGCGATTTCTGGTGGTATCGCGCCAGATCTACGTTACCTAGAACCAGGAGTTGATGGTGACGAATGGTATGCTTACCGTGTTGTTAACGGTGCAGTACGTGACGGTCGTGTTTACATGCCAAAAATGGCTGAACACCTAAGCCAAGAAGCTCTTTGGGCTATCCGTGCTTGGTTAGAAACTCGCGCTACGGATGAGTAAGTTAAGCGCTTCTAACGCTATAATTTTCACTTGCGCCAGCCTGCTTAGCAGCCTGGCGCAAGCTCGTTATTACGACGATGTAATTGATAGCGGGTATATCAGGGTTGGTTTTTATCGTGATTTCCCACCATATTCCTATATGGAAAACGGCAAAGCTGTTGGTGTGGATGTCGAAGTCGGTAAGAAAATTGCTGAAAAGCTAGGCGTTGAATTCCGTGAGCATTGGATCACGCCAGATGAAAACCTTGAAGATGATTTAAGAAATAATGTCTGGAAAGGGCATTATCTCGACAAAGATGAAGGAAATGCATTAGCACTGAAAACCATTGCCGATGTCATGATGCGTGTTCCGTACGATCGTGAATACAGCTATATGCAGGATTCGACAGGCGCCGTTATTAATGAAATGGTGGTTATGTTTGGGCCCTATCAGCGTGAAAGCTGGAAAGTTGTTTACGATAGTGAAAAGTTAGATAACGTTTCTACAGTGGCGGTATTCCAATATCACCCAGTAGGGGTGGAAATTGATAGTCTACCGGCGTTTTATCTGACTTCAGCTTTTGGTGGGCGAATGCGTGATAAGACTCACCACTATACGAATGCGCGTGAAGCGTTTAAAGGTATGGAGTCTGGTGAGGTAGATGCCGTTATGGCAATGCGCGCCGAAGTTGATTGGTTAGTCAGTAAGTCGGGCGACAAGAAATTTAAGCTGGGCGTGAATGGTTATCCAAATATGGGTAAGCAGAAATGGGACATAGGGATGGCTGTTAAGCATACCTATAGACAGCTTGGCTATGCTGTAGGTGATGTTGTCGAAGCTATGGTTCGTTCCGGTGAAATGGAACAAGTTTATAGCAAGTACGGTCTCAGTTATGAGATGCCTGCTTTTTACCAGGATGTAAAATAGCTTTATAAAGCAACGCTCGAAAAAATAGCATTCAAATAATAATAAGAGGATGCCATGTTGAAGCGAAATGTTGCAGCACTTTTGATAAGTGCTGCTTTACCAATTGCTGGTTATTCAGGCCAGCAAGATCCTCTAGAGTCGCCTTTATGGGATCATATGCGTGCCAAGTTTATTGGCGATCAGGAATATGTGTTTGATAGTAATGTCAAAGTCACTGTGCCTGAATTTGCTGAAGATCCTACGCAGGTTCCTATTACTGTTAATGCTGAAGCGTTAGCAGGGAAGATCGATAAGATTGTCGTTTTTGCTGATCTTAATCCAATTCAGCACATCTTTACTTATTATCCCCACAAAGAAATTGTGCCTCACCTTTCTATGCGCATTAAGGTCCAGCAGGGTACTGCTATTAGAGCAGCTGTACTTTCTAAGTCTGGTGTTTGGCATCTAGGTGGTAGCTATCTTGACGCTGCAGGTGGAGGGTGTACCACGCCAAGCGCCGCTGCTGCCAATACCTACTGGCAGGACCATCTCGGTGAAATGAAAAGTAAGTTTTTCCCCAGAGAGCAGGGGGGGCGCTATAAACTTAAAGTCGTTCATCCGATGGACACCGGCTTAGTTAGTTCAATTCCTGAATTCTATATAGAGAATGTAGAGGTGCGTAACTTTGAAGGTGCGCCACTTGCAAAATTAGAGTTGTCTCAGCCTGTCAGTGAAAATCCAGTTTTAACTTTTGATGTCAGAGATGGTTCTCAAGGTCATCGTATCTGGATGCGAGATAATGGTGGTAATGAGTTTGAGAATGCGCTCTAGGAGTTGATTGATGAAAAGATTGTTGTTGGCCCTATCTGCTGCTGCAGTGATTCATTCAGCTTCAGCGGCGCCGCTTTCTTATGATTTAAAACCGCAAAAAATTGCTGATAACACTTGGTTATTGAAGGGGAAGTTGGAAGACTTTTCAAAGAGTAATGGCGGCAATATTGTCAATACTGGCTTTATCGTAACAGAAGATGGGGTTGTTGTTATCGATACTGGGCCATCCCTTAGATATGGTAAAGCGTTAAAGGCGGCAATAGAAAGTGTTACGAATAAACCTATCAAGGTTGTTTTTAATACTCATCACCATCCGGATCACTTTTTAGGAAATCAAGCTTTTGCAGATGCAGAGATACTTTCTCTCCCTGGTACACAGCAGGGAATTGAGCTTCATGGAAATGCTTTTGCTGAAAATATGTATCGACTAGTTGGTGATTGGATGCGGTCGACTGAGGCGATCCCGCCAAGCAAAATACTGGATGTTCAGTTAATGGAGCTTGGCTCACATAGATTGCATTTACTTCCTTTTACGGGTCATACAGGTTCGGATTTGGTTGTCATGGATGAAAAAACCGGCGTTGTGTTTGCCTCAGATATGGTTTTCTATCAGCGAGCGTTAACCACTCCTCATACGCCTGGGATTCATCAGTGGAAAAAAGAGATTCTGAAATTAAAGGATCTTGATTACAAGGTTATGGTGCCTGGTCATGGGCCCGTTGTTACAGACGCTAGAGCATTAGATCAAATGCTAGCCTATCTAGATTGGTTGGATCGGGTTTTAGTGCGGGCAGCTCAGGATGGTTTAAGTATGACCGAGGTGATTAAACTGCCGATCCCCAAAGATTTTGATGGTATTGCATTAAGTAAGCGGGAATTTGCCAGAACTGTTGCGCACCTTTATCCCAAATATGAAGAGCAGGCTTTCTGAGTCTGCTTGTTTTTATAAATAGAAAAACTCAAATTAAATCCTCTTTGCTTTGCTTTGCTTTGCTCCTTTCTTTGGCTAGTTAAACGGTAATTCCTGTCTATACTCATGTTTGTGCTATGACTAATGGGCTATTGAATGGCGGCGTAAGCTGCTGAATTTACTTAAAAATAGCGGTATTACTACCAAGGGACTAGAAAAGTACTTCTGCTGTTTAATTGTTGTATTTGCTGTAAAACAAAACAATTGCCTTCATGATTCGGGAAAATTTCCCGGCTCTCTTCTCAACGCCAAAAAAAAAATATCCGTAGAGGAAGCGTACAATGAAAAAATTCGCACTGTCTGCTCTAGTTGCAGCGATGTCTGTGGCAGGCACAGCACAGGCTGGTGTTACTGATAAAGATATCGTTAACGACCAGATGACTGTTGAAGATGTTGTAACAAATGGTATGGGCCCACGTGGTCAGCGTTACAGCCCAATGACAAAAATCAACACTAAAACTGTTAAAGACATGCGTCCAGTATGGGCGTTCTCTTTCGGTGGTGAGAAGCAGCGTGGTCAGGAATCACAGCCTGTAGTTAAAGACGGTGTGATGTACGTTACCGCTTCTTACTCTCGTGTATTCGCTGTTGATGCAAACACTGGTGAAGAGCTTTGGGAATACAATGCACGTCTTCCTGATGGCATCATGCCTTGCTGTGACGTAATCAACCGTGGTGTTGCTCTATACGACGACCTAGTAATTTTCGGTACTCTAGACGCTAAACTAGTAGCTCTAAACGCTAAGACTGGTAAGGTTGTTTGGAAGAAGAAAGTAGAAGATTACAAAGCTGGTTACTCAATCACTGCAGCTCCTCTAATTGCTAAAGGTAAAGTAATCACTGGTGTATCTGGTGGTGAATTCGGTATCGTTGGTAAAGTAGAAGCTTACGATGC
The DNA here is from genome assembly GCF_047778055.1 of Neptuniibacter sp. QD34_54. GTDB lineage: Bacteria > Pseudomonadota > Gammaproteobacteria > Pseudomonadales > Balneatricaceae > Neptuniibacter. Next base: position 2,041,615 of record NZ_CP180546.1, on the reverse strand, counting down.
TAAGACTGGTAAACTTGCTTGGACTCGTCCAACAGTTGAAGGTCACATGGGTTACATCTGGAAAGATGGCAAGAAAATGGAAAACGGTATTTCCGGTGGTGAAGCAGGCAAAACTTGGCCTGGCGATCTTTGGAAATCTGGTGGTGCTGCAACTTGGTTAGGCGGTACTTACGATCCTGAAGTTGACCTTCTATTCTTCGGTACTGGTAACCCAGCACCATGGAACTCTCACCTACGTCCTGGTGACAACCTATTCTCATCTTCTCGTCTAGCTATCGATCCAGATACTGGTAAGATCGCTTGGCACTTCCAGACTACTCCACACGATGGTTGGGATTACGATGGTGTAAACGAGTTGATCTCTTTTGACTATAAAGCTAACGGCAAAACTGTAAAAGCGGCAGCGACTGCTGACCGTAACGGTTTCATGTACGTTCTTAACCGTCAGAACGGTGATTTCATCCGTGGTTTCCCATTCGTAGATAAAATCTCTTGGGCTAAAGGCCTAGACGCTAAGACTGGTCGTCCAATTTATGACGATGCAAACCGTCCAGGTAACCCAGCTGATTCTAAAGATGGTAAGAAAGGTACATCTGTTCTAGCTATTCCTTCTTTCCTAGGTGGTAAAAACTGGATGCCTATGGCATACAGCCAAGACACTGAGTTGTTCTACGTTCCTTCTAATGAATGGGCGATGGACATCTGGAATGAGCCAACTGCATACAAAAAAGGTGCAGCTTACCTAGGTGCTGGTTTCACTATCAAGCCAATGAACGACGAGTACATCGGTGTTCTACGTGCGATGGATCCAAAAACTGGTAAAGAAGTATGGCGTCACAAGAACTACGCTCCACTATGGGGTGGTGTTCTAGCGACTAAAGGTAACCTTGTATTCTTTGGTACTCCTGAAGGCTACCTAAAAGGCTTAAACGCTAAGACTGGTAAGGTTGAATACGAATTCAACACTGGTTCTGGTATCGTAGGTTCTCCAATCACTTGGGAGCAGAACGGCGAGCAGTACCTATCAATCGTATCCGGTTGGGGTGGTGCAGTACCTCTATGGGGTGGTGAAGTAGCTAAACGTGTTAAGCACCTAAACCAGGGCGGCACAGTTTGGACATTCAAACTACCTAAGTAAGTTTTTGACTTACAACTGAGTGATATTTCGATATCACTCAGCCTGTCCCAGCAAAAAAAGTCAGCATTTAGCTGGCTTTTTTTGTGCTTGAAATAAAGCGTGATTAGATCAAATCAACAATGCTGTTGAACGCAATCACGACGCGGTCTTTCTGCCCAAAATAAGGCAGGGCTGAGTGCTTTAGGTAGGACGGGAATATTATAATCTGACCTTCTACAGGTTTGAAGTCCCAGAAGCCCTGTTCGCTTAGATAGGCTGTCCCAGCATCGCCATAATGATCGGCGTTGTTGCGAGGATCATAAAAGCGATTGATGCCGTTGCGAGTACCCAATTCACACTCGCCAACATCTAAATAATAGATTCCACACCAAGAGCAATTAGGGTGCGAGTGGATGTCATGGTAACCGCCATCCTTAGTGACATGGAACCAGGATTCAATGATGGTTGCATCACCTTCAGCGCCTTCTGGCCAGTATGGCGTGTTTACCTGTGTGGCTATGGCAGACAGTAGTTCCTCGAGCATGCGTCTAAGCTCAAGGATCACCGGTTCATCAGATTCCAGAAAGCAGAGCTTGCTCTCAAATAGTTTATGTTTTGCACTTACTGCTACTTCGCTGGCAACGGCTTTGGTTTGATTGTGAAGCTTTTGATAGTTGTAGATGTAATTGAGAAGATCTTCTTTTAAGAACTCGTGATCAGGGTTTGTCGTAACAAACAGTGGAGAGGTCCAAGTGTTGATGGATTCAATTTCTGGGCTTTCTGAATACATGATCCGATTCCAAGTTAAGAGATCGGATCATTTTAATCTTGTGGTTGTTATTTAGCTATGTGAGAAGCGCGCTCATTTGTCCTGCATCAGTTGATCGTTTTTAGGATCGGGTGTGCCTACCCAGCTAACCTCAAGTTCATATGAGATGGAACGTGCTAAGCCATCTAGATCAGGGAAAAGGGTGGCGCTACTGATATTCATTCGATAAAGCGCTTCCATTGCTTCTTTTCTGATTTCAGGGCTAAGGACAATCTTAGCTAGAAGTGGCTGATCATATTCGTAATTATTTAATAGCTCTTCAACTGAAACATCGATTCTGCCAGGCAGCATGAAAGTACCTGCTTGGGCAACGATTCTTCGATCCATCGACCATGGTTCACCAGGCCAGACGATCGGGTAGTTATTTGAAAGGTAATATTTGCCAAGGCTGTCCGTCGTACGAGGGTCAATTGCATCTCGTGTGAGCTCGGGTAAGCCTGGTGGTGTTGCTTTATGCCATAGAGCAGGGGTGTTTACTGCATAAACAGCAGCAGGTGTTGTGCAGGATTGTAGGGCAAAATAGCTGGCGACGTAGGGCGACTTGGTAAAGTCTAAAAGCCGAGTTGGTGCGCCGTGGTGTTGCATTAACGCTAAGCAACGAAAGTCATCCTTAAGTGCGCTGGTGTCATTGAGGAAATAGTGAGCTTTACGTTTAAATACACGAATGGCTCTACTTTCTCGTTCATGCCATTTGCTTTGGGGGACAAACTGTTTGAGGCGTCTAGTAAGCGAACTCTCAAGGCTCCATTCCGCGTCCCGTTGTCCACGAAATGCCCAGCCACGGAGTTCTTCTGACTCGACTAAAGCAAGAAATTCTTGCCAAGTAGATACTTGGTATAACTTCGTCATAGTTCCAGCCTCGTAATTTATTCGCCTTGAAAATCCCTTATAGCATAAGACTATAGCTAATTGATGTTTATTTATATGGGGTGCGAGCCTTAAAAATAAGATGCGTGTTCTAGAATTATCTTTGTTAATCAGTGGTTTAGTACTCGATATTATGCGTAGCCTTGGCTCAATCTCTAAAAGCCCGTAGGGGTGGGGCCTCGATAACTAGTACTAAATAATTAATTTTTCAATGCCAAGGGATGATACCTGTAATTCTTGCTGGATAGCTAATATTGGTTGGTAAAGTAAATTAACTGTCAGTAGAGACGGCAGTAAGATAAATATAAAGAGGCACTTAGAAGATGATTTACGCTAAGCCGGGTACAGAAGGTTCAGTTGTTTCCTTTAAAGAACGTTATGGCAACTTCATTAACGGTGAGTGGGTAGCTCCTGTTAAAGGTGAATACTTCACCAATAACTCGCCTGTAACTGGTGAACCAATTTGTGAAATTCCACGTTCCACTGCTGAAGATATCGAATTGGCACTGGACGCTGCTCACGCTGCACAAGAGTCTTGGGGCAAAACTTCTCCAATCGAACGTCAGAACGTTCTACTGAAGTGTGCTGAGCTAATCGACGCTAACCTAGAGCGTTTGGCTGTATCTGAAACTTGGGACAACGGTAAGGCAGTTCGTGAAACTCTAGCTGCAGACGTTCCTCTAATGGCAGATCACTTCCGTTACTTCGCTGGCTGCATCCGTGCACAAGAAGGTTCTATCGGTGAGATCGACGAAACAACTGTTGCTTACCACTTCCACGAGCCACTAGGTGTTGTTGGCCAGATCATCCCTTGGAACTTCCCGCTACTAATGGCTGCATGGAAAATTGCTCCAGCACTAGCAGCAGGTAACTCTATCGTACTGAAGCCAGCTGAAGCGACTCCAGTATCTATCCTTATTCTTCTTGAGTGCATCCAGGAAGCTCTACCAGCAGGCGTACTGAATATTGTAAACGGTTTCGGTGGCGAAGCAGGTCAGGCTCTAGCATCTAGCACACGTATTGCTAAGATCGCATTCACTGGTTCTACTCCAGTTGGTTCTCACATCATGAAATGTGCTGCAGAGAACATCATCCCATCTACTACAGAGCTAGGTGGTAAGTCTCCAAACATCTACTTCAGCGACGTTATGGCTCAGGACGATGAGTTCGTAAGCAAAGCTGTTGAAGGTGCGGTACTAGCATTCTTCAACCAGGGTGAAGTATGTACTTGTCCTTCTCGTCTTCTAGTTCAAGAAGATATTGCTGATGAGTTCCTAGCTAAAGTTGTTGAGCGTATGGGTCAGATCAAACGTGGTAACCCACTAGATACTGAAACAATGGTTGGTGCTCAGGCTTCTCAAGAACAGTTCGACAAGATCCTAGGTTACATCGACATCGGTCGTGACGAAGGTGCTGAAGTACTAGCAGGCGGCGGTATCGAAAAACTAGACGGTGATTTCGGTAGCGGTTACTACATCAAGCCAACTCTTCTAAAAGGTACAAACGACATGCGCGTTTTCCAAGAAGAGATCTTCGGTCCAGTAGTTTCTGTAACTACATTCAAAGACGAAGCAGAAGCACTAGCTATCGCTAACGACACTGAGTTCGGTCTAGGTGCAGGCGTATGGTCACGTGACACTAACGTTGCTTACCGCATGGGTCGTGGCATTGAGGCTGGCCGTGTATGGATGAACTGCTACCACCTATACCCAGCACACGCTGCGTTCGGCGGTTACAAGAAGTCTGGTGTAGGTCGTGAAACTCACAAGATGATTCTTGAGCACTACCAGCAAACTAAGAACATGTTGGTTAGCTACAGCGAAAGCCCTCTAGGCTTCTTCTAAGCGGAAGTCCACGGGAGCTGGCATCTGAACATTGCTAGCTCTCAAGTAAGCTATTTCAAGTAGCTTCTTGCGTTTATTGCGGCCCCTCTGAGGGCCGCTTTTTTATGTCCTGATCCTGCCTAGACTTAGGGTACTAGTACAATTTGTACTTTAGGTCTGTCTCATTTCCCGAAATCCCTGATATTTATTTTTAGATGTTAAGCTTGTTTAACACTCTGATTTAAAGGGAGGTTTTCGTGCGTAATACTTTTTCTATTCTTATTTTAAGTTTGGTCTCTGTGAGTGCTTTGGCCTCTGTAAAAGACTATCAAGTAAAGCGGCTCATAATGATGAAGTCTGATTGTGTCGAGCAGAGTTTAGCGCGCAATGAAACCGAAAGTGGTGGCCTAATGTTTGTTGCGCAATGCAAAAATCTTAGTCATTACCCTGATGGTGTAGAAGTCCTGTGTGACGATCCAGAGGATGAACGGAGCTGTAAGCTGCAAACTAAAGCTAAGTCCTATGATCATCTCCGCTTACTTCAATCAAATTAGGATTCCTATTATGTTTGTTAAGAAGTGCTCTATAGTGGCTCTTGTGTCCACTGGGTTTCTGGCAGCACCTTTACCTGTATCTGCTGATGTGAATACGGCATTTGAACAATGCAGGGCTCTAGTGCAGCCTGATAGGCGTTTGGAGTGTTACGATAATTTAGATTTAAATGCGTTGAGTGCAAAGAAGCCTAATTTTGCAGGTAAGCGTACAGCTAAAACGGAGATGTTTAAGGTATCTGGACCTACCCAATTAAGATTTCAGAGTGACGGTGCCATCTTTGTATTAGCGTTGCACGACAGTGAAGATAATATCGTTCAAAACCTCCACATAGGTGGAGGTGGTGAAGATACTTATTTGATCGAAGAGGCTGGTGAATATTATCTGCGTGTTAATGGATCTACTACATGGCGTATTTGGTTAGAAAAGCCATAATTACCGTTTAGTAATCTACAAACCTTTGCTATTACCGCCAATACGATAGATTAGCAGGTCTTCATCGTCTAGTACCTTGAAGGCTGCTGTCGTCGCTGCATTATTGGGTATCTGGTATTCATGATCAGATAGCTTTTCAGCTTTATAAAGCTGTTCTGGTGGGTTGAGCATCAGTTCAACAAACTGTTCTGTTGACCATGTGTAAGTTTTGACGGGTAGGCCATATGCTTTGGCGACTGTAAGCTCGTCGGATGAGCTACCAATTAGATCAAGGTAATAACACTCTGTAACATGGCACATCAGTCCCATTCTTGTATCTATTAAGTAGCTATCTGCGGGTAAGGTTCTTGGTATGCTGTAGCATCCACCTAAGGCAATTAAACAAAGGCCCGTGATTATCTTTTTCATTAGCCTGTCTCTTTCTGTGTATCTTCCAATTTCTATTTTACGTATTGCTGAAGAGTATGGACCCTTTCGGTATAGATAAGTTTGGATAAATTATAGATCGTGTAATATTTATAGATGCTAGAAACATAATGTACTGTTTCTTGTCCAATAATCCTGCCTGCTGCGATCTCAACATTTCCAAACCACACGTTTGGATCTAATCCCATTTTAGTCGTTAGTTTTTGCATTTTTCGTAGATTGCCAGGACCAGCGTTGTAGGCGGCTAAGCTTAAGAGAAAGCGATTGATAGGCGTGATCTCTTCAGAGGGTAAATAGTGTCGAGATAGGAAATCCATATACTTTGCACCCGCATGTATATTGTTATCTACCTTGTGTATCGCTTTGATATTCACATTTGGATCGGCTGCAGTTGAAGGCAGTAAGTGCATTACTCCGACTGCGCCCTTATGGCTTTTTGTGTCCTGTTTGAGTTGGGATTCCTGATAAGCCTGTGCTGCCAATGCAAGAGGATCTAAGTGGTATTTTTCTGCGTATTTTTCAAAATGAGGTAGTAAGCGAATTAAGCGGTCGCGTTCCAAATCGAGCAGGGGATTTGTTATTCGCTTAGTTGAACCTAGGTAGCGTTTGATTAAGATATTGCCGAGAAGAGAGCCTTTCTGAACGTTCGAATGGATGAATTCATTCAGGCTGTCCTGAAGAAGAGGCGTCTGTTTTCTAACTCCCCAGCCCAGACTGTTCTTTTTGCTCAAACTAATTTGTTCAGCTATCTCTAAATTGGTTAGAGCTTTAAGCCAGAGTCTGGCTTTGTAATCATCAATGATGGTGTAGTTATAAATACCTGCATTTACGATTTCTAAAATATCCTCACTAAGTAAGGTGCTATCAGCCTCAATTATATGAATAGTATTTTCTTTAAATACTGCTTGTTTATTTAATTGATGAAGGTGTTCTGCGTAGCTGCTTCCTTTCAGAACGAGAATAGTCTTTCCTGCAAGGTCTTCTAATGAATCAATTTTTGGTGCGGTTTTGTGCCTGACAATGACTTCGGATACTTCTGAATATTTACTCTTTGTGAAATCTACCAACTTTTTTCTTTCGTTTGTTGCGGTTAGTAGCGCTGCACTGATGTCGCCTTTGCCTTCGACAAGAGAGGGGATTAGTTGATCAAAGGTAACCGGAATATAGACAATCTTTGTTTTGTCTATCTCTTTCTTAATCCCTTTATTTATATGCTTTTCGTAGTTTTGTAGAAGTTCGGCTTGTAGTCCTTTGATCTTGCCGTTATGAATGAAAAAGTCGGTCTTACTGTATGTGACTAAGGCTCTGATCAGCTTTCGATCTTTCATCTCATCAAGATCACCCCAGAAAGGCTCTAGCTTGTCAGTAGAAAGGATACCTTTGGGAATCAGCTCTGTTGATGATTGTGCTTCATGGGGAGTAGTAGAATTTGCTGGATGAGCTGTTGTTGTGGTTTGATTTGGGGGAGGGCTTTGATTTTCGGAGCTGTCACAACCAGTCAATAGGTATGAGCATGTGAGTAGAGAGCTGAAGAGGAGTATTTGTTTGATCAAAGCTTTGGCCTCACAGATCAATAACCTTGCCGGGATTCATAATGTTATTTGGATCCAAAGCCCGCTTAACAAGCTTCATGCTATTTATCGAAGTTTCATGCTCATCCAGCAGATATTGTTTTTTTCCAAAGCCGATTCCGTGTTCACCTGTACAAGTGCCACCTAGAGCTAAGGCGTTGCTTACGATCTTTTCTGCTAGTGCTTTAGCTGCTTGATGTTGGTTATGATTTTCTGGATCGAAAACAATTAGGACGTGGTAGTTACCGTCACCAACATGGCCAACGATTGGGCAGGGTAAGTTGCTTAACTCAGCATCTGCTTCGGCTTGTAAGATACTTCTAGCTAGGGCTGAAATTGGAACACATACATCGGTTGTAAGGACTTTTCCGTTAGGGATAATCTGATGAGCCGCATTGTAAGCATTGTGTCGTGCTTGCCATAGGCGGTTTCGATCTTCGGTATTTTCAGCCCAAATAAATTCACTACCGCCGAATTCATTGCAGATATCTTTCAGGAGCGTAATGTCTTCTTCAATCTTGGCTTTAGAGCCGTGAAACTCGATAAAAAGGGTTGGTTCAGCAGTTAGTTGGTGTAGCTGAGAAAATTCAATGCAAGCTTGCATTTGGGCCTTGTTCAGCAGTTCTATTCGGGCTAGGGGAATAGACAGCTGCATGGCATTGATAACTGTATCGGTAGCGTCGGCCACAGTTTTAAAGCTGCATACGGCTGCGCGAATGATTTCGGGAATAGGGTGAAGGCGAAGTTGGATCTCTGTGATGACGCCTAAGGTGCCCTCAGAGCCGACCAGCAACTGCGTTAAGTTGTAACCAGCAGAGCTTTTGCGGCTACGTGTACCTGTTTTTATAATGTCGCCTTCAGGTGTTACCACAGTTAAGCCGATAACGGCATCAAGCATGGTGCCATAGCGTACGGCGTTAGTGCCTGAGGCTTGTGTTGCTGCCATACCGCCAATACTCGCATTGGCACCAGGATCAACTGGGAAAAATAAGCCGTCATAGCGCAAGGCTAGATTGAGCGCTTCTCTAGTTACACCTGCTTGCACGCGACAATCCATGTCGGCGGCATTTATTTCTATGACCTGATCCATTTCTGACAGATCGATTGAGATACCACCGTTGACGGCGAGTAGATGCCCTTCGACAGAAGAACCTACGCCAAAGGGAATGACGGGAATTTTATATTGATTGCAGAGTTTGACGACTTGAGCGACTTCTTCGTTACTAAAAGGATAGACAACCGCATCGGGCGCGATACAACCATAGCTATCTTCGCCTTGACCATGCTGCTCACACACAGGTTTAGATAGGTCTATTCGATCACTAAAAGTAGTGGCCAATTCAGTGATGACTTTCTTTAGATCAGCTTGAGAATAATGTTTATGCGCACGCATAGGTCATCAGCTCGTTTTTTATTGTTGTTACTACATTAAAGCAATAATTTATTAATAAGAACAAGCTATTATGATGATAAGTATCTAGGTTGATACAGCCTATGTAGAGTGGTGGGCTTTCCTTTGCCCGGTAGCTCTTATCCGTGAACGCTGGCTATTATTGATTGTGATTATTAAATTAGCGTGACAAGGTCAGTTTTTTTAACTCTTCAATCATCAGTCCTCGGATATAGGTAGTAAATTGTTCAGGTTGCTGTGCACGGTCAACAAGATCAATAAGGCTGGTTGCGACCTCAGGTTTAAAGCGGCGATCATTTCCAGCCAGTTGGTAAAAGCGATTCACCCAATGGGTGCCATTAGCCGAGTCAACATCTACCATCAGCATCGCTTGTGCTAGGACTCCTTGCTTTACATTTTTGTTGTTAGGCGGTGACAACATGATTTTTTGTGCTGTGCCAGTAATCTTCAGCCCATCAACATTGAGATTGTAACGGCCATCGCAATAAGAGCCTTCGGTGCTGCCATAATCTGCCTTGAGTCCGATCTTTGATAGTGCGCGTTTAATAGGTTCGCATAGGGCGATATAAACCATATCTAAATTAAAAGCCTGATCTGTACGCTGCGGAAATATTATGGCTAGGTTGATAATGCCTTGTTGCAGCGGAACTGCGGTGCCGCCACTATCACGGACGATAACGGGCCAATGTTCTTGTTCGAGTTGTTTGCAGGCTTGATCAAAGTTTGGGAATCGAGTTTCCTTCCTAGTGGCAACTAGGCATTGGGTTGTTTCCCAAATGCGTGCGGTTGCACCCCGTTTAGTTTGTGCAACCTCTTTTAATAAGGCGAAATCTTGTTCAAGAGCTTGTATAGGGTTGCAGCAGATAGGCTCATCGATAATTCGCCATCTTTTTTGTTGGGTGAAAATATCTGTAAAACTGGTTTCAGACATTAAAGCTCCGAATAAACAATTAGGGGTTGTTCATGCATTTGATAATGCTATGATCGCCCTCAAATTTATAGCACGCTGATTAATCTAAATGAACAAAACAATTCCAGCAGCCAACGTAGATAACTTGAGTACTTGGGTGAAGTATAAGAGTAGTCACTGCGATTCTTGCAGGGGCACTTGCTGTAGCTTGCCTGTAGAGGTTCGCTTTAGTGATTTAGTAAGAATGGGTGTAGTGGATGAGTTCGAGGCAGGTGAGCCTGCGAAGCGTTTAGCGAAGCGTTTGATGAAAGAGGGTGTGGTAGGGCACTTTAATCATAAATCAGAGATTTACACCCTATCGCGCTATGCTAATGATGATTGTATCTATCTAGATCAAAAAACAAGATTGTGTACTATCTATCTACAACGCCCTGATACATGTAGAAATCACCCTAAGGTTGGTCCTAAGCCGGGTTTCTGTGCTTATCAGCCAAAATAGAGCAGAATATGAATCGACCAATCCTATATTCATTTCGTCGCTGTCCCTATGCAATCAGAGCGCGTCTAGCAATTGAGCAATCCGGTGTTGAAGTTGAGCTCAGAGAGATCGTGCTACGAGATAAACCAGAACATATGCTGGAAATCTCACCTAAAGGAACGGTTCCAGTTCTATTGCTTCCTGATGGAACAGTGATAGATGAAAGCTTAGAAATCATGCATTGGGCATTGGCTCAGAATGATTGTGACGCTTGGCATGATGCCGATAGCAAACAGATTGATCAATTGATCGAAGCAAATGATTATGAGTTTAAAGGCTGGTTGGATAAGTACAAATACTCTGATCGCCACCCAGAGCATTCGCAGACCTATTACCGTAATAAATGTGAGTTATGGTTGGTTCAACTAGAAGAGCTTTTACAACAGCACAGTGGATCGCTACTGGCGGGTGGAAAATCATTAGCCGATTATGCGCTTTTACCGTTCATTCGGCAGTTTGCGCATGTAAATCTCGATTGGTTTAAAGCTGCAGATTATCCGCATGTGCAAAGTTGGTTATCAGATTTTAAAGAATCAGATCTCTTTCTTGGTGTTATGAAGAAATATAAACCATGGAAAGAATCACAAGAGTTAATCGTGTTTCCAGAATAGATGTCTTACGAAATGGACAAGGATGCTATGACCCTAAGTTATAAACGAAAAAACAAACTAAAGCCTACGACTGCTGAAGAAAAAGCTGAAAATCTTGGTCAGGCAGTATCGACATTATGTGATCCTAACAACCAAGCATGGTGTGAGGCATGTAAGGATTTATTGCTGCAAGATAACCTGGTTGAAAGTGAGTGCGTTTTTCGTAAAGAAAGTACGGAAAGTTAGCCGCAGTTTTAGGCTTTAAATAAAAGGGGAGCCAAATGGCTCCCCTTGTCGTTTTTACTGTTTCTCTTTAATGAGCTGCTTTAGCTCTTCGATCTGTTTAGAAAGGTCTTCGATGGTTAAATCGCCATCAGCCAGTGCTTTCTCTTTGGCTTCTTCTGCGTGCTCATTTTCCATTACATTTACAACGATACCGATTACCATGTTTAGGAACGCAAATGTAGTTAGGAAGATAAAAGTTAAGTAGAAAATCCAGCTAAATGAATAAACAGACATGGTTTCATACATAACATCCGTCCAATCTTCGAATGTCATAACCCTAAATAGCGTGAGCATCGAGATTGAGATGTCTCCCCAAAGTGTCGGGTTAATATGGGCAAAGAAAGAAGCACCGATTGCTGCATAGATATAGAAGATGATGAACATCAACAGGATAACGTAACCAAGCTGCGGCAGAGCTTTAATTAGAGAGTTAAGGAGCAAGCGTAGCTCAGGCACCATAGATACCATTCGTAATACACGGAAGATACGGATCAGTCGGCCGATCAGTGCCATTTCACTGTCTTGGATTGGTATCAAGCTGACGACAACGATAATCGTGTCAAAGACGTTCCAAGGGTTCTTAAAAAAGTTCTTTTTATCCGGTTCACCGATAAAGCGTACTGTTATCTCAACTAGGAAGAATAGAGTGATACCTGTATCAAGCCAGCTAATAAGCGTTAACACATGATCAGGAATATCGTAGGTCTTTGCGCCAATAACCAAGGCAGAAAAGATGATAACTGCCACAACAAAGAATTCAAATATACGATTGTTCCGGAGTTTAAAGAATTTATCCTGAAGGGTTAGTGTGCTCATGGTGACTTAAACTCGAGTAAATAATTCAGCGTGAACTTTACTGTTGTTTGGCAAGGTTGAATAGATCTTTTAGTGAAAAAAATGTCGTTCTTTTGTGAGTCATTAGGTGATGCTATCAGTATCATATTTATCAGGCGGTTGGATGATAAAAACGGTCCTGAAGGAGCGTTTTTAATTCAATTACCATGTGAAATACTTGCGCAAATTTTCAGAATTGCACCTTAAAAAAGGAGTTAGGTGATGAGAAAGGTTGAGCAAGGATTATGGTCATTAAGATGGATTATGCTTTTGACCGTTTTTTCTGTAATGGCCGGTGCATTGTTGCTGGTGGGCTTTGTGATTTATGACTTTGTCCACTTAGCACAAGTAGCCTTCTCAGAGGGTATTGGTTTGAATGCGCGTACCGAGCTGTTAATGATCCTTATTGAAATCATTGACCAGGCCTTGATGGCCGGCGTGATGTTGATGTTTGGTTTCGGTATCTACGAAATTTTTATTAGTAAGATGAATGTGGAGGGTGGTAGTAGTCAGCGGCCGAAGTTGCTGGTTATTGAGAGTATTGATCAGCTCAAAGGTAAATTGGGTGCTATGGTCATCATGATGCTAATTGTTAAGTTTCTATCTTTAAGTACAGAGATGGAAATATCAGAACCGTCAGATCTTCTTATGTATGCAGCATCAGTGGCTTTACTCGGTTTAGCGTTGTTCTTAACTAATGCCAAAATGAAAGACAAACAAGCTAAATAGAACACATTCACCAAGGCTAGGCGTTGTCCTAGCCTTGAGTACTCTCTTCTGTTTTAGGCGTTATCAGATCCTGCTTTTTGCGTTGTTGCACGAGTACGCCTTCCACACTAAATATTGCCAAAGCAATCCAGATCATCACAAACGTGATGAGTCGATCTTGATCCATGGGTTCGTTGTAATAAAACACCGCAATAAGAAAAGCGATGCTTGGGCCTATATATTGGAGTAGGCCAACCATGGTAAGACTTAATCTTCTAGCGCCAGCGGCAAATGCTATCAAAGGTAAGCTGGTAACCAGCCCTGCAGCCAGCAACAACACTTGTACCTCTGTAGAGCCATTTAGCAGTACAAAATTATTTTGTGAACTAAGCCAAATCATATAAACCAAGGCCATTGGAAATAGCCATAAAGTCTCAACTAATAGGCCTGTAATTGAGTCTATCGGGATCTTCTTTCTTAAGACACTATAGATAGAAAAGCTGGTGGCTAGCGTCAGTGCTACCCAGGGTAGTTCACCAATTAAAATGATTTGGTAAAGCACTGCAACAGCGGCAATGGCAACAGCGATTAATTGTAAGAAACGAAGTCTTTCCGAAAATATAAAGAATCCAAAGACTATATTTATCAATGGGTTAATAAAATAACCTAGGGTTGTTTCAACAATTCTTTGTTCGGAGACCGCCCATATAAATACTAGCCAGTTAATAGAAATAACTAATGCTGACAGGCCGAGGCTGAGCAAGATTTTAGGAGAATTTCTAAGCGTAGTAAGCTCACTCAGCTTACCTTTAAGTAAGAGGAAAAGCCCCAGAAAAACCACAGACCAAACTACTCGATGTGCTAAGACTTCAAATGCTGGTACGTCATCGACCGCTTTAAAATAAACCGGTACAAGCCCCCACATAAGAAACGCGGCGACAGCATAGTAAATACCTTTTTGGTGCTCGCTGGCTCTCAGATTCTGCATATCAAATTACTGTTTTAGGCTTTGGGTATTAGGCAGCGATACGTCTCTAAATAGAAAACGTTGTTGAAAGCTATCGCTGGTTAAAGAGACTAAGCGGGTTAGTAGACTGATGAGTAGAATGCTGAAAATAAGCCTAGCCCACAGAATTCCAGAAAGATCAGCCCCCATAGTCATGATAAGTAAGGTGTCTTCGATTAAGCTGTGGCACAGACTAAGTAAGCAAAGGGCTGAAAAGCAGTCTCTAGGGCTAACATTGCCACTTTCTGCTTCACGGATAAGCAAACCGCCGCCAAACGACAAGCCTAGAGTCACACCGACGATCGCAAGAGATGTGGCTTTCTTGCTGATGCCCATAAACCTTAAAAAAGGTTGTAGCAGCCAAATCATTAAGCGTTCTATGTGTAGCCAGCGGAGCAGCTTTAGAAGTGTGAGCAGTGCTGTGACTATCACCACGATCATAGCAAGGCTTTGTAGTTGGGTGAGTATCCAGTTAATCAGGCTTGGATCAGTAGCTTCAGGTTGCCACAACAGTTCGACAGGTGCGTTAAGCCAGTCACCTGCTGAATAGGTCAGATTAAGCAGAGCACCTAAAATAAGTGCGCCAACAAAGCGTAAAAGAAAGGCAAATATAAGGCGCATACCCGCTTTCTGAGTGATTCGTAATTCTAGCGGTAGGCCATGAGCGACAAGGAGCATCGTGCCGAGAACTGTAACTTGGGCAACACTGAGATTCTCTTGAGGCGCTGTTTGAAAGAAAATAACTAAGCCTGCGTAGATATTGGTCAACATGGTGGTCGCCCAGACGATGCCCATGGACTCGGGTAAGCCTACAAATAGCATTAATGGTTCTAACGCAGCGCTGATGTAAGGAATTGCGCCAATCTCTTCCAGGATCTTTACAGCAATGATGATAGGTATGGTTAGCTTGAATAGTAGTAAGCAGACGGCATAGATCTCACGGCCAAGATCGGGCAGTGTTATGTTTAAAAGATCATGTGTACTGACTGGCTTAATCATCATCGGAATACTTCAGTAGATTGAATTAGCTATTTTAATTAAGCTTGTGAAAATAAAATTAGAAAAATTATCTTAGAAATTAATATAAATTTTGTTTTTGCAAATTTTTTCTAATTTAATTACAAAAAAATCTTAATGAGTGGAATCTAATGGATGTTCAATTAGATCGTATCGATCGTCATATCCTTAAATGTCTGCAGGTGGATAATCGAATAAGTAACCAAGCGCTGGCTGAGGAGGTAGGCTTGTCGCCACCTGCGTGCTTGCGACGGGTTAAACAGTTACGTGAGCAGGGCATCATTATGGCCGATGTGGCCATAGTGAACCCGAGGGCTTTAGGTAAGGTGCTGAATATTATCGTAGAGGTTGAGATGATCCGAGACTCTATCGATGTTCATGACATGTTTATGCGCAAAATGCAGGACGCCACAGAGGTTACTCAGTGTTACCAAGTGACGGGTGATATCGATTTTGTATTGGTCATTATGGTGCCGGATATGGAAGCATACGAGGCGTTTGCTCGTCGTGATTTAGCCAGTGATCCAAATCTTAGAAAATTTCGTTCGTTAATCTCATTGCGTAGAAACAAGTTCACAACAGAAGTAGATGTAGATCATCTTTAAGTGCTTACAGAAGAGAGTATTTAACTAGAGTTAGAGCAGACACAAAAAAGCCGGCTTGGATAAGCCGGCAAAAGAAGCACGTTTGTCAGGGTATGTACAAACGTTATGGTGAAGATAGTGATGTGCCTTTTATTAAGGGTTGTACAGCTAAATAAAAGGCACCGGGTAAGAGATATTACAACCAGGAATTAACTATCCTGTTTGCCTTTAACCTCTTCGTACCATAGATCGTGATGTTGTTTAGCCCAGGTTTCATCAACGTAACCTGTCTTCATGCCTTCCAGTGCACCTTCAGTACCTACCGTACCGATATAGATGTGACCAAAAGAACCAACAATCAGAATCAAAGAACCAGCAGCATGTAGTAAATTGGCAATCTGCATAGTTTCACGAACTTGACCGAAGTTTTGGAAATCCAAAACCAGGCCACTACCGCAAACAACAATACCAACGATTGTTAGAAGCCAGAACCAAACTTTTTCACCGCCATTCATGTATCCAGCACTAGGGTGCGCATTACCAATAATGCCGCCACCTTTTAGGAACCAGATTAGATCTGTACGGTTAAAGAAGTTATGTTTGATCCAGCGAACAATCATAAACAATAGGCCAATAACAAAGATCGGACCTAAGTAGTTATGCGCTAGCTTGCAAAGCATAATGTAGCTTGCCCACAACGAATCACCCATGGCCGCTCTTAAGAAGAACTTCCCGTAAAGGATGCTCAAACCAGAGATCGCTAAGATGATAAACAGGATAGCCACAGTCCAATGGTTTGCTCGATCTAATCGTTTCCAGCGCTCAATAAGCTGACCAGAACGAGGGTGATCAAGTTTTTTCTGACCAACGATTAGGTAGAAAATTGCAAGGACAGCAAGGGTGCCGCCAATAGCGTAAGCACCTGCAGGTGTAACCCATTGGTTACGCCAGTGGCGCCATTCTTCACCTTTCACATTGATCAATTGACCTGCTTCTCGTGCTTGAACTTGAGTGCGACCTTCTTCAGCTTCCTTCACTACTTGCCAATAGTCAGCGCCAGCAAAGCCAGCAACTTTGGCATCTGAAGGTACTGCTTGAGCAAAGCCTGAAAAAAGCAGCGCAATCAGCAAAACAATTCGAGATGGCAAAATAAAGCGGAGCATAATGTCCCCTCTAGTCAATGTGCCGGGAGCAAGCTCCCGGCAACCTGTTGGGTTTATCAGACTTTCTGAGTTGCGTCGTAAGACAGATCTTCTTCTGTCATAGACCAAGCACCGTCGTTGTGACCACGGTAGATCACACGCTCACGGAAGATGTCAGAAACGTCGTTGGCATCACCAGCAAGTAGGGCTTTTGTAGAGCACATCTCTGCACATAGTGGCAGTTTACCCTCAGCAATACGGTTAGCACCGTACTTCGCTTTCTCTTCAGGGCTGTTGTCCTCTTCTGGGCCGCCTGCACAGAATGTACATTTGTCCATCTTGCCACGCTCACCGAAAGCAGCGTCGCTAGGGAACTGTGGTGCGCCAAATGGGCAAGCGTATAAGCAGTAACCACAACCAATACATAGGTCTTTGTTATGCAATACGATGCCGTCGTCTGTCTGATAGAAACAGTCAGTAGGGCAGACCGCCATACATGGAGCATCAGAACAATGCATGCATGCTACGGAGATCGAAGTTTCACCCGGCTCACCATCGTTGATAGTTACAACGCGGCGACGGTTGATACCCCATTCCACTTCATTTGCGTTTTTACATGCTGTAACACAGCCGTTGCATTCGATACAACGCTTGGAGTCACAGAGGAATTTCATTCTAGCCATTGTCTGTTACTCCTTACGCAGTAGCTTTCTGAACGCGACACAAGGTAACCTTAGTTTCCTGCATCTGTGTAACTGGGTCATAACCGTAAGTGGTAGCAGTGTTAGCTGCTTCACCTACTACATAAGGTGCTGCACCTTCTGGGTACTTATCAGTTAGATCTTTACCCTGGAACTTACCACCGAAGTGGAACGGCATGAATGCAACGCCTTGTTCTACACGGCGTGTAACAAGTGCTTTAACAAGAACTTTACCGCCTTCAGCGCCTTCTACCCATACATCTTCGCCATCTTTAAAGCCAAGAGTATTTGCATCAGCCGGGTGTACTTCAACAAACATGTCTTGTTGTAGTTCAGCAAGCCATGGATTAGAACGCGTCTCTTCACCACCACCTTCATACTCAACCAGACGACCGGAAGTAAGAATGATTGGGTACTCTTTAGAAAGATCTTTGTCCTGAATAGACTTGTACATAGTCGGTAGACGGTACATGGACTCAGAGTCATCCCAAGTTGGGTACTTGCTTACTAGGTCACGACGAGTCGTGTATAGCGGTTCACGGTGTAGAGGCACTTTGTCTGGGAATGTCCAAACAACTGCACGTGCTTTCGCGTTACCGAATGGAGAACAGCCGTGAGCGATAGCAACACGTTGGATACCACCAGAAAGGTCGGTCTTCCAGTTTTTGCCTTCAGCCAGTTTCTTCTCTTCAGCAGTTAGGTCATCCCACCAGCCAAGCTTCTTAAGAAGTTTGTCAGTGAATTCTGGGTAACCATCTTTAATTTCAGAACCTTTACCGAAAGAGCCTTCAGCAAGTAGGTTAACGCCGTCACGTTCAACACCGAAGCGAGCACGGAAGGTCAAACCACCTTCAGCTACAGATTTGCTTGTATCGTAAAGGATTGGTGTGCCAGGGTGGCCCTGCTCAGCAGTACCCCAACATGGCCATGGCATGCCGTAGTATTCGCCATTCGCTGGACCGCCTTCGCCTGCAAGAGTGTCATAGTTAAACGTGTGCCAGTTTTTCTGGTGTAGTTTAAGACGCTCAGGGCTCTGACCTGTGTAACCGATAGTCCACATACCTTTGTTGAATTCACGTGTGATGTCTTCAACTACAGGCTGGCCGTTTTGGATAGCGATGTTTTTGAACAGTTGCTTCTCGAAACCAAACTTCTTAGCGAACAAGTACATGATTTCGTGGTCAGGTTTAGATTCGAATAGAGGTTCGATAACCTGGTCACGCCACTGTAGAGAACGGTTTGAAGCTGTAACAGAACCGTAAGTCTCGAACTGAGTACATGCAGGGATCAGGTAAACGCCATCTTTACGATCAGACATTACCGCAGCATGAGTTGGGTAAGGATCAACGATTACTAGGGTATCTAGTTTTTCGATCGCTTTTTTCATTTCTGGACCACGAGTCTGGGAGTTCACAGCGTGACCCCAAGCAACCATAACGCGAACGTTATCGTTCTGATCCATCAAGTTTTTATCTTCTAGAACACCGTCAATCCAACGAGAAACTGGAATACCTTTGTTGTTCATAGGTTTCAGTTTACGGTGAACTTTCTGGTCGAAGCGGCTTTGCATCCACTCGAAATCTACGTCCCAAACTTTTGACCAGTGCTTCCAAGCACCATCAGAAAGACCATAGTAACCAGGTAGGGTGTGAGATAGTACGCCAAGGTCAGTAGCACCCTGTACGTTATCGTGGCCACGGAAGATGTTAGTACCGCCACCAGATGTACCCATGTTACCTAGGGCAAGCATCAAGATGCAGTAAGCACGAGTATTGTTGTTCCCCGTAGTATGCTGAGTACCACCCATACACCAGATAACAGTACCTGGACGGTTTTCAGCTAGCTCTTTAGCTGCGCGGCGCATTTGTGCTTCTTTAACACCAGTAACACTTTCAACTTCTTCTGGTGTCCAGTTTTTCACTTCTGCACGAACTTCGTCCATGCCGTATACGCGCTGTTGGATAAACTGCTTGTCTTCCCAACCGTTCTCAAAGATGTGCCACAGTAGGCCCCAGATGAACGCAACGTCAGAGCCTGGGCGAATGCGGATGTATTCGTTCGCATGAGCTGCAGTACGAGTGAAACGAGGGTCAACACAGATGATGTGTGCCTTGTTGCGCTCTTTAGCACGGAAGATGTGCTGTAAAGAAACAGGGTGAGCTTCAGCTGGGTTAGAACCAATTAGCAAAATGGATTTTGCGAAGTGGATATCGTTGAATGAGTTTGTCATCGCACCGTAACCCCAAGTGTTTGCTACACCGGCTACAGTTGTTGAGTGACAGATACGCGCCTGGTGGTCTACGTTGTTAGTACCCCACATCGCTGCGTATTTACGGAATAAGTAAGCTTGTTCGTTGCTGAATTTAGCCGAACCCAACCAGTAGACTGAATCTGGGCCAGATTCTTTACGAACCTGTAGCATTTTGTCACCAACTTCGTTGATAGCGTCTTCCCAGGAGATTTTCTTCCATTTGCCATCAACAAGCTTCATTGGGTATTTCAAACGACGGTCACCGTGACCGTGCTCACGTAGGGCAGCACCTTTAGCGCAGTGTGCACCTGCGTTGAATGGGTGGTCGAATGCTGGCTCTTGACCAGTCCAAACACCGTTTTGTACTTCAGCATAAACACCGCAACCTACAGAGCAGTGTGAACAGATAGTACGTTTTACTTCTGTAGGTGCACCTGGAGCTACAGTTGCAGCTTCAGCCTGCTTCATCATGCCTGGTGCCATGATGCCTGCAGTCGCAACACCACCCGCTGCTACACCTGAATTCTTCAGGAAGCGACGGCGGCTCAAACCTAGACCGGTTGCCTTCGACGGAGCCGCAGGCTGATCGGATTTTTTCGTTAGTCTCATTTCCTCACCTCTTGCGGCTATCAGTTACGACAAGTTTCGTAAAAGTTACGAACGTGCTCAGTTTCTTTGTAACCGGAACCTTCCTGTTTCTCACCTGATTCAGCAGTAGTAACTTTTGCTTGCGCAGTGCCCGCTACGGCAACTGCACCAGCGGCAGTACCCGCTAATCCAAGTTTCTTCAAGAAGCCGCGGCGGCCTGTGTTAGGCTTTTCTTGCTGGCTCATTTTGTTTCTCCGCATCAACGTCGACAGATTTTGTCTGTCTTTGCCCTGTTTTTATTGTTTTCCGCCCTCACGTGCGGCAGGTGATAACTGCAGGTACCAGTTATCTTCCTGTTGCATAAACGCATGACCTAACAAGCCAACCGCAGTATAAAAAACGGCAGTTTTTGCGCTCTGCAAATCTGTAAAAAACTTTTCTGCCCAGGTTTGGATATGTTTCTGCCAAAACTGGTGTTGTACTTCATAACCACGACCTGTGCGGATCAGCATGCTCATCACTTCACATAGCGCCGCAATGTGGTCTTCTGGTTCTTTCACGTTTTCTTGGCGTTCAAAACCAAGAATTTCGAGATCTTCACGTAGGAAGGCAAGTGGCTTTTCCATTAGGGAGCCGGTTAAGTACCAGCACGCAAATGGCATTAACTCACCACGTCCTACACCGATAAAAAGTTGGGTGTATTCATCTTCTAATTGAGATGGCTCAGAGTGCTTCGCAGCAAGAGCAAGAGTGCTCCATGCACGAGCCATTGGTGTGTCTTCATCTTGATCTGATTCAAGCTCTTTTAACCAAGCAAGTAGGTCAGCTTCAGGCTGTTTGCGTAGCATTGTTGCTAGTAGTGCGTAAATGTCTGCGCGAAGCTCATCTGTTTCTTGTAGAGCAGGGGCTGCATTGATCATATTAGTCATATCCTGCTCCTTACAGTTCTAGTTGCTTTTCAGGGTTAGCGGTCAGATCGGTGTAGATGTCATTTACACGACAGTCTTCACACATCTTTAATCGTTGAATGGCATCGCCTTGGAAGAATCGATGTGAGCTCAATTTCTCGATCATCTTGTCAACAGTGCGTTTAGGCGCAAATGGCTTACCGCAAGAGATGCATTCAAATGCTTCGTCTGTATGGATCTGAACAGGGATTGCGCGTTCAGCTTTCAGATTTAGCTGTGTAACAAGCTCAATTGCATTTTCAGGACATGCGCTTTCGCACATGCCGCATTGCACGCAGCTTTGTTCACGGAAATTAAGGGCCGGCATTTCTCCGCCATCAGTCAGAGATTGGGTGGGACAGACGGCAACGCAAGACAGGCACAAAGTACAGCTTGAGCTGTTTACGTTGACCTGACCGAAAGGAGCGCCCGCCGGCAAGGCAATATAATCTTGGTTTGCAGTTTCGCCATGCTCAGTTAAATGCTCTAGAGCAACGAACAATGCTTCACGCTTATTTGTCTCAGCCACGACTGCAATAGTCGGGATGTTGCGGTAAGACGAAGCAGATTGGGCGTTAGGCAGATCATCTTGTGTGATTAGTTTAATCTGCTCAGTAGGGTAGCCTAACCCTTCAAGCATAGCGTGGGTTGTTTTTAATTCACGTTTAAGCAGATCGCGAACCATATCAGGGACATTAGGTGTATCTAGCAGTAATACTTGCTGTGCACCAGAGGCTAAACTAACTAACCAGCTTTCCTGTCCTGCTGCTGCCACTTCTTCTAGTGAAACAGGTAGAACATTGTCAGAAAGAAGTTCTGGTTGGTTGGCAATGATCTCAGCGCCAACTTCATGATCATGGATTAGAATCGTTGGTGCTGTGCCGCCGTTATTCTGATAAGTAGAAATCAATCGGTGCAAATAATTATGCAGCATCACCGGTTGAGGTAATGCGTAAGAGATCGCTCCTGTAGGGCAGGCTGTAGCACAACCACCAGCACCATGGCACATATGAGGATTGATCTCGATTAAATCTTTAAAAGAGGTAATCGCATCCGCAGGGCAAACATCCAAACAGCGAGTACAGCCCGTTTGACCGCGATTACTGTGTGCGCAGATGTCGTTATTAATTTGGAAGTAACGAGGCTTTTCAAATTCACCAATGTAGTTCGGTAGCTCTTCGATGACTTCAGAAAATGTGCTGCTTTCAGGTGAAACGTGGAAGTAGCCTGCAGGCGTTAGATCTGTGGTGAATAGAGACTCTTGGCCTAAATTTAAAATCAGATCAAAGCAGTTTTTATTCTGAGCAATCTTTGCGAAATTTTCGTTATTACCCTGATGATCGATAGTAACTTGAAACTGACCTAGGAAACCTTTGATCTGGCTAAGTTTCGCAGTGTGAACTTTAAGCTCAGGCGATGCGTCAATTGCGCGTTGTAGGTGATCAGTATCAGTATTGCTAATTGGGTCGGTAGCAAGAAGAGTGATGCTTGCCATGCCGGACAGTTGTGCTGCAGCTAAACGAATAGTGTCCTCGGCACCCGTAATCAATAAGTGACCGTAGGTGCTGTAAGTTACTGTCGCAGGCGCTAGGTTCTGCGGAAAAGATACTTGTTTTATCGCCAAATTACGTGCTTTGGCGTTTACACTCTGCTCTGTCGTCATTCTCTACCTCACTGACTGAAATAGGGTGCATTCTGTCGATGCTTTAGTCTCTATTTCAGGGGCGACTCAAACGTTTAGGTTTTTCGTCACAATTTGTTGTTTATATAAAGCAATCGGAGAACCAGTTTTTGGCTGTAAAAATTCCCCTAAAGCGCATTTAGGTCTGTCGTTTTTGTTTTTCTTAGGTCGGGGTGGGACAAAGTGTCTCTATGAGTCAAAAAGAGTTGAGTCATTCCGACTCTTTGTCCTAATTTGCTGAAAAAATTAGCATTCAAGATCGGCATCGCCTAAGTCATCAGAATCGTCTAGATCACTAAAGTCGTGGCTTTCGACCTTGGTCGTATCGCTGATACTCTCTTGATCTTCTTCGGTCTCGCCGCTAACGCCTTCTTTAAATCCTTCTTCGGCTTCCTCGATTTTTTCATCGGCCCAACTTCGAAGTTTAGAAACAACTTCTTGGGTAAGTGCAGGCATTTTGCTGAAATCTTCATCGTAATCGTTAAGGCCATCACGAATGTTGAACTCAGGTAATCTGAATAGTTTTCTTAGGGCGAGATTACGAAGTTCTTCTGATACACCAGGTGAAAAAAACTGCTCGAAATTGGAGTCGTTATCCAGTGATTCAATATCTGGCATATCTTCATCGGTTAGAGGTGGTAACTCTTCGGTATCAACAGTTTCATCTGAAAGAGAGGCTTCTGTTTGAGATTCTTCTATTGGCTCAGCTTGCTGCTCAGCTTTACGTTGTGACCAGCGAGAAAAAAATGATTGGTTATCGCTCACTGCTACGTCCCTTGCCTTTTTTCTTCTTTTTACCGCAATCGATTAGTTCACCGTGTATGCCTAGGTAGGTGTCTATCCAGCATTGAACGGCCTGGGGCATCGCAACTTCTAACATCTTATGTTCGCCATCCATAAAAGAAGCAGCGTCGTCTTGGCTAGCTGTTATGTGGATTGGCGTTAATGCGTTGTCCATCTCATCTTCATTGCATAAGACAAAGAGGTGTGGTTGCTGAGAGTCTAAGTTAAAGCGATAGGCTGTTCGTTCATCTTTGTGAAGATCTAAATCAAGGTGGAAGAAGTCAGGCTTATCGTCTTGATGAGGCTCAATGGCATCTATCTGCCAGCGTTCTGTATCCCAGCCGTTAACTTCAATGCTTTCAACTGAAAGAGAAACTTGAAGTGGCCAGTTATCTGTTGTTTTTGTTGCAGACATCTTTTGTCTTCCGTCGTGGGAAATTCTCCTTTGTAGTTCTGCAAACTACGGGCCATCTCTTTATTTAATAGCTGTTGAGCGTGAATAGGTGGGCTTAGAGGTGCTTAGTGCGCAAATGCTATGACAATTATTCCCATGTTTCTAAAGAGTTGGGACAAAATGACCCACTAATCATGACCTAGTACTTACAGCAAGCAGAGTTAAATGTATTAATTGGTAGAAAATATAAGGTTATCGCAAGGTAGGAACGTAAATTGCTACTAAGGAGAGAAAGTTACGAAGAAGATGGCGTGACGCTGTATTAATAGAGTTGGAATATGCAAAACGTGTCAGAAATCATAATAAGTAATGCATCTGCGCAGCTTACTCACGAAGTAGAGGCGATCGACGAACAAGGAAGTGTTCGACAGGTTCAAATTGCCTGTGAACGCCCATTAACGATTTATCTAAATAAAAGAGAGATTGTTACCTTAATGACTTTGGGTGGTGATCCTGAAGCGTTAGTCCTTGGTTATCTTCGAAATCAGGGCTTTATACATTCTCTATCTGATCTTAAAGCAATACAGGTAGATTGGGATGTTGAAGCGGCCGCTGTTGTAACCCATGGCGAACCTGAAGGCTTGGAGGAAAAGCTTCAGCAGCGCACAGTGACTAGTGGTTGTGGCCAAGGCACGATGTTTGGCAGCGTAATGGAGAAGCTTGAGGAGGTTAGATTACCTGAAGTAACGATTAAGCAAAGTACTGTTTATGCGCTGTTAGATAACCTTAATAAGCATAACGATACCTATAAGAACGCGGGTGCAGTACATGGTTGTGCTATTTGCGAAGGTGACCAAGTGGTGTCTTTTATTGAAGATGTTGGTCGTCACAATGCAGTCGATACACTTGCTGGACGCATGTGGCTTCAAGGAATAGATACCGATAATAAGATTTTCTACACAACGGGTCGCTTAACATCTGAGATGGTTATTAAAGTTGCGCAGATGGGGATTCCTGTATTGCTGTCTCGCTCAGGTGTAACCCAGATGGGTTTGGAGTTGGCCAGAGAACTGGGTATCACGATGTTGGCTCGAGCCAAAGGTAAGCATTTTCTACAGTTTAGTGGTAATGCATCATTGATCAGAGATGTTCAGTTACCGCCTAAACAAAATTCTGTTAAGCAAGCAAGAACGGAGGCATAAGATGAGTGATATGTCTCAAGCGTTTATGAATGTTAAGCAGCTGGCTGATTATTTGCACCTGAACGAGAAGAAAGTGTATGCAATGGCTGCTGAGGGTGAGATTCCTGCAACTAAACTGACTGGTAAATGGTTGTTTCCCAAGTCACTGGTAGATCGCTGGTTATTGGAGAGCTGCCATAGTGGCATGATGGCCGATCGATTGTTGCTATCTGGTAGTGATGATCCTTTATTGCAGGCAGCAGCTAATAGATTGACGCAACATCTCAGAACTAAAGCGTTATTCAGTTATACGGTAACGGGTACAAAGCTTGGTTTAGAGCTTCTTGCCCAGGGGCATGCTGATGCCTGTGCGATTCATTGGGGGCGCGCCGAAGAAAGCGATGTCCGACATCCTGCGCTGTTACAACAGTTCTCGCAATCTAAGCATTGGATTTTGGTTCATTTGTTTAACCGCAGCCAAGGTTTGATTATGCGACCGATGGACCTCGAGCGCTTACAAGACCCCAATGAGGCGCTGGATTACAGTACTCGCTGGGTTACACGTCAAGAAGGTGCTGGCTCGCAGCGCTTTTTGAATGAGTGGCTGGCTGGACATGCTTTCCCGCAGGATCAGCTGACTGTAGGCAGTGTTGCATTCTCTGAGCGAGAAGTTGCTTCTTTAATTGCAAAGGGTGAAGCTGACATAGGTCCAGGTACATTGAGTGCGGCAAGAGAGTTTGGGCTTGGCTTTATCCCAGTGTGCGATGAAAGCTTTGACTTAGTTGTTCCGCGGAATGTCTATTTCCGTAACTTACTGCAAAACCTATTCGAATTCCTTCAGAGTCCAGAGGGACTGTCCTTGGCTCAGCGCCTTCAAGGTTATGATTTAAGTCGATGCGGTCGCCTCATTTGGAGTTCAGATCCAGGCTAAGCGTTCATAGCGCGCCTATTGGTCCTTTCCGCGGCTGCAAGGCCATCCAGAATGCCTTCGACACCGCCATCCCCCGTGGGGTTGGCGGTTTTTAGTAGATAAACTTTGAACATGGTTCCAAGCTCTTCTTTAGAGCGGACGGTAATGTCGCCACCATGCCGGCGAATGATGCCGTAACTTACAGATAAACCAAGTCCTGTACCGCTTTTCTTAGTCGTAAAGAATGGATCAAATATACGTTCTAGATGTTCTTCGGAAATGCCTTTCCCCTGATCTATAACACTAATTGTTGCGCCTTTAACCTCTCCATCCTCAATCCAATCATCAGTTTGAATAGTGACTACACCTGGGCCTTCTAGTGCGTGGGAGGCGTTGAGTATTAGGTTAACCAGCACTTGCTGTACTTGCTGGCAGTTAACTTCAATAGGACAGGTTGCATGATAATTTCGCTCAACGACCACTTGCTGTTTCTCAAGCGCATGGGAAACTAGCTGCAAAGTATCGTCGCTAATACTGTTTAACTGTAAATGTTCGTATTGCTCTAAGTACTGACCGGGTCGACTGTACTGCAGCAGGTTGTTGATCAAGGATCTTATCCTATATACCTGCTCAATAACCATGTCTACTTCATCCTGAGCTGGTTTAACGGCATCACCGAGCTCTGCGACCAATAGATCCATATTTCCAAGGATTACCGCTGCTGGGTTATTAATTTCGTGAGCAATACCTGCAGTAAGCTCACCCAATACAGCCAGCTTTTCTTTATCAAGAAGCTGCTTTCGGGTGCTTTTTAGTAGCTTGATATGCTGCTTGAGCGCATCCGTACGGTTTTTTAATGAGCGAGTTCTTTTTTCAACTGTAATCTCTAGCTGATCATTGGCTTGTCTGATCTGTTTCTCGCGCTCTTCAATTAGATCAAGCATGACATCAAACTGTTCGGCTAGCTCAACTAATTCATCGGCTGCTTCAAGTTGCCCGATACGATGGTCGGTTTCGCCGTTACGAATATCCGTTACCACTTTGTGGATTTTATTAAGTGGGCGGATAATAAGTTGAGTCTTTTTGAAAACAAGGACGGCAGAGACCAGCATGATCAAGGCGATAAGAGAGGCGGATTCTATTAGTGTCTTGTAATAAATCTTGGTAAAGGGGGCCTCTGTAAAACCAGCATAGATCATCCCGATTTTCTTGTTGTTGAAATCAAGTAGTGGCTTATAAGCAGAGATGTACCAATCGTTGACTACGAAGGCTCTATTTATCCATGTGTCACCTTTGCGTAAAACTTCTTTCCTAACTTCCGCTGATACCCGTGTTCCGATTGCTCGTTGCTTTAACGTCAGAGGGGTAGAGGATTTGAATGATTCCCTTTCTTGGGGAACATTGGTGCTGATTCGAACGTCATCGAGAAAAAGGGTAACAGTTCCAATTCCGCCTTCTGGTAAGGTGCCGTCTCCGTAAACCAGATCTCGAATGGTATCTACGGCATCGGTGGTATTGTTGAGAATGGTGCCTGAATCTAAAACGCCGATTAACTGTCCAAAATCATCTGTGATTGGCACGAGTGCGCGAAGCACCATGGAGCGGTCTTCAACGGTTCTATTGCTTGGGATGGCGCGGGGGGTGTCTATTAAATTGATGTGCCCTTTATCGCCTAATCCCATATTGATTTGATCAAGTTCGTCTTTATGTATTACTGCTAACCCGGTTAAATTTTCTTTTAATAACAGGCGTTTAGAGAGGTTTTGTAGTGAGGGTTCTTGGGTGGCGTTTAGCTCTTGTGCATCAATGAATCGCAAGAAGTCTAAGGAGCGACTTTGGCGAATTTCGTGTAGCTGCCCTTGAAGGGCGTGACGGTTATTTTGCTGAAGGTTGGTTCTGAATTCGTAGCTATTACCAAGTTGCATCAAAATATTTTGATGCTCTTGTTGCATAAAATTAAGGGTTCCACTGGCTACAGAAAGGTCGGCACTAACCTTCATATAAAGTTGGCGGTCGGTATAGCTGGTCGTCCAATAGGCCGCCATAATGGCAAAGCCTATTGCAGTTAACAGCAATGGTAGCAGAGTGAGTAATAGAAGTTTGTGTCTTAAGGTGCTGCTGAAATTATACCAACTGGATTTCATGCAGAGATCTCATCAACCGTTTCGTCCTGTTGAGCCCAAGCGGCCAATTTGCGATCTAGAGTTTTTCTGGATACGCCAAGCTCTCGGGCAGTGGAGGACTTGTTGCCAGAATGTTGTTCTAGGGTTAGCAGTATATGGTGCTTTTCAACCTCGTCTAATGACCAGCCTGCAAAACTGCCACAAGCTTTAGGTTCGCTGCTATCTTGCTCTTTGAAGTAATCAGCGGGGAGCTTGCCTAATAAGATGCAGCGTTCAATTAGGTTTTTTAGTTCTCGAATATTGCCTGACCAGTTGTAAGCCTGCATGGCTTTAAGGTCATCATGAGTAAACGGGATAGGTGATAGGCCGAGTTCACGCGACAGCTTTACTGAAAAATGATGGATCAGATCTGGAAGGTCTTCACGGCGATCACGTAACGGTGGCAGGGTGATGCTGAGTACGTTCAAGCGGTAATACAGATCTTCGCGGAAGCGGTTCTCTGCTACTTCTTCTTTTAATTGGCGGTTGGTTGCAGCAATGATGCGTACATCAACGCTTGTTTCTTGCTCGCTCCCTACAGGTCTAACGGCTTTTTGTTCTAGAGCGCGCAAAAGTTTAGCCTGCATAAGCAGTGGGATTTCACCAACTTCGTCAAGAAAGAGAGTGCCGCCGCTAGCAAAATTAAATAGACCTTCACGAGCTTTGTTTGCGCCAGTGAAAGCGCCTTTGGTGTGTCCAAAAAGCTCGGCTTCCAAAAGATCAGGCGCAATAGCGCCGCAGTTAACCGGTACGAATGGGCCGCTTCGATTGCTTAGCTGGTGCAGCATGCGTGCTGCTAGTTCTTTACCTGTACCTGTTTCGCCTTCAATTAGTACTGCTGAAGGGGTGTTGGCTACACGGTGGATGACGTCTAGTACTTGTTTAATCGCTGGTCCAGTTCCGATCATATCGGTCATAGGGAAAGCGTTATCAACTTCACGACGTAAGACGAAATTTGCTCTTTCCATAGCACGTTTGTCGAGGCAGCGATCAACTGCATTCATCATTTGTTCAAGGCGGAATGGCTTGAGTATAAAATCAGAAGCGCCAGCTCTGAGAGCCTGTATAGCAGTATCCAGATCAGCGTAGGCGGTCATGAATATGATATCACTGCTTCGGTTGGTATCTTCGAAGGCTTCATGCCATTCCATACCAGATCGGCCGGGCAGCTTAATATCAACGATTAAGAGATCAAAGTGGCAGCGTTTTCTGAGTTCTTCAGCTTCTTCAACACTACCTGCGATTTCTACTAAGGCGAAGCGTTTTGCGAGAGCTTTTTGTAGGAAGCTTCTCATGCCAACTTCGTCATCAACAACCAATACTGATACTGCGGGAGTTTGCGTGCCTTGCAGAGGTGAATTCATTTCAACTCAAATCTCTAAAAATGACCGTGACGGTAATGTCTGGGAAAGGGATCCAATTCTATTGGACAATTTGACTCAGTCAATGTTTTGTGTGGTCATTATGACTCATAAACCTGAAAAGAGTGATAAGACTATTGTTTCATTTTTTCTCAGTTAGCCTAAAAGTTGCTGAATTATTAATCAAAATGACCTATTTTGGTGCGAAAAATAACGTCTTAAAGTCTAAAAGTTAAGCTGCTCTATATCATTGGCATTTAAATTGCTCTCTAGGGTGTCAGGCACGCTAAAACTGCCTGCACAGGGTGTGTGTGGCGCGTGTATTGGATAAATCATAATTATTAAATAAGGAATGAAGAGATGAAAAAGTGGATCGCGGCAGCCCTCTCCACAACTATTTTGGCGGCAACTTCAGTTACAGCGGTTGCTGAAGAACAAATTATCCGTCTTGCAACGACAACGAGTACGTATAATTCTGGTTTGTTAGACAAGTTGTTACCTGTATTCGAAAAGCAGCATGACGCTAAAGTACAAGTAATTGCTGTCGGCACAGGTAAGGCGTTGCGTATGGGTGTGGCAGGTGATGTTGATGTGGTTATGACTCACGCTCCTAAAGCCGAGCAGAAATTCGTAGATGGCGGTTTTGGTGTAAGCCCTAAAAGCGTTATGTATAACGATTTTGTAATCGTTGGCCCAGCAGCTGATCCAGCAAAAATTAAAGATTCTAATAATGTTGCAGATGCTTTAGCGTCCATCGCAAAAGTTAATGCAGATTTTATCTCTCGTGGTGACGACTCAGGAACACACAAAAAAGAGCTTTCTCTATGGGCAGCAACTTCTCAAGGAAAAGAGTTTGCTAACTATAAAGAAGTAGGTCAGGGCATGGGTAAAGTGCTTCAGATCGCTGATGAGCTTAATGGTTATACAATGACTGACCGTGGCACTTGGTTAGCTTATGAAGACCGCCTACAGCTGAAGCTTTTGGTTCAGGGTGACAAGCGTTTATTCAACCCGTACCAGATCATTCAGGTTAACCCAAAACTACACAGTGGGTTAAATGTAAAAGGCGCTGAACAGCTTTCTAACTGGTTCGTATCTTCAGAAGGTCAAAAGATGATCAATGATTTCCGTATCAAAGGTAAAGCTTTGTTTCATGGTTCTGCACAAGCAGAAGTAGCGACTAAGTAAACAATTATTTAGTATGTTGCCTGTGAATGCTAACTGATTGCTTTCACAGGCTCTTTTTCCTGATGTAGTAGTAAATAATGCAAGATAATCTGTTAGATACGTCGATGTTGGCTCTGCAGTTGTTGTTTAGTTTTGATGCAGATCTTTGGAATATTATTGGCGTTTCTTTTCGAGTTTCAATTACAGCAATCGCGATTGCCACTGTGCCCGCTATTTTAGTGGGTTTTTTATTGGCGATGTGTGATTTTAAAGGGCGTTCAATTGTTATTGCCTTTTTCAATGCCCTAATGGCAGTGCCTACCGTGGTGGTAGGTCTGACTCTATATCTTATGTTGTCCCGTAGTGGGCCATTTGGGGATCTTCATCTGTTGTTTACCCAACCTGCCATGATTATTGGTCAGGTTATGCTCGCATTTCCGCTTTTGGTTTGCATGAGCCATTCTGCTTTTCAAGCCGTTGATAGAAGGGCTTGGGAAACTGCGCGAACATTAGGTGCAGGTTACACTTTTTCAATTATCACGATTATGCGTGAAGCAAGATTCGCTTTGCTTGCTGTCGTGGTAGCAGGTTTTGGTCGAATTATCTCAGAAGTTGGCTGTTCGATGATGGTCGGTGGCAACATTATGGGTTATACGCGAAACATACCTACAGCGATTGCGCTGGAAACGAGTAAAGGGATGTTCGCACAGGGCGTGGCGCTTGGTTTGGTCTTGTTGGTGCTGGCTCTTTTTTTGAATTTCACCTTGGCATCAGTGCGAGGCAAAGGTCAGGCCGTTTAACGGCTTGATTGTGAGGATGTAATGAGTATCGAATTAAATGCTAGCAATCTGGTAAAGCGTTTTGACCAACGAGAGCTATTTAATATTGATAAATTGACGTTGAAAGAAGGTGAAAGCTTTCACCTGAGTGGTGATAACGGTGCCGGTAAAACAACGTTGATGAAAATCTTGGCAGGCTTAGATAAGCCTTGTGAAGGTACGGTTACGGTAACGCCGAATAAACGCAGCTTTCTGAATACCAAATTGCACCCTAAGGTCGTTTATCTGCATCAAACACCGTATATCTTTGCTGGCACTGTAAAAGACAATATTGCTTATGGCTTACGTCTTCGAGGGGAATCCAGACAAAAGATTAAAACACTTGTTGATAAAGGATTGGCTTGGTCTCGCCTAGAGACGTTGGCTGAACAACAAGCACATTCTTTATCTGGTGGTGAAAAGCAACGTTTGGCGCTTGCTCGTGCGTGGGTTTTAAATCCAGGTTTACTGTTTCTGGACGAGCCAACGGCTAATCTAGATCGGAAATCGGTAGAAACCGTTGCTGAATTAGTTAAAGAGATGGTTGATGGCGGTACGACTGTAATGGTCTCCAGTCATCAAAGTAATTGCGTGACAGCGCTTTGTCAGCGCAACTTATTGTTAGAAAATGGTTCTATAAAAGAAACAGCTCAATTAAATGAGGCTAATCAATATGCATAATCCTGATCAAGTAACTGCCGTCATTCTTGCTGGTGGTATGGCTCGCCGAATGGGGGGCGTAGATAAAGGCTGGATGGAGCTAAATGGTAAGCCACTAATTAAGCATGTTTTAGACGTTATTCAGCCTCAAGTAGCTCGTTGCATGATCAATGCAAATCGGAGTATGGATGCTTATGGCACATTGGGTTTGCCGGTTATTTCTGATCTTGAAGGTGATTTCCAAGGGCCGCTTATGGGTATTGCGACCGGTCTTCATCATGCTGCCACTGATTGGGTATTGTTTGCGCCATGTGATGGGCCGTTTCTGCCTCCAGTCCTAGTGCGTCGCATGTTGCTTCAAGCGCGAGAACAAAAGGCAGAAATCGCTGTTGCAACTGATGGCAAGCGAATGCAGCCGGTTGTTGCTCTTATTCATCGAGATCTACTTGGAAGTGTCCAGAAAGCGTTAGCTTCTGGCGAACGTAAGATCGACCGTTGGTATGCTCAGCATAACTACACGGAAGTCGATTTCTCTGATTTTCCTGAAGCTTTCACCAATGTAAACCGTCGCGATGATCTCGATGATCTTCAACAGATGCCAAAACTACTTGGCTTTGCAGCTTGGAGTGGTACAGGCAAAACTACATTATTGAAAAAGCTGATTCCAGCTCTAAAAGAAGATGGTATTCGGGTTGGTGTCATCAAGCATGCTCACCATAAATTCGATGTTGATCATCCTGGTAAAGATAGTTACGAGCTTAGAAAAGCAGGTGCTGATCAGATGCTGATTAGCTCAGGTAAGCGTTGGGCGTTAATGGTTGAGCAGGATCAGGGTGATCGTCCATCTCTAAACCATATGTTAAGTCGTATGGATCACTCTCTTTTAGATCTGGTCTTGGTAGAGGGCTTTAAGCAGGAGTCTTTTCCAAAGATCGAATTGCACCGTAAAGAGATCAATAAAGGCCTCATGTATCTTGAAGATGAAAACATAATTGCGGTGGCTTCGGATGAACCATTACAATTACATCGAGAGCTACCCTTGTTTAACATTAATGACACAGACGAAATTCTGCGTTTTATTAAAGAGTACATCAGCTAGGTAATTGATTGATGAGCGAAGTGTTAAGTTGTTTTGATCCGGCTGCTAATCCGGGTGGTATGTTACCTGTTGCTGAAAGTATTCAGACCATACTCAATCAAATTGATGTTCAAAGCAGCACCGAAACTGTAGCTGTCACGGAGGCGATAAATCGCATTTTGGCGGTGGATTTAGTTTCTGGCATTAATGTTCCTCAACAACGAAACTCAGCAATGGACGGTTATGCTGTTGCAGCTGATTGTGTATCTGGTGAACCCTTAGATGTCATTGGTCGTGTGTTTGCGGGTGAGGCTTTCTCTGGTGAGGTTGGTTTTAATCAGGCAGTAGAAATCATGACGGGTGCGCCTGTTCCTCAAGGGGCTGACAGCGTCATTATAAAAGAAGCATGTGCGCGAGAGGGTGAGCAATTAACTTTCGTGGGGCCGGTTAAAAAAGGACAAAATGTCCGCGAGGCGGGTGAAGACATCGCTGAAGGGGAAACGGCTCTTAAGGCGGGTTGTCTTTTACGTCCTCAAGAGTTGGGTTTAATTGCTTCGCTGGGTCATACCGAAGTAACAGTTTATCGATCTTTAAAGGTCGCCATCTTTTCTACGGGTGATGAAGTTACAGCACAAGGTCAACCGCTACCCGAAAACTGCATTTACGATACAAATCGCTTTTCTCTTAGTGGGCTTTTGAAGCGTTTAGGTTGCGAGGTGATTGATTATGGCATCATCGAAGATTCGCAGCAGGTAATGGAAGAGGCCTTACGTAGGGCATCCGATGAAGCTGATATGGTGATCTCTTCTGGTGGAGTCTCTATGGGGCAGGCTGATTTTATTAAAGATGCGTTGGCTGCTGTAGGTGAAATCAATTTTTGGCGAATAGCGATGCGCCCTGGTCGTCCGCTAGCCTTTGGCAAGTTGGGCAATACTCCGTTTTTCGGACTACCGGGTAATCCTGTTGCGGTGATGGTAACGTTTACTCAGTTTGTTCAGCCTGCGCTGCGTAAAATGGCGGGGGAGATAAATTGGCAGCCACGACGTATGGTGGCAATTGCTGAGACTTCGCTTCGATCTAGGCCGGGAAGGACTGATTACAGTCGTGGTGTTTATTCAATTAATGACAATGGCGAATTGGTTGTTAGGTCTATAGGCAGTCAAGGCTCTGGCATTTTAACCTCTATGGTTTCTGCCAATTGTTTAATCGAGATCTCTGATGAGTTTGCAGGTATCGATGCAGGGCAAAAGGTCATTATTCATCCATTCTCAGATCTTATCTAAAGAATAATTCGATTTTAAAAAAAGGGCTGCTTAAGGCCCTTTTTTTGTACCTTAATTTGTCATATCGCTTTCATTGTTTAGTCACAAAAATAAGGTTTCATTAACTAACTTAATCAAGCCCGTAACGGGTTGTTAGTAATGAATTAGGACTGATAGATGAGTAGCAAACTTCGATTGGCTAATTTGCCATTAGAGCAGGATGAAATGGAAGAAGACTATATGGATGGTCAATATGCGGATCATCAGCGTAGGAAGGTAGCGAAAGGAAAACGCAAAAAGCAGGGCTCTGATAATTATATGGAACAGCGCTCTTTAAAGCGTGATTTCGATATGAATATGCCGAGTTTCTAAGTTGTTTGCATAAAAAAGGAGCTTATATAAGCTCCTTTTTTATTGGATTTAGCATATTTGGCTAGCGCTTTTTCTTTGCAGAAGACTTGCGGCCAATAACTTGGGTGCGCGTTGCTTTATTGTGCTTCTTCTTAGGGCCTTTCTTGTGAATGCGCTTTCTCAGACCTTCACGACTGCCCACCTCGTAGCCTTTGCGGAATATGCGTTTAATTGGTGTGCCAATAAGGCGCTCAATACTGTCTAATGCGCTTTCTTCCTCTCGGCTTACAAAAGATATAGCCTTGCCTTGTGTCCCTGCACGACCCGTGCGTCCTACGCGATGAACATAGTCTTCAGCTAGATAAGGAAGATTATAATTTACAACGTGCTCTAATCCTTGAATATCTAAGCCGCGAGCGGCAACTTCGGTTGCAACCAGTACTTGGATTTTACCCGCTTTAAAGTCTGCAACAGCTCGGCGGCGAGCGCCTTGGCTCTTATCTCCATGGCAAATAACAGCTTCAATACCGTCAACTTTAAGGTCAAGCATCAGCTCGTTAGCTTGTGCCTTGGTGCTGGTGAATACTAATACTTGGAACCAGTTTTCTTCCTGTATAAGCTCCGCAAAAAGATCTGCTTTACGCTTCTCTTCTACCGGGTAGACAACATGATCGACTGTGTCTGCAATTGAGTTCTGTCTCGCTGCTTTGATTTGCTCAGGCTTCTTCTGAATTTTTCTGGACAGTTTATGAACAGCATCAGATAGAGTGGCAGAGAAGAGCAGGGTTTGCTTTGAAGACGGTGTTGCTTCTAGGATAGTCAGTACATCCGTAACAAAGCCCATGTCTAGCATGCGGTCGGCTTCATCGAGTACAGCAAATTCAGTTTTGCTTAGATCGACATTGCTGCCGCTAAGGTGTTCGATTAAGCGGCCTGGTGTGGCAATCAGTACGTCTGCACCGTGACGTAATTTCTTCTTCTGGGTGTCTAGGTTAACGCCACCATAAACGGCTAAAACACGAAGATTCAGGTGT
Organism: Neptuniibacter sp. QD34_54; assembly: GCF_047778055.1. Classification (GTDB taxonomy): domain Bacteria; phylum Pseudomonadota; class Gammaproteobacteria; order Pseudomonadales; family Balneatricaceae; genus Neptuniibacter. Next base: position 2,005,641 of record NZ_CP180546.1, on the reverse strand, counting down.
TTATTATAGCGGCCAATCGTTTCTGCAAGCTGTTGTGCTAGTTCGCGGGTAGGCGTCAGGATAATTGAGCGAATCTGACGCTCTGCTAAGTCGCGCGGATTATCGGAAATTTTCTGCAGAATTGGGATGGAAAAGGCTGCTGTTTTACCTGTACCTGTTTGGGCATTGGCAAGCAGATCTTTGCCGCGGCGGCCGGGCACAATTGCTTGCTCTTGAATTGGGGTCATGTCTGTATAGCCGCATTCATCCAGAGCTTGTTGTAACTCAGGTGATAGGTCTAGCGATGAAAATTTCATATTGCCCCTCAAGAGACTTGCAAAAAGCGGCAATTATAAAGCAATTCAATCTAATTAGTCATAGTCGTGTGACACAGATCATACTATGTTAAGTACTAAAGTAGGCAAACGCTTGTTTGATGAATTATAGTAGACTCATAAACAAGGTAGTGCTTATAACTGATTGAATAGAGAAGAGAAATGGCGTTCGAAGATAGTAAAAAACTGACAGTAATCTTCCGTATCGAACCTGGGTGTTTAGGTCCTGAAGGGTTGAGTCATGTTGATAAATTTTGCATTCAAGCAGGTTTAAAATTACAAAGATCCGCGCCAGCTTATATCACATGGCAGGTTGAGCCGCGTCATGATAAAACACTCCCTGAAATTGATTATGCCATACTTGGTAGGGCGTTAAGCCGTGATCATGCTAAGCGTTACTTAAGTCACTTCGATCAACAGATCGATAGTTTCGAAATGGAAGCTTTTGATGAGCTTCCAGATATTATTGATCAGTATTTTGGTCGCTAATACCTAACTTTCCTTTCGCTAATCTTTTAGATCTGCTTGCTATACTTAAGCTCATTAGGGTTCGCCCTTGAAGAGTTTGGGTATATGCATGCGTTCCTATCTTTTTCTTATTTCTTGTCTTCTGTTACCTAATACCAGTTTCGCAGAGAAGCAGGTTATCAATATCGCAGCCATTGATTGGTGCCCGCAGATCTGCCCTGAAGCTGACGACCCCGGCTACATTATCGACTTGGTTAATCAGATCTACAGTGATACGCAGTATGAATTAGATATTCGTATTTATCCTTGGAGCCGAGCTTTATCTATGACTCAACAGGGGCGAGTTCATGCTGTTCTATCTCCAGCTAAGCCTGAGGCCCCAGATCTTCTTTACCCGATTAATGAAGTGGGTACACAGCGCATGTGCTTTTTTACTGATAGAGAAAAGCAGTGGCAGTACGAGAACATCCATAGCCTGAAGAACAGACAGTTTGGTTTATCTACAGACACATCTATTGAAGAATTAAATGATTACGCGTTACTTCATCCTGAGCAGTTTCAATACCTTCCATATAATGAACGACACATAGTCCAGCAAGCTAAAAAAGTGCTACTTAATCGGATTCATGCTTTCTTGTTTACCTACAACAGCACTGTTTATACGTTAAAAAACGCGGGTAAGTGGGATAAGTTTAAAAGTGCAGGTTGTGTACAAGAGGCCAAAATTTATATGGCATTTTCACCGCAAATTAATATGCAAGATGATATTAAGAAAATGATGGAAGTCTTCGATGATAAAATGGCCATCCTAAAGCGGGGAAATGGTATTTCGCAGGTGATGGGTAATTACGGTTTGGATGATTGGAGAGCTAAATAGGTTTACCATCGAAACTGAGCTTAGTAATCAAAAGGTGAGATTTCACCAGAATAATCGAGCTTATTCCCGCAATGATTGCAGTAAGGGGCGCTAGCTTTTTGCTCGCTGTTACAAACTTTGCAAGTGACTTTGATAGAATCCCGCTTTGCTCGATGGTCTATTACATTTGCCATCTTATCTTTTAAGTCTGCGCTACACTCAATATTGCTTTCTTGAACAATATTCCATAGAGATTCTGTAATTAGTGATAGTGTTTCTAGCTTTAGTTCTAAGGCGTTAATTCGGGCTGAATTGATCTCAGATTCAAGCGTGGGACTAGATTCTAGTGTTTTTTCGACAGTAGCTTGATCTTGGTCGGTCATAACAATGCCTTGGTCGGCTAAGCGTAATTTGCGGATTGGGTAAGTGTAATCGCTTGTTGTGATTAGCGATAGGGAAAGATATAGCTCTTTAAACGGTTTTAAAGAGCTATAGATTTGCTTACCTATTCTTCGTCTAGAAAATAGATGGAACCTTGAAGAAGCAGTGCCTTCAATAGTTGTAGATTTTCTTCAGTGGGTTCTATCTGTTCGTGATAAAGATTGGCACAAAGGCTTTCCGCTAGAGTTACTTGTCCTTCAGAGCATGCGCAGCCTTTGCCATCAACGAACAAAATAAAATGATCGTCTAGTCGGTTAAAAGCAAAGCGTGATCCCTCACTACGGCAAAGCGGTATACCTGCTAGTAATAACTCGGCGATCTCTTCCTCGTCCATTTCACAGACTTGATCAGCGCCGTGCTCTGGATTCTTTGGTTCAGTCATAAACTGACCAAACCAGTGAGTCAGCAGTTCAGGGCTGTCGATGTATTCTTTCAGCGCCGACTTGACACGCTCTAATGCTTGATCGGTGATTTCGCCGGGGTTTGCTTGTAGAGCAAGATCTGAATCTCTATAGCGGTCTTCTGCTTTAGTAATATCAGACAGATAATCGGTAAAGCCAGACATCATCTCTTGATGAGAAGGTGCTCTGAAGCCCACAGAGTAGGTCATACAATCATCGCCAATAGCAAAGCCGTTATGACCAACCCGAGGTGGTACATAAAGCATATCACCAGGCTGAAGATCCCATACATGCTCTGGTTCCCATTCAGGCAGAATCATTACTGGAACGTCTGGGCGACGTGGTGAATCTTCACCATAGATGCCGCCCACTTCCCAGCGTCGAGTCCCTGAAGCTTGGATAAGAAAGACATCATAATTATCGTAATGTGGACCTACGCCACCGCCGTCAGCTGCATAGCTGATCATAAGATCATCTAGTCGCCAATTTGGTACAAAGCGGAAGTGCTCGAGTAGCTCGTTTGCTTCAGGGATCCAGTGATCGACTGATTGCACGAGCAGGGTCCAGTGCGAGTCGGGAAGTTCAGCGAACGTTTCTTCCTGCAGAGGACCATGCTTTAAAGACCAATCTTTACCGTCCGGTGACTGTATTATTAGACGCGATTCTACGTCTTCCTCTAGTGCCATGCCGGCTAACTCGTCAGCCGTAACAGGGGGCTCAAAATTAGAGAAAGCGTTACGAATCAGTAAAGGCTTCTTCTGCCAGTATTCAGCTAAAAATGTTTCAATGCTGATGTCACCAAACGGAGATTTCACTAGTCAATTAACTCCATAAGCTGTTCGATTGCTTCTTCCATTTCAGCGTAAACTTTACGCTTGTCACGATTGGCTAGAGCAGCAAGCTTGTTGTTACCCACTTTCTTGATGCCTTTCTGCAGAGTTGTAGCGCATTCGCGGATGCCAGCAGCGTTATAACCAACTGTTTTGGACTCTTGGTGCATCTTTTCGATGTTGTCGCGAAGCTCGTCAGCCTGTTTTAGTAGTGCTTGTAAATTCTCTTCCATCTTTTGGCCTGTCGTAGTTTGTATATTTTTAGTTATTTTTTTAGTTTTTCGACCGTTTCTTCAATTGAGGTCAGGATGCCACGAAGCATATTCAGCTCAGTTTTTTCAGGACGTGAGCGGTTGAAGTAACGGTGTAATTTTTCCAGTACTTTACCCTCATGCTGAGGGATGATGAAATCGGTCAAACGTAGCACTTTCTCTAAGTGCTCGTAGAATAGAGCCATCTCTTTATGGCGAGGGTATTCGCTTTCAATATCGTCATAGCTTTTGTTTTCCGCTGCCATAAATATCTCGTAGCAAAGAAGCTGGATTGCTTGAGATACGTTGAGCACTGGATACTCTGGGTTAGCAGGGATGTAAACATGGTAGTTACATTGCGCTAATTCATGGTTATGAAGGCCCATAGTTTCACGACCAAATACGATAGCCACTTCACCTGATTTAGCTTCAGCCACTACACGTTCAGCGCCTTTGCGTGCATCCAGAAGGGGGCGGTCGAAGGTACGTTTAGTACGCGCACTGGTGCCAATCACTAGCTGGCAATCGCCAATCGCTTCTTCAAGTGTGTTAACAACGATGGCGCTATCTAATAGATCTTTTGCGCCAGCAGCGCGAGAATCAGCTTCTGCGCTTGGGTAATCTTCTGGTTCAACCAGATAGAGTTTGCTTAGCCCCATGTTTTTCATAGCGCGTGCAGCTGCGCCGATATTGCCGGGGTGGAATGTATTGATCAGTACAACTCGAACGTTAGATAACATTTTTAATGGTTCTCACAATGAATCTATAAAACGATTCAGATCATAAATGAATCGCTCTTTATGCCATAAATGCGGAGAGTGGTCCGATTGCTCATAAATATGCAATTCTGAACCCTCGATACTTTTATTAACCCACTGTTGTAGCTCAGCGCTATAGAACTGGCTTTCATCGCCGTAGATCAGCAGGGTAGGTAGTTTAATGCTAGATACAACGTCACGGTAATCTTGCTGGGTAATGCTATCCCAGCAGCGGGTTAGCAGATCGCCAGGCTGCTTCTGCAGATATTTACGCATCTGCTGGAAGCCACGAGAGTTTTGCTCGTAATTTTCTCTGGAACGTTGATTTTTACCAAAGGCAATCAGCTCAAGTACTGCCTCAGCGAAATTTTCGGTCAGGCGGTGAATGAAGGCGCTGTTGGATGCTTGCGAGAAATCACTGTATACGCCGTGTTGCCATTCATCATCGGTAATTAGCTTTGGTGATTGGTCGACAATGCAAAGCCCGCGGAGGCGCTTATCACCATGTCGACGTAAGTACTCCCAAGAAGTCAGTGCCCCCATAGAGTGTCCAATGAGGACAGCATCTTCTATCTTAAGGTGCTCGAGCATAGCTTCGAGGTCGTCAGCCATCGCAGGTAAGCTAATATCCCTTTCTTTGTGATAAAAGTGAGCACCATGCCCGCGAGCGTCCCAGCTTACCACACGGTGGTTTTCTGCTAGCTCAGAAGCGAAGGGGAGCCATTCCCGAACACTCGCCGTCCAGCCGTGAAGAAAAACTAAGGTGGTTTCACCTTCACCGAGAGATATGTAATGGATCTCAGTGCCGTCTGGTCGTGTGAAGTGTTCCATGGGGTTAATCTGTGCCTTATATAAAAAACGGGGCTATAGCCCCGTTTCATAAAACTGATTAATTAGATCAGCTTAGATCTTTTTAGCTTGATCAACAGCGTTACCGATGTAGCTATGAGGAGTCAGTTCTTTAAGTGACTGCTTAGCTTCTTCTGGCATGTCCAAAGTATCAACAAACGCTAGGATTGTTTCTTTGCTCATGTCCTGGCCACGAGTCAGCGCTTTTAGCTTCTCGTAAGGCTCTTCGATAGCGTAACGACGCATTACTGTTTGGATAGGTTCTGCTAGAACTTCCCAAGCATTTTCTAGATCTTCGTTTAGCTGAGCTGGGTTAAGCTCAAGCTTGCTGATACCTTTCAGGCTAGACTGATAAGCGATCAAGCTGTAACCGAAACCAACGCCCATGTTACGTAGAACAGTAGAGTCAGTTAGGTCGCGCTGCCAGCGAGAAATCGGTAGTTTCTGCGCTAGGTGGCTCATGATTGCGTTCGCAATGCCCAAGTTACCTTCGGAGTTTTCGAAGTCAATTGGGTTAACTTTATGCGGCATAGTAGAGGAGCCAACTTCACCAGCAATAGTTTTCTGCTTGAAGTATGCCTGAGAGATGTAACCCCATACGTCACGATCGAAGTCGATTAGGATCGTGTTGAAACGAGCAACTGCATCGAAAAGCTCAGCAATGTAGTCGTGTGGCTCGATCTGAGTTGTGTATGGGTTAAAAGATAGGCCAAGGCTCTCAACGAAGTCTTTAGCGTTCTGTTCCCAGTCGATGTCAGCGTAAGCAGATAGGTGAGCGTTGTAGTTACCAACCGCACCGTTGATCTTACCTAGAAGCTCAACATTCTGAAGCTGTTTTATCTGACGCTGCATACGGTAAGCAACATTAGCCATCTCTTTACCAACAGTTGTTGGAGAGGCAGTCTGACCGTGAGTACGTGAAAGCATTGGTTGCTCAGCAAATTCACGACCCATCTTAGCGATTTCGTCAGTTACTTGCTGCATCTGTGGAACTACAACATCAAGACCGTTTTTCAGCATAAGTGCGTGAGAAAGGTTGTTAATGTCTTCAGATGTGCAGGCAAAGTGAACAAATTCATTGATCGCCATTAGCTCAGCGTTATCTTTGAATTTGTCTTTAATGAAGTACTCAACCGCTTTTACATCGTGGTTAGTAGTACGTTCGATCGTTTTAACAGCCTGAGCGTCTTCAGGACCGAAGTTGTCAACGATCGAGTTCAGCAGAGCATCAGCTTCAGAGCTTAACGCTGGAACTTCAGTGATTTGTGGATGCGCAGCTAGTTTTTGTAACCAACGAACTTCAACTTCAACGCGGAAGCGAATCAGGCCATATTCACTAAAAACATCACGCAGGTCAGCTGTTTTGCTGCCATAGCGGCCATCAACCGGAGAAACGGCTGTCAGTGCAGAAAGCTCCATGAATCGATCTCTACCTTTTAGGTTAAAAAGAAGGCGCGCATTATACCTGAGTCGAGTGACTTTTCGTAGGGGTATATGGATAAAGGGCGGCCCAAGTTCTAAGCTTAAACTGTCGCTACACAATATAGCTAAATTTAGCTGAAATTGAGGAGGGTAGTTATATGACTATGTCTGTTACCGGCTCCTTTGGGTCCAGCGACCAAACCAAACTGGTATTTGATGACCTGATGGCTAATGGAGTGCCAAGAGAGCAAGTATTTATAGATAAAAGCTGCAATATGGTCAAAGTATTGATAGCTGACGCTGCTGAGAGTGATATTGAAGCTATGCTTCGTAGTCACGACGCAAATGAGTTATCGGTTCGTCACGCGTAACTTTGTAATCGATACATAAAATAGATGGGTAAATAAAAAAACCGGATGCTTTAACGAGCTATCCGGTTTTTTTATCTAAATATCGTTACCTCTTATGAGGTTCCCATAATCTTTTTAAGGGAAGGGCGTAGGCGAGATTTGAAGAACAATAACTGCCAGCGTTTGCCGCCTTTCTGACGCCATAGCATTGCACTACGAATACCGGCTAAAAGTAGCGCACGTATTTTTGCTGCGTTTTCACTGTTTTGTAGGTGGCGGGGATCGCCCGTCACTTGAATTCGGAAGCTAAAGCTACTGATCGTATCTTGGTAAAGGCTTGCAATATTTGCGATTACATTTGGATGGCAGTAACTGCTCGCAGTTGGCTCACTGTCTGGCTGATCAGAATTAAAGTAGCGAGCTTGCTCAGATACCTGAGCTAAACGTTGCGCTACTTTGTTTAGCATCTCTGGATCGCTACTAAGCTTGCGCTCAAGGTGCATCATGCTTAGTGCGTAGCGAATCACATCTTTGTTATGTTCTGCTCGCGGCTTATCAATCAGATCTCTTAGGTTTTGCAGGCCTAAGTGTAGATTGAAAGGTAGGTCGTTAGCGCCGCCATAGATCTCTTCAGTCGATGCAGGGTTTAACTGCATGATGCTATAGACCGATGTTTCTAAGCTGTCTTGAGCAACCATGCCTCTCGTTGCAATTTGTTCAACGAGAGCGGCTGCTTGAAATAAACCAGCTAGGCCCAGCGCTTGTTCGTCATGCTGTCGTGACATTGGGGCCTCCTAGTCGTCTTTGCCTGTATGTTCGATAACACCGCCGCCCAAGCAGATATCTTCGGCGTAGATAACCACGGATTGGCCCGGTGTGATGGCGCGCTGTGGTTCTGCAAAGCGGATTAGGTAACCACTGTCACCGTGACGTTCGATCGTGCATTCTTGATCAGTCTGACGGTAACGTACTTTGGCTGTGCAGCTATATGGCAATGCAGGCTCTTCATCATTGATCCAGAAGATTTCATCGGCTGTAAGCCAATCGGTAAATAACAGATCATTCTGTTTGCCTTGAACGGCGACCAAAACGTTACGATCCAGATCTTTACCTGCTACAAACCATGGCTCTTCTGGGTAATCTTTAAGACCGCCGATCTGAAGCCCTTGGCGCTGACCAATGGTGTAATACATCAAGCCAGAGTGTTTACCAATCACATCACCTTTAGGTGTTTCGATTTTGCCAGGCTGGGCCGGTAAGTACTGCTTGAGGAAGTCGCTAAATCTGCGCTCACCAATAAAGCAGATTCCGGTACTGTCTTTCTTGTTGTGAGTGATTAGGTCATGCTCTTCAGCAAGTTTACGAACTTCGGGTTTTTCCAGTTCGCCAACAGGGAAGAGGGTCTTTTCAATTTCAACCTGACCTACTTGATGCAAGAAGTAGCTCTGGTCTTTATTTTTATCTAGCCCTTTTAACAGACGCGTTTTGCCGTCGCGATCACCGCGGCGAACATAATGGCCGGTTGCGATGTAATCAGCACCAAGTTCGATTGCATACTCAAGGAATGCTTTAAACTTGATTTCACGGTTACACAAAATATCAGGGTTAGGTGTACGGCCTGCTTTGTATTCCTCTAGGAAATGCTCAAATACATTATCCCAGTACTCGGCAGCAAAGTTTGCTGTGTGTAGATGAATGCCAAGCTTGTCACAAACTGCTTGGGCATCAGCTAGATCTTCTTTGGCGGTACAGTATTCAGTGCCATCATCCTCGTCCCAGTTTTTCATGAACAGGCCTTCGACTTGATAGCCTTGTTGCATTAACAGTAATGCTGAAACGGATGAATCTACGCCGCCGGACATGCCGACGATCACTTTGGTATTGCTGTGATCAGTCATGTGTTTATTCAGTTAATTGCTATATTCGTGTATCAGATCTAAAGGGTATTGCTTACCAGCTAGGTAATCATCAATACATTTCAAAACCATTGGGCTACGCAGTTTGTCTGTGTGAGCAACAATCTCATCGCGTGTCATCCAAACAGCGCGAATGATACCTTCATCGAGTTCACGCTCTGGTTCGTGCTTAATCGCTTCGGCATAGAAGCAGGCACGATGATAGGTTGTATTGTTATTACCGGATTTATAGACGTAAAACCCCGTTAAATATTTAGGACTTACGTGCCATGCAGACTCTTCTAATGTTTCTCTGCATGCGGCTTCTATAAAGGTTTCGCCTTCTTCAATATGGCCCGCAGGCTGATTGAAAACTATTTCACCTGAAGATCTTTCTTCTACCAAAAGGAACTTGCCTTCCATTTCTACGATGACAGCAACTGTTGCGTGTGGATGCCAATCCATCATATTCCTCGGTAATTACTCCAATATTTATTGGATAGATGACTCAAAAATTAGTTCGACACAATACCATCAAACCAGTGTTTTTAATAGGTTATAAGCCTATTGAGCATTGCTTCTTTAATAGCTTTTGGTGGTATGATTTCAATATCAATTTAGAGAGGGATTACCATGGCAACAACTCAAGTGATTGTCGCTACAGACAATTTTGATATTGGCGCACTGTCAGAAAGTGTAAGAGCTGATGATGCGACTAGTGGGGCCATAGTCACTTTTACTGGAATCGTTCGCGAATTAGAGATAGCTGATAATCAGCTCGATGCTCTTTTTCTTGAGCATTACCCAGGTATGACCGAGAAAGCGCTTGAGAAGATTGCTACGCAGGCACGTGAACGCTGGGAGCTTGGCAACATCGTAATTTATCATCGTGTTGGACGCTTAGACCTTAACGAGAATATCGTTTTTGTCGGTGTCGGTAGTGCCCATCGCGTAAATGCATTTGAAGCGGCTCAATTCATCATGGATTACCTAAAGAAAGATGCGCCTTTCTGGAAGAAAGAGATCTCCAATGAGGGCGAGCACTGGGTAGAGCAAAAAGAGAGCGATCTAAAAGCCGCTGATTCTTGGTAACTACAGCAAAAAATGGGGATACGTGGATGGTAACTTGTTACTTGCGCTATGTGATCGATCCGGACAAAGTTGCTGAGTTCGAGCACTATGCAAAACTATGGATTCCGCTGGTTGATAAGTTTGGTGGTCAACATCATGGTTATTTCCTACCGTCTGAAGGGGCTAACAACATCGCACTAGCATTGTTCAGCTTTCCTAGTCTCGCAGCTTATGAACAATACCGGATAGATTCCTTTAAAGACTCTGAATGCATGGCTGCATTTGATTATGCAAAGCAGACCAAATGCATTCAGAGTTATGAGCGCAGCTTCTTTAAGCCTGTGTTTGGTGAATAAGGTTTAATCTTTTCACATAGGAAGAAGGTCTTGCTCCGCTTGCTTTCTTAACCTCTGTGTTAATCTTTGAAATAGTCCCGATTTAAGGCTCCAGATATGCCAATAAAGTGGGACTTCGATAAACCTTCCAGGGGTCATATCAACTACTTTCCCTGAAGCCTGTATCTCTGCACTTTGCTGATCGGGCACCATGCCACAAGCGTGGCCGCGAATGATGATATTGAAAAACGATTCAGTAGATGGGATACGGTGTTTCGGATATTCGTTGGGGCCAATCTTAAAATTGTCCTTTAGATATCTGTTCTGAAGCTCATCCTTATTGCTAAATTCAGCAACAGGCGCATTGTAAAAGCCTTCTGTGTTTATACCGTCAGGGAAATATTTATTGATGTAATCGGGGCTAGCAAGACAACGATAAATCATGACACCAAGTGGGATACAGCTGCAGCCTTGCATTGGTTTTGGATTAGAGCTGATGCACCCGATCACTTGACCTGTTTTAAGAAAGTGATGAGTCTGATCTTGATCGTCCAGTTTAAGATCTAGAAGGATTTTTTCGTCATCAAGCAGCGGCTTTACCGCGTCTAAAAACCAAGTAGCCAAGCTATCTGCGTTTAAGCCAATAGATATTTTCGTAAAACCATCCGATTGCTCAAGTGAGATCTGTTCCTGTAGTTCTGCTTGGAGCAGAGAGACTTGGTGGTAATGCTTCAGTAACAGCTGCCCAGCCGTTGTCGCTTGTATTGGCGTATTTCTGATTATCAGTGTTTGTCCAACGCTGTCCTCTAGCTGTTTTAAGCGCTGGGATACCGCTGATTGAGAGATATTGAGCTTCTCTGCGGCCTTATCAAAATTTCCTTCTTCGAGAATGGCTGCAAGTGCTTGGAGCTGTTTGTAATCGATCATTAGAAAAACTTATCAATCATTAGAATTATTAGTTTTACTGGCTAGTGAGATTCTAGCACTATGCCTGCCATTATTCAGGGGGCAGTATGGTATCCGTTTTCACAGCCGCGGCTTTGGCAGCATTGTTAAAGGGCTTAGCTACTAGTGCAGGCCTAATTGTTGCGATGGGAAGCCAGAATACCTTTGTCTTTACACAAGGCTTACGTCGTCAGTTCCACTGGCCGATTGCAGCCTTATGCGCTTTGATTGATATGCTTTTGATCGCTGTTGGCGTGGCAGGTATGGGTATCTTAATCGCGCAATCAGAGAGCTGGATGTTCGCGGCTCGGATCGGCGGGGCTCTATTTCTGTTTGTATATGGCGCTCAGTCCCTGCGCAAAGCTTTAAAGCCACAGGTCTTTAAAGCAAATGAAATGGCGTTGGGTGGTTTAGGTAAAGCGTTGATTGTTACTTTGGCGATTACACTGCTCAATCCCCATGTGTATTTAGATACTGTGGTGCTTTTAGGGAGTATCGGAGGGCAATACCCAGAGTCTGAGAGAGTTTGGTTTGCTATAGGTGCGATGGGGTTCTCATGCATTTGGTTTTGGCTGCTAGTAGCTGGTGCGAAGGTATGTCAGCCGATATTTAATAATCCAAAAGCATGGCAGGTTATGGATTTGTTCATTTGGGTAACCATGTGGGCCATCGCGGTAACGTTGCTCTGGCCCATCATGTTTAGTCATTCGGGTTAATGCTGAGGGTCTAAATCTTTTGGCTTTTCATTCGGCCAATGCTGGTGGCGATTAAAGCGTTTTTCCATATAGCGGAATAAAAACACCAAAAGGGCACTGATAATTAGATAGATAACACCGGCTGCGAAGAATATTTCGAGTGGCGTATAAGTTCTGGCGATGATTGTGCGTGCCATACCCGTTAGATCGAGTAGTGTAATTGTGCTGGCTAGGGCACTACCTTTAAGCATTAGGATTACTTCGTTGCCATAGGCAGGCATCATAATGCCAAATGCGCGAGGTAGGATGATACGACGCAGCATAAGCGGGTAGCTCATACCTAAGGCTTTAGCGGCTTCAATCTCGCCTTTAGGGATAGATTGAATAGCGCCACGGAGTATCTCAGCGATATAAGCCGCAGTATGGAGCGCAAAAGTGATGATGGCACACCAGTACGGTTCTTTAAGAATAGGCCAAAGCGCAGAGTTTTTAATGAATTCAAACTGAGATGCGCCGTAGTACACCAAGAAGATCTGTATCAGCAGTGGCGTGCCACGGAAAAAGAAGATGTAAGCAAGAGGAAAGGCTTGTAGCCAAGGGCGTTTAGAGATACGCATCAATGCCAATGGTACCGCAAGCATGAGCCCGATAAATCCAGAAAAGAGGACAAGCTCAAGGGTCAGTAGAGCGCCTTCTAATAGGCGAGGGTAGTTTTCAAAAATGACATCCCATTCCCAACTCATGCGCGTGCTCCTTTATAACCGCGATTAGCTTTTCGCTCTAGGTAATGTAAGCCGATCATTGAGATTGAAGTCATTAGGAGATAAACCACTGCTGCGGCTAAGTAGAAAGTGAAAGGCTCTTTGGTATTGCCAACGGCAACGGTGGTTTGGCGCATAAGTTCGTTAAGACCTATAACAGAAACCAGTGCTGTATCTTTTAAAAGAACTAAGAATAGGTTGCCTAAACCGGGTAAAGCTAAGCGCCAAACTTGTGGCAAGGTGATGCGTCGAAAGGTTTGGAAACCCGTCATACCAAGAGCAATAGCTGCTTCTTTTTGGCCCTTGGGTATTTCTTGAAGTGCACTACGGAAGACTTCAGTGGCATATGCACCAAAGGCGATACTTAGTGCGATTACGCCGGCAACAAATGGACTTAGCTCTATATATTCGTCATAACCAAACAAGCTGGCGATCGCCATCAAAACGGCAGATGAACCAAAATAGATTGTCAGGACGAGTAGTAACTCAGGCATGCCCCGTATAAACAGGGTGTAACCATTACCAATAGCGTTAGCAACTTTGTATTTAGATAGCTTTGCGCTTGCACCTAAAACCCCGAAAACGAGGCCAATGACTAAGCTGCAAATAGCTAATTGAACGGTTATCCAAGCGCCACTGATTAAGAGGTGCCCAAAGCCCTGAAGATCCATATAGATATACCTGATGAAACAGGAAAAGCAGGTTTTATCCTGCTTTTCCCTAGTTTTCAGTGTTTAAGCTTAGTAGATAGAGAATGGGAAGTACTTAGCGTTAATCTTTTCGTAAGTCCCGTTCTCGATAATCGCTTTTAATGCTTGGTTGAACTTCTCTTTCAATTCACCATCGCGTTTACGGACAGCAATAGCGATCTTGTCGTTAACATCGATCTTATCGCCACGAAATTCGAAGTTTTTACCTTCTTCAGTTTGTAACCAATCGTAAGCAGGTAGTTTGTCAGAAAGAATCGCATCCAAACGGCCGCTCGCTAGATCTAGATAAGCGTTACCTTGAGTGTCATATAGTTTGACTGAAGCTTTGTCGGAATAGTTATCTTCGAGGTGCTGGCCTGCAATCGTGGCACGTTGTGCGCCAATGGTTTTGCCTTTTAGGGCGTTTGGATCGAAATCGCCATCTTTACCGCTGACAAAACCAAGAGAGTTTGAGTAGTAGTGATCAGTAAACGCTACAACACGTTGACGCTCTGGTGTGATTGAAAGGCTGGCAATGATTGCATCGTACTTACGTGCTTTTAAGCCAGGAATGATGCCGTCCCAATCTTGAGCTACGATTTTGCAGTCAGCTTTCATCTCTTCACAAAGTGCTTTAGCAATATCTACATCAAAACCTGCTAGTTCGCCATCAGCATTGATTGTGTTGAAGGGCGCGTATGCACCTTCTGTAGCGATACGGATTTTATCGCCAGCAAAGGCAGGAGCTGCCAGAGTAGAGACAACAAGTGCTGTTGTTGTAATTAATTTCTTAAATCCCATCTTATGATCCTCGCGGAATATTTATTGTTAGTTGCAGGCTGGATTAGAAATGACTGCTTAAAAATGCTTTGCAGCGTTCAGATTTAGGATTGGTAAACACCTCATCAGGTGTGCCCATCTCCTCAATTTGGCCTTCGTGTAGAAATACAATTTTGCTGGATACTTCACGTGCAAAACGCATCTCATGGGTGACGATCAACATCGTGCGTCCTTCAGCTGCGAGGTCTCGCATAACATTTAGCACTTCTGCGACAAGTTCTGGATCAAGTGCTGAGGTTGGTTCGTCAAAGAGTAAAACTTGGGGTTCCATCGCTAATGCGCGTGCTATGGCGATGCGTTGCTGCTGGCCACCGGATAACTGATTAGGATAGCTATCTCGTTTATCGTATAAGCCCACTTTTTTAAGATAGGTTTCTGCTTTATCTCTAGCAGTTTGCTTATCTTGTTTAAGGACATGAATAGGGGCTTCCATGATATTTTCGATCACGGTCATATGAGGCCATAGATTGAAGTTTTGAAATACAAAACCAATCGATGCACGGATTCGTTCTAACTGCTTTTGATCCGCTGTTTGCAAGCCTTCATCTTTGGTTTGCTTAAGCTTTAATGGCTCAGATGCAAAACTGATGCTTCCAGCGGAAGGGGATTCAAGTAGGTTAAGGCAACGTAAGAAGGTACTTTTACCTGAGCCGCTAGATCCCAAAATTGAGATCACATCGCCAACTTCAGCTTGTAGTGAGATGCCTTTAATAACCTCCAAAGATCCATAGCTTTTATGAAGGTTTTGTATTTCCAGAGCGAGCTTTGCGTCAGCCATAAAACCGGTACTCCAGTGTACCTTTTTAAACGAAAGCGGCGAATTACAGCAAAATCAGATAGTGTTCGCAATGGCATATTGATCAAATGATCATGAATAAATTTGTTAATCTATACATGTCTGTAGCCCTTTAAATACGGGGCTTGTGGTGTATTAGTGGATTCTACTGTTTGAGCCGTTTTAACGGGATTCATTGCTGATCAATCTGCCAAAGACAGGCAATTCCACTAAACTAATTTTAGGCAAAAAATTTAAGGAAATTTGATGATTGTGGATATAAATTATACAGATGTAATCCGAGAGGATGAGGTTGTTGCTCTGTATAAGGCTAATGAGTGGTCATCTGCAGAAAAGCCAAAAGCGCTTTTAGCAGCACTAAGAAATTCACATAGTTTGATTACTGCTCGGATCGATGGAAGGCTAGTTGGTTTAGCCAATGCAATCTCTGATGGCCATCTCGTCGTTTATTATCCGCACATGCTGGTGGACCCAGATTTCCACCGTTGCGGCATCGGTAGTAAGATTATGCAGGCGATGAAGAAACGTTATAAAGGCTTCCACCAGCAGATGTTAACCGCTGATGGTAATGCGATTCGGTTTTATAAATCCTTAGGGTTTGAAAAAGCAGGGGAAACGTCATCCATGTGGATCTATGAAGGAAAAGAGCATTAAACCTCCTTTTTAACCATCATAGCGATAGCCGATACCATGGACGGTCTTGATTATCTGCGGTTGTTTTGGATCTATTTCAATCAGCTTTCTAAGTTTGGAAATGTGTTGATCTAGCGTCCGGCTGCTTGGCAGGTAGTTTCGGCCCCAGCAGTAATCAAATAGCATATCCCGTGTTACCACTTTCCCTTGCTCTTGATGAAGTAGCTCAAGTATTTTTACATCGCGCAGGGTTAGCTCAATCTTATGACCTTCTCGTTCCGCACGCATTTGCTCAGGGAAAACAAGGATATCAGCCAGCTCAAATTGATTCTTAGCGGTTTTGGTTGGCGAGCTATCTTTAGGCGCGCAGCGGCGAATCACCGCTCTAATGCGTGCAATTACTTCCCGAGTGCCAAAGGGCTTTTTGATGTAATCGTCCGCACCTAGCTCTAAACCAAGCACTTGATCAATCTCTTCAGATTTGGCCGTAATAAAGATAACAGGAACTTGTTCATCCAGCTGGCGGATTTTTCGGCAGGCGGCATAACCGTCTAATTCCGGCATCATAATGTCGAGTAGAACCAAATCTGGATTATGTTGAGCAAACAGCACCAGTGCATCGGCACCATTAGACGCTTCAATGCAGGTGTAACCTTCATCTTCTAATAAGTCACAGAGCCCAAGCCTGATATTTAGATCATCTTCGGCAATCAGAATTTTCATTGTTGCGGCTCCCTGTGACTATTTGGCGCTGCTAATTGACACATATATCAAACTATCAATTAAGCGCTTCGGTATGAGTTGGTGGTTCATATTCAACATCTAATAATTCTTGGATTATTGTGGTCTGAGATAACTGTTTCATAGATTTTTTTAGTAGTTTCTGAAGGTTTGGCTTGAGGTGCTTTAAAGCTAGCTCTATCGGAAGGCCTTTAAGCTGTAAAAATATAGACAGCGCAAAAATGTGCTCCTGTTCAGAAAGGTACCCGTTGCGATTATATTGCCAACCTTGGGAATCAATATCCGCATACTGTTGAAAATTAAAGGCTGAGTTAGTCATAAAAATACCAAATCCGAGAAATGTAGCAGCAATATCTGTAGCAAACTCCCAGTTGTCCCATCCGCCTGGTGGTTCTTCTAGGCTAGAACCAGTCAGATAGTGAGCTAACTCATGAGCATAGGTAGCAACCAATAAGCTTGGATTGTTTACGATTGCGGGATTATAGGTAATGACTATTTCATTGCTTCCTGTTGCTTGGAAAGTACCCAGAGGATTTGTTGGAGCATTTTGTATCGAAACTGTTGGTGCTACTCGAGTTTCTATATCTTCTTCTTGAGCAATGAGTAGGCAAGGCCAGTTCTGAAGTCCAGCATATTTTTTCACTGAATTGAATGTCTCAAAAGCTGCTTCATCAGCTGTTTCGACTTTTGTCGGGAAAAACTCTTCAGTGGGTAGGATTAACACGGTTGTATCGTGGAAATCTGAACCGCCAAAGTTCTTCAGCAGCCATTTAAATGTAGCAATCTGAAATTCGGTATCTTCATTAGATAGTAGTGGTTTTGTTTTAAAAAAATCTAGCATAAACAATCCATGTCTAACTTATAGAGGGTGTGTGTAATTCTAAGTGGAAACAGGTCCCTAGGTCGCTAGGAATAATGACTAAGTCCCCACCGTGTTTTCTAGCCATCTCTCTGGCAATGCTTAGACCAATACCTGTACCGGATACACCGTCACTTAATTTATTACTGATGCGGTAGAAAGGAGAGAAAACGCTCTCCCAAAGGGATTCAGAGATCCCTTCACCGGCATCTTCAACCTCGATATAACTTTGTTGTTTATCGCTGTAGCAGCGGATCTGTATGGCACCAGTTTGAGGTGCATATTTTTCACAATTGCTTAGTAAGTTATTTAAGATCTGCTCAATACAGTTCTGATCTAACATGACTTGTTTATCGCATTGCAGATCTAATTCAACAGACAAGCCATGTTGAGTTAAAGAGGGCATAAACACATCGACTGTATGTTCAACGCACTCTTTTAATGTTCCCGGTTGCAGGTGCAACGGTTTCGGTTCTTTGCCAAGTTTTGAGAAGGTCAGTACGTTTTCTATCAAGCGTGAAAGACGCTGACTTTCACTATTAATCACAGATAGGTAGCGCTGAGCTTTGCTATCTTCGTCATCAAGCTTTCTTTCGAGCATCTCAGCATACATCCGAACATTCGTCAGGGGCGTTTTTAGCTCGTGGGAGACTTGGTTAACAAAGTTTACTCTTTGTTCGGCTAGGCGCGTTGTTCTAGTGTGTTCTCTATAGATCAACCATGCAAGGATCAATAATCCGGATAGCGTGAGTGAGAGAATAGAGAACTTCTCTATCCAATTTGAAGTTGGTTTGGCTAGGTTAGGGGAGTAATACTCTAATTTCCAACTACCTAGAGGGTGGCTCAGCGGTAGGCTATCCAAAGGATTGAACTGCTGAGTCTCGATTGTTGGATCGCCCCATTCGTAATGCACTTCACCACGACTGTTGATCAAGGCAATCGCTTGATTGCTGGTTTCTTGCCCATTACTGCTAGGCAGAGAGTTGATTAGATCTGACAGCAATCGAGCACTGTTTATAGAAAAGCCTAATAGCGCACCATCTGAATCTTTACGCCAATAGATATGTTGCAGCTGACTGTTATTAAACCAAGCGATCCAACCCGAATCGATAAACGATATGGAAGCCGCTGAGCCTAAAGGTTCTGCTGAGGTAATAGCAATCTCGGCGACGCTATCTGCTGCTACATTTGAAGCTATGCGGCTCGGAGCCGAGAGCTCGATTCGTTTTGATTCTGGGGCAGCCTTAAGTTGTGCGCTATAAGGGCTAGCCGCAAGATTTATCTGCTCAGGTGCTTTGTTTTGAATTTGGAATATTTCGGGTGATGAACGTAGGCGTTTAGTTGATTGTAAAAACGCAATTTCACTTGGGTTCTTGGATGATTCTGATGGAAACAGTGTTGTGCCTTCAGCGGAGATCACAAATACCTGTTCTATATAGGGGCTCGACTGGCTCAGGGTCTTAAGCGTTGTTTCTGGGTATTGGGCATCTTTGCTTTGAAGTAGCAATTGGGATTCAGCATTGAGTGCTTGTTCTAAGCTTTGGAAATGATTCTGGAACTGTTGATCGATCTCTTCGAGTTTTATTTCAACCAGCCCTTCGATTTGATGAGAGAGAAGGGCTTGTTGGTTTGTTTCCAGACGAGCCGCTAACCAACCTAGTATGACGACAGGGATTAAAATTAGACTGATTAGCAGTAGGATCGTCTTGTTCACAATAGATTCTCAGTTAGCTAAACGGTTAGTAGCTTTGCTGTTTAGCGCGTTTATATTGACGTTCTTTAAGCTCTTTACGTTTTTTACCCCATTCCTGTTCATCATCAAGCTCTTCTGCGTCTTGCAGCGCTTCGGCTTTCTGCTCTAACAATTTAGGGGAGGCTAGAGAGGTACCTAAGTTATCTAGATAATCAGCGCTTTGTTGCAATATGGATTTAGCGCCCTCAATATCACCTTGGTCACGTTTTTGTACTGCTTCACGGTTTAGTTCGTTCGCAACCTGTTCTGCTGCGGCTTCATAAGTACGTGTATCGATCGCATCCTTAGCTTCTTGTTCGGAGCGAGTAAAGTTTGCTGCAACTGAGCTAGAAAGTTCCTCTTTACGTTTGTTTAGTAAATCCAAGTAGTTTACATCGACATCGACTAAGTTGATGCTGCTCTTATCCTGCTGTGAAGGTACTTCTACCTCCAGAATAATAAACTTCTCTTGCTCGCTATAGAGCTGATTAAGGCGCGTTTTAACCATGTCGCCTTCGATCTCTGCTTCACGGCCGATAATGCGCAAAGGTTTGACACCATTTAAGCAACGGATCTGGATATCAACGCCTTGAGCAACGACAGATAGTACGTCACCAAATTCATATTGGAAAACGCGTGCTAGATCGTCTGCATTTTCAACAAAGGCGTGATTGCCATCACTAAAACCGGCAAGCTGAGTCATTAAGTCTTCGTTATAACCTAGGCCAAGACCTATAGTCGTTACACTCATACCTTCTCTTGCTAAAGAGAGACCTAGTTTACCTAGCTCATTGGGTGTACTTGGGCCGACATTGGCTAAACCGTCGGATAATAGAATGACACGGTTAACTTTGTTTAGATCTAGAAACTTACGCAGTTCTTGTGCGCCTTTGCTTACACCGGCAAATAGCGCGGTGTTACCGTGGGCTTGGATCTTATTGATTGCGCGAGCAATACTGTTGCTATCGCTAACCTTTGTAGCCGGTACAACAACATTAACGCGATTGTCGTAACTCACAACAGAAACAATATCGTTTTGATTCAAGCGATTGATTGCCATGATCGCAGCTTCTTTTGCGCGATACAGTTTCTCGCCCTGCATTGAACCGGACTTATCCAGAACAATCGCAATATTAGCAGCCACACGTTGTTGCTGACTTTCTTGTTTAATCCCCTCTAAAGAGATCTTGATAAATGCATTGTGGTTTTGCTCAGCTGTCATTACCGGTGTTGCTAGATTGATATTAAGATCAACCTGTTTAGCGGTAGCGGATTGGCTGAGTAGGGGGCCAGCAACAGTCAGTAGTGTTGCTAGCAGAATTTTGGGTAGGCGGTGCGCTTTCATGATGTTCGTCCTTTATTAACCTTAATCACATGCTGCAAATTTAGGTCAGTTCCGCCTATAGAAAGTCAGATAGATTTATAGAAGTTGTAAAAGATTTGTAAAAACCTCGCAAGCTGTTTGTTACAAACCGATTGGTCTAAGTCTGATGCAGATCAGTTTCTCCTGTTTATACTTATTACATAATGGAAGTTACGCTGTAAGAAAAATAAATATAAACAGGGGCATCCGATGACGCTCACCAGTGAACTTATTTGGCAAGACCAACAGCATCAAGTTCTGTTTGAACTGATCGATGAGATCAAAGCAGAGCAGGTTGATGTCTCTACTTTTACTCGGCTTCATGATTACGCTGATCATCATTTCTGCCTAGAAGAAGCGTACATGCAAGCGTTGAACTATCCTGACTTTGGTGTCCATCTTCAAGCTCACAACAAGTTTCGAGCTGAACTTAAAAAGATGCTGGATGATCATCATACCTATGACGCTCAGCTAAGAGACATGCTATCTGACTTTCTGACTGAATGGCTAAAACGCCATATATTCGGAGTAGATAAGAAGTTAGAGACTTATATTATGGAATCTAAAGTTAAATAAGCTTTAATTAATAATATGTTAAGGTCTTGTGTTCAGGGTTCGCATGATTTAATTTCGATCCTTTAACATTTTCTGTGAGTGCGGACGATGCCATTAATCTGTATTAAATCTTTACCATTTGAAGATGAATGCGATATCCCAGATATGATTAAAGGGATAACGTCAGACCTTGCTCGCGCCACAGATGTAAGTATTGAACATATCACTGTTACTTGGGAATTTATTCCTTCTCGTCAATATGCAGTAGCAGGGCTGATGCCCGCCAGTCAGCCTCAAGGGGGTAGTCACCCTATTTTGGTTGATCTTCATGCACCGAGCTTCCATAAAATGGATAGTGTAGAAGCAATGATGGAGTCAGTGGCTTTCTCGATCTCGAAACGCAGTGGCGTTTCTTTCAGTAATATCTTTATTAATTACTGCAAGGTTCAGTCCGGTCACGTCTTTGATCATGGTGAAGTTAAGCGCTGGAAATAGTTACAGGTTTAAATCTCGCGGTAAAATGGCGAAGCAGCTCCGGTTCGTAACTAAAATTTAATCCAATAATTTTTGAACGACGTTTAGATACTTCGATAAGTGCATCTGCAATGTAATCCATATGATCAGATGTGTAGACCCTACGAGGAATTGTTAAGCGTAATAGCTCTAATGAACTGTGCTTTTGTTTACCTGTTATTGGATCACGGCCCTGCAGTAATGAGCCAATCTCTACACCTCGAACTCCAGATTCAAGATACAGTTCGTTAGCCAGTGCTTGAGCAGGGAATTGCTCTGGAGGAATATGCGGTAGCATAGCTTTGGCATCTATAAATACTGCATGACCACCGGCGGGTGTCTGAATAGGAATGTCTGCTTGTTGTAAGCGTTCAGCTAAATAGGCAACTTGATGGATACGATAGGCTAGGTAATCCTCATCGACGCCTTCATACAAGCCGATTGCCATGGCTTCCATATCTCGGCCTGCTAATCCACCATAAGTGATGAAGCCTTCCATAGGTACACATAAACTTTGAACTTGCCTGAACAACTTTTCGTCTTCACGAATGCAGCAAAGGCCACCTATATTAACTAACGCATCTTTTTTAGCTGAAAAATTCAGCATATCGCCATAGCTAAACATCTCTATAACAATTTCACGAATAGAAGCTTTTTTGTATTTAGAGTCGCGTTGTTTAATGAAAAAAGCATTTTCAGCAAAGCGAGCGGCATCAATAACAACAGGGATATTGTGTTGATTTGCGATGTGGTAAACATCACGAAGGTTATCCATTGAAACGGGCTGCCCACCTGTGCTGTTGCAGGTGATGGTGCTGATAATGGCACAAATGTTTTCCTTTCCATGGTTTTCAATAACTTCTGTGAGTAGTTGAAGATCAAAGTTACCTTTCCAAGGGTAGGGTGTGGTTGTATCAAATGCTTTTTTAGTAACAACATTGACAGCTTTAGCACCACTTAACTCGACGTGAGCGGCGGTAGTATCAAAGTGAAAATTAGAGATAAAAACAGCTTGATCAGGTTTTTGGTCCTCGTATCTACGTTTTACTAAGCAAGGGAAAAGGATTTGCTCTGCACCTCTGCCTTGGTGGGTAGGCAAGACGTAGGGGTACCCAAAAATTTCTTGGGCTGCATTTTGTAGATGGGTGAAATTTCGACTGCCTGCGTAGGACTCGTCTCCACACATTAACCCAGCCCATTGTCGGTCGCTCATTGCGCCAGTACCGGAATCGGTCAGTAGATCTATGTAGACATCTTCACTGGGTAAAAGAAATAGATTATAGCCAGCAGCTTCTAAAGCTTTTTGGCGATCTACAAGCGTCGTTTGCTTGATTGGCTCTACCATTTTTATACGGAATGGCTCTGGGATTCGCTTCATCGTTTTAGCCCCGAGTCTTAGCAGTAGATATTTTTAGTATAAAACAAGTGCCAATTAATGCTGGTAGTGGGGAACGGCGCTGTTGCCGTACAAGAAATTGGCGATAAAACCGCCGAGGATAATGCTCGTAAGATTTTAGAAAAGGCATTCCCCTGATCGGGTGATCGAGCAGATTGCTATTGATGGTATCGCATCTGGTGGCGGCAGCATCCATTGTGCGACTAAGCAGGAGATTAAGCTGTAACCTTGAAATGGTAGAGCACTATTTGATAGGGGCTTGAATTAGTATCTGGTAGTGTGAAACTAACTAAGCCGCTATTAAATAGGACTCTCGTCCTTTGTGTTTGTCTTTACGTTTATAAGCACCTTTACCTTTTTTAGCTTTGACTACTTGGGATTTAAAAACCTTTGAAGTGACTAATGCTGCTAAGTGATTTTGTTTAATCTTTCCTCTACCTGTATCCACCACATGGGTTGAGGATACGGTTGTTTTCGTTTTCATACCTGTGTCCTTGTTAATGTAATTCGATGTTCTCCAATTGCAGAAGCTGCATTATACCGCTGATTGGCTATAATGCGCCGCTTATTTGATAAACACTTACTTCATAATCAGCAGGAATTACTGTGCAGCTGTTACGCATCGATTGTCTAGGCAAAATTTTACGTCTTGAGGGCTCAATGTCTGGATGGCAGGCCCTGTATTGGGATAACCAGTTGGTGTCTCAAATACCGGCGAGTGCAGATCCTGCTGAGAGTACAGAGCACCGTTTCGCCCTGATGACTGGATCAGGTGAAGAGATCGAGTGCGTTTTGACTTTGTCACTGACATGGCAACCCTTCAATCTTGAATATGAACTAGCAGTGGAAGATCAGAAGCTTGGAAGTGGTGAGCTAGTCGAGAAAGATATCGAAACCCAAGTGGTTGAGAATGTCGTAAAACAGCCGAATAAGATCAGCATACTGGGTATGGCTTCTTTAGGCCTTAAGCTGTTTAAAAGCGCTAAGGTCATCAAAGTACTGTTTGCTGCAGGAAGTTTGGCAGCGTATAGCTGGTTATTCTCCTTTGAATTCGCGTTAGCACTTATCCTTTGTTTGGTTTTTCATGAATATGGCCATGTGCGTGCTATGAAGCGTTTTGGCTTAAAGACAAAGGGAATTTATCTGGTACCTTTTTTGGGTGGCTTAGCATTATCAGATGATCGTATTAACACTCGCTGGCAAGATGTTTATATATCCATCATGGGGCCGGTATTTGGCTTATTCCTATCTTTAGTTGCTCTGGTTCTATATTGGTTGACGGATATTGAGGTCTTGGCGGGTATTGCTGCCTTCAATGCCTTGCTCAATCTATTTAATTTGTTGCCGGTATTACCGTTAGATGGTGGCCACGTCCTAAAAAGTATCGCTTTTTCGGTTAACTCGGTTTTTGGCCTAGTGATCTGCGTTATCGGTGCTTTAGCCGGTGTCGTAATTAGCTATTACTTTGGCATGGCGCTGCTAGGCTTCTTGCTGGCTGTGGGCAGTATCGAGATTGTGCTTGAATGGAAACACCGTCACAGTAGTCAGTTATTGCCATTGGCTCGTTACGGTCAGGTAGTATCAGCCCTATGGTACTTCGCTACTGTGGGTGGTTTATGTTGGGTGATCTGGATCTTAGGTCAACAAGGTAACAGTGCACTTGCTCTGCCATTACAAATTCTTGGAAGTTGATTATGAAGTTTGACAGTTTGCCTTTGTGCGAGAGTTTAATCGCAGCTATACATACCGCAGGTTATAGCGAAGCTACACCCGTTCAAGCTGAAGCGATACCCGTTATCCTATCTGGTAAAGATCTCCTTGTCGGTGCACAAACAGGTACCGGTAAGACAGCAGCTTTTGCGCTGCCAATCTTACAATCCATACTGACCGACCCTGATTTTAGTAGTGATCAAAATAAAAAGCTCAAAGCTTTGGTGCTGGCGCCCACAAGGGAGTTAGCGCAGCAGGTGAATAACAGCTTTAAGAAATATGCCAAAGGAACTGGGTTTAGATCAGCCGTAGTTTATGGTGGTGTGGGCATTGGCCCGCAAGTAGATCAAATTAAGAAAGGGATTGATGTGCTGGTGGCTACACCCGGCCGTTTATTGGATCTACATAAAAAGAAAGCTGTAAATCTAAGACAAGTCACTCACCTGGTATTTGATGAAGCTGACCGCATGTTGGATATGGGCTTTAAAGATGAGATTAAAGCGGTTTTAAGCAAATTACCTAAGCGTGACGTGCAGCCACGACAGGTACTGCTTTTCTCGGCGACCTTAAGTGATTCTATCTATCGTTTTAGTAAAAATTTATTAGATAAGCCCGAGCGTATCGAAGTAGATCAGCGTAATTCCTCTGCGGCTGATGTCGATCAGATCGTTTATAACTGCGACCCTGATCGTAAATCAGCGATTGTCAGTCACTTAGTCGACAAGCATGATTGGTCACAAGTGATTGTCTTTTGTAATACAAAGCAGGGCGCAGATAAGCTAGTAGAGGTTTTGAAACAAGCCAATATTTCTGCCGATGCCATCCATGCTGATCGATCACAAAAGTTGCGGGAAGAGGCTTTAGAACAGTTCAAGCAGGGGCAGCTTAAAGTGCTTGTTGCGACAGATGTAGCGGCACGAGGCATCGATATCGACAGTTTACCAGCCGTAATCAATTACGAGATGCCATATAAAGCAGCTGATTATATTCACCGTATTGGAAGAACTGGCAGAGCAGGTAACAAGGGCGTTGCTATCTCTTTACTAATAGAAGAGCAGAATCATCTATTGGAAGAGATTGAGGTCTTGTTAGATACCCGTTTGCCACAACAATGGCTCCAAGGCTTTGAGCCGGATCTGACTCGCGAAATAGAAATTACTCGGAACAACACTAAGGCAGCACAGAAAAGGCGCGCGAAAAAACGTGCTTTAAAAAAGTGATAAGAAAATAGAAAGCGCACTTTATTTTGACTGTATATAAAAACAGTCTTTTATCCCTTTGCGACTTATGAAAGGATAATACGTCAAATTGACGCTTTTTCACAAAGGCGCAAACCTTCTAAGCAAGGAAAGCTTATGCAAATCAAATTATTACAACCCACTCTTAATATCTTTTCTCGGAGATATATGTCAAATTGACGCGTTTAAACACGTCAATCTGACATATATTTAGCTGTTATACGATCTAAAGCTCGAGTGCAGGGAAAAGCTCAAATGGATTTAGCAAAGATTTACAAAAACTTGGTTTCAGACTTTAAAAATAAAGATATACAGTTGAATTGGTCTCAACTTAATCAAATCAGAGGGATCAAGCTCATATCCTCTATGTATATTTGGATATTCTTGGTTCCAATAGCTGTTAAGTTATTATCCTTGGCAGATAATGTCGCAACATTGGAAATTTTTAAATATCAATTTGCAGTTCATTTGTCACTACCATTTTCTTGGCAGGTTTTTTATTTCTCAGCGTTATCGTTTGCTTTGGCAACCTTAATTTATCAAGCACGATGTCCGAGAATTATAAAAGAATACCCTACATATTCTTCCTTTGAGATAGAAGGCAAGCCTGAGTGGCACCTTAAGGACTATGCACATGACATTGGCCTAGATTACAGCGATTACCGGGAAACAATGGAATATGCAATGGAAGACGGTCATATTGAAGTTTTAGAAGGGAAAGAGTTTACCCAAAGCCTTTTTTGGAATATTCACCATAAAGCAGACAAAGAGAGGAATATTTCTTTCACGATCTGCCTGTCTGCATACGTAATTGGTTTTATCCTTATTGGTTGGGTTGTCATTCAAAATTTTGTATGGGTTATCAATTATCTTGCTGAGTAAGAAAGTTGTTACGTATAACAAGGGTGGGCACTTTCGCCAGCAAAGCTGGCTAGGACAACCGCTGCGCGGTTGCCAGTGCCACAAGCGTTATGTGTCCAGAGTTACGGTCAGTTAGCAGTCAGAATACTTATTAAAAAGGACGTACATTGAGCATAAGAATGAGAGCTGGAGTAAGTGCAAGACTAGGGTTCGCTCTAGAAGACCTCTGTCGTGAGATTTTGGCTGTTAATGGTTGGCAAGTTGAATCATCGGACTCGTTCTCTGATACCGGAATCGACATCATTGCTACGGATCCAACTAGAAATGATCGCATCGCATTTGAAGTCAAATATACGCGAAACCCTATGTATCCTACTTCAGCTTTGCGAATATCTTCAGAAAGGCTTATTGAAAGTGCTAATGCTGAGGGTATCGACAAAGCTGTACTAATCGTTGCCGCAGATATTAAGCCAGAAATTAAAGAAAGAGTTGAAAATCAATATAAAATACAAATTTTAAACTTGGATGATTTGTTGTCGCTAGCAAGTATCGACTTAGAACTTTTAGGCAGGCTTGTAAAGTTGCGTGAAATTGATCTGTCGGAACGGAATCTCGATAGCAATATTAAAAGTATAATTCAGCCCACAATAATCAAATCATCATCGGACACAAGTTCGTCGCATGAAAATGAAAAAATTGGAATTAATTTCATTGACGTTCTCAAAGCAATACCTCTTGGCAAAGAAGGCTGCTATAAGTTTGAAGATACTGTTAGCGAAATCTTACAGTATCTTTTTGATGGAGACTTGACAGGCTGGCATCAACAAAAAAGAACTACAGATGATTTGCACCGCTATGACTTAATTTGTCGGGTCATAGACAATTCTACGGTTTGGAAGTTTATTTCTCTAAATCTAGATTCTAGGTATGTTCTTTTTGAGTTTAAAAATTACAAAGATAAGATTGGACAGTCTCAAGTGTATTCAACTGAGAAGTATCTTTATGAAAAGGCTAAGCGTAAAGTTTGTTTTCTTATTTCTAGAAAGGGCCCATCAAAAAATGCTGTTGTTGCTTGCCAGGGGGCAATGCGGGAACATGGTAAACTGATTTTGAATCTTGACGAGGATATGCTGATAGACTTAATAAACAGCAAAATTTCTGGTGATGACCCTAATGAGCTGTTGTTTGAAAAAGTGGATAAGTTCCTTATGGAGTTGCCACGTTAACACATAACAAGGCGCTGCTACGGAAAATTTACTCGCTGGCGCTCCTAAATTTCCGCAGAGCGCGGCGTTGGTATGACTCCCGCTGTCAAGTACAGGCACACTGATTTCTGCTTTATCTGTTAAGCCCTTCTTTCAATTAAAGTGAGTGAGCGCATCGAATGAGGCCGGTAATTTCGTCGGTTTTCATGCTGGTATTCGTGGGTTACTCACTTTTCAGTAAGCAGTGCCTACCTTACTTTTTCCGTCGTGACACCGTTCTTCAGTCTATGCTCGTGGATCAACTGCGGGTGCAGTTGCCTGCCTAACGCCGTCGGAGATTATGCCACTGCCGTGGTCTGATCCGATGCACTCGCTCAACACCTCTCATTACGCAGGGACCCTTGATAACTGTTTAGTTGGATCCACTGGTGATAAAACCACTTCTCTGGCAATCGCCCAGATATACGCTACCATCTCCCGCGCTATTGCCGTGACAACCACGTTATAGTGTTTCCCGCGTTTCATTAAGCGTTGATAGCGCCGACACAACCTGAGTTGGGCCTGCCAGCCGATGTCCACGATCTCTTTACTCAGACACTCCTGTCGCTTCTGTAACTCGGTTGAGATATTGGCGCTGTAGCGATAGCTGTGTGCGCCTTCGATTAATAGACGCCTGGCTCGGCCATTACCGCATTTAGTGATACTACCTTGCCTGCGGTGCCCGCCACTGGAATGTTCGCTGGGGACTAAGCCGAGATAACTCATCAACTTACGGGGATGATCAAAGCGGGTGAGATCGCCCAGCTCTGCAATCACACCCACCGCAACCAACAGACGTACCCCACGCATCGCCTGTATTGCTTTTACAACAGGATAGTATCGCCAGTTTTTGACATGATGGATTAGCTCATTATCCAGCCGCTCCAAGCGTTTGATCCGTTCAGTTATGGTCTGTATGTATTCCTGTAGAACGATTTGCTGGCTTGGGTAAGGTAGTATGAGTTCTGTCAGCCACCGCAGGTGTTTTTGTGACCAGTTATCCTGCACGGTGGGTTTGATATTGTTGCGGAGCAGTAGGGCCTTGAGTTGGTATTTGCCATCTTTCAGGTCTTTCATGGCAGTTTCACGGGCACGAGAAAGGTCACGGATTGCTTCATCTTCCGGTTCTGGAACGTAGATGGGATCTAGGTCGCCGGTACGTAGTAGATTCGCCAGTTTCATGGCATCACGCTTATCGGTTTTGATACGTTCCCCTGGCTTTTTGGGAATGAGAGAAGGTGCTACAACATAGCAGGGGAACCCCAAGCTGGTGAGCAACCGATAGACCCAATAGCCACAGGGGCCAGCTTCATAGACGAAGTGCAATGTGGCTTTTGGGTATTTTGATTGCATCTGTCGAGTCAGTTTAGTCATCGACAATTTGCTACTGGGTATACGTCCGAGGTGAACGATATCAGCCTGTCGGTGATCTTCGACATAGGCTACTTCGACAAACTCTTTATGGGTGTCTAAGCCAATAAAAACTATGCTACTGTTATTCATGCTGACCTCCGTTATGTATTGGTAACAGATACAGTATGGCTCTGGCTTTCAGCTAACCCACGAGAGGACGGAGGTCAGCACCTCGTGGGAGTCATTATGTCTATGTATAGGTAAGCATATGGAAGATTTATACATCATTGGAGCAATAATAATCCTTATGTTAAGCCTGAGTGTCTTAGAGCATTTCAGGATGAAACGGTTATCCAATGAACGTGGGGAAGCGGATATCTGCGAATATGCGAGATCTTTGGAGTACAGAAATGTTGATACTAAAATTATGAGGGAAGTTTGGAATGAACTTCATCTCTGGCTTGGCAAATACGATGGTAAGCCTTTCCCCATCGAAACCGAAGATACGTTTGAGAGTACCTATAACATGGACCCTGATGATTTGGATGAAATCTATTGGGCAGTAGCCAACCGATTAGGAATCGATACAGAGCATCCAGAAAACAATCCATATTTTGACAAAGTTACATCAGTAAAGAATTTGGTGTTGTTTCTGCATCATCAACCGAGAGTCGGAAATACATAATAAACAAGCCAACGGACGTACTCTGTTTGGCTGCTATGAACAATAAACATAAATGCTAGAAATTCTAGAAGCTGTAATCAAAGGCCTCGGTCTTCTTTTAAGACTCGCTATTGAGGGCGGGGTACTGTTAGATATGAGCCTGTCAGCTACAGGCCGATATTTTATAAAAGCAGTGTACCCTCCGCATTGGAATAAGCAGGTTCGCTATGGCGATGTGGTAGAGCGTTTAGTCGGGGCTGTTATATGGTGCATTTCGGCTTACATTCTTTATTCGCTATAAGGCCTTATAACGTTTCTAGTTGAAAACTTAAATATCCGTCCCGTAAACAGATTTATTCTTCGCTTATAATCCCTATACCAACCGTTAAACATCAACGCTAGTGATTAGGGTTTATGTATGCCTCAACATGAACAAGCAACTTGCCCGAAGTGTGGCTCATTGTTTGAGTGCAAAGTCGGCAGCTATTTTATCTGTGATTGCAGTGAGATCTACCTAACAAGGGAGCAGGCGGGTTATCTGGCTGAGAGGTGGGATGAGTGTTTGTGCTGTAAGTGTCTAAATGAGTTTAAAGAAAGTTGGGACAATATTCCCGATTCAGATAAATAAAACTGAGCCCTTCAGAGTAATAGATTTCTTTTAGAAATATTAAGGAAAAAGATGATCATAAGAGAGATGAAAGAGGGCGATATCGAGGGCGTTAGTCAGGTTTGTTTAGACGCTTTCTCTGACTCGGTTGCTGGTTCATTGTCTGATGAAGGGATCGCTACTTTTACTGCAATCGCTTCCCCAAATGCTTTTGCCGAGAGGATGAAAGCAGATAATCGTATGCTCGTCGCAGAAGATAATAACGGTGAAATCTTAGGTGTGGTAGAGCTAAAGGAAGGCCGCCATATAGCGATGTTATTTGTTACGCCTAGTCAGCAAAAAGGCGGGATTGGTCGGAGATTACTTACAGCTGTATTGAAATATGCGAGATCAGAGATCGTAACTGTCAGCGCTTCATTACCTTCTGTCCCTGCTTATCAGAAATATGGTTTTAAGCTTAAAGGGGATGTGGGGGAGTTGTCAGGTTTGGTTTATCAACCTATGGAAGTGTCAACTAATCAAAAGGTTAGCCCTTGTTTTTAATGCTAACAATTACTTCATAAGCCTCTCTGATCTCATTAAATTTCACCTTGCAGCCACCTTTGTCTGGATGATGTTCTGAGGCTAATTTTCGGTATTGTGTTTTCACCGATTGGAAATCGCTATCTTCAGTTAGACCTAAAACGTCGAGCGCTCCCTGATAGTGATCTTGATTAAAGTAACGGGTCCAAAAACTATCTAGCAGTTTGTTAACCGATTCTTCGTTACTTGATGTGAACTCATCCCAATCCAGATAGTACTCTCTGACTGCTTGATCTGACTCTAGTGACAATTCGTTTTGTTCGCTTCTCTCTACTTTGATCAGACTGATCTCTAATGCAGAGATAGTCAGTTTTAAGCCTTGATCCCAAAACTTAGGTTGCAGGGTATAGAGCGCATTCATAATCAGGAAATGCTGTCTAAACAGGGCCAAGTCACTACCTGATGGTGCATCTTCTCCGAAATCATCAGCGTTGAGATCTAGAGCTTTTAACAACTCATATTCACTTAAGCTGCTTTCGGACTGTCTAAGGATATCTTCTATGGGAGTTACTAGTGGGTTGCGATGCATAATTCAGTAGTTTTGCTGATGATCCACTCAGCTTATCGGCGTAGGATGAGGATTACCAGTCGAGAATATTTCATGCATTAAAACGCACGATTGGCTTTTACCCAAGTATTGGTAAGCGTAAAATACTGCATAGCAGTTTAGTAACCAGGAATAACAAAAATTATGAATCTGGCAGATCAAGTTCAAGCGCTGTACGCAAAGTATGGTGCTTTAAAAGGCATTACTATTGAGATTCATAAGCAGCTCATTGCCATCGCAGTAAAAAACGAAGCGGCTTCGGCCACTATTTTTTTGCAAGGGGCGCAAGTTGCTGAGTACAGCCGAATAGGGGAGCAGCCTGTTTTATGGCTGAGCCAAGAAAACGATTTTAAAGCCGGTAAGTCTCTGCGCGGTGGAGTACCTATCTGCTGGCCTTGGTTTGGGGATCTTTCCAGAAATCCAGATCAAGTTAAAGACCAAGTTAACCTCTCAGAGGCGCCTGCTCATGGCTTTGTACGATCAGAGGATTGGGAGCTATTGGCTATCGATCTGATCGATAGTGAAACCACACGATTAACGCTACAGCTCGAGGTTTTACCAACAGAACTCTGGCCTTATCCTGCTGTTCTTCGTTTGACGGTTACTGTAGGTGTCGAGTTAGATTTAGAGCTCAAAGTTAAAAACTTAGGTTCGGATGCCTTTAGTTATACCAGTGCTTTGCACAGTTATCTTCAGATTGGTCATGTCAGTGAGACTGCTATCGAAGGATTGGAAGCTGTTGAGTACATAGATACGCTGGAGGATTGGCAGGTTAAGCAATCTAACTCTGCCATTGGTATCTCGGCTGAAACAGACCGTATCTACCCAAATATTCCAGCTCAGGTTGCTATCAAAGATAAGCAGATGCGCCGTCAGATCCTTATGAGCGCCGATAACCTCCCTGATATGGTGGTTTGGAACCCTTGGATCGATAAAAGCAAACGGTTAAGCCATTTTGCTGATAATGACTATGAGAATATGGTCTGCTTAGAAAATGCTTCTGTTCTCGATAATGCGGTTGAACTAGCGCCCGGGAGTGATTCAATTAGCAAAGTTTCGATCCGCTCTGTTCGTCTGTAACCCTACAGATTACAGACGAAGAACACACCCATACTCAGTACGGCTGTCATCAAAGTGTTTTTAGTTAAAAGCATCAACACGATGGCAGCCAGTGCGCCTATGATATACGGGCTGTCCAAGCTCGTTGTTAGCTCTCCTTCCTGTAATAACACTAATGGGCCTATCACGGCGGCTAGTACAGCAGGGGCTGAATAGCTCAGCAGTTCTAGTGCTTTATCATTTAGCTTCAGCGGTAAGCGTGGTTCTAAAAATAGATAGCGACTTGCGAATACAATGATCGCCATAAGCCCGAACAATAGCCAATCATTCATTTTAATGCCCCCACTGCGCACTTAAAGAAATAACCACTTAACATCCCCAAAATAATTGAGATCAATAAGCCCGCTTGGACCTTATGAGCTTCGCAGTACACTGATACCAACAGAGACACACCTACACAGACCAGATATGAGTGGTTTTTAATCATCGGGATGAGTATGGCGATAAATGTAGCGACAACCGCGAAGTCCAATCCAAGGGTAGTTAGATTGGGCAAGGCTGCGCCTGCGACGATCCCTAGCAGCGTCGCAACATTCCACGCGATATAGAAACTTAAGCCACCACCCAATGCATACCAACGATTGAATATACCGTTATCTTGCGTGCCATTTACGAACAGTTCGTCCGTTAACAGGAAGCCGAGCGAACTGCGCCATTTAAGGGGTAGTGCCTGGATATGCTGTCGCATTGCCATGCTATACAGCAGATGTCGTGAGGTAATCAGCAATGTGGTGACGAGTATGCTGAACATAGAAGCGCCGGCTTGTAGCATACCTATAGCAACCAACTGTGAAGTGCCCGCAAATACAAACAGTGACATGGCCTGAGTTTGCCAAGCGGTTAGACCTGATTCGATCCCGTATGCGCCGACTAATATACCCCAAGGCAGCACAGCGACAATAAGGGGCAACATCGCAACCATACCTTTAAGGAAGGATTGCTTAGGGTTTATTGGTATTTGTACCTGACTATTCACTTTCACGCTCTTTGTTATGTTGAGCGATAAAGATAAATATTCAGTGGTTGTGAGTCTTGTACGGGATTGCTGCGTGTTTGTGATGTTAGCTTCTTATCTGGCGAGCATATTGACCCGGCGTTACACCGATAGTGCGTTTGAAATGACGGTTAAGATGGCTTTGATCGTGAAAGCCTGCTTTTAAGGCGGCATCCAATAGTGTATCGCCTTGAGCAATAAAGCGCTTACTTAGCCGTACACGGGATTGTATTTGATAAGCATGGGGAGGGAGCCCGTAGAACTTTTGGAACTGTCGCACTAGATGAAAAGCACTGATGCCCGCAAGTTTGGCTAGATCTTCTAGAGACACATCAGCTTGTGGGTGATCATCGAGATAGCTTTTTACCAAAGCGACTCGCGATTTGGCATCGGCCTGTTCAGGTATCTCTGTGCTGCATTTACCATGACGCTGCATCAACTTGAGTAATGCGTTGTATAACAGTGTCTCGCGTAGCAGGCGATTATCAGAGTGTTGCAAGTGATATAGCGCTAGACGAAACAAGCCAGCGAGTTCTGGATCTTTAACGACAGGTTCCGAGAAATAGACTGAGCCGCTGATATTTAAACCTGCTTCTTTAGCGATATTGGCTAATTGATCAGGTAGTGGGTAGATCGCTTTATAAGACCAGCCACCTTCAGCTGCGGAGTGACCGTCGTGGACTTCGTCATGATTAACTAGGATGATACTATCTTGCGGCGCAACGTGGTTTGCACCATTTCTTAGGAAGCGCTGAGCACCTTCCTCAATCACGCCTACCGTATAACCCTCATGGCTATGCCTAGAAAAATTCTGGCGCTCATAGGACGCTTCTAGCATCTCTAATCCGCCTAGTTCATCTTCTATATGGTAGTTAGCGATCTCTTTTTTGCTCATGGCTACATTCTAGCGCAAACGGGCTAACGGTTTTTGTACAAAATTGATCTTTTGCTTGGGTAGAGTGGCGATGAAATGGAGTATTTATCCGTGTTTTTAGATCAATTTGACCATAATATCGTGAAGGACGTTTGCAGCAGCATGTAATCTTCGAGATCCATCCATCAAATGATGATAGATCTCTCGTTTGCAAAGCATCTCTGTGGTGACTTCGCCTTGGAAGAGCTCTTTTAAACTGTGTCTATACAGTCTTTCTATACGTCTATGAGCATGCCGGGCAATTTGTGCATCTTTCTCACTGCCAGCAGGATAGGTTGATAATCCACCAAAGCCTCTCTCTAAGGCTTCGCAACCCGTTAAAAGCTCTTCAAGAATCCTGACCATCTGTTCGTCGGGCTCAACGCCTAGATCGAGCATCTCATTTATGGTGCTTTTACAGTGCGTAATGATCCAATCTAACGCAGCTATTGCACGGTAGATATCTTCGCGGTCTATTGGGGTGGAAAACGATCGATTCAATTGATGTAAATTTCGGATTTTAAGTGCGTCTGCTTGATGCTCATCTGCTGCTAATACTTCTGCGAGATAGGGATTGGGGCTTTTCATATATTGATAGAGGTTTCTGATCGTTACCGTTACCAATGTGCATTGCTCGGTTAGGAGTAAGAAAAAGTCAGGTGGTGTAGGGACAATCCTATTAAGGAGTTTACGAAAGAGGTTTTGTTTACTCTGATCGCTCATATCCAATCCTTTTCAATATCTAAGCAAGCGTAGTAAGGCTCAGCACGCCATAACTAATAATGGAGACAATGCCAGCACCAGGTATGGTGATTAACCAAGTGATACCGATCTCTTTAGCCTTGGACCATCTCACGGCTTTAGCTCTTTCTGCCGCCCCTATACCCATAATGGATGAGGAAACCACGTGAGTTGTTGATACGGGCGCGCCAATCATTGAGGCTAAAAATATAACGCCTGCAGATGAGGCTTGAGAGTTAAATGCATGTAGGGGCCTTATTTTGTAGATTGAGAAGGCTAGGGTTCTAACGATTCGCCAGCCACCCAGTAGCGTGCCTAATGTAATAGAGATGGCACAAACTAGGATTACCCAAAATGGCACTACAAATTCGGATATCTCTCCACTCATTAGTAAGCAGAGGGTTAATACACCCATACTTTTTTGGGCATCATTAGCGCCGTGAGAGAAGGCTAACCCTGCGGTAGTGAACCATTGAGCGCCCCTTAATTCACGATTGATCAAAGGGCTGGCTGCTCGCAATAGATACAGGGTGATTCGTTGCAGTAAAAAGCCTATCCAAAATCCTGCTAAAGGGGATATAAACAGTGCTAGCAGCACCTTAGTAACGCCAGTGATCTGTCCTTGGGCTAATTGTGAAAAACCCCAGAGTACATGTTCTGGCCCAGCTGATACGACAACAGCCCCAACTAAGCCACCAACCAATGCATGTGACGAAGACGAGGGTAGGCCTCTATACCAAGTAAACAGATTCCAAACTGTGGCAGCTAATAAACCGCAGATAACTAAGGATAGGGATAAGTTGCTTGGGAGATCATCTAAAGTAACAAATTTACCAATGGTGTTTGCGACTGCTGTACCGCCAAGCATAGGCCCCAAAAAGGTGAATGTGCCTATAACTAAAATAGCTTGTAGAGGTGTCATTGCATGCGAAGCGATCACCGATGCGATCATATTGGATGCGTCGTGAAATCCATTGGTGAAGTCGAAGACTATAACAATGGCTGTCGCAACTATGAGGAATAGCCAAATTTGATCCATCTAATTTGCTGACTCCCATTAGCTTAAGATTTTTGTAGGCTAATAACTTAATAGTAGTCAGAGAATGGATTTATGGATTTGAAAAGGGCGGGAGAATTTAGTGCATGATCAGAAAACCCATTCCCAAAAGTATGGGAACGGGTTTATGAGTTGAAAATTAGGATAACGCTATACGTTAACAACCCACTTTAGCTTTTTCTCTATAGCTTGAATCATCAGGCCAGCAACGTCTTTACCGGTTGCGCCTTCGATGCCCTCCAAGCCCGGAGAAGAGTTTACCTCTAACAGTAAAGGACCTTTCGCTGAACGAATGATATCTACGCCAGCTACTTTGAGGCCCATAGCCTTAGCTGCTTTAATAGCGATCTTCTTCTCATCTGATGTTGGAACGATAAGGCTCGCTGTACCACCCTGATGGATATTCGCTCTGAATTCGCCAGGTTCAGCTTCACGCTGAATTGAAGCCACAACTTTTCCATCCACTACAAAGCAGCGGATATCTTTGCCGTTGGCTTCTTTTATGAACTCCTGAACGAGAATGTCGGCCTTAAGACTCTTGAAAGCATTAATAACACTCTCTGCGGCTTTCTTGGTTTCAGCGAGTACAACGCCTTTACCTTGAGTACCTTCAAGCAACTTAATGATCAGTGGTGCGCCACCAACCATGTTGATCAGATCATCCGTTTCGAGCGGTGAGTTAGCAAAGCCCGTGATCGGAATATCAATCTTGCTCTCGAAGAGGAGTTGTAGGGAATGCAACTTATCGCGAGATTGAGTAATAGCCCCAGCGGTATTTAGACAATACACACCCATAGATTCAAATTGACGTGTCAGTGCACAGCCATAGAAGGTCATGCTTGGACGAATCCGTGGGATAATTGCATCAAGATCGTTTAGTACCTTGCCGCCACGATAATGAACCTCTGGATTTTCAGCATCCATCTTCATGTAGCAGTGCTTGATATTCAGGAACACCATCTCGTGACCGCGCTCTTCACCTGCTTCCATAATCCTACGATTACTGTAGAGGTTAGGGTTGCTGGCTAATACACCGATTTTCATGCCTTTTTTAGGTGTTTTTTTGCTTAGATAGAGTTCTTTCAACTCATCATCTGCAATATCACCTAAACAAAAAGATTCTTCTGGATCTACAATCAACTTACCCGACATCGCTTCACGGCCTAATAGCATGCGATAGCCCATCGCATCTCTATTGGTCAGGGTAAGTTCAACATCCCAGCTTTGATCGCCAATAGCTAAGCTTGTTTTGATTACATAGCGCTTTTCTGATGTGCCGCTAGAGCTTTTCACACTGCGGCGATCAAATACAGGCGCTTCGCAATGAACTACTGTCTTGCGATTGTCCTGTAATGGACATACATCAAATCTGACCCAAGCAACCCCATCTCTTTGAAATTGTTGGATATTTAAAGCATGAATTGCAGATGTTTTGGCACCAGAGTCGACTCTGGCTTTGATTGCAGGAACGGCAAGTTGAGGGAACTTGCACCATTCTTCAGCGCCGCAGATATTCTTTTCGATTGTCACTCATTTGATCCTCAATAAAGGCATTTGCCTTGTGGTACATGAGTGCAATTTGACTCCTGTTTTAATCAAGAGACAATCTTTTTTTGCGGGTTTTATATGAAATTTTTTAGACGATATTAGAGTGGGTCTGAAATGAAAAGGGCCTAGTGAATACTTGCAATGCTGCTCACTTAAGCTGGAAAGAAAAATGTAGGAGGCCACCCTGTGGCCGATTTTCTCGCTCAGAGGGCTGAGCTCCTACCCAAAATACCGTTAGGAAAACCTTAAGTGAACGGTACTATAGTAATACTATGCCTTAGAGAATTTATTCAGCGGTTAGCTTTTCTAACTGCTTAAACTCTTTGATGCCACTGATCTGGTCTTCTGCGTGGTGGTTTACATATAGAACCGTTGTGTCTCCACTGGCACAGATTTTTTCAATTAACGCCAGTACGAGCTGACGGTTGATATCGTCGAGGCCTAAGCATGGCTCATCGAGGATCAATAAAGTAGGGTGCTTAACCATCGCGCGCGCAATCAACAATAAACGTTGATCACCAAAAGATAGCTGGTTGTATGGTTCGTTGGCACGATCTTCCATACCTAGTAGAGCTAGCCACTGATCTGCGACTTCTTTCTGCTTATCGGTACTCTTCGTGTACATGCCGATACTGTCGTGAAATCCAGAGATAATCACGTTTCTAAGGCTGATGCTTACACGGTATTCCCACTGAAGCGCGGTAGAGACATAACCAATATATTGCTTGATCTGCCAGATGGTTTCACCGTTACCGCGCTGCATACCGAATACAAAGATATCGTTGGTATAGCATTGCGGGTGGTCACCGGTAATTAGGTTCAGCAAACAAGTCTTACCACTGCCGTTAGGGCCGCTTAGTTGCCAGTGTTGTCCCGGCTTAATGGTCCAGTTAAGGCCATCAATAACTTTTGAATCTGCGTAGGCAATTTTAATATCCGTTAAACGCACCAGCGGATCTTCTGGATTCAGTGCTGGTGGACGATCGGATTCGTCTGTAGGTGGCACAGATAGATCAGTCGTTTTTAGGTGTAGCAGTTGATACAGATCGTCATAGGCTTGCTTGTCGTTAATATCAACTGTGTGATGAAGCTCGCCTTTGTCGGTATAAGCCACATGGGTGATGAAATCAGGCATTTCATCAAAACGGTTTAATACCAGAATCATGCCCATTGAATCGACCTTGCTTGCTAGCAGGTCGTGTAGAAGCTTCATAGAGTCAGCATCTAGACCATCGAAAGGTTCATCTAGGATGATAAGGTCTGGATTATTCGCTAGGGCGCGAATTAGCATGATCTTACGCGTTTCACCTGTTGAGAGCTTTCTGAAGCTACGATCAAGCATATGTTCTAGTTTGAACATGCTAACAAGTTGATCGAGTAGTTCAGCATCAAATTCTGGGTAGATCGCTTTACCTTCTTCCAGAATTTCTCTTACCGGTGTGCCTTCACTAATAACATCCATGATATCGGCGTCGTCTTTCTTTAGCTCTCGGGCAATCAGTTCTGCCTGAGCTTCAAAAGAAACAAGTTCGATATGTTTTGGTAGGCCCGCAATAGTACCGCTGACTTTGTCGCCAGCCCCAGCCAAGATTGCAGATAGGGCAGACTTACCAGAACCGTTGGTACCAGTAATCACCCAATGTTGGTTGGGTTCAATTGTCCAATTGATGTTGTTGAGCGTGAAAGACTCACCAAATTCTGCCGTGTAATTCTCAATCTTAATGCTGTTCATAGTCTCTAATATGCGGATCTATCGATTGGGTTTTATAGGAATCTGTTACGGATAAGGCTTAAATTTAGCTAAAAAAAAGCCAAGGCAAAGCCTTGGCTTTAATTTTCTTACAAAAAGAAAATGTATAAATATCAGATAATTATACGATCTTCTTCATGTCAGCCATGTGGCCACGTAGCACTTTACCGATCGCTTCAACTGGGTGAGAGCGTAGTGCTTCGTTAACTTCGATTAGGCGAGCGTTGTCTACGCCAGTATCAGCAAGGTCTAGACCTTTACCGATAACATCAGTTTTGATGCCTTTCATGAAGTCGCCTAGTAGTGGTAGGCAAGCGTGGTTGTATAGGTAGCAGCCGTACTCTGCAGTATCAGAGATAGTTGCGTTCATTTCGTAAAGCTTCTTACGTGCGATTGTGTTAGCAATCAGCGGAGTTTCGTGTAGAGACTCGTAGTAAGCAGATTCAGCGATGATGCCTGCAGCAGTCATAGTTTCGAATGCTAGTTCAACACCCGCTTTAACCATTGCAACCATTAGGATACCGTTGTCGAAGAACTCTTGCTCAGAAATCTCTACATCGCCTGCTGGAGTCTTCTCGTAGTTAGTCTCAGCAGTTTCTGCACGCCAGCCTAGTAGGTTCTTGTCGTCGTTCGCCCAGTCTTCCATCATCACGCGAGAGAAAGTACCGTCGATGATGTCATCTTGGTGCTTGTTGTAAAGCGGACGCATGATAACTTTTAGCTCTTCAGAAAGATCGAATGCTTTGATCTTAGCTGGGTTAGATAGACGGTCTAGCATGTTAGTCACGCCGCCGTATTTAAGAGCTTCAGTGATTGTTTCCCAACCGAACTGGATAAGCTTAGATGCGTAACCAGCATCGATGCCTTCTTCAACCATTTTGTCGAAGCAAAGGATAGAACCAGTCTGTAGCATACCGCAAAGGATAGTCTGCTCACCCATAAGGTCAGACTTAACTTCAGCGATGAAAGAAGACATTAGAACGCCTGCTTTGTGACCGCCAGTACCTACAGCGTAAGCTTTAGCTAGTGCAAGACCTTCGCCTTTAGGATCGTTGTCTTCGTGTACAGCGATAAGCGTTGGTACACCGAAACCACGAACGTATTCAGCACGTACTTCAGAACCTGGGCACTTAGGAGCAACCATGATTACTGTTAGGTCGTCACGGATCTGCATGCCTTCTTCAACGATGTTGAAACCGTGAGAGTAAGATAGGCAAGCGCCTTCTTTCATTAGAGGCATTACAGCTTCAACCACAGGTGTGTGCTGCTTGTCTGGAGTAAGGTTAAGAACTACGTCAGCAGTTGGGATTAGTTCTTCGTAAGTACCAACAACGAAACCGTTCTCTGTAGCGTTTTTCCAAGACTGACGCTTTTCAGCGATTGCTGCTGGACGTAGAGCGTAAGAAACGTCTAGACCACTGTCACGCAGGTTAAGACCCTGGTTTAGGCCCTGTGCACCACAACCGATAACAACCATTTTTTTGCCTTTAAGAGCTTCAACGCCATCGCTGAACTCATCCATAGACATAAAACGACATTTACCCAGCTGTTCTAGCTGCTCACGCAGTGGAAGCGTGTTGAAATAGTTCTTAGACATTTCTACATTCCGTAATAAATAAAAAGTCGGTTAACCGACATGTTTGTTATAGCGCTACTCTAAAAGATAAAGGGTATCGCGTAAAATGATATATATGGTTTGCTCTGTTGCGTTTCTTGCAACGATTAATCCCATACAAAGTGAGGCAATAATAGCGCTTTATTTACAGGTATCCAGTTTAAATAGATGAAAACTGTTCCTGATCACCAAATTTGGCCATAACTGTATGTTTAATAGGCAAAAAGTGGGCTTATTACGATTAATTTTGCATATGCGTGAAATAGTGCTTGCTAAAGGGTCAGGGGATCTATAATATTCGCGCCATATTGATGCGGGGTGGAGCAGCTTGGTAGCTCGTCGGGCTCATAACCC
Source organism: Neptuniibacter sp. QD34_54 (assembly GCF_047778055.1). Taxonomy (GTDB): domain Bacteria; phylum Pseudomonadota; class Gammaproteobacteria; order Pseudomonadales; family Balneatricaceae; genus Neptuniibacter. Next base: position 1,963,985 of record NZ_CP180546.1, on the reverse strand, counting down.
GAAGGTCGTTGGTTCAAATCCAGCCCCCGCTACCAAATTCAGATTAAACCGATTTAGTTAATTCTAAGTCGGTTTTTTCGTTTCTGGGATATGGAAATTTGAGTAGATCAGCTTGGTTGCTCGTCGGGCTCAGCTCTTGTAATCCTGGGCGAAGGTCGTTGGTTTAAATTCAGCCGCCGCTATTAAATTCAGATTAAGCCGATTTAGTTAATTCTAAGTCGGTTTTTTCGTTTCTGGGATATGGAAATTTGAGTGGATCAGCTTGGTAGCTCGTTGGGCTCAGCTCTTGTAACCCCGGGCGAAGGTCGTTGGTTCAAATCCAGCCCCCGCTACCAAATTCAGATTAAGCCGATTTAGTTAATTCTAAGTCGGTTTTTTCGTTTCTGGGATATGGAAATTTGAGTGGATCAGCTTGGTAGCTCGTCGGGCTCAGCTCTTGTAACCCCGGGCGAAGGTCGTTGGTTCAAATCCAGTCCCCGCTACCAAATTCAGATTAAGCCGATTTAGTTAATTCTAAGTCGGTTTTTCGTTTCTGGGATATGGAAATTTGAGTGGAACAGCTTGGTAGCTCGTCAGGCTCAGCTCTTGTAATCCTGGGCGAAGGTCGTTGGTTTAAATTCAGCCGCCGCTATTAAATTCAGATTAAGCCGATTTAGTTAATTCTAAGTCGGCTTTTTCGTTTCTAAACCTCGTTCAAATCATTTAGTTACTGTCCTGCCAAAAATACCGGCTGTCGATAAGCCCCCCAATTGCCATGACTTTCTTCAAAACGACCTGGTAAGGGTTCACCACAGCCAACACAACAGCCAGATTTAAGATTCCACTCTCCTAGTTGGTACCAATCGCGTTCAATCAAACGTAGTCCACAATTGTGGCAGTAGGTTGAGCTACCTGCAGTGTCATGCACGTTGCCCGTGTAAACGTACCTCAGCCCGTTTTTCATCGCTATATGCCTCGCGCGCGTTAGGGTTTCTGCTGGGGTGCGAGGTTTATCCAACATTTTCCAATCAGGGTGAAAAGCAGAGAAATGCAATGGGATGCTGGGGCCAAGATTTTCATAAATCCATTGGGTCATTGCATCGATCTCTTCATCGCTGTCATTTTCATCTGGAATAAGCAGTGTAGTGATCTCAAACCAGACAGAGGTTGCATTATGAAGATACAGAAGGGTGTCGAGTACGGGGGCTAGGCTGGCTCCACAAATCTTTTTGTAGAAACGTTCTGAAAATGCTTTTAGATCGATATTTGCGGCGTCCATATGCTCAAAAAAACGAGGGCGCGCTATATCGGTAATATAACCCGCGCTAACGGCAATAGAGTTAATTTGATATTCATGGCATGCAATCGCAACATCTTCTGCGTATTCGAGAAAGATTACGGGATCGTTATAGGTATACGCAATTGAGCGGCAATGGTGTTCCTGACAGTATTTTGCTAATTGTACTGGGCTGGCTGCATCAGCAAGTTTATCCATCTCGCGGGCTTTGCTCATATCCCAGTTTTGACAAAACTTGCAGGTGAGGTTACAGCCGGCTGTACCAAAAGATAATACGGGAGTACCAGGGAGGTAATGGTTAAGTGGCTTTTTCTCTACGGGGTCTATACAAAAACCGCTTGAGCGACCGTATGTATAAAGATGCATACGACCACCTTCATTACCACGAACGAAACATAAGCCGCGTTGCCCATCCTTTAATTTGCATAAACGAGGGCATAATTCACATTGAATTCTGTTTTGGTCAAGTTCATGCCAGAACCCCACTTCAATCACACTCATACTGGGTTCCTATTTGGGTAATAAATCGATGATGTTTTTAAAACTCTCGTAACTTATTTCTATACTTGAAGGGTAGGACGGCTTGTGATTGTTAGCAATCAAACTGCTATATGTGCTCTTGTGAGATGGGATATACTACGGAGAAGCTTATGAATACTCGTCAGCCAGCAGTGTCCGGTTTGTTTTACCCTGATAATGCTAGAGAATTGGCAAGTGAAGTAGATGCTCTATTGAGACAAGAGCAAAGAGAAGTGATACCGAACTTAAGGGCTTTAATAGTCCCTCATGCTGGGTATATATATTCAGGAAGTGTCGCGGCCGCAGCTTTTAGCTGTATCTCATCAGAAGCACAGTTTAAGAACATTTTATTAATCGGTCCAAGCCATCGAGTAGCATTTCAAGGTATGGCCGTTCCTTTGGCTGATCAATTCAGAACACCACTTGGTAATATCTCTATCGCTGCGGATAGAATCATCGAATTAGTTGATAAAGGCTGGGTTAGTTACAACGACCTAGCACATACACAAGAACACAGTCTTGAAGTCCAGTTGCCATTTATTCAGCAAATCGATATTCAAGCAGATTTAATTCCTGTTGTGGTTGGAAATGCATCGGCAAGTGAGGTTGCCAGATTGATTTTGCCTGCATTACAAGATCCAGAGGTGCTAACGGTAATCAGTACCGATTTGAGTCATTATCATCCTTACGTCAAAGCAAAGTTAATCGACGAAAACACCAATACACGAATTATTGCAGGTGACACAGATATTCGAGGTGATGAAGCGTGCGGTTACATGGGCCTTAATGGTTTACAGTGTGCACTAGCTTCCACAGATTTTAAAATACATCTGCTTCAATCCTGTAATTCTGGAGATAGTGCGGGGGATAAGACTCGCGTTGTAGGGTACGGTGCTTATGCCATCTATTAAATTTAGTCATGAGCAGCAAAAGCTAATGATTGATATCGTTAAAGATTCAATTGCCTCCAAACTTGAACTGCAGTCAAAAAATGAGCCTATAGATTATGATTCAATTTCAAAATTGTCATGGCTTAATAAGCCAGCTGCAACCTTTGTAACTTTAACAATCAATGGAGAGCTACGAGGTTGTATCGGAACATTAGAAGCGCGACAGTCTCTACTTAAAGATCTACAGAGCAATGCTGTGAACGCAGCCTTTTATGATTCTCGTTTTGAGCCAGTTTCTGTAGGTGAATTTGAGACCCTTTCAATTCATATCTCTGTTTTAACGGCTCCAGTAGAATTAAGCGTATCAAATGAGAAAGAGCTTCTAGGTTGTTTAAGGCCAAAGATTGATGGGCTAATAATTAAAGAAAGTGGGCATCGAGCCACATTTCTACCACAAGTTTGGCAACAGCTGCCTACAGCAAAGGTATTTCTACAGCGCTTGAAGTTAAAAGCGGGCCTACCGGTAGATTACTGGAGTGATAATATGAGTTTTTACACTTATCAGGTGGTAGATGTAGTTGTTTGAATATCGAAGTGACTTTTAAAAAGTCGATTTTGCCATGTACATTTAGGCATTTATCCTGGAGCGAATAAAGCTGATCTAGTTAATACTAAGTCGGCTATATCCTTTTGCTTACTTAATTCAGAGTGATTCATTCTTTTGAATTCGGACAACTATTAATAGCCTTATAAATAAAGGATTACCTAAGAAGGGTTTGTCTCATGTTCAATTAATTCTTGTTTACATGCTTCATATTCTTCCTCAGTTACGTCCATAAATCTAACTGTATCTTTTTCTGGGTCTGGGGTTGTTGATCCTGGGAATATCGACATAGGTTGATGGCTATAATGAGCAACATAGCTTTGACTACTAATTAAGAAACCGGTGAAAGCTGCGACATTAATAGACAAGCCATTACCTAACCCTCCAAATTCCTGATCATTGTATAGACCTGTATAAAAGGCATTTGAGATATCTTCGTCATCGGTCAGGTTAGCTGCACCGTGACTACCAACATCAGCGAGTTCCTCTGCTGACCAGGCTGGACAAAGTGATGCTTGTACCACGTCACATGGCGCTATGCCTTGGGGATGATTTTGACTTTTACCCGGTGGATTTAGACCTTTAACCTTAGCAGAACAAGCAATGTTGTAATCGTCTAAAGTTGTACCTTCATCTAATACTAAATCTCCATCCTCAACTGCTTGATCAACTGCTGAAAAGAGGTCAGACATAGGGACAGTGGTTGAGCAAATATCACCTTCAGATGGACATTCTCTAGCCGGTAAAGCTTCTGGACTTACTTCTATTTCACCATAAATTTGTGGTTCATCCGTACCAACATCCTCAGCTTTTGTCACAGAGCAAAAGATATCCGAAGCATATTTTTTAACTGGGCCGTTTTTTCCTTCTTCGAGTATAGGTGCCCAAGTGATGCGAAATTCTTCAGTTTCACCAAATACGCCTGTACATGATAGAAAATCCTGATCAGGCGGGGGAAGTAAATCGTCAATAGGGGTGGGCGTCGAAAATACAGGGGAAGAAACTAGACAAGTACAAATCAGTACAACGAGAGTTTTAATATTCATACTTTATCTCCAAGAGTTAAAGACAACCAGATGAGGTCAGTGGCTCAGCTCGACTTCTGCACATAAACGCTAAATACAATCTTCAAGTGATATAAGTATTAGCCAGAAAGAAAAAGCATGAATGAAAAATATTAATAGCTAGATATAAGCTGTTTAATCTATGTAATCTGTATTTGGGATTAGGCTTTCAAATTCCCGTTGTTGTTTTAGAGCGGTAGCTGAAGCTGCTTTGGATAACTTTTCTTCACTCCACATAGACACTTCTGAAGGCTTCATCCCTTTAGAAACCATAGTGCCATCTCCTGGTCGGGTGATTTCTACCTGCCCATGTTCGTTTTTTATGTATACACCTTTACCTTCAAGCATGGTCACATCCAGCGCATCTGAAAAGATCATACCTCCCCAGAACTCTGTGCCGCGCACCCCAATAGTTGCTAAAGGAGTGTGTATTTCGAATTTAGGCTGTTTTTGTTTGCCAATTGAACCGGTTAAGGTTCTAAAAGCACCTTTAAGCATTTTGAAACTAACATCTGAAGACTGTTTTTTCTTATCAAATTGGTATTTGGATAATTCAAATTGAGTGTTTTCGGCAAGAGATATAGTGGTTTTATCTGCAAGTTTGATTAGGATCTTGCTACCTACAGGAGTGATCAGAACATCTTCAGTAAATAGGGGATCATTCCTTTTGATAAACAGGTGTTGATTCTGACGTTCAACCAAAGGCTTTCCTTGAATTAGGACCACCTTACCAATTTCGTTACTGGCAGCCGCCGGGTTGGCTAAGAAGCAGAGTAATAACAGGAATGAGTATGAAATCTTGGATAGACGTGACATCTAAAAGCTCCATTATCTCTGAGTCAGATTCGCTATGCTACGCATAAGCACTTAGATTTAATTGTTACAGTAATTCGTCAGATAGCAATCAGAACCGCATAAGCTGGCTTTGTAATAAAAGTGCAATATGACCTTATAGTTCCAAGGGACAATTTATTATCTTAATTATATTGTTTAAATTTTAACCTAACAGATTGATTTCATGAAAGGTTGTAAGATTTTTGTCGTTTTATTGGTTTTTGCAGCTTTTCAACTAAATTTACTCTAAACCGCATAAAATTATAGCGTCTTCTGTTTGTGTTACCCTTTGTTAATCCAAAGGAAATTACCAAACAGTTGAGAACGGAATCGTAAACTATGGTCATAATCCCAACTGAGAAAAAATTCGATTGGCGCAGACCACCTTCTGTACTGTTTTTCTTGGTTATATTGAATGCGCTGGTGTTTTTCTTCGCTCAAGATAAAGACGAAGAGATGATTAATGATGCACTTAATCGTTACACAGAACTACAGTATTTCGATGCTGAATGGGAGATGTACCTCAATTATCTCAAAGATGATGGGGTAGCCGATAAGCAGATAGTCGAATATCAAAATCTGTACCAATCTGGGGACACGCTTGAGTTAAGTTACTATTTGCTAAGTGACTTAAATTTCTTTGAATATCTTCGCTATAACCAAGTCCGCTTTAATGAACCTGGAACCGGTGATTATTGGCTTAATCGTACTGAGCTGTATGATCTGATTTCTAGTACAACAATTTTTGGTCATGGTTTAAAACCAAAAGCATTTTCGCCTCTTGATTTGGTTACCTACCAGTTTTTGCATGGTAATTTTTTTCACCTGATAGGCAATATATTCTTCTTAGTCATTTTTGGATTTGCAGTTGAGGCTGCCATTGGTCATCTGCGCTTTTTGCTCTTTTATTTGCTTGGCGGAATCGCCGGTGGGGTACTTTTCTTATTGGTTAATTCGCAAAGTCCAAGCGCTTTAGTTGGTGCCTCAGGTTCAATCTCTGCGGTTATGGCAATGTATTTAGGTGTATTCCGCTTTAGGAAAATTGAATTCTTCTATTGGTTTTTCATCTTTGTTGGATTTATTCGGGCGCCAGCCTTATGGGTATTAGGGCTTTACATTGCTAACGAGCTATATCAGTTTGCCACTGTGACCGACTCTAACGTCGCTTTCATGGCGCATACAGGCGGGTTTGTCGCTGGTGCATTACTGATATTTACGACAATTATGGTTTCCCCAAAAGTCTTGGATGAAGAATACCTAGAAAAAAAGGAAGACTTTGCAGAAGACGTTAAGGCTCGAGACAAGATCTACCATCTATTAGGTAAATTCTCCTTTAAAACAGCTATTTCAGCCATTGATGAGTTTGAAGAAAAGTACGGTTCTGATTTTGAACTGAGGCGCGTGAAGTATGAAATTCTAAAGGCTCAGCATAACGATGATTATCGATCAGTAGCCTTACAGCTTTTAACTTACGAAAAGCCGACTTATGAAGAGCTCGATAAGATTGAAGAGCTATGGCACTGCAGTACGTTTGCTCAAGAAGAACTCAAAAATGATGATCTTCTACAACTTGCTTGGAAAATGGCAACGCTATCTAGCCTTAAAACTTCTGAAGAGATTTTTACCATGCTTTATAGCCGTGGGATGAAAACTGAGGAGTTTAGTCATTTAGCTAGGAAGTTATCCGTGGCATTCGGTGAACGGGAGCATGAGGTAAAATGTAAACGTTATGCAACTGCTGCTGATGAGATCTATGAAAGAAGCCGTCGTGGTTTATTTAATTAGTGGTTAGGGCTTATATGGATTATTGCAAATACCACCCTTTAAAAGCATCTACCTATCACTGTAATGCTTGCCATCTTAGTGTGTGTGATAGTTGTGTTGATGAGCCTGATGAAGACATTCGTTGTGTCCGCTGTGGTGAGCGTTTAGATAGTTTGGGGGCAGGGGAAAATATCGACCCTTTTTGGCGTCGACTTGATCAGGCATTTCGCTATCCCATGGATGCCCAAGTACTGATGCTTATTCTAGGAGCATCCATTTTCTCCGCTGTAGGTGCATTTATTGGTGGATTGATTGGCTTTATTCTTTCTATTTTGGTCGCCGGGGTAACCACTAAATATAGCTTTATGTGTTTACAGCAAACGGCTGATGGCAGTATGAAAGCACCATTAGTAACCGCAGCCTATAGTGGTGGCGTTAAAATGATTATTCATATTATCGCCATCTTTTTGGCAATAGGCCTGATGCTGCTTGCGGTTTCTAAAACATTTGGTGATTTTGTTACAACGGCATTTGCTATATTTTGGTTGTTTTCACTTCCAGCGGTCTTTATCAACTATGCAAGATTTGAAAGTATCGGCGCTGCTATAAACCCAATTGAGTTGATTAAATTGGTGTGCAAATTAGGTCGATCCTATCTCATTTTGCTTGCTTTTTTGTTGATCATGATTGCATCGGTTGCGACGCTCAATCAGCTTTTTTCTGATTTCTATTTCTTTTCAAACATATTGGAAAGCATTACCTCTTATTACTATCTAATCGTGATTTTTCATCTCATGGGGTACCTATTGTTCCAGAAGCAACGTGCTTTAGGTTTTGCTAGCCGGTTTGATGAAGATGAGATGCAGATCCGTACTGACAAACTGCATTTTATGGACAAGGTTGAAGTGCTTACGAAAGAGGGGCGCTTTGAGGATGTTTCATACGAATTTAAAGAGGGTATAAAGCAGTTCCCTAAAGAATTAGATATCTTTAACCGTTATTTTGATTATCTCTGCGCAATCCAAAACTCTGAAGATACTTGTGTCTTTTTCCCGAATTATCTTGAGTGCCTAAAGCAGTCTAATCGGGAATCATTAATTCCAGTTTTGATCCAACGCGTTTATCAATACGACCCTAATTTCAAGTTGAAAGATCCCGCAGCTAGGCATGAGATAGCTAAGAAATGCCATGAGGCTGGCAAGTATAAATTAGCTATTAAATTACTGAATGGTCTGCATCGAGAATTCCCACAGTACGAGGGTAGAGTTAAAGCTTATGAGCTAATGGCTGATGCACTTGAGGCGATGCCAGGTAAAGGACAACAAGCTGAAAAATACAGGGAAATGGCAGCTAAAATGGCTGAAGCAGAGTAAAAACGGCGGTTGTTTTGTTATATTAAAAGGAGCCGAAAGGCTCCTTTATTGTTTTGTTAGTTCATTCGTCGTTCAAGGCCTGCTTGAGCCATGATTCGAGTAGATATCTCTTCAATCGAGAAATTTGTTGTGTTGATCGTTGAAATATTTAGCTTCTTAAACAGTCGCTCAACTTCACGTACTTCGAAATCACACTGATCAAGTGAAGCATAACGGCTATTAGGACGGCGTTCATGACGAATCGCAGAAAGCTGGAATGGATCAATTGTCAGACCGTAAAGCTTATGTTTATGTTCCTCTAGTACTTCAGGAAGGCGATTAAACTCCATATCTTCTTCGGTCAGAGGGTAGTTTGCTGCACGGATACCAAATTGCATCGCCATATATAGGCACGTTGGTGTCTTTCCGCAGCGGGATACACCTACAAGGATGATATCCGCATTGGCGTATTGGCGTGTACGCGCACCGTCATCATTATCGATTGCAAAGTTTACTGAATCTATGCGGTCTTTGTAGCGAGTACGCTCAACGATACCGTGGGATTTACCTACGGAATAATTGGAGTGAGCATCAAGCTCGTTTTCTAGAGGTTTTAGGAAGCTTGAAAAGACATCGATCTTAAAGGCATTCGATTCGGCAATGATATTACGAATATCCTCATTTACGACCGTATCAAAGATCAAAGGGCGAGTGCCATGCTGCTCGGCAACTTGGTTTATTTTTTGGACGGCCTCACGAGCCTTTTCAACGTCATCGATGTAGGGAAGAGTAATCTGTTCAAATTCAATGCTATCAAACTGAGCAAGTAAACTATGCCCCAATGCTTCTGAGGTTAGACCTGTTCCGTCTGAGATAAAAAAAGCTGTTCGTTTCATTGTCTACTTACAATCTGCAACAAAAATATATGGCTGACTATACCAGATGTAGAGCAGGGTTGTGGCTAACATCGGCAGCCATATTTCAGCGATTGGTCATGATTTCATCAATAGTCTGATTATCATCAAAGTAATCCACCATATATGCGCTTTTTTCAGGGGATTTTTGCTGCTGAGTGCAGTAAGATCTCACCATTATTAGAAGTAATAACTATACACCAGAGTAGGAGATATACAGTTGCAGAACTATGTACTGCGCCTAGATCAGGTAGGAATGAATGACGTAGAAAGAGTAGGCGGTAAAAACGCTTCTCTTGGTGAAATGTTACAAGAACTGACTGGTGCGAATGTAAAAGTGCCAAATGGTTTTGCAACTACGGCTGATGCCTATCGTGACTTCCTAACTCATGGCGGTCTAGAAGATAAGATTAACGCCAAGCTTAAAGAGCTTGATACCAATGATATCCAGGCATTAAAAGAGACCGGTAAGACGGTACGTGATTGGATCATGGAAGCAGAATTTCAGCCAGAACTTGATCAAGCTATCGAAGCTTACTGGGCTGATATGTCTGCGGACAACCATGATATTGCTGTGGCGGTTCGTTCTTCTGCAACGGCTGAAGACCTACCGGATGCTTCTTTTGCTGGTCAGCAGGAAACATTCCTAAACGTTCGTGGTCTTGCCAATGTTAAGCACGCGATCAAAGAGGTATTTGCTTCTCTGTTTAACGATCGTGCTATCTCTTACCGTGTACACCATGGTTTCGAGCACAGTGAAGTAGCACTTTCTGCCGGTATCCAGTGCATGGTTCGCAGTGAAACAGGCTCTTCCGGTGTCATGTTTACTCTGGATACAGAGTCTGGCTTTAACCATGTTGTCTTTATAACTTCCGCATACGGCTTAGGCGAAACGGTTGTGCAGGGTGCGGTTAATCCGGATGAGTTTTACGTTTATAAGCCAACCCTAAAAATGGGTGCACCAGCGATTATTCGTAAAACGATCGGTTCTAAAGCAATCAAGATGGTCTACTCTGAGCCGGGTTCAGACAATCCAGTCTCGACTGTTCAAGTCGATCAGGCTGAACGCCAGCAGTTCTCGATCGATGATAACGATGTTCAGCAATTAGCGAAGATCGCCATTGAGATCGAAAACCACTATGGCCGCCCAATGGATATTGAATGGGCTAAAGATGGCGATACAGGCGAGCTATTTGTTGTTCAGGCGCGTCCTGAAACTGTTAAGAGCCGTAGTAATCAGGCGGTGATTGAACGCTACCTTCTTAAAGAAACCAGCCAAGTACTCGTTGAAGGCCGCTCTATAGGTCACCGAATTGGCTCTGGTAATGTACGTATCGTCCATGACATCAACGAAATGGAGAAAGTACAGCCGGGTGAAGTGCTTGTTACAGATATGACAGACCCTGATTGGGAGCCTGTTATGAAGCGCGCTGCAGCTATAGTCACAAACCGCGGTGGTCGTACTTGTCATGCTGCAATTATTGCCCGTGAATTAGGTATTCCTGCGATTGTTGGTTGCGGTGATGCAACGGAACAGTTTGTTAATGGGCAACTTGTGACAGTTTCTTGTGCAGAGGGTGATACAGGTCGTGTTTATGCTGGAAAACTGGATTATGAACACCAGTCTAACAGCGTAGAATCGATGCCTGATCTACCTTTCGAAATCATGATGAACGTGGGTAATCCTGATCGTGCATTTGATTTCCAGGCTTTGCCAAACGCGGGTGTAGGTTTAGCGCGGCTTGAATTTATCATTAACCGCATGATTGGTGTGCATCCTAAAGCGTTGATCAATTTCGATCAGCAGCCTCCAGCGTTGCAACAGACTATCTCTCGCCGTATTTCTGGCTATAGCAGTCCTGTCGATTTCTATGTAGATCGTCTGGTTGAAGGTATTTCTACACTGGCCGCTGCTTTCTATCCTAAGAAAGTGATCGTACGTATGTCTGACTTTAAGTCGAACGAATACGGTCATCTAATCGGCGGTGATGCGTTTGAGCCAAGTGAAGAGAACCCAATGCTTGGTTTCCGTGGCGCTGCGCGATACATCTCTGAAAACTTCCGTGATTGCTTCGAACTTGAATGTCGCGCACTTAAGCGCGTACGTGATGAGATGCAGCTTACAAACGTCGAAGTAATGATCCCGTTTGTACGTACTCCGGGTGAAGCGAAACAGGTTGTTGATCTGCTAGCTGCTAACGGTCTGAAGCGTGGTCAGAACGGTTTACGTGTAATCATGATGTGTGAGATCCCATCCAATGCATTGCTTGCAGACGAGTTCCTAGAGCACTTTGACGGTTTCTCTATTGGCTCTAACGATTTAACTCAGTTAACGCTTGGTTTAGATCGTGATTCCGGCGTTATTGCGCACTTATTTGATGAGCGAGATGAAGCAGTTAAGAAGCTGCTTTCAATGGCGATTTCTGCCTGTAAGAAGCAGGGTAAGTACATCGGGATTTGTGGTCAAGGCCCATCCGATCATCCAGATCTAGCTCGCTGGTTGATGGAGCAGGGAATTAGCACAGTATCTTTGAACCCTGATTCGGTTCTCGATACTTGGTTCTTCTTGGCAAACAATCAAGAAAACTAAAAATGTTATAAATCGTAGCGCTATTAAGGTTTCTTAATAGCGCTTTTTTTCCTATTTTGATATCCATGAAAGTGGTTTTAAATCTGCACTGTATAAAGCCTGATAAAATCCTACAAACAATGCAGTACCAGCCCCAACGAGATGTGCTTCACTAAATACCTCCCATCCTTCAGTTACAAAGACTGTGCCCTGCATAAATATCTCAGTAACCGTTTTAACAGCGATCGCTATCAGCGGTAGCCAAGCGATAAAGCCTATTTCCTCTCTCAACCATTGCCATGCTGCTAAACAGATAACAGTGTAGAGGATCCCCGATAGGCCACTGTATCGCGCTATATCGGTTAGCGGTGATAGTAGATAGATGGATAGGGTAACTAGGCCTGAAATCAATCCATATATGAATAGCTTTCGGTCACGATTCTCTAAATACACTCCTGCGGCGGCAAAGGTTAACAGGTCCCAAAAAAGGTGCTCTGTAGAGCTATGAACAAAATGGGCTGTAATTAAGCGCCAATATTGTTGTTGCTCCGTAATTAGGGCGTAATCAAAGCAAAGCCAAGAAAGCATAGGAAAGCTAAAACTTAGTATTCCGATACTCAAGACACTGACGAACATAGATAAGGTGATCAACGGTGTTTTTGTTGGCTGTTCATTACCATTAAGGCCGCTATATGAATTACAACCGCCCCGAAGGGCAGTTGTGATTGTAGTGAACAAACTCATCATCATTTAGTTCTTTTAGCGCTTAAAGCGACGCATCTGTACAAGTGTGATGACTACAGCGATAAAGATTACTAACCATGGTGAAACGGCACCGCCACCTGAACCTGAGCGTGTTGATGAAACACTCGGTCTAACTTGGCTCTGATTAGCCTGATCTTGAGATTGATCGACAAACATTGGCTGTTGAGTATCTACACGATTCTGCTGAGCGGTAATCGTTTGTTGTGCTCGGTTTTCACGAGCTGTCTGTTCTTTTTCAACGCGTTTTAGATTAGAGCGCTCAATATTAATCGCTTTGAATACTTCGTCTCTAACAACGATCATAGATGTGTAGTCAGTTACCAAGCCATATTCCACAGCGGTATCAACGATCGCTTGCTCAGCATCTTTGTCAGAGCCTAGGTAGTCCATCTCTGCTTGTAGCTCTTCAATGGCTGCATATGCCCATAAACGCTCCAATTCAGGGTTGTCAGTTGCAACGTCAGGTAGATTAAAGCTGGTCTTGTAGGTTTTCTTTTCACCATTGATTGTGCCGGTCAGCTTCACTTCTGCCTTGCCTGGTTTGTAATAGTGTCCAAATAGAGTCATTTGTTGACCGTGGTAAAGGGTATTAGCCAATCGCGGTTTCACCAGCTCTTTGCTTCTTACGCCATCAATCTCGATCTGAATGTCTCGCATAGAAGCATGAGCCATCTTGCCTTTGGCTATCTGGAGCTGACCACTAATATCGTCAGAGTTTGAAATCTGTAGAGCAAAGCCATTGGATACGCGTGTCATCTCTTCTAAAAGAGGACGGTTAGCGCTGTTACCCATAATAAAAGTAAATAGGCGGGCATCATGCTGCTCTAGTAGATCTAGGAATTTACTCTTTTCGGTTGTACCTACATTCGCAACGCCATCAGTAACAAGAACTACTGCAGTACTTCTATCCGCATCAAGTTGATTAATGCCTGTCTTAAGCCCTGCATATAGATTTGTACCGCTATTTGGTTGTACCTGATCTAGACGTTGCAATGTGTCTTTGATTGTTTGTTGATCAGCAGGTAGGTAGCCCTGAGTGAAACTCTGCGCTTGATTGTTAAACAATATGATCTTAAAACGATCATTAGGGTTTAACTGTGTTAGGCCGCTTCGAATACCTTCAATCAAGGATGAGAATTTGCCGTGCATAGAGCCGGAGATATCAAGTACAAACACCCAATCTCGACCTTGAGTCATTACAGGGAGGTCATTACCCGGTGTTAACGTCAGTTTATAAGTGCCTTTGCTTGAATTGACTTCTTTGTAAGCCAGCATATCTACGCTTGCGGGTAGGTTTTCAGCATGACGCCAGTAAAGCAAAATATCTTTATCCAGAGTCATCACAGCGCTCTTGCTATTGGTGACGGTGCTTTCAGTTTCAGTCTGTTCCGACATTTCTGCTTGTTCTATATCAAGCTGCTGTTGGTTGTGAATGTTAGCAGAATTGATCAAGCTAGCTTGCCATTCATAGGCATTAAGTTGTTGGAAGGATGCATTTGGGTGTTTAGGCATTCGTAAACCATCAACGGGATAGCTGGTCCTTAGCTTCACATCAAAAGAAAACTTTTCATTTACCGTTTCGTTGCGATCCCAAAAACTCAGTTTTTGCTCATCAACGCCACCATCTTCAAGAGGGTATACGTATCGACCAATTCCAGTATCGGTCTGGGTATTTTGGAGATAGACCAACTTGATTTTAACTTCTTGATTAGCCTTTACCGGGAATACAGAGATATCAAACGTTTTGTATTGGTCTTTCTCTACGATGGCTGTTTCATTTCCTTTTTGTTTTTCCTGCTCATAGATCTGTCGGGCACGCTGTTTCTCTACGACTTCACCTGTAACAGGTTGGCCATCAATCCAATAACTAAATTCACCTACAGCCGCTTTATCTGGCACTGGGAAGGAGTAAATAGCTTCTAGATCATTCGCGTTAGGGTTATGAAAAACCTGCTCAACTGTTGTGGTTGCGTACATATCTTCAATCACGACATCGACATGGTGTTCTTTGATTTTTAGCTCTTCATACCCTGCATTGCTCGGTTTTAATAGTCCTGCAGCATTACTGTATGGGCTCATCAAAAGAGCACTGCCTAATGCTATCGCTGTGAATAGGCTGCTGCGTTTTAAGTTAGGTGTTGAGTGTGTCATCGCTTGTTCCTCATCTGTTGATGGGAGCAAGGTTGTGATGTTTAGGCGATTGTTAAAATGAAATTCAAATAGGTTTTAAATTAAACAGCTATAAGTATCAAAATATAATACCAAGCTGTTTTATGAACTGGCCTGAAGATTGCTGACAAATAAATCTGAAATAGATTCCTTGTTTTAATGGATTAACATAGGCGCAGTTAAATATGTATATCTCCAGTAGTTATCAGTCTTCTAGCTTAATAGGCACAAATCCGAATGACTCCGGACAAAGTGCCGCTTTGGCAAACTCTAGCCGATCAGCCTCTGTCAGCGGCAATACAGTGTTCTTAACGGAAGAAGCAAAACAGCTAAGCGAATCTGAGTCTGTTTATACTCTTAGCACTGCAAAAGGTGATAAAGAGTACGATTTAGACACTTACTTCCAAGCGAAGCCAGCCCATGAAGGAGATATTTTCGATATTGAGGGCTTGTTGCTGCCAAATGAGCAGAACGTTAGCGCGTTACAGAAACACCTTTCAAAAGTGTTCCCAGATTTCTTGTCCCGCCACAACATTCCAGAAGCACCTAAATCGATCAATTATGACGGTAAAGGGCAGATCGTTTTGCCAGCTGATTACCCTTATGCCGATGAGCTTAAACAAGCCCTGAAAGAAGAACCAGCTATCGCTAAAGAGCTAAGCACTGTTAATGCTTTAGCATCACACCTCACGGCTTTCAAAGAGCTGGAGCCATTCCGACAAGAGATGGATAATGTTAATTCACAAGCAGAGATAGAAGCCATTATCGACAAATACAGTTATCTGCTGGGTGATAATCGACAGTACCCGTCAGTTGAGCTCTCTTTCTCAGAAGAAGGGAAGCTAACGGTAACCAGTGAAGGCAGTGCTTTGGTTTAACTTGGTAGGCAAATACCAAGCAAGACTATTACTATTTAGAGATCTTTTTAAATAGCGAGTATTGCCATTGGCGGATGGCTAGCACCATGGTCGTACCACTTTTTTTCTGTTGAGGGGCAGAGTGGTCTTCCTGCATTAGTTCGTTAAATTCTGCAGCGAGTCGCTCCATCTTTTTTTGCAGACGTGCGTTGGAACTATCGGTCAGGATGGCATTAGTCACGATCAGTTTTTCGTTGGCTTTATCAAAACGTGAGCTAAAGAAGTCTTGCTCGACCTTTTCTTGGAAAAACTGCTGAATTGGGCCATTAGGTAGCCAATGGAAATTAGGGGCAACTAAAAGCTTTACGCGGTTCCCGGGCAGTAGATCGATAATCTTAAGGCGATCTAGCTTAGCTAGTTTTTGAATGCATTCTGTTTCTGGAATGTCATAAGCATTAAGGATGTCAGAGAACGTCATTCCACTGATCACGCTGACTGTTATCAATAGCAAAATCAGATCATTCGCGATCTCTTTTTCTTGGTCTCTGGTTAATTGAGTCAGTTGGCACTGATCTTTACTCATCTTCTGTACAAGCTCAGATAGCTCGATATTAAGAATGTCGCAGATAGCTTCTAGCCGAGTAAGGGTAAAATTCTTTTCAGCAAAAAGTCGCTTTACAGACGCTTCACTTAAATCAAGAGTTTCGGCGACATCTAGGTATGTTTTACCTTGAGCTTTAAGTTCTCGTTTGAGTGTATCTATCAGTGGTCCAACTTGCGCCATAATTTATTCCTTAAGTTATGCTCACAGCGATCTTAACCGAAGCGCTTTATATATTCACGATAATCAATTGGTTATTACGGCTCTTAAACATTAACTCTTGTCTAAACTATTAAGTATCACGCGTATTAGATTTGAAAATCGGGGTGGTTTAATGAGATTAGGGTGGGCCTTAGGCTTATTTTGCGTTGCTTGTAACTACCTGTATGCAGATTCTGATTATGCTAGAAACAACATTCAGTTTTTAACACACAACCTCAAAAAGTCAGTATTTAAAGATTACTCAGGTGAAATTAGAGGTATCGAGCACGCAGGTCGTCGAGCATTTAACCTTGAATTAGTTAGAGCAATGTCTGACGTTAGAAAGCTACGTTTCGAGCCTGTTGAAGTACCTTTTTTAAGAGGTGTTGATCTCGTAAAACAGGGACCTAACTATGCAATCTTCAATATAAGCCGAAATGAAGAACGCGAGAACCAGTTTAAGTGGGTTGGTCCATTACAATCAGATAGTGTTCAGTTCTTTAAAAATACCCGATACCCCAAGCAACTTACTTCTTATCTAGAATTTACAGAAGAGGTCAGAGTTTGTGTGCTTCGGGGCAGTAGGCACGAGAAAATCCTAAAAGCTGAGACTCCTGTGTTGATCTTAGTTGCTAATAGCTACAACAGCTGTTTTAGACTGCTTGCTGAAGGGCGGGTCGATTACACGCCTGTTTCACTGCACGAGGTATCGAATGTTTTCAAAACCAGCGGTGTTTCGGAAAAGATCATCAAAAAGACGCCAATCGTTTTATATCGAAGTGAAGGTTATATCGCTTTTTCAAAACAGACTCCTGATGAGGAGATCGCTGAATGGCAGAGTGCATTAGACCAGTTAAAAAAAGACGGTGAATACGATCGATTGGCAAGTCAGTATTTATACCCCAGAGAATAACGTATACATCCTTCATTATTCTGTTGTAGATTATTCTCCAAAGTTACTTACATGATGCTAACTTCATGTAATACAACATCTATTCTTAGGGTTCTTTTATGTCAAAAACAGTCTTAATTACAGGTGCTAGCCGCGGTATAGGTTTGTCTTTCGCCGCGTTATACCAATCCAAGGGGTATAAGGTTTTTGCTGCGTGCCGTACCTGTTCTCCTGAGCTGAAACAGCTAGGTGTTGAAGTCATTGATGAAGTTGATGTTGCAAAGAATGATGGATTAGAGAAGTTAAAAACGGCTTTAACGGGCATCAAAATTGATCTGCTGATTAACAATGCCGGTATTTTACGTAATGAGATTCTTGGCAATTTGAATGTCGAAACCATTCGCGATCAATTTGAAACAAATGCATTAGCGCCTTTATTGGTAACGGAGACGTTGCTAGATAATTTATCAAATTCAGCAAAAGTAGCGCTAATTACAAGTCGCATGGGATCTATCAGTGATAATACCAGTGGCGGTCGATATGGTTACCGTATGTCGAAAGCCGCTCTGAATATCGCGGGTATGTCCTTAGCACGCGATCTGGAACCAAGAGGTGTAGCCGTTGCGATCTTGCACCCTGGACTAGTCGGAACAGAAATGATTGGTGGAGTAGGCGATATAACACCAGATCAGGCTGCGGAAAGACTGTCTCAGCGTATTGATGAGCTTAATATCGACAACACAGGCACATTCTGGCATTCAAACGGTGAAGTCTTACCTTGGTAAGTAAAACCTAGTTATTTAATATCTGGTGCTTTTCGAGTAACCGATATAAAGATGAACGTGAAGTCTCTAATATAGATGCAGCAACGGTCACGTTATTGTTAGCGTGCCTTAATGCATTAAGAATTGCAGCTTTTTCAGCTCTACTTTTAGCTTCTTCTAATGGCATGAGACGGCGTTCATCTTCTCTTCTATCTAGCCCCATATCTTTGGCCGTAATAATCATGCTGTCAGACATTATTGCAGCATTACATACCCGATTTATTAGTTCACGGATGTTACCTGACCAGTGGTTTTGAGCCATTAATTGCAGTGCACATGAACTAAATTTCTTTTTCTTGAGGTCGTTATCTTTGGTGTATCGATCCAAATAGTATTCTGCGATCAGTTTGATATCTTCAGAACCTCTGGACTGTAGATTAGGTACATCGAGTGGTAGGACATTGAGGCGATAATATAAGTCTTCTCGAAATCGCCCATCTCTAACGGCTTCTTCAAGATTTACATGGGTAGCTGCAATTACTCGAGCGTCTGCATGGATTGTTTTGGTGCTTCCTAGACGTTCAATCGTTTTAGTCTCTAGAAAACGCAATAAAATAACTTGCATGTCTAAAGGCAAATCACCAATTTCATCTAAGAATATGGTGCTATCGTGCGCTTCTTCAAAACGGCCTATGCGCCTTGAATCAGCCCCTGTAAAAGCACCTTTCTCATGCCCGAAAAGTTCTGACTGTATAAGAGTGGCAGGCAGGGCAGCACAGTTGACGGCAATAAAGGGTTTGTCGTTTCGGTTTGAATGTTCGTGGATGTACTTAGCAAAAAGCTCTTTACCTGTACCGCTTTCACCTATGAGTAAGGCGGGTGCTTCAACTCTAGCTGCTTTAGAGCATTTTAAAAGAATCTCTTTAAAGACAGGGCTTTCTCCAATCAGACACTGATTGTGCTTTTTGTAGGCAGACGTTAGCGCTTTGTTTCTTAATTTAGTCATACCTAGCGCATGGCCAAGAATGATGCCCAGCCTTTCAATTTCAACCGGATAGGTATGGTAATCAAAACAATAATGACTAATTAGTGAGGTTATTTGTGGGTTGTCTATAAATGGCTTAGGTAATAGAAGGATCCAGAGAATATTTTCGTCATAGCTAAATATCTCTTTGAGTTCTTCCAGTACCTTATCATCGAGGAAATGACAGGCTGCGATCCCTAGTTGAAAACGTTTTGATGCCATCATTTGTTTGGCGCTTTGAGCATCTGTCGCAGCCAGGACATGGTTATTTAGAATGCGAACATTTTCTAGTTCAGGCAGATCATGCTTATCTTCTCCTCTTGGCCTGAAATAGAGAATATGACTGCCATCGTGAGAAGTTTTTTCTAAAGGCGCGGTGGCTGTGGAGGCAGTATAAGCATCACATTCGAGTTGTTTTTCCATAAGGTTCGTCCCGTGTCTTATCTTCCTTGTGATCAAGCGAGCACTAAAGCTAAAACAACTGAGGCAAACTCAAACCCAATAAGCTCTGAAACCACAGAAGATCTCTGTAGTATTTGACGATATTTGCTCGATTATTTCCTTCCACAAGTAAGCATTGATGGCAAACAGGAGCCTGTCAATTAATCACCAAGAAAAACACCATTTAGCTTCACAAATTGAGTGCCGATCATTCAAAAAATAGGTAGGCATTAGCTGTTTAACTTGATCTATATAAACTCAGAATTCCCATTTTTGGGACACATCTTGTTTGTCTATATATCCTTTAAAAACAATAAGTTGTATTTAGCAGGTCTCATTATTGTTCGTTCTTGCAACAATCTATCCCATATCTATATGCCTATATCCCGAATTTAATGGGATAAATGACATCAAGAGGCTGTAAGCATCTGATTTAAAAGCGGTGGTATAGATCTTGCCATATATAGGGTCAGTCCAATCATGGATCTTTCCTAACATTATGGAGAGTTGAAAATGGCTTTTCCGTTCGCGGGCCAAAGTGCAAGATCAACGCAGGGGAACAGACGGAGTTGGAAAGACAGATGCAGTGCATTCTGTGGTAGATTATTCCGCCATCAGTCTCCTATGCGGGACAAAACAAAACGGCCTCATTTTATCCAAAATCCTACCTCTAAAGTGGTAGGTCGAATCATGTGTGAGCCAGTTGAGCCACGTTTGTTATTATCAGCTGACCCACTATCATTTGTCGCAGATCCGGATACAGCAAGTGATCTGTCCCTCAAGCTATTTGAAGAACTTGCTACACCACCGATTTTACAGCTTTTCGACACCTCTGGAGATACACCGGTTTTACTCGCTGAACGCCTATTAAGTGAAGTCGGCGATGTCGTTATTAGCGGTTCTGACCTAGATGATCGTCTGAGTATCGATTTTGACCAAGCTGCAGCACCTGGAATTGTAATTACCTTTGAAGGTGGAGCAGGTACTGATGTGCTTGTTGGTCCAACTGCTGACAGTGATTGGCAAATTACCGGATCTAATACTGGTACGTTAAATGGCAATCTTCAGTTCAGTAATGTCGAAAATCTTACAGGTTCAGCTGATAACGAAGATACCTTCACCTTTTTGCCTGACGGTAGCTTAAGCGGCGTTATTGATGGCGGTGATGGAGGGTTCGATAGCTTAGTGATTGAAGGGGGGGACTACGAAAATGTCGTATTCACACCGACAGGGCCAGATTCAGGTACGGTAGCTCTAGATGATAACCTGATCACTTACGTAGGCTTAGAACCGATTACGGCTACTGGCACCTTATCAGATGTCATATTCGATCTGACTGCTGGGGATGATTACGATGCCCAGTTAAGTGATGGTTTAGCTCCAGGTGAATATACCTTATCAGGTACTACGTTTGAGGATACAACGTTCCTTGCACCACTCAATTCATTAACCATCAATGGTGGCGATGGTAACGATACTATTACGTTAACTAATCTCGATCTTGGCAGTGTAGATTTAACCGTAGATGCCGAAGAGATTATTGTTACAGGTTCGCTTACTGCAGGGGATATTACGCTTACAGCAACCGCATCTGATGAAGGTACGATCGAAACGGTAGGGGATCTGTACGATGAATTTACAGGCCCATTAGATGCAGTTGAAGATATTGAGCTTCCTATCGACCTTAGCGGTTTATATTTTTCAGACCCTAACGCAAAAATAGACCTTTCATCAGCCGTAGTTAGTGGCTCTGCTGTTGTTCTTCGTGCCCAAGCTTCTTCGCCTGTAAATGCTGTACCTGCAGATCTATTAGGCGCAGGTATTGATGGTGTTGGTGTTTATGCCCGAGCACGTGCAGAAGTTAATATTCTTGATACAGCAATCACAGCCAATAGTTTGATGGTTGAAGCGACCACCGCAGTAAGTAGCGACCAAACTGATGCTGCGACTGCAGGGGATAACGATAGCGAAGCAGATGCGGCAATTTCTCTTGTTGTTGTAGATTCAAGTGCTAAAGCGCATGTTTCTGGCGCTAGTACCCTAAATATCAGTGGTGATGTCGATATTCTTGCCAGCACGGATATCGATGTAAACAGTGAAACTGATGGATCGCTAGGTGATTCCGGTGCCACTTTAGCGATGGGTTTAGTTTTTACTGAGACTAAGGCTTACATAGACGGCAGCTCTTCAATACTCGGAAGCACAGCAGAAAAAGTTAACGTTAGCGCGACAACCACCAATCAAGTGCACACTAAAGCAACTTCAACTCAAGGTGGTTCAGAAGAAAATACCAGCGGCGGCAACCAGACTGAAAGCGCGCTGCAAGATCCTAACAACGACGGTGATAATTCCGATAGAGCAAGTACAGCAGAGGGTGATGTCGATTTTGCTGGCGCCTTAGCTTTAACACTGGTTGATAATCTAACCGCCGCTTACATAGAAACGAGTGGTAGTATCACCACAGATACCAGCCTTACTGATGCAAACATCGATGTTCAGGCAACGTCAAATGACACCGTAACGGCAACAGCTGATGGCTCTAATACGGGGGCTGCTGCACCAGGTGTAGGCATTGCCGTTGCTTTAAATATCGCAACCGTTGATAGCCTTGCTTATCTAGATGGTGCAGGTAGCTATTCTGCCGATGCAATTGAAGTGAGTGCAACTCTAGATGCCGATAATAGCTTTGAAGCTGAAGCTGAGTCAGGCTCTGGTGGCGGGAATCTTGGCGTCGCAGGATCATTAGCCGTTAATGCTGTGACAGCGAGAGTCGAAGCTACGGTTGAATCGGGTGCAACACTAGATCTGGGATCAACCGATCTATCGTTGAATGCGCTCTCAGCCGTTAAATCTAACGCACTTGCCAAGGCTGATGTTGAAGGCGACGGCGATAGTAATGACACCGATGATGGTGATAGCAACAGTGGTGAAGGTACTGGTCTAGGTGCATCTGTCGCAGTAAACATCTCAGACATTGTTACCCGAGCAGCGGTAGAAGATGCGATGTTGAGCAATGTAGCAGCGATTGACGTTAATGCTACTGGCTCCTACTTTATGGATACAAAAGCGGTTGGCGGTGCAGCAGGTGGTACAGCACTCACTCCTGTGGTTGCAATCTCAATTGCACGTAACTCGACGATCGCTGAGATTTCAGCAGGTAGCAATACACTAAATCTAGCCGGCGACCTCTCTTTAACCGCTGATCATACCAGCGTGACAAGTACCCATGCAGCAGGGGATACCAAAGGTGATTCGGTTGGCCTTGGTGCATCTTTAGCGCTGACCATTGCTGAAGAAGACGTTCAAGCACAAATCTTGCGTGATGTTATCTCCTCCGGCGGACAGGTAATGCTACTAGCACAAGGTGCAACAGCTTCCAGAACTCATGCTGAAGCCAGTGCTGCTGGAGCTGAAGAGGACGATGGTTCCAATCCTGATGGTGTGGATGATCAAAACGCTCAGCAACTCGGTTTTGCAAATACCCAAGCTGACAGTAGAACCGACTCTGGTTCAACTAACAGTTCAGAAACACCTGATGCCTCTACATCAGATGGCAGTGTCAGTGTTGCAGCTGCAATTTCAATCAATTTAGGTGAAGCCAATTACTCCGCTTTGATAGCCGATGGTGCAGTCGTTTCATCAACTGGCGCCTTAACGGTAACTTCACGTGCTAACAGTGACTCTGCCGCTATAGCTGATGCAAGTGCGACATCTACAGATGGTGGTGTAAGTGTTGGTGCTGCCGTTGCAATCAATAAATCAGACACCCTAAATTTATCATCGGTTGGTGATGGTTCTATCCTTGATACCGGAGCCACTGTCAGTGCTGATGGACTGACAGTAAATGCTTTGATGTCAGAACGCAGCAGCGATATTAGTTCTAGCACTGTGGTCGATCTGGCAGCAGACACAATATTGCTCGAAGGCGTAGAAGGTTTAGAAACCGCTGATGAAGTTACTTATCAGCAAGACGATGACGGCAGCGCAATTGGCGGGCTAACTGATGGCACTACTTACTATCTGATCGATGCCGGTGATGGTAAATACAAGCTAGCCCTAAATGAGACCGATGCCAATAATGGCACTGCTATAGACTTAACCTCATTAGGTGGTGGCACCGAGCACACATTCGAACGCGCGGGTGAAGAAGATATCACCTTCAACCCTCAATACGAGCTCAAATTTGAAGCACCACAGGGCTATGTTACCGGTGATGAAGTTACTTATCACAATGGCGGTGGTAGTGATATCACCGGGCTATCAGACGGTAAAACCTATTACCTGATAATTGGTGATGAGATTCA
Source organism: Neptuniibacter sp. QD34_54 (assembly GCF_047778055.1). Lineage (GTDB taxonomy): Bacteria > Pseudomonadota > Gammaproteobacteria > Pseudomonadales > Balneatricaceae > Neptuniibacter. The sequence continues at coordinate 1,940,181 of NZ_CP180546.1, read as the reverse complement.
GCTAGCTGAATCGCGTGAAGATGCTTTTGCAGGTAATGCGATTGAGGTGACTGGATCTGGTATTGGAGATAATCACAGGTTAACCGAATCGATTCATCGTACAACAGCACGTTCTACATCTGGTGCGAGTGGTGGTGATGTAGGTGTTGCAGGCTCGTTAGCAATTAACCTTGTCGATGTAACGACTTCCGCCTTAATCGCTGCGGATAGCAGCGTTACGATGCTGAATAACAGTGCTGTCAGTCTTAATAGTGAATCAGTCACTGAGCATTCCGCTATGGCGCTGCCATTAGAAAATACAGGTGGTGAAAGCGTAGGTATTGGTGCATCAGTCGCCTTGAATGTCAGTGATAACGATACCTTATCTGAACTTGCTCTAGATGCCAGTATTACAGGCGCATCTGATCTAACACTCGATGCTGATGGTACTTATGAACAATGGGTTATTGCTCGTGCAGGTGCGGCAGGTGGTGTAGCGATTACTCCCGTTGTCGCGCTTAACATAGCTTTCAATGATACCGATGCAAATATCCAAGCCGGATCATTAATTGATCTCAGTGGAGGTCTAACCCTTAATGCCGAACAAACCAGCAGAACCACAGCTGACGCAGAAGGTGACGTTGAAGGTTCTGATGCAGCAATCGGTGCTTCTTTAGCCTTAGTATCAGCCAATGATAGTACTGCCGTTATGATCGCTAGGGATCTGACAGCAGGCGGGGCGATGATGTTGATGGCACGAGGTAACAATGCCTCAAGAACGACAGCCAAAGCCAGCTCTAGCGGTGCTGAACAGGATGATGGCGTAGAAAATAGCGGGGATGATAACGGCGTTAATGATCAGGTTGCCTCACAACGCAGCTTTGCAGACAGCAATAGTGATGAAGGCACCGGTGATAACGATAGCCCCGATGCATCTACCTCTGAAGGTACCATCAGCGTTGCAGCAGCTATTTCGGTCAATATTAGTGATTCACAAACTTCCGCTTATGTTGGTGGCACTTCTTTAGATCCAATCACAATAAACGTAGCTGGCGATATCAACGTAAACAGTTCAGCGAATGCCGATTCATTATCGGAAGCCGATGGTAGCGCTACCACAAATGAAGGTGGTACTAGCGTAGGTGTCGCTGTCGCGCTCAGCACTTCAGATATCAGTAATAGTTCTTTAATCGAGTATGCCGATGTTACTGCTTCTAATGTTAATGTCACTGCAGAGATGGCCGATCGCGATGTCGATATCACCCCTAAAGAGCCTATCAGTGTTGATGTTGATGCAAACACTATCTATGTAGGGGATATCGATGATTTAGAGACTGGGGATGAAGTTACCTATAGCAATGGCGGAGATATCAGCTTAGGTGGCTTAACAGATGATGGTGGCACGACTAAGTATTATGTAATCGATGTAGGTGATGGCAAAGTTAAACTGGCTCCTTCTGAAGTGGACGCAAATGCCGGTACAGCAATTGATCTAACATCCTTGGGAAGCGGGGATAATCATAGTTTAGAGCGCGATGGTAAAGATAACCTTGACTTCGACCCAGACGAAAAACGTTTCGAAATTCATTTAGAAGACACGTTAGGCCTTAATACAGGTGATGAGATTGTCTACAGCAATGGTGGCGGTACCGATATTGGCGGGTTAACTAATGGCAATACTTACTATGCCATTATCGAAGGCAATGGCCGACTCAAACTTGCCGATTCCAAAGAAAATGCTCTCAAAGGTGAGGCCGTAGAATTAACTAGTATAGGTACGGGCAGCTCTCACCAAATTACAGAATCAACTCACTCCTCATCAGCACGAGCTAACTCTGGTGCGAGTGGTGGAGATATTGGTGTTGCCGGTTCCGTAGCGATAAATGAGGCCAGCGGCTCAACTTCAGCAACCCTAGGTGATGGTTCAGACATTACTGCAACTGGCGATGTCACCGTTAAAGCTGAATCTAGTACTAGCAATGAAGCGCGTGCACTACCTGGAGACGCTACCTCAGGTGGCAGCGGTGGCGGCTTATCCGTTGCTGTGAATGTCAGCGCACATGATACCGATGCCGGTATATTAGGCGGCGACATTAGCCAGTCAGACAATTTATCTGTTTCTGCTGAGGGTGATCACACCATGGTGACTCTCGCTAAAGCAGGTTCTAAAGCAACCGGTTCCGATGGAATAGCTTTTGGTGGCGCTGTAGCTATAGGTGTAGCAAACAACGATACATCGGCTCAGATTGATTCCAACGGCGACGCTCTTAATGTCGCAGGTGATCTCAGTATCTCCGCATCCACATTAGAGGCTCAAAAAACAGAAGCTGACGCGGAAACCGATGGCGGTGAAACCGGCGTAGGCATCTCCTTTGCGATGGGCTGGGTAGAAGACAATACCGATGCTTTACTTGCAAGAAGCGTCAACACCGGTGTTGGTAATGTTTCAGTGGTAGCGCTATCAGAAATTGATGCGACAACCGTGGCTAAAGCCAGCTCAGAAGGATCGAAGTCTGAAGAAGACGGCGGTAATACCTCAGATGAGGAAACAAGTAATCAAACCGATTATGCCAATAGTCGGGCCGGCACTTCGGTTTCTGCACCTACAGCAGGTGACCAGGTTGAAGGAGCAAATACCACCGCTGAATCACAAACCGCTAATCCGGGTGGTCAAGGTGGTACGGGTGAAGATGCATCACAACAAACACGAGGCGGTACTGTACGTGTAGCTGCAGCGATTGGCGCTACTGTCATTGCCCCTGAAGTTAATGCCTCTATTAGCGATGGCGTGGTTATCGATGCCAGTGGTGATCTCACCGTCAAAGCAACCAGCGATGCTGATGCAGATACACAAGCCATCGCCACAGCTTTTGCTGATGATGCTAAAACCACAGTAGGCGCTGCCGTAACTGTAAATGTCGGATTGTTAGATACTCATGCTTCTATCGGCAATAGTGATATCACCGCAGCATCTGTCAGCATTGAGGCGGGCACTCCAAACGGTGAAAGTAACGACTTTAAACTGCTCTCACTGGCCGGTAGCGGTTCTACTCAGAAAGGCGAGAATGATAATACTGCCGTGGCAGGTTCTGTAGGCGTTAATGTCATTATCAGCAACACTAGCGCTACGCTCGCTGATGGTGCGAGCCTTACAACGACTGGTACCGATCTAAGCGTTGAAGCAAGACAAGATATCGGTTTACAGAATATAGCAGGTGGTGGCGCACTAACCTTATCCGATGAGGGTACCAGTGTTGGTGCTGCGATCGGGGTTAATGTTGTTGAAAATGCCACTCTTGCAACCGTTGGCGATGGTACTTCTATAGATTCTGCTGGAGATCTGTCAGTCATCGCAGATGCGTCTGTCAGCCCTCTAGAAATCATTGTCCCAGTGCTTAACGAAACCGGCATTGATGTCACCACATTAGTTGCCGGTGCTGCAATCGGTTCTGGTGGCGATGCAGGTGCCGGATCTGCTGCCATCGATGTCTTTGTATTAAATACTAAAGCGAGCATTGGTGCCGGAGCGGTAGTGAGCTCCGGCAACGACCTGATTGTAAGAGCAACAGACGATACAACACTTTCAACATTTGCTGGTGCTCTGGCAGGCAGTAAAGATGCTACCGGTGTGGGTATAGGCCTAGGCGTAGCGGTTATCACCAAATCTACTGAAGCGATAATAGAAGCGTCCGATAATGCTCTAGTACCTACATCCATAACCACTGGCGGCGATTTAATCGTTGAAGCTGATGGTACTGAGGATATATTCCAATTAACGGCTAACTTAGGCGCAGGTGATAGTACTTCAGGCGCTGGCGGCCTAAATGTTTTGGTCAATCTGACTGATACTCGTGCGGTTTTAGGTAAAGATCCGGATGCTGAAACACCTGAAGCAGGCAATGTAGTTGTTAACGCGACAGGTTCAGCAATGATTGCGGCCAACAGCCACACTGCCATTGAAAGCTACGCAGGAACCCTTGGGGTATCTATGAGTGGCTCTTCAGTAGGTATCTCGGTTGGGGTCTTGGTCGATATTGATCGCACCCATGCCGTCATCGGTGAGGGGGCCGAAGTCACATCTTTAGGCCAAGGTGCTGGGCTTTCTGTAAGAGACGGCATCTTTGATAGTAATGGCGATCAAGGTACAGAAACAGCCTATGGGTTATCTGTGACCGCAACCAGTTATGAGGATGTAACCCTCTTAGCTATTGCGGCCTCTGGATCATTAGGGCAGGACAATGGCGGCAATGAGAACGGTGACAATGACGGCGGAACCAATGTTGGTATCGCAGCGTCTGTCGGCGTTGCAGTACTCGACGGTGAAACCCATGCCACATTAGGCACTGGAGCCACTATCAATGGTGATAATACCGGTGCTGCCGCTAATCAAGGCATATTACTTCGTGGTGCTAATGAAACCAACGTCACCAACATCATTGGTGGTTTAGCGATTACCAATGGTGCCGATGCCGGTGTCACAGGCTCAGTATCGGTCAATGTAATCGATAATAGCGTTTGGGCACGGGCGTTAGGCAGTAATGATCTCACGTCGAAATCCGGTGGCGTAACCCTTTCAGCAACGGGTGCTACCAACCTTGATACGGTCACCATTGCAGTCGCAGGTGCAATCAAATCAGGTAACAGCGATAACAACAATTCCAGTGATATAACGTTCGCTGGTGCAGGCAGTGTCACAGTTAATGTCGTTGATACCGAATTCTTGGCTCAGATTGATAGTGGCACGGTAGATACCGATGGCAATTTAACTCTGCATGCTGAAGACAGTTCAGATATTAGAGCAGATTCAGGTGGTGCCACTTTTGCTTATGACAACAGCGGAAGTACAGCTGGTGCAGTGGGCGCCTCTGTAGCGGTCAATGATGTTACACAAACCATTAGAGCGACTGTTACAGATACTCCAGTTAGCGCTACCGGTGGTGTAGATATCAGCGCCACTAACTCATCCAGCATTCAGGCATTAACCATTGCAGGTTCCGCAGCAGTTGCTAATGACTCGGATGCCTTAGCTGGTGCAGGCTCCGGTTCAGGGAATTTCATTTTAGCTTCAACCGAAGCAAGTATTACAAACACTGGTGCAGCACAATCATTGTTGAGTGCAGGTGATCTAAATATTACCGCTACTGATAACAGTTACATCAATGCCGATGCCGGTGCAGGTGCCTTAGCGTTATCACTAGGCGGCGGTGATTTAGGTGCAGCGGCAGCGGGTGCCGCAGGTGCGCAAAACGTTATCACTAAAGATACAACAGCAGCTCTTCGTAACGTTAATGCCACGGGTGACAACGTTAATGTTACTGCAACCTCCACATCAACAGTCAACGCTTTCACCTTAGGTATCGCCGGTGCACTTGCAAATGACGGTAGTGCTTTAGCGTTGGCAGGTTCCGGCTCTGGCAACTTCATTACCGGTGATATCAGCGCCATCATCAACCCTAGCAATATCGTGGCAACGGGTGATGTCAGCATGTATGCGTCTGATGCAAGCATTGTAACTGCTACAGCAGGTTCAGCAGCCGTATCGATCAGCGTCGGCAGTGGTAGCGGCTCTCAGGCCGGGGTCGGCTTAGGTGTTTCGGTCGCGGTGAATGAAATTGATGTTTCTACAGAGGCAATTCTATCATCGACTTCAGTCAATGCAGGTGGCGCACTTTCCGTTGAAGCCTTAACGGCTTCTGAGATAGAGACTCTGGCCTTTGGTGTCGCGTTATCTGTCACGCAATCTAGCGATAATAACGCGATTAGTGCGGCTGCTACCGGTGCTTTAACCTTTAATACCATCAGTAATAGCGCCATTGCAGAAATTGAAGATGTAACTGATTTAGGCGCTACAATTACGGTGGCTGGCCCAGTATCAGTGATAGCAACGGATCAATCATTAATCGTTGCTGATGCAGCGGCTGCTTCATTCAGTTTGGCGATCAGTTCTGATAATACCTCTGTATCTGGCAGTATCGGTGTAGCCGTAGCCGATAATGATATAAGCAATACAGCCCGAGCTGCGATTAACGATATTAGCCTAACAAGCAGCTCTTCTGGCGCGACAGTTTCAGCACTTTCAGAAGCGAGTATCGAAGCCACTGCGGTCTCTGCATCGGTGGGAATTAGTTCTTCATCGAATGGTACATCTGCTAGTTTCTCCGCAGACATTTCTCTAGCTTTCAATGATATAGAGAATACAGTTGAAGCGATGATCGAGGGAGGTTCAGTTGTAGATCTAGTTGGTCCACTCGTTTTATCAGCTATCGATAACTCATCTATTACAGCAGACATAGTTGCAGCGAGTATCAATGCCGCTGTCAGTGGATCTGGCAGTTCGGGTGGCTTAAATATCACAGCCACAAATGCCAACAATGAAATTAATAATACAACCAGAGCCCTAATTTCTAACGCTATACTCACAGCTTCAGCATTGGATATAGATGCTGAATCCAACACATCAATTGACGCTGTTGCAGTATCAGCAGCCATCAGCGTGACCATTAGTGGTTCGTATTCACTCAGTGGTACGGGTAGTGGCGCAGGTAGCCAGAATACCATCAGCAATATAATCGAAGCCGGATTAGTAAACGGAGCTGATGCAACGATTGGCGGCAATTCTAATATTGATGTCTCTAATACCGCAGAGATCTATGCGGATGTCGCTGCAGCTAGCGCTTCGGTCACTGGCAGTAGTGATGGTGCCATCACTTTAAATGTCACTGTAGCTACAGCAGATAATGTCATTTCTACACAAACCAGAGCGTTAATCGATAACAGCAGCCTATCAACTGGTGGAGATCTAATACTCAATGCCGATTCTGCAGGAACGATTGAAACATTAGGGTTGGCAGCAAGTTTAAGTGTAAATGCCAGCAGCGGTAATATCGCTGTCGGAGCATCAGTCACTGTTGCGGTTGTTACTAATACAGTCAATGGCGCTGTGGAAGCCGTTATCCAAAACAGTGCAGTCGTTGATGCAAGCAATGTCACAATTAGCGCTACTAACAGTAGTTTGATCGATGCGATTAGCACATCGATTGGTGTAGGTGTTACCGCAACCAGTGGTTCAATCGCCTTTGGTTTAGATGCATCAGCCGCTGTCGCCATCAACAATGTAGGTACAGCAGTGACTGCAGGAGTGCTTAATTCCGATGTCACTAGTAGCGGCATTCTTGATATAGATCTCACCTCATCGTTACAGATGAATGCCACCACAGTTGCAGTTGCTGTCACTGTTGGTGCTTCGGGTGATGTGGCAGGTACAGTCGCTGGCGCGGGTGCAGCGGCAGACAATATTCATAGCGGTATTTCCAGAGCGGTCATTGAAAATAGCACTGTAAATGCAACAGGTGCGGTTAGTGTGGATGCGGTAGATACATCATCTCTAGATTCTGAGGTGGTTTCTGCATCAGCTTCAGTCGCAGTCGGTAGCACAGCAGCCTTTGCTCTAGGTGTGTCCGTTGTATTAGCTACCAATAGTCTCAGTGGCGTAACAGAATCTGGCATTATCAACTCAACAGTGAATGGCGGCAGCGTAACAGTTGGTACTGATACGCAGATGTCGATTCTGTCTACGGGTGTGGCAGCTAGCTTGTCTTTAGCTGCAGGTGATATTGCGATCACGGGCGCAGGCGCGGGCGCAGGCGCGGGCGCATCGTCGTTGAATACTCTGAACAATACGGTGGCAGCTCGAATCAGCAACAGTTCTGTTACCAGCACCAACGGATTAAGCGTTCATGCTGAAGATAGCTCTTCTGTTACCTCTACGGTTGTTGCTGCCTCAATTGGTTTAGCTATTAGCAGTGGCGGTAGTGCTGCAATATCAGCGGCAATTGCGGTATCTATTGCGGATAACGACATCAATACAGACTTAAGAGCTGCAATTGATGATGGATCGCTTATTACTGCCAACGGCACAGTTGATGTATCAGCGCTTGCAGATGGCTCAGTAGATGCCAATGCGGTAGCTGCCTCTGTTTCGGTTGGCGGTGGTGGTACCGTTAGCGTAGGGGCGTCCGGTTCTGGTAGTGCAGTTACCAATACGCTAGCCAATACTGTCGAAGCCACCATTGATACTGCAACCATTAACAATGCGACTGATGTAGTAGTGATGACCACCAATGAACTCACTATCGACACCTTAGCGGTAGCAGCATCGATCGGAGCGTCTGCTAGTGGCACAGCTGCAGTCACTGTATCTGGCTCGG